>QXWO01000042.1 GCA_009911035.1 Lachnospiraceae bacterium
AATTGTCGTGGAAAAAATTCATATTAAAAATTTATAAAAAACCTGCTAAAAAGTCTTGACTTTTGTTAGCAGGTTTTTATGCGCAGACCGTGCAGAGGAAATATGCCGCTAAAGCGGCGCACATGAGCAATGAATCAGGCGGATGCGAAGCATACATTTGGCATCCCTGGGTAATTACATTAATACTAAAAATCAGGCTCATTTTTATGCATATTAAACAAAAAGAAATTATTTCATTTATTTTTTAATAAAATGATTTACAAAAGTTAAGATGTATGATATAGTCTAAAATGTACATAAAAATATATAAATCTTAGCCTGTTATGGGCAGGAGGCACAAAAATGTCAATTTACAAGAAGACAGCAAGTTACGATATCATTGTAGTAGGCGGAGGCATGGCCGGAATGTGCGCGGCTATTTCAGCGGCCCGGGGAGGAGCGAAAACTGCGATCGTGCAGAACCGTTCCGTGTTCGGGGGAAATGCCAGCTCGGAGATACGCATGCATATCTGCGGCGCAAACTGCCATTCGTCCAAACCCAATTTGAGAGAGACCGGAATTGTGGAGGAGATACTGTTAGAGAATAAGAGCAGAAATCCATACGCTTCCTTCCATCTGTTTGACATGATTTTATGGGAAAAAATTTATATGCAGGAAGGGCTGGATGCCTACCTGAATACGAACATGGATGACGCAGTTGTGGAGGATGGGGAAATCAAAAGCATTATCTGCCATCAGAATTCCACAGAGACGGAGTATACCTTGTCCGCCAAAATATTTGTGGATGCCACCGGACACGGGACTCTTGGCGTTTTGGCAGGGGCGGCCAGCCGTGTGGGCAGTGAAAGCCGTCATGAGTTCAACGAACCTACAGCGCCGGAGGAGGCCAATAACTATACCATGGGCAACACATTGATGTTTGTTGCAAGGGACAGGGAAGAACCTGTTACCTTTATCCGTCCCAAGTGGGCGTACCGCTTTAGTGAGGATGATCTGAAATACCGTCCCCATGAAACAGGCATTACGGCCCACGCCGACGGCATCGGGATCGTGGAAGCGGAAGAAGGAGAAAACTTCCTGCCGGAGATCACCAGTGTGGATTCGGGTTACTGGTGGATCGAGCTTGGCGGTAATTATGACAATATTGTCAGCCAGGGGGAAGAAATCCGGGACGAACTGCTCAAATGTATCTACGGTGTATGGGATCATTTGAAAAATGTAGGCGACCACGGCATCGGCAATTACGACATAGACTGGGTGGGGATGGTGCCTGGATACCGGGAAAGCCGCCGTCTGGACGGTGACTACATCCTTACAGAAAACGACATCCGCGCCAACCGGATATTTGATGATGCCGTAGCTTATGGGGGGTGGCCTATGGACGTACATGTACCCGGCGGGCTTTTGGATTTTGACAGCCCGGCCTCCCACGTTTACAACTTTGAGGGTTGTTATACCATTCCATACCGTTGCTACTACAGCCAGAATATCGGAAATCTGATGATGGCAGGGCGGGACATCAGTACCTCCAAGATGGCATTCAGTTCTGTCCGGCTGATGGGTTCCTGCTCGGTAGGCGGACAGGCGGTAGGGACAGCGGCAGCTCTGGCGGTCCGCTACGGCTGCTCACCCCGGGAAGTGGGACAGTCCCACATTGCCGAATTGCAGCAGCAGCTTTTAAAAGACGACTGCTATATTCCGGGATTTGACAATCAGGACACAGAAGATCTGGCCAGAAGGGCAGCTGTTTCCGCTACCAGCGAAAGCGTCCACGGCCCGGCAGTCAATGTAATCAACGGTGTTTCAAGAAGCGTGGGGGATAAGACCAATTTCTGGGAGTCTGCATCTGTTGGGTCCCAGGGCGAAACTTTGACCCTTAAGCTGCCGGAAGAAAAATACCTTCGGGAGATAAGGTTAACATTTGATACGGATTTAAGCCATGAGATCATGCCTTCCATTGTCAGGGAAGTGCGTGAACGCCAGGTAAAGGGGATGCCCCATGAACTGGTGAAAGATTATAGGATTTCCCTGTACAGCCAGGGAAAGAAAGTCTGGGAGAAAACCATTTTGGATAATGTACAAAGACTGAATATCCATCCGCTGGAAGATATCAAATGCGGCGAGGTAGAGGTCACGGTTTTGGGAACCCATGGACTGGAAAGGGCGAGAATTTATGAAGTCAGGATTTATTGATCCTGCCCTGGCGCAGGAAGATGCTTCCCTGCTTGGGTGGAAAAACCTTTTTATGACGATCTGGCGGGAAATTTTTACGCTGGTAAAGGCAAACCTGTGCTTCCTGCTGTTTTGTATTCCTATTGTTACTATGCCAGCGGCCTTATGTGCCCTGCATGGCGTGTGCGTGGACGTTGTCCGGGGAAGGGACTGTAAAGTGATGGGGACCTTCCTGCACACAATAAAGAGCCAGCTTCTTCAATCGTGGGCGGTATTTTTATTACTTGGACTGCTTGAATTTATATCCGCTTACGGCGCGTGGTTTTATTTTTCCCACTGTAAGGGGAACTGGCTGCTCCTGTTAATGGGGGTGTTTATGAGCGGTGCGGCAGTGATCACCTACTTAATGATTTCCTATTGTTATACCATGCTTGCAAGAGTGGATCTGACATTGGGAAAGGTACTTAAAAATTCATTCCTGCTGACGTTTTTAAACTTGAAGTTCAGTATTTGCAGCGGCGTTATTACCATTGCAGTCATAGTATTGTGTAGTTTGTTCTGGCTGCGAGTATTTCCATTGCTGCTGCTGTGCGCTTTTTCCCTTGTGGTCTATTTTGCCACATATTTCTCTCTGTTTGGTCTGGAAAAATATGTCCTTACAGAGAATCTGTAAACGATTTGCGAAAGAGAGGATCAAAGTATGAAAAAACAAACGAAAAAAATGATGACCCTGTTTTTGGTATTTGCCATGCTCCTTACCATGCTGGCAGGATGCGGCGGAAAGACAGAGGAAAGTTCCAACGCAGGACCAGCGGCGCCTGCTGAAGGTGAAGCCGGGGAAACAGCCCAGGCAGATGCATCCGGCGATAAGGTCCAGTTAACGATCGCCATGTGGGGGGATGAAGCCCGTGCAGAGGCATACCAGAAGACACTGGCTCCTTTCTGTGAAGCTAATAACTGCACGGTAAAGATCGAGCTGGTTCCCATCGGCGATTTCTTTGACAAACTTGCGTCACAGCTTGGAGCAGGCACAGCGCCCGATGTATTCTGGCTGGCGGACGCAAAGGAAGCCACCTTTATCCAGGGCGGATGGTGTGCCAACTTAAAAGACGCGCTGACGGCTGATGCATCCTACAATTTTGATGATTTCTACACTGATGCCATCACATCCACTGATTACGGCGACGGCGGTGTCTACGGCGTACCCTTTTCCTTTGGCGCACGGGCAATCTTTTACAATAAGACCATGTTTGAAAATGCAGGACTTAAAACACCCGATGAATACGTGGCTGAGGGGAACTGGACATATGAAACGATGTTTGACCTTGCATCTAAAATCAGCGCAGCAGATTCTACCAAGGTCGGCTTAAAACTCTGGTGCGTGGGACAGGCAACCAACGGTGTACAAAACTTTGCTGATATTCTGCCCGCTTACGGCGCAAACCTTTTAAATGAAGATTCCACTGAGTTTATTCTGGACAGCCCGGAGGGCATCAAAGTGACACAGATGGTTTACGATTCCATGTACACCAACGGCGGACATGCGAAGCCCGGCGACGATGTTGCATTTGTATCAGGAAATGTGGGTATGGCCCGTGAATGCTACTCTTACATGAAATCTATGGTAGAAGGAAATGTTGACTTTGAATGGGGCATTGTTCCACAGCCTTACGGCTCAAAAGGGGCAGACGGCAAGCAGTATACAGGTTACGCTTACTGGTGCGCAAACGAGACAAGCGCCAACAGGGACTTAGCCGTTGAACTGGTGAAATTTGTCACCAATCCTGAAAACCAGCTTGCATGGTGCTCTACCTTTATGTGTCCCCGTACTTCTGTAATGGAATCTGCCGAGATCTTAAATCCCGGTGAAGGATATCCCGCAGCAGAGGACATCAAGGCTTCCTTCGTTGACTGTGTTGCAGAGCGCGGCCTTTTCTCCTACCGCGGTACCAGTGACTGGAACCTGCTTTCCAATGCAGTAGAACAGACTTATGAGATGATCTGGGCAGGTGCTTACTCCGTAGAGGAAGGCGTTGCAGAGATGAAAACAGCGGTTGAACCGTATCTGAACTAAATATTTATAGAAATTAGACAAATGGGCTGCCGTTAACTCTCGCTGACAGACAACGGCGGCCCTTATTTTAAAAGGAGTTCCATATGACAAATGAAGTGAAAACGAAACGCCGGAAAACGCGTTCCCTTGAATATTCCGACAGCGTCTGGGGCTATGCCTTTATTATGCCAATGCTTATCGGATTTTTGATTATCACAGTCTTGCCGGTCATTATGACATTTGTGTACAGTATGACAGACAAAAACATGATGAGCCGGACTACAAACTTTATCGCAATGGACAATTTTATTAAATTATTCAGCGATAAAACATTCCGCAGTACCATGTGGCAGACCTTAGAGTTTACGGTGCTGCTGATTCCTTCCAATATGATTCTGACCCTTGGCCTTGCCAGCCTGCTGAAAGATAAATTCAAAGGCTGCGGATTTTTCCGTACAGCAGTGTTTACCCCGGTTGTAACCTCTGTAGTTGTATGGGGTGTTTTGTGGAAATATATTTTCCAGACAGACAACGGTCTGATCAACTCAGTATTAAAGATGATGGGAATTACAGGGCCCCAGTGGCTTATGAACCTGAAAATGGCTATCCCGATCTCGGTGTTTGTGACCCTGGTCAAAGGTCTGGGCATGAACATGGTCATCTTTATCGGCGCCATGCTGGATGTGCCGGAAGATTATTACGAAGCGGCAGAACTGGACGGCGCCAACAAATTTCAGCAGTTTTTCAAGATCACTCTGCCCAATATTGCACCCAGCATTTTCCTGGTGCTTATTCTGACAACCATCGGTTCCCTGAAAGTGTTCGGTCAGGTAAAGGCTTTGACCAACGGCGGTCCCGGAACATCCTCTTACGTTATGGTGTTCTACATTTACCAGATGGCGTTCCAGAGTTATAAATTCGGTTACGCATCGGCAGCTTCCGTCATCCTGTTCCTGATTATCGTGGCGCTTACGATTTTACAGTGGAAAATGAGAAAGAGGTGGGTATTCCATGAAGACTAACGGTTTAACAAATAATGATTATGCACGTCGAAGAAAAATGCTGAAAAAGACAGGGAAGTACATTGTGTGCATCATAATTGCAGTCATCATGCTGTTTCCCATGTACTGGATGTTTACCACTTCCTTTAAGACTCCTATGAATGTGGCTAAATATCCGCCCCAGTGGTGGCCAAATCCCTGGACCCTTGACAACTTTGTGGAACTGTTTGTGAAGCGTCCGTTTTTAAAATATCTCTGGAACAGTGTTTACATTGCAGCGCTGGCAACACTGGGGGTAGTGGTGTTCAGTTCCCTTGCAGGATATGCATTTGCTAAAATTCGCTTCAAAGGAAGCAATATTTTGTTTATGGTAATTCTGTGCGGCATGATGATGCCCATTGAAGTAACGATCATCCCGATTTATACGGCTCTTTCCAGTTTAAAACTTGCGGACGGCCATCTGGGGCTGATTATCTGTCCCATGTTTGGCTACTGCGGCGCTTTTGGAACATTCCTGATGAGGCAGTATTTCCTGACAGTGCCCGGTGAACTGGTACAGGCGGCAAAGCTTGACGGCGCCAACCAGCCCAGGGTTTTTATGAAGATCATGGTGCCCATGGCGATTTCATCTATCTCCACCCTGATTATCTTCACCTTCCTGCAGAGCTGGAACGACTATCTTCTGCCTTTGGTATTGCTTTCTTCTTCCGAGAAGTTTACGCTGCCCCTTGGCCTGACCCTGCTTTCCAACGAGGACGGCATGAAATGGGAATTGGTCATGGCGGCAGCTACCTTCTCAACCCTGCCGATTCTGGTAGTGTTCTATATGTGTCAGGAGAAGTTCATGGCTTCCCTGTCCATGAGTGGAATGAAATAAATAGATGGAAATGAGGTTTAAAAATGAAACAATTTACAATATCGCCGCTGCTTCCAAGCGGCGGTGAGCTGACGGGCTACCTTCATGACCCGGACGACGAGTTTATTTTCCGGGGAAAACGTCCCGCAGTCCTGATCTTCCCCGGCGGCGGCTATCAGAAGCTGGCCGGGCGGGAGATGGACCCTGTGGCATTTGAATTCTATGCGGCCGGATTCAATACCTTCTTTTTAAAATACTCCATACACGGTGAAAGCCACCCGGAGCCTTTGGGGATAGAGCCTCTTTCCCAGGCTTCGGAAGCCATCCTGCGCATCCGGGCCAACGCGGATGCCTGGAATACAAGGGAAAATCAGGTGGCGGTCCTTGGATTTTCAGCAGGCGGGCATCTGGCCGGTTCCTGTGCGGTCCTGTGGGATCTGCCGGAACTAAAGAAGCTGATAGATACAAAGGGCGGAAAGAACAGGCCGGATGCGGCCATTCTGGGTTATGCAGTGACAGTTACCGGGGAATATGCCCATACGGATTCCATACAAAACCTTGTAGGGAATCTTGGAGAGGCAAGGGAAGAACTGTTTAACCTGCCCGGCCATGTGACCGCAGATACGCCGCCCTGCTTCCTCTGGTCAACAGTGGAGGATGAACTGGTACCGGTAGAAAATACACTGTTGTTTGCCAATGCCCTGCAAAAACATCATATTTCCTATGAACTGCATCTTTATACCCACGGCAGGCACGGACTGACGCTGGGCATGATGGAAACCAACGAGTCCCATCCCCATCTTGCATCCTGGGTGCGGCTGTGTAAGGAATGGCTGGGGGATCTGTTTGACTTTCCTGTAAGCATGTTGTAGGGGCTTGGGGGCCGGTTTATTGAAATAAGAACGAACAGCGCATGATCTGCGCAGAAATGAGGTAGTAATGAAGAACTATAATATTGTATGGTTCTGTGCCGACCAGCTCCGTTATGATACCATAAGCGGATACGGAAACACACATATCCATACGCCAAATATAGACCGTCTGATGGAGACGGGTACGACTTTCCAGCGCGCCTATTCCCAGAGTCCTGTGTGTACGCCCAGCCGGGCCTCTTTCCTGACCGGGCGCTATCCCAAAAGCTGCCGTTCCAGCATTAACGGGAATAAAATATTTTCAAGGGATGAGACACTAATTACGAAAACCATGCGGGACAACGGGTATGTATGTGGGCTTACGGGCAAACTTCATCTCACGTCCAGCAGTGCGAAGGATCATCAGGAGCTTCGTGCCGACGACGGTTACAGTTATTTTGAATGGAGCCATATGGGGTACGATCTCTGGAATCCGGGGGTAAACAATTATATGGACTGGCTGGAGGAAAAAGGGGTGGACTGGCATGCCATGTACAAAGCCCCGGTAATCGACTGGCCTCCTAAGTCCAACTATCCCATTCCTGCCCGTATCCAAAGTATGCCGGATGAACTTCACCAGACTACGTGGTGCGTGGAAAAAGCTATGGAATTTATAAGCCGCAGCAAGGCAGAGGACGGGGAACGCCCCTGGTGCATCAGCATCAATCCTTTCGCACCGCATCCGCCCTTCGATCCGCCACAGGAATTTAAGGACAGATTGAATTTGGAAGATATGCCGCTGCCTCTCTGGAAAGAAGGGGAGCTGGGCAACAAGCCCCAGAGTCAGAAAGATTCCTATTATATAGGTGCACAAAGCGGAATGGTGCGCACGGCAGTGGGGCTGACGAAAGAGGAAAAACAGGAAAATACACTGGAATATTATGCTCTTGTGGAGCATCTGGATCACCAGCTTGGACGTCTGATCGACTATCTGGAAGAAACCGGACAGAGGGAAGATACCATCATCATGTTTATGAGTGACCATGGGGAATGCCTGGGGGATCACGGGTTATACTGGAAAGGCGGATTTTTTTATGAATGCAATGTGCATGTGCCTTTGATCTTTTCCTGCCCGGGGCTGATTGCCCAGGGACTTAGGTCAGACGCGCTGGTGGAACTGATGGATGTGGCCCCTACCGTGCTGGAGCTGCTGGGGATGCCAATACCCCAGTATATGCAGGCCAAAAGTCTTGCAGGGATCTTAAAAGGGGAGAGCGATCCTTCTTACCATAAAGACTGTGTATATGCAGAGTATTATTATTCTGCCCTGCTGTCCAATAAGGTTTACGCAACCATGTATTTTGACGGCCGCTACAAGATGATTGTCCATCATGACGATCCCATAAGCGAGTTTTACGATTTGCAGGAGGACCCTTGTGAGTATGATAACCTTTGGGGGAAAGAAGAATACCAGCCGTTGATTTTTGAATACTACCAGAAATGCTTTAATCATGCAATTATGGCAAATGAAGATACTGTTTTGGGAGAAAAGTCCATCTTCTGATGGGCTTTCTTTCAAAATCCGCCGGGGATGAAAGGCGGGCGGCAGACAGCAGATGACGATCCGGTACAGTCCGCTGCCGGACGATAGAATGAATTCTAAGAAATGGAGCATAAAAAATTGAAAATTGAAATTTTCAATCTACGTATTTGGGCCTATTCCCACATGGGAAGGGCCCATGCGGGAAAGGCATGGGTATAAATATGAAAAAAATGATGATTCAGCAAGTTATGACAGCACCGGGGGAGATTAGTTTTTGTGAGGTTCCGGTTCCGGAAGCGGGGGAGGGGCAGATCCTTATTAAGATACATATGATTGGCATCTGCGGCAGTGATATCCATGTATATCACGGCGAACATCCCTTTACCTCCTATCCTGTAACCCAGGGACATGAGGTCTCCGGTGAAATTGCAGCGTTGGGAGCAGGGGTGGAAGGCTTTACGGTGGGACAGAAGGTGACGATCGAGCCCCAGGTGTTCTGCGGGCATTGTCATCCCTGCACTCATGGCAAGTACAATCTCTGCGAGGAACTAAAGGTCATGGGGTTCCAGACGACAGGAACAGCCTCCCACTACTTTGCGGTGGATGCATCCAAGGTGACGCCGATTCCTGAAAATATGAGTTATGAGGAAGGGGCTATGATAGAGCCTCTGGCAGTGGCCGTCCATGCAGTGCGCCGGGCAGGGGATATTTCAGGCCAGAATATCGCCGTTATCGGCGCAGGCCCTATTGGAAATCTGGTAGCCCAGGCCGCAAAGGGCATGGGTGCCGCAAAGGTCATGATATCCGATGTTTCGGATTACCGTCTGAATCTGGCAAAGGACTGCGGCGCTGACTTTATCGTCAATACAATGGAAAAGGAATTTGGCGGCGCCATGGTGGAAGCTTTCGGCCCTGATAAGGCGGATGTGATTTACGACTGTGCAGGCAACAATATCACCATCAACCAGGCTATCCGGGGCGCCCGCAAGGGGAGCACGATTATCCTTGTGGCTGTGTTCGCAGGAATGGCCAGCGCGGATCTGGCTGTCCTTAACGACCATGAACTGGATTTGAATACCACCATGATGTACCGCCATGAGGACTATGTGAAAGCAATCGAACTGGTAAATGACGGGAAGATCGCGCTGAAACCTCTGATGAGCCGGGTTTTCCCTTTTGACCAGTATAAGCAGGCTTATGAATATATTGATAATAACCGGGAAACCTCCATGAAGATCCTGATTGATGTACAAAATTAAGAGGGGAATTTATGAATTTGAAGAAAGCCTTGTTAAAGGCTTTTATAAAGCAAAAGTGGATAATTATCTGTATTTTGGCAGTGGGAATTGTGATAGCAGTTTCCACTGCCAATATTCCAGTTTGGCAGGATACCTCTTTTTCTGCCGGGAAATATGTATTATGATCACCCATAAGCCAGGGGAGGGGAGCACGCAAAGGAAATGATCCGCTTAATAAGGAAAGTATTCGGATCTTCATACGGCGGCAGAAGGCATAACAGGAATAAAGTAGTGATTTTAGAGAAATCACAATATACAAAAAATTAATTGACAAATCTCCAATATATGGTAAAATTACTTTTGTAAAGTCTTTTATAAATGGTGGAGCGTGTTTGGAAATCTACTACCGCAGAATGTGACATGCATGTCGGGGAAAGCAATTTTCAAACACGCTCCGGGCGTGTGGATAAAGGGGATGAATTCATCCAGTCAGGAGGAATGTATGAAAACAATCGGCGGAGGTGTGGAGATCAAAAGGCTTAATCGGATTCGGACGATGCAGTATATTCTTGACGCTAAAATGGTATCGCGGCAGGATATTGCTGCTGCGCTGGGGTTCAGTATGCCGACCGTTTTGCAGAATGTTGCGGATCTGATTGAATGCGGGCTGATATGTGAGGCCGGCGAATACGGCTCCACGGGAGGACGGAAGGCAAAGGCGCTTTCCATCCGCGGGGGTGTGCGGTGTGCAATTGGCGTGGAGGTTACCGCCCATCATTTACATATGGTTTTGTCAGATTTGAACCAAAAGGTATTAGACATTGCTTCCTACAGGTTTCCTTACCAGAATACCCAGGAATATTATGTGAAACTGGGAGAGCTGGTTCAGGAATTTGTGAAAAAGAACAAACTGGGCATAGAGAACAGCTATACACTTATCGGAGTGGGATTTTCCCTTCCGGGTATTTTAGACCAGGATCAGGGAATGTTACTGCAGTCCCATGCGCTGGGCGTATTCAATATCAATCTGGGGCAGTTTTCCTACAATATCCCTTACAACACCTGCTTTGACAATGATGCCAACAATGCAGCCTATGCGGAAATAACGGATAAACAGCAGAATACGATTTATCTTTCCTTAAATGATACCGTGGGAGGGGCGACCTACATCAACGGGCGCATTTATCAGGGGGATCACTATAAGAGCGCAGAGTTCGGCCATATGGTAATTGTCCCCAACGGAGAAAAGTGCTACTGCGGCAAAAGAGGCTGTCTGGATGCCTACTGTTCCGCACGGGTACTGAAAAAGAACGGGGAAGGGACACTGGAGCCGTTTTTTGATGGCTTAAATAAAGGCGTTTCCGAAAACGAGCGGATATGGGACGTTTATCTGGAGCATCTGGCGCTGGCGGTGTCCAACCTGCGCATGGCTTACGATTGCGATATTATTCTGGGCGGGAACATCGGCGGAAATATGGAAGGGCATATGTATATTTTTGAAGAAAAACTGCGGAAATATAATAATTTCGACTATGATACTTCTTATATACACTTAGGGAAATACAAGCGGGAATGTTCAGCAATCGGTGCCGCAAGACTGATGCAGGATAGATATATTGAAAAAATAGAAACATTTTCCGTAAACTGAAAAATTGGCAGCAGGTTTTGGCTTTGGGCAAAAAGCAGATTCCAGCGGCTTTTCTGACGGAAAACTTCTCCTAAACAGGTTTATGTCCGGGTATGGAATTGAGGATTATCCGGAAGAATAGACAGCAGGTTATTGACGATAAGAATTCGGTTGTGATAATATGAATTCATCAGATCTTTATACCTGTAAATCAGGTGGTAGAATTTGGGAAAAGAGGATTAGTGATATGGACGAGAAATTCAGGAAGCAGATGGAAGAAAACGGAGCAGACGTGAACACAACCCTGAAGCGGTTCATGGGGAATGAAGCATTGTACATGAAATTCATTGTCAAGTTTCTGGATGACAAGAATTTTGACGGCATTGCAGACAGTCTGGCACAGGGCAATTATGAAGAGGCATTCAACAGCGCCCATACGTTAAAGGGCGTGGCGGCCAATTTAGGGCTTGATCCGGTAAGCGCAGGCGCCTCGAAGATTACAGAATTACTACGGAATAAAGCGCCTGGGGATGTAGATGTGGAAAAGGTAAATGAATGCAGGGATGAACTGGAAAAGGCATATAATCTTTTCAAAAAAGTAATTGGAGAAAATAGGTAGCGCAGTTGTGCATCTATATCCAGAAATGAATTGACATTTTTATTTAAAAATGGTAATTTAGAAAGTAAGGAAATTACATAGTAGATGAGGAGAGGTCATGCAGAAACAACAGATATTGATCGTTGATGATGAAGAAATCAACCGCGTTATATTAAAAGGATTATTTCAGGATGAATATGCAGTCATTGAGGCTACAAACGGACAGGAAGCGATTGCGCAGTTGGAAAGCGAAAATGACTTTATTTTAGTCCTGTTAGATATTGTTATGCCTGTCATGAATGGTTTCGGGGTATTACAGTACATGAAAGAACATGACCTGCTTGAGCAGACTCCCGTTATCCTGATTACAGGAGAAACAGTAATTGACAGTGAGGACCAGGCTTATTCTTTTGGTGTTGCGGATGTAATGCATAAACCATTTTATCCTCATATCGTTAAGCGCAGGGCAAAGAACATTATTGAATTATATCAGAATAAACATTATATGCAGGAACGCCTTAAAGAGCAGGAGGAAGCAATCCGGAAACAGGAGAAACAGATTCGTGAGAGCAATGAATTCATGATCGACGCACTCAGTTCCGTGGTTGAATTCAGGAGCCTTGAGACAGGCGAGCACACCAGGCGTATCAAGTTTTTCACTAGGATTATGCTGAAATATCTTATGAAATATTTCCCCAAATATGGCATAACGCCTGCACAGGTGGATGAGATTGCCAGGGCATCTGCGCTGCATGATATTGGCAAGATAGGTATTCCCGATGCAATTTTGTTAAAGCCGGGACGGCTGACACCGGAAGAATTTGAAATAATGAAGACCCATACAACCATCGGGTGTGATATTCTGGATAAATTCCGTGACAAGCAGACAGGCGATTTCTTCCGCTACTGTTATGAGATTTGCCGCCACCATCATGAGAGATGGGATGGTAACGGATATCCTGACCATCTGGTGGGGGATGATATTCCCATTAGTGCACAAATTGTTGCAGTAGCAGATGTTTATGATGCACTGGTAAGCCCCAGGGTATATAAGAGTATGTACGCGAACAATATAGCGTATGATATGATTATGAATGGAGAATGCGGGCAGTTTTCACCGGATGTATTAGAATGTTTCGCGCTTGCCAAGGAGGATTTCTTCAACATTGTGGAAGTAATTAAAATGTTTGATTTTTCGTCATGAAAGTGATACTAGGCAGCAAAAAACATTTTGTTTTTTGCTGCCCGTTTTTTAGACTGTGTCCCAAGGAGGCGTATGATGGAGGCAAGGGGAGACGAAATGGAAGCCAGAGCGCTCCCGGATGTGGATTTCCCGGACGGAATTTTCCCTGTGGAGGAGGCTCTTGAAATTATATTATTGTTTGACCGTATGGGAAAAATTTGCTATGCAAATGGAGCGGCCAGACGAAAGCTCAAGTATGCGGACGATATGTGCGGCAGGCACATCGGCGATGTTTTTCCGGGGACATTCCGGCAGGCAAAAGACAGTGCCGGGATAGAAGATGTTACCTTGGACGAGATGCAGAATCTTGTGGCTTACCGCAGCAATACCACCTGTTTTCCGGTGGAAGGCAGGGTGATCAGGAGCAGTAAATGCCCGGATATGTACATATGCATGGCTCATGACATATTGGAAAAGGAATTCTTAAGCCGGGAAATTGAGCGGATACGGGAAGAATCCCAGGAGGCCATGAAGGTCAAGTCAGAGTTTGTGGCCAATGTTACCCATGAGCTGCGTACGCCGGTCAACGGAATTCTGGGCAATGTCAGGGAAATGCTGGAATGGGAAATGGATGGCAGGACAGAAAAGTACCTGCATCTGATTGAGCGCTGCTGCGGCGACATGAATAAAATCATTAACAATATTCTGGATTTTTCCAAACTGGAAGCTGGGAAATTTAATCTGGAAATGCGTAAATTCCATTTCAGGAATATGATTGAGTATGTAAAGGGCACCCACACGAACAGGATGAATGAGAAGGGGCTGGACTTTTTCGTAACAGTATCGCCTCTGATACCGGAATCTATCATTGGAGACGAACTCCGGATCGTGCAGATCCTTAATAACCTGTTGTCTAATGCCCAGAAATTCACCGCCTTTGGCAAGATTACCCTGGAGGTGTTCATGACAGCCCAGGTCAATGACAGAATGGAATTATTTTTCATCGTATCTGATACCGGAATCGGAATTGACGAGGCGGATAAAGATAAATTATTCCAGAGCTTTTCACAGGTGGATGCATCCATTTCCAGAAAATACGGGGGCACGGGATTAGGCCTTAATATCTGTAAGCAGCTTGTGGAGCTGATGGGCGGAAGGATCGAAGTGGAGAGTGAGAAAAACAAGGGAAGTCATTTTTCCTTCTCCATATGGGCCGGTGTCTGCGAAGGAGAGACAGGAACCATCCAGAAACCTGATGAAAGAAGGGATTTGAAGGTATCTTCCACACCCGGCGTATCTCCGGAAGGGGATGACCAGGAAAATATAAGGAAATTTGGAACCCGTGAGAATAAGGAGAACCTTAAAAAGATTCTGTCAAAGCTGATTCTGTGTGTGGAAATGGAGAACTGGGAAAAGGCGGAAATGTTCATGGAAACAGTAAGACAGCTTACGGAAGAAGCGCCCAGAGAGGTGAAACGTGTCACATTAAGGATGAAGATGGCGCTCCAGAAAGAAAATTATGACAAGGTAATTGCGGAATATGAAGAATTAAACAGTTTCCTGTAATTTGGAAGGAGATACACAGATGGCTTATGGGAATAAAGATTCTTCTAAGGCGGAGATTCTTATTATAGATGACGTGGAAATGAACAGGGAAATCCTGAGAGAAATTATAAGCGATATGGGGGAGAGTCCATTCTTGGCAGAGAGCGGGGAACAGGCTCTTGAAATGCTGGATGGCTGGGAGCCCCAGCTTATTCTGACGGACATTTCCATGCCGGGAATGGACGGATATGAATTGTGCAAAATCCTGAAAAAAGGTGAGAAGACCCGGAATATTCCTATTATTTTTATCTCAGCTTTCAGCGAGCCGGAAGATATCATTGAAGGATTTTCATTAGGCGGCGAGGACTATATTACAAAGCCCTTTATACCGGAAGTGGTGCAGGCCCGGGTGGGGGTTCATCTGCGTTTGTATGAGGCAAAAAGGGAGCTGATGGAATCCAACAGGAAGCTTCAGATTTCCGTCCACGAACAGCTCCGGCAGATAGAAATGGAAAAAAAGAATATTCTGTACGCAATGGCAAATGTTGTCGCGCAGGACAAGGATTATGAGAAGGAGTATATGGACCGGCTTGGACGTAACTGCGGAATCCTGGCACAGGGGATGCAGCTTTCCCCTATGTTTGAGAACATGATTTCCGATACTTATATTGATACCATAGAGCTGGCGGCGCCGTTGTGCGATATTGGCAACATTGGTGTCCCCAAGGAAATTCTGCAGAAGAAGTCGGCGCTGACAGAAGAAGAGACTGCGATTATGAGAAAGCACACCAATATTGGTGCAAAGCTTTTAAGAGATCTCAATGTCAACAGCGATTACAATGATTTTATTGCAACGTCCATGGATGTTGCACAGTATCATCATGAAAATTGGGATGGAAGCGGCTACCCCAAGGGATGTGCGGGGACGGAGATCCCTCTTGCCGCCCAGATCGTTGCAGTGGCTGGAAGATACTGTCAGCTTACGGGAGAGGAAGGGTATTCCAGGCAGGAGGCTCTGGCGGTTATGGAGAAAGAAGCCGGGAAAATATTTAATCCGGATATTTTTAAGATTTGTAATAAAATATCGCGTCAATTATGCTGAACGAGATAATTTCATTATTTGACGGAGGATTTGAAGGGTGATTACAGACGAGGAGTTTAGAAGAATATCAGTCTATATGAAAGACCGTTATGGTATAGATTTGAGTCAGAAGAAAGTAATTGTAAACGGACGGCTTGAAAACTATATGAAGGGGGAGCGGTGGAATAATTTTCATGAGTATATGGATGCGGTTGAAGGGGATAAGACAGGTGAACTGGAAAAAATACTTGTCAATTTTCTTACCACCAATCATACTTATTTTATGAGGGAATTCGAGCATTTTGAATATTTTAAACATACAGTGCTTCCCTGGCTTAAAGTGAAAGCAGGCAGGAGCAGGGATTTGCGTATCTGGTGCGGCGCGGCCTCTACAGGAGAGGAACCTTATATGATAGCCATGGTCATAGCGGATTTCTTCGGAGTGGAAAAGGGACAATGGGATACCAAGATACTGGCAACTGACATTTCCACCAAAGTTTTGAGACAGGCGATGGCAGGTGTTTATAGTGCGGAACAGCTTAAAAACCTTCCTGACCAGTGGAAAAGGCATTTTTTCAAATCCATTGCCGGAGGAACCCAGTATAAAGTGACGGAAGAATTGAAACAGGAAGTTATCTTCCGGCAGTTTAACCTGATGAACCGGATTCCTTTTAAAAGAAAAATGCATACTATATTTTTGCGCAATGTTATGATATATTTTGATGAGAAGACAAAACAGGAGCTGGTTCAGAGAATTTATGATGCTCTCGAACCGGGAGGGTATCTGTTTATCGGCACCACCGAGACCTTAAACAGAAACACCACACCTTTTGAGATTATCCAGCCATCCATTTTCCGCAAGAGGGAGTAAGGTATGAGACCAATCAGAGTTTTAGTAGTAGAGGATTCAATCGTATTTCGGGAATTACTGGTTCAGAACCTGAACAGAGATCCGGCCATACAGGTGGTGGCTACGGCCAAAGATCCTTTTGAAGCGCGGGATGCGATTTTAGCCTGCAAGCCAGATGTCATGACGCTGGATGTGGAGCTTCCGCGGATGAGCGGAATTGAATTCCTGCGCAAACTGATGCCCCAGTATCCCCTTCCAGTAGTGGTCATAAGTTCTTTAAGCGACAAGGTGTTTGACGCCCTGAATGCGGGGGCGGTGGATTTTGTGGCGAAACCGGCTGTAACCAGCAGGGCCCAGCTTGAAGACTTTATCAGAAACGAACTGCTGGTTAAAATCAAGATTGCATCTACAGCCAAAATAGGCAATATCAAGAAAGCAGTCATGGCCCAGGAGCATCAGCTTTCCGTCAGCGGAAAGAAAAATCTTATTGTGGCAATCGGAGCCTCTACAGGCGGTACAGAGGCGATTTTTGACGTGGTTAAAGATTTTGGGACGGACATTCCGGGGGTTGTGGTGGTGCAGCATATGCCGCCGGGATTTACGGAGATGTATGCGAAAAGGCTCAATGATCAATGCCGTATCCGGGTAAAGGAAGCGGTTACAGGGGACCGGGTAATGCCGGGAAGTATGCTGATCGCCCCAGGCGGGGATATGCACATGCAGCTTGTGAAGGTAAGCGGCTCTTACCATGTGGAATGTAAGAAAGGCCCTAAGGTAAACGGACATTGTCCGTCTGTTGATGTTTTGTTTGATTCCGTTGCAAGAACAGCGGGAGCTGATGCGGTGGGGATTATCCTGACCGGAATGGGAGGAGACGGCGCAAAGGGGCTTCTGGCCATGAGAAAGGCCGGGGCAGGGACTATCGGACAGGACGAGTCCACATGCGTCGTTTATGGAATGCCTAAAGTTGCATATGACCTGGGTGCAGTACAACATCAGGAAAAACTTTCGGACATTGCAAAAAGGACATATGCATTGTTAAATAAAATGTAAAGGAGAAATGATATGAAGATTCTATTGGCAGAAGATGATTTTGCGACAAGGAAATTCATGGTGAATTTCCTGTCAAAGTACGGTGAATGCGATGTGACTGTAGACGGAATGGAAGCAGTAGATGCATTCATGATGGCGCTGGAGGATGGGGAGCCTTATGATTTGGTGTGCCTTGACATCATGATGCCGGTTATGGATGGATATCAGTCACTTATGGGCATTCGGAATCTGGAGAAACAAAGGAATATTCCAGAGGATGAGGCTGTGAAAGTCATCATGACCACTGCCCTGAATGAAGAAAGAAATGTTAAAATGGCTTTTGAACTGGGCTGTACCATTTATTCAGGAAAGCCCATTGATCAGGAAAGATTCGAGCAGGCTCTTAAGAAGCTGAATCTTATCTGACGAAAGAAAATGAAAATACAAGAAAGGAGAAGGATATGGCTGAAGAATTTAGCACAGATGGCATGCTTGACATATACCTTTTTGAAAATGAGCAGCTCCTTGAACAGTTGCAGGAAAGAGTCCTGGATCAGAAAGATGCGGACTGCTTTGATGAGGACAGCATAAATGAAATCTTCAGAACCATGCATACCATTAAAGGATCTTCAGGTATCATGATGTTTGATAATATAACTGCTGTATCACATAAACTCGAGGATGTGTTTTTCTATTTAAGAGAGTCCCATCCTGAGAATGTTCCTCATCTGGAATTGGTAGAGCATGTGTTGGAAGTGGAGGATTTCATTTCCAATGAAATGGAAAAGATCCGAAACGGCGATCCGGTGGACGGTGATGCCAGCGGAATCATAGCGGGTCTGGATAAGTTTTTGGAAATGATTAAGAACGGAGGGACAAGAGGGGACGTAGAGGAGCCTCCTGTAAATGTGCATGAGGAACCGAAGCAGTTTTATATAGCGCCTGTTGCCACAAGCGCCAGCCGTTTTTACAAAATTTATCTGACTTTTTATCCGGAAACGGAAATGGCAAACGTTCATGCATACAAAACAGTATATGCATTAAAAGAAATTGCAGAAGACCTGCTCTACTCCCCGGAGGATATTATTTCGGATGAGAAGAGTGCAGAGATCATTCTGGAAGAGGGATTCAGAATCCTCTTGCAGGCCCAGTGTACGGAAGAAGACATACGTCAGCTTATCGGTGTGGGCTATGACATCAAAAAGGTTGATGTTTTTGAATGTAAGGCAGAGGAATTCTTACAGGGCTTCGATTTTGGAGAACACAATGTACAGATCGATTTAGAGTCCAGTGTGGAGACAATAGAATCCAAAGCCCAGGAAAATGCGGAAGAAGGGGAAGAAAAGGTAGAAGAAAAGAAACCTGAAAAACCCAGAATTGCGCCCGGTGATTTCGTAATCAAGTCCAAAGAGCCCGGAAAGCAGAAGCGCCTTGCAAAAGACAAACCAAAGGCAGAAAAAGCTTCATTTATCAGCGTCAATGTAAGCAAGATGGATCAGCTTATGGAACTGATTGGAGAGTTGGTTATCGCTGAATCAGTTGTGCTTCAAAACCCTGATTTGAAAGTACCGGGCTTAAATTTGAACAGCTTTAATAAGGCTGCGGCACAGTTGTCTAAGATATCCACGGATTTGCAGAATGTTATCATGTCCATGCGTATGGTGTCGCTGACCAATACTTTCCAGAAGATGAACCGTATTGTGTTCGATGTGTCCAGGAAGCTTGGTAAGGATATCGAGTTTGAAATGATTGGGGAAAACACGGAGGTGGATAAGAATATTATCGAACACATTTCCGATCCTCTGATGCATCTGGTCAGAAATGCTGTTGACCATGGTATTGAAACCAACAAGGAGCGGGCTGAAAGCGGCAAGCCGGATAAAGGAAAAGTTACCCTGTCGGCAAAGACAGAAGCTGGAAAAGTATGGATCAGCGTGGAGGATAACGGCAAGGGACTTGACCGGGAAAAGATACTGGCAAAAGCAAGGAAACAGGGGCTTCTGGATGACGGGAAAGTGGATTCCGCTTACACTGACAAGGAAGTATACCAGTTCATTACGCTGCCTGGATTCTCCACAAACGAGCAGGTTACTGAATACTCCGGAAGGGGTGTGGGAATGGATGTGGTTGTCCAGAATATCCAGAAAATAGGCGGTACGCTGGATATTGAAAGTACCCAGGGATTCGGAAGCAGTATGAGCCTGAAGATTCCTCTCACCCTTGCAATTATCGACGGTATTGTCATGGAGACAGGTTCTTCTGCATTTGTCCTTGAAACCGGAGTTATTAAGGAGTTTGTCCGCGTAAAAGAAGACATGATGGTTCATGAGCCTAACGGCGATGAATACGTTATGATACGCGGCGAGTGTTTCCCTGTAATCTGGCTGGGGAAACGCTATGGCATGACAAATTACACAGAGTCAGTGGAAGACGGTGTGATGCTGATTCTTGAAGTGGAAGAAAAGAAGATTTGTGTTTTTGTTGATAAACTGATTGGCGAGCAGGAAATTGTTGTTAAGCCGATTCCTTCCTACATTAAGAAGGTCAGAGGTTTATCTGGCTGTACACAGCTTGGCGACGGAAGCATTGCTTTGATATTGGATGCTGCCGGATTAATAGAATAAAATGATAGAAAGGAAACGGTGTTGTATATGGATGGAATAAGCGAAAAGAAGCATACGCAGGAAAACCAGAGTCAAACCGCTCCCGACGAACGCGACGCAGATAAAAGCATGTATATGACTTTTAAGTCTGGAAATGAGTATTACGGGCTGAAAATTGAATATGTCAGCGAAATAATACAGTTTCAGGCGATTACGCCGATTCCGGAGACAGAAGATTATATCAGGGGACTGATTAATCTGAGAGGTAAAGTCATTCCTGTTATCGATGTCCGGTTGCGGTTTAGACAAAAGCCCTTTGAGTATGACGACAGAACCTGCATTATTGTCCTTAACGTAAAATCCATGCTGGTGGGATTAATCGTAGAAAAGATTGCGGAAGTGGTTGATATTGCGGAAGACAATATACTGCCGCCCCCGACCCTTGGACGTGTGGAAAAGGCGCAGAGCAAATATGTGTACGGTATCGGCAAGGTAGGGGATTCCGTTAAGCTGTTGCTGGATCCAGACAGGCTGCTGAACGATGAGGACTTATCATCTCTCGACCAGGGCGATGAAAATGATAGTGATGAAGAAAGAGAGGCTTAAATGTAATGAAAAACATGAAGATGAAAACGAAATTGGTAATAGGATTTTTTATTCCTGTTGTGCTTACTATCATTAATATGATATTCAGCAATATGACCACAGAGGGCGCGATTGCTATTAAGGATGTGACCAAGCAGCATGAATATATCATACATGCATCCTGGTTTACATACGCAACCACTGGCGCTTCCATAGTGATAACCATTATAGTTGCGCTGGCGCTTATTAAAGCAATCGAAAAATCTGTAAAGCAGTTGTCTGATGCAGCAAAGCTTATCGCAATGGGCCAGGTTAATAAAATTAAGATGGTCAAGTATAACAACGATGAATTTGGCGAGCTGGTAGACGAGTACACAAAGGTTATTGATAACATTAAGTATCAGGCTTCGGTAGCAGAAGAAGTATCAAATGGTAACCTCACAATTACTGTGAAACCCAGCTCTGCGGAAGACGTTCTGGGTAATTCCCTTAAGAAACTGGTTGAGGATAACTTTAATGCACTGTCAAGCATCAGCGAGGCAGGCTCCCAGGTAACAGTCAGCTCATCGCAGGTAGCAAGCGCAAGCCAGGCATTGGCACAGGGTTCAACAGAGCAGGCAAGCGCAATTGAAGAAATTACAGCCTCTATTGATGAAATCGCAGACAAGACCAAACAGAATGCAGAGCAGGCAAATGAAGCTTCCGGCCTGGTAAGCGTAGCCATTGAAGATGTGAAAAAAGGCAACGAGCAGATGAAGAGTATGATGGTTGCAATGGAAGACATCAACAAGTCAT
This sequence comes from Lachnospiraceae bacterium, assembly GCA_009911035.1. Classification (GTDB taxonomy): domain Bacteria; phylum Bacillota; class Clostridia; order Lachnospirales; family Lachnospiraceae; genus Suilimivivens. Next base: position 21,614 of record QXWO01000042.1, read on the forward strand.
CAGAAAGCATCTCCAGGATTATCAAAGTTATTGATGATATTGCATTCCAGACCAATATCCTTGCACTGAACGCAGCAGTTGAAGCAGCAAGGGCAGGCGAGGCAGGAAAAGGCTTCGCAGTAGTTGCAGAGGAAGTAAGAAGCCTTGCAGCCAAGAGTGCGGCAGCAGCAGCAGAGACAGCAGAACTTATTGAAGCTTCCATCAACAAGGTTAATTCAGGAAGCAGGATTGCAGACGAAACAGCAAAGGCTATGGATACGATTGCAAACGTAGTGCATCAGAGTGAAGTAATTATTAGCGGTATTGCAGAATCCTCCAACTATCAGGCAACAGCAGTGGCACAGATTGAGCAGGCAATTTCACAGGTATCACAGGTGGTACAGACAAACTCTGCTACCAGTGAGGAATGTGCGGCAGCCAGCGAGGAACTTTCCAACCAGGCATCCAGAATGAGAGAAATGCTCTCCATTTATAACTTAGGTGCAGGCACAGGTTCTTCTTCTTACAAGAGTTCCTATAGTAGTTCTGTATCAAATGCAAATGAGCAGATTATCTCCCTTGGCGATGACTTTGGCAAATATTGATGTCCGGTCAGGACAGAGGGCAGGACAAATTTGTCGGTGCCTGTATCCGGTGAAGACCGTGAGGATGTAAGTAAATGAATTATGGCACAGGAGTGAAGACTCCTGTGCCATTTATCATAAAGGAAAGGAAAAAGAACATGCAGTATTTTGCAGTGATTGCAGGGATTTTTGGGCTGGAACTGAAGATCAAGAAGCATATAGAAGAAACGAAAACCGAAGGAAGGACAGAAGAAAAATGTGGCGGCTTCCTGCTGATCAGAAAACACCATAACCGGGGCGCTTTTTTAAATATAGGGGAAGAAAAGCGCAGGATCGTGATGGTCCTCTCACTGATACTGACAATTGCCCTTACGATCCTGTATATACTGACTCTGGGGAAAGCAGGAAAAGGTCTGCTCAAATGGGGGCTTACCCTGTTGCTGGGAGGCGCTTACAGCAATACTTATGACAGACTTGTGCGGAAATATGTGGTGGACTATGTAAGCTTCCGTGTTCCGGGACGCCTGAAAAAGGTGATATTTAACATTGGGGATTTCTGCATTATGATTGGGGCGCTGCTTTGCGTTCTGGAATGGTAGGCGTCTTTCCTGCAAAGAGCTGCGCCATTCGTATAGCCAGCCTTAGAATGAGAAATATTTCAAATAGGCCTTGACAAAAGCTTTCTGATAAACTATTGTATTAATATAGTGATACAATTTTTAAGAGAAAGGAAGATGCAGATGGCATGGAATTTAGACTCTGACCGTCCGATTTATGCTCAGCTTTTAGAGGTGATGCAATTTCGTATTATTTCCGGGCAGTATAAGAGCGGAACCAAGATACCAAGTGTCCGGGAGCTGGCTGCCGAGGCTGGGGTGAATCCCAATACGATGCAAAAGGCGTTGACGGAGCTGGAACGGAGCGGTCTGGTGATGGCACTTAGAACAAGCGGCAGGATTGTGACGGAGGACGAGAATATGATTAGGGAGACCCGGAATAAACTTGCACAGGAGCAGATATGTGAGTTTATTGACAGAATGAAAAAGCTGGGATTTGAAAAAGAAGAAATCGTGGAATTACTTACACGGACAGGAGGGGAGAAGCATGAGTGAGTTGGTGGTGGTAACGAACCTTACCAAAGTTTATGAGAAGAAAAAAATGGCGCTGGATCATTTGAACCTTATTATACCAAGAGGGAAAATCATAGGGCTTCTCGGTCCTAACGGAAGTGGTAAGACTACATTGATCAAGCTGATCAACGGTCTTTTGACTGCCACTGAAGGAGAAATTTTAATTAATGGCAGCCGGCCCGGGCCGGAGAGCAAAAGCGTTGTCTCCTATCTGCCTGAGAGGACTTATTTCCAGAATAGCATGAAGGTCAGTGAGCTAATTAGCTTTTTTACGGATTTCTATCAGGATTTCCGGCCGGAGCGGGCAAAGCAGATGCTTTCAAATCTGGGGATCAGTGAAGACGCCCGGTTAAAGACTCTTTCCAAAGGAACCAAGGAGAAGGTGCAGCTCATCATGGTGATGAGCAGGGATGCGCAGTTGTATATTCTGGACGAACCGATTGCAGGTGTTGATCCTGCAGCAAGGGATTATATCTTAAAGACTATTATATCAAACTATAATGAAAATGCTACTGTGGTGATATCGACCCATCTGATATCGGATATCGAGCAGGTTCTGGACGAAGTGGTGTTTATACGGAACGGAAGAATGCTGCTTCATGATACGGTGGAAAATATCCGGGCGTGCAAAGGTAAATCAGTAGACGCATATTTCAGGGAGGTGTTCGCATGTTAGGGAAATTGCTTAAACATGAATGGAAAGTGGTCTGGAAGGTACCGATGCTCCTGATTGGGATTTTAATGATCATGGCTATGGTAGCAGGTTTTACTTTCGTTTTGCCTGTCTGGGGCAGTGAGTGGGTGGGGCTTCCACTTTCCGGTATGATGCTGATTATGCTGTTTTACTTTTCCATGATTGCAGTCAGCGTGGGAATTACAATTTATTTTGCAGTGCGTTATTACAAAAATATGTTTACGGACGAAGGGTACCTTACGCACACGCTGCCTGTCAGCGCACGTCAGCTTCTGCTTAACAAGGTTATTACCATGAGTGCATGGAATTTGATTTCTCTCATAGCGGTGGGGCTTAGCTTAGTGCTGTTCGCCGGAATCACCCTGTGGGCGCTGACCCCTAAGGACAGTAGTTTCGCACGGGAGGTTATCGAGACCTTTGCCGAATTAATGGAGGAGTGGCCGGAATTAATAAGATCGCCCTATATGAGAGGATTTACCGGATTTTGTGTGAGCATTCTTTTTATGATTCTGGCAGGCTCATTCAGCGGTACCATGATGGTGATTGGTTCCATCAGTCTGGGACAGATGGTGCGCAAACACAGAATACTGGGCGCCATCGGCGCATATTTTGCAATTAACACCGTGGTGCAGATGGTTAACATGATTATAATTTTTCCTGTAATGTTCGGTTTTGAAAATACTATGAGCAGGTGGGATATGGATGTATCGCCATTCCCGGTATTTACCAGATTCTATGGAATACTGACAGCAGTTACACTTGCGGTGGCAGTGGGACTGTATTTCTTAAGCGAATACCTGATTCGCAGACAGTTGGAACTGGAATAGCATGAAATAATGGGACGGGGAAGAGCGCGTTACGCTGGTCACCCGTCCCTGCTGTTTTAGACGCTGCAATTTTCAGGCAGTAATTACGGTTCCTGCCCTGCCGTGCAGGGCATCGTTGACGGATTCCAGGGATGTGATCAGTACATTTCCCTCTTTGTTGGCGGAGAGATAGGCAATGGCTGCTTCAATTTTAGGGAGCATGGTACCTTCCCCAAACTGGCCATCTTCCATCATTTTTTGTGCCTCTGCCACGGAAAGGGCAGAGAGGGGCTTTGCCTGCGGAGTGCCAAAGTCCTGAAAGACATTGGGCACGGAAGTCAAAATGATCAGACGGTCAGCTTCGAGACTGGCGGCCAGTTTTCCGGCGATGGCATCTTTTTCGATGACAGCGGAAGCGCCTTTTAAGGCGTGCTTCTGCTCAATGACGGGGATGCCGCCTCCGCCGCAGGCAATGACGATCTGTCCGGCCTCTGCCAGCGTGCGTATTGCTTCAATTTCTACAATATCAATGGGTTTGGGGGCGGCAATGATCCGGCGGAATCCCTTTCCCGGTTCTTCCTTTACATAATTGCCTTTCCTGATTTCCACTTCTGCATCTTCGAGGGACATATGGCGCCCAATCATCTTGGTGGGCTCATAAAAAGCCTCATCATAAGGGTCTACCGTCACCTGTGTTAAGATGGTGGCCACAGTTTTACTAATGCCCCGGCTTAACAGCTCTGCTTTCAGGGAATTTTGGATATCATAACCTACATATCCCTGACTCATGGCGCTGCACACGCACATGGGAGCAGGCGTGTAGCCTGCATATAAACGGCGCAGCACGGTCATGGCCTTGTGAATCATGCTTATCTGGGGGCCGTTGCTGTGAGTGATGGTGAGCTGGTATCCAGCCTCCACCAAATCAGCTAAAGCGGCGGCTGTGACTTTGACGGCATCCCATTGTTCTGTTGTAGTATATCCTAATGCGTTATGTCCAAGTGAAACGACTGCTTTTTTTCTGTTCATTAGTCTGTAACCTTCCTTATTGTGATATTTATGATCAGTGCCATAAAGTGCTGGACGATGATATAAAACAAGTATAGCAAAGGCGGGAGAGTTTGTACAGGGCGTCTGTTTTTCTAACATGGGAATTTAAGTGGAAGAAAAACCGCTGGTGCGTTGCAAGGTAATCAGCTTTGTGTTAAGATAATAAAGAATTGCGCAGAAATAGTTTTTTTCTGTACAAGCTTCTAAAGCGATAAGAAATGAGGTCATAAGAAACGTATGGAGACAATGATTCAGATAAAGGACGTCACAAAGACCTTTGTGGGGAAAGACAATACGGTGGAGGCGCTTAAGGGAATTGACCTGGAGATCCACAAGGGGGAGATCTACGGTATTATCGGCATGAGCGGCGCCGGAAAATCCACGCTGGTGCGGTGTCTTAATTTTTTGGAGAGGCCCACGTCGGGAACTGTTTATATAGAAGGGAAAGATCTGGCGGCTTTAAATAACAGTGAGCTGCGCAGGATGCGGACGCAGATTGCAATGATTTTCCAGCATTTTAACCTGCTGATGCAGAGGACAGTCATTGACAATATCTGCTTTCCCATGGAAATAACCAAAACTTCCAGGAAGGATGCGGAAGCAAGGGCGAGGGAACTGCTTTCCATCGTAGGACTTACGGAAAAGGAGAGGGCATACCCGGCACAATTGTCGGGAGGCCAGAAGCAGAGGGTGGCTATTGCAAGGGCTCTTGCCACCAATCCGAAGATTCTTTTATGCGACGAGGCCACCAGTGCGCTGGATCCTACTACCACCAAGGCGATATTGAATCTTTTGAAGGAGATTAATGTCAAGTACGGGATCACTATTGTAATTATCACCCATGAAATGTCGGTGGTGCAGGAGATATGCAGCCACGTTGCCATTATAGATGAGGGTACCCTTGCGGAGACAGGAACGGTTGAAGAGGTGTTCCAGAGGCCGAAGAGTAAAGCTGCCAAGAAGCTTGTTTTCCAAGGAGAGCGGGACCAGCGTGAGGAAATGAAGGGGAAACGGTGTATCCGCATTGTTTTTACCAGCAATTCTTCTTTTGAACCTGTTATTGCAAATATGGTTCTTGCCTGCAATACGCCTGTCAATATTCTGCTGGCTGATACCAGGGACATTGGGGGTGTGGCCCACGGGCAGATGATCCTCCAGCTTCCCGAGGATGAGGAAGCGGCGGAAAAGATGATTCAGTATTTAAAGAATAGGAAGCTGGAAGTGGAGGAGCTGGATAATTATGTGGGATAATCAGACGATAATGATGATAGTGGAGGGGACGGGTGCAACTTTATACATGACGCTGGTCTCCACCTTAATTGCTTATGCGCTGGGGCTTCCGCTGGGAATCGTTCTGGTGGTGACGGCGCCGGGGGGATTAAAGCCTAATAAGATTGTGTTTAAAATTTTGGATGTGGTGGTCAATATTGTGAGGAGTATTCCCTTTTTGATCCTGCTGATGCTCATTATTCCTTTTACAAGGTTTATTGTGGGCAAAAGTTACGGTGCAACAGCGACCATTGTGCCCCTTGCCATTGCAGCGGCGCCTTTTGTGGCCCGGCTGGTGGAGTCATCCCTTCTTGAGGTGGATCATGGAGTGATAGAGGCCGCCCAGAGCATGGGGGCGGATAACTGGACAATTATCTGGAAAGTGCTTGTTGCGGAGGCGCGTACTTCCCTGATCGTGGGAGCGACCATTTCTCTGGGAACCATTCTGGGATATTCGGCTATGGCAGGGGTTGTAGGCGGCGGCGGACTTGGTGATATCGCCATCCGCTATGGATATCACAGGTACCAAGCGGATATCATGATCGTGACGGTGGTGCTTCTGGTGGCGCTGGTGCAGATTTTACAGATGATTGGCACCAGGCTTTCCAGAAAACTTGACAGAAGGATTACCAGATAGCAGGCCAGCCGCTATCCTTTGGAACGGGATAAATGATTAAAAATGTATTTTACCATCCGTTGACAGCGGCTCCTTTTAACAGGAACAGCACCTACACGGAGATAACGCCATGCAGGCAGCTGCAATCCCATGTAAGATGCTTCTGGGGAACGGAGCAGCCGGTTATGTACAGGGCGGAGGATAACGCAGTCCAAATCGTGATTCCTGACACATGTGCTGATATAATTTATTACATAGATTATACGGAGAACACCGTTTCGGGTGGATTCTGCGGGGTAAATGACCGTAGTTTTTATGTAGATGAGGGAGGAAAAGAGGGACATGTTGTCTCCACTTTTGCAATCCGCTTCTTTGCGTGGAGTGCCTATGCATTTGCAGAGGATTCTTTTAAGGATACGGTCAATACATACGACGAGATAGGGGTAAGATTTGCATGGTTTGACATGAGTCTCCGTCCGAAACTGCTTGAATTAAGATCTATCAGGGAAAGGGCGTTTTATGCAGAGCAGTTATTGACCGGAAAAATGGGACAGGTAAGGGAAAACGAAATCGTAAATCATGCCGTGGGCGCTATTCTTATCAAAAGGGGCGCCATGGAAGTTTCAGGACTGGCGAAGGAGCTGTTTGTAAGCAGCAGGCAGTTGGAGCGTCTGTTTCATGAATATGTGGGCATTACTCCTAAGAAGCTGGGAAATCTGATTCGCTATCAGTATCTGTGGAGGGATATTGTGAGCGAGCCGGATTTCAATATCTTAAATGGCGTTCACAGATACGGGTATGCAGACCAGTCACACCTGCTGCGTGAATTTAAGAAGTATCATTCAATGGACATACAAAGCGCAAAACGTATGGCTCTAAAAGATGTCGGAAATATACAAGATATTCCAGAGTAGATCGTAGTAAAATAGTTTCAAATTCAATAACGGTTTGTAAGCGCTATTCCCCAGAGAGGGCGCAGCGCCTTTTACGGGCTGGTTCTTAGAGGAAAGAGAGGAATGAGAAACTATGGAATACGATAAATGCCAGACAGATAAGCAGGATCTTTTAAGCGTGTGCGGTACAGACTGCGGTGCATGCTATTGTTTCGGGAAGATGTGTAATGGTTGTAATGCCTGTGAGGGGAAAGTCTTTCATGCACCAGAAGGAAAGGCATGTCCCATTTATGACTGCGTACGGAATGAGCGTGGACTGCATGACTGCGGGAAATGCGGGGAAGTGCCCTGCAAGATATGGGCAGGCACAAGAGATCCCAAGTATACGGATGAAGAATTCAATGCAAATGTAGCCATGCGGGTGCAGGCATTGGGGAAAAGTGAATAAGGTCTGTACATTATCAGTGAAAAGTGTAACAGCAGGAGAAGCATTAAAAATCCGCCGGAGGGTTCATACTTCCAGCGGATTTGTTACGATAAGCGGTTGGCGAAAGGGGACGGCGCCTGCTTCGCACATACGGATGTCTCGAAGCACCCATTTTTTACAGGTAATGGTACTGCTTTCTCTTAGCTATGATGAAGGCCCCGGAGATAATGAGGGCGAAGGCTTCCGCAACGGTAACTGCCCACCAGATACCGTCCAGTCCTATGATAAGGGGCAGGAGCAGTACGGCAAGGGTCTGGAACACTAAGGTACGCAGAAACGAGATTGCCGCCGACACACCTCCATTATTCAGAGCGGTGAAAAAGGAGGAAGCAAATACGTTTATGCCGTACAGTACAAAGGAAAACGCATAAATGACAAGTGCATTTCTGGTTATGTCAAAAAGCATTTCATCGTATCCTACAAAAATATGGGAGAGGGGAACTGCAAGCATCCATGCAAGGAGTACCATGGTGATACCGCTTCCCAGCATAATGATGAGGCTTTTTTTCAACATACTTTTTAATTCCAGATGATGGCCTGCGCCGTAGTGGTAGCTGATGACCGGTCCGGTGCCGATGGCGTATCCAAGGAAAACTGCGGCAAAAACCAACTGCGTGTACATAACGACTCCGTAAGCGGCTACGCCGTTTTCCCCGGCATATTTCAGCAGTTGGAAATTGTATAAAATTCCTACGAGGGAGGATGAAATGTTGGTCATAAGCTCTGAGGAGCCGTTCAGGCAGGCTTTGATCAAGGCCGCTGCTTCCAGCTTCGTGTACCGTAAACGGAGCAGGCTGGTATTGGGGCGCAGAAAGTAAACCAGCGGAAGGATGCCGCCCACCAACTGGCCAATTACGGAAGCCCATGCTGCGCCTGCCACGCCCCAGCGGAAAACAGCAATAAACAAGGCGTCCAGTATGATGTTAGCCAGCCCGGCGGCAACGGACGACAGAAAGCCGAGCTGGGGCTTTTGGGCTGCAACGAAGAAACTCTGGAACAGAAACTGGAGCATGAAAGCTGTGTTGAAGGCGCTCATAATCCGGCCATAGACCACACAGTCCTCCACCATGGCCGGGGTAGCTCCCATCAGGACAGAAATTGGGCGCATAAAAATAAAGCCGGCTGCTGATAAAATCGCGCCCAGAATGACAGTGAGATACACCATCATGGTAAAATAGCGGTTGGCGGTATCTTCTTTTCCTTCACCTAAAGTTTTGCCCACAAGGGCGCTTCCGCCTGTGCCGATCATAAAGCCAAAGCATCCAAGTATCATAAGGAAGGGCATGATCAGGTTGATGGAAGCAAAGGCCGTTTTTCCTACATAGTTGGAGACGAAGAAACCGTCAACAATTCCGTAGAGGGAGGTGCACAGCATCATGGCAACCGTGGGCAGGCAGAAACGGAACAGTTTTTTGTAGGTAAAATGTTCAGATAATTGTATGTTCATGTTTTCTATTTTCTCCTTTCCCAATTTTGGCAGTTAGAGAGCATTTTTCCAAAGATGCTCGGATACTAATTAATTTCCTGCATATTATTTTTCAGAAGATTGTTGTATTTGCGGAGCAGGGATAAAAACAGTGCCTGTTCTTCTGGCGGCAGTCCGTCCAGGGCGGCGCGTTCAGCATCGATCACTTTGTCAACGGTATCCTGGCAAAGGCAGATGCCTTTAGCGGTAAGGGAAATGGTTTTGCTCCGGTGGTCGCTGCCCTGCGCTAATGTTAGAAAACCTTCAGCTTCCAGCTTTTTCAGGGCGGAATTGATGCTCTGCTTAGGCAGGTGCAGGCAGGTACCTATTTCACTCTGGACAGGGGCCGCATAGTCTGTCCTCAGAATATACAAAATCCAGAAACTGCATTCTGATAACCCTACCCTTTTAGCAAGACCCCGGTAAATATTCTCATTTTCTTTAAAAGTATCATTGTATTCTGCCAGCAGACGGCCGGTTCTGTATTCTTCCATTTTTTCATCTCCATCAATTGAATTCGGGACAGGCAAAATTATGGTATCTGCCCATCAGGGAATGAAGTCCGAAAACGGACTTTGATTGGTGCGGATTGCTATAGTATAGTCCGTTTTCGGATGATTGTCAACAGGGGGATTTAAGATATCCGGAAATCAAATTTATTGTCCGGAGCGGATAAGCAGACGCGCGAAGCGCGTCAGCGTTAGTTTTAGAAATCCTGATTCAAAATACACCAGCCGTCAAGTGTTCTACGGGATATTCTCTGTGTTTGAACCTAGACACTGATTGATAAATCAGGCAAAAAGAACTGATTGAATATGCACGATTGGCACTTGACGGCAACTTGCAAATGTGGTTTGATGCAGAGGAGTGCTTGGAACTGTGGAAAACTTATGTAGAAGAATATAGAAATTTATGGTATACTGTGTTTGTGCATAGACATATATGAAAGGAAATATTTATAGATACATAGGTGTATTGGTGGCAAAAATTGAAAGCAATTTGGTAATGTGTCAAGAGGGAAAATGAAAAAGATTTTCATGGAAAAGGGTAACCTTAATAGACCTATGGTCTAACGAGAACGTAAGTTCGTCATATGATATGGATCACATAAGTCTGTAAGCTGTTTTTCTTGCTTACAAACTTTATACAGGAACGTTGGAATGAAAAAGAAAAGTCTTATAATTGTTATAATCATTGCAATAGTTAGCGCAATAAGCATCTATCTAATAACCAAACCCAAAGTATTAGGCAATATGAGCAACAGCTATTCAGAGCAAGTAACTACAACTTCTGATATTTCGTTTTCGGGGAAAGCAGGCGATAGAATAAAGTTTTCATTCAAATCTGAGATTATAAGTGGGGATTTAGATATGGTCTTATATGATTCGGCTGGAAATGAAGTATATACACTAGACAGAGCAAGAGAGTTAGAAACTTTCTTTACGTTAGAGCGTTCAGATACATATACTTTGGCTGCTAAATGTAATAATTTTATTGGAGAATATAAGATTGTTATTTATATGCCGGATTAAAAAATTTTGCTGCTAATTTGCTTGACAAACAGTTTTGTTTTTTATACAATGCAATCATTGTTAGCTCGGAGGGTATATTACTCAGTGGAAGTGATATGCTGGATAAGGCACAGATTGAAAAGTCTGTTCTTTATCCAGCTTTTTTATTTTGTGGAAGCAAAAAGAAATCAAGGGAGGAAGGAAACGATATGGATCTGCTTACAAGTAAAATCAAACCAATGTATTTTAAGTATCTGGCCGCAGCATTCGGAAGCGCACTGATTTCGTCCATTTACGGTGCGGTGGATATGGCGATGGTCGGACAGTATCAGGGACCGGAAGGTACGGCAGCGCTGGCTGTGGTTGCCCCTGTCTGGAATATCATATACAGCCTTGGGCTGCTTATGGGAATCGGAGGTTCTGTGCTTTTTACTATGTTGCGCGGAGAATCTGAACAGAATCAGAAAAAGTCCAATGAATACTTTACTGCTGCGGTTGTTGGGGCGGCAGTTCTGGCTGCCATTACATGGTTGGCGGTGATTTTTTTTGATGTGGAGTTGCTGCGACTGTTCGGGGCGGAGGAAACACTGCTCCCGCTGGCAAGGAGTTATTTGTTTCCGGTTAAGTTTGTGGTGCCGAGTTTCTTGTTTACGCAGCTTATGTCAGCCTTTCTGCGCAACGATGGGAATCCTGCCCTTGCAACGAAGGCGGTGTTATTTGGAGGAATCTTTAATGTATTTGGGGATTACTTCTTTGTCTTTGTGCTGAGGATGGGAATCATGGGCGCAGGCCTTGCAACCGCCATGGGATCTGTTTTTTCCTTGCTGATGATGCTGGCGCATTTTCGCAGTAAAAAGAATACTTTAAGGCTTGTAAAGCCTGTAAAATTGTTTTTTATCCTGAAGTCTATTTGTATCACCGGTTTTTCCACCTTTTTTATTGATGTGGCGATGGGGATTCTTACAATGCTGTTTAACAGACAGATTTTAAAATACTTGGGAACGGATTCGCTGGCGGTATATGGTATCATCATCAATATCAGCACGTTTGTCCAGTGCTGTGCTTACAGCATTGGCCAGGCGTCCCAGCCGATGCTCTCAGCGAATTTTGGTGCTGGAAAAGGGAAACGTATTGTGCAGATTTTGAAATATGCATTAGGAACGGCGGCAGTGTTTGGGGTGGTTTGGACGGTGCTTGCTGTTTTTGTTCCCAATTTCTTCGTCTGTATTTTTATGACGCCAACGGAGGAAATCCTGGCCATTGCTCCGGGTATTATTTGCAGTTATGGTATTTCTTTCCTGTTGCTGCCGTTTAATATTTTTTCCACTTACTATTTTCAGGCGCTGATGAAACCGATGGCTTCTTTCATTGTTTCTGTTGCCAGGGGTGCTGTGGTCAGCGGGATGCTAATCTATATCCTTCCGGCTGTGGCAGGGGCAGATGCGGTTTGGTTCGCGATGCCGGTTACGGAATTGCTGGTTGCAGTTTATGTAGCCCTGAAAATGATGCGATATACGAAGGCGCTGTCCTTGGGCGAAATGATGGAATAAAAGAGTGCATGCGATAAGACAGTAAGGATGTCATATGTGTATAAGGACCAAGATTTTAAGTTGAACCGTTTTGGGGCGGTCAAAATACTGAAACAGGAATTCAGCATAAAGGCTGATTTTGTGTCCAAGTTCAGAATTGAAGCACAGGTGGCAGCGGGAATCATGCATCCGAATATCATCGATGTCTATGATGCGGGAGAGGAAAGCGGCTTCTATTATATCATGATGAAATTAGTGGAAGGGATTACTCTGAGAGACTATATTGAATGTCTCATAGAATTCTTTCATGTAGGGACAGCTGTTGCACAGCTTGAAATTTTTATAGCGTGCTGATTTTATCACTCTTGCGGCTATTGATCTTAGATTTCTTATCCTTTTTCATATTTTTATTATTTTCTTGTTGAACTAAGCAGTTATAATATGAGGGGAGGATTTTCCATGAAAATGATCAACCTTGACAGAAAAAGTATAAAAATTAAATTAGTAACTGCATTTGTGATTACCTCTATAATCCCGATTTTGCTTGTAAATATTATATATTACTACAATACATCAAAGCTTGTACAGCAGAATGTGGAGAGCATGACAAAGGCAAATCTTGAGCAGACAAAAGTGAGTCTTGATGTGTGGCTGGATTCCTATGAAGATATTCTGCTTCAGGTTTATACGGATGATTATATTGTGGAACTGGTTGACAAAATCAATGATGGTGAGGATGTAGCTAATAATAGGAAATTGCTAAGGAAAACATTAAGGGGATTATTTTATACAAAAGATTATGTGAAGTCAATTTCTATTATTACTGAAAGCGGAGAACTTGCATTTTATGACCAGTTGACGGCATCAACTACGCAGACATCGTGGTTAGACAGTATTGCTTTATCTCAGACGGAACTATATGAAGAAATCAGCAGTGATAATAAAACACATCTTTTTCCTACCGGAGAAAAAGTGATTTTTGGAAGTAATTCCTGCTGTTTGTTTCATATAGGACATCGTATCATTGATTACCGGGATGTGCAGAAGAAATGTGGGATTGTTATAGTAAGTATTGATGTAAAACTTTTGGAAGAAGTCTGTGGGACACCTGCAAAAAATGGATTGAATTTTATTGTGGATAGCAGCGGGTATTTGGTATCCTGTGCAAATTCAAATGAAGTTGGAAAAAATGTCGTTGCTGGATGTGTAAGTGAGGAAGAAAAAATAACTGCTTATCAGGAGATTGCAAGAGAGACAGAACTTTTTGGAAACAGGGAAATATCCATTTATTCGGTGTATGATGAAAAAACGGGATGGGAGATCATTCGTGCAACAGATCAGGATGTGCTTGTTCAGGGGCTTCAGGTTCAGCAAAAGATGCTGGGTTTTATCATAATTCTTTCTCTTCTTGTGGTTTTACTCATTATGGTTAGTCAAGTGACACGAATGACAGGTTCTATAAAACGAGTAGTGGAAACGATGAGAAAGGCAGGAAAAGGTGACTTAACGGTTCATGTGGCGCACGATGAGACAAGGCCTACAGAGATAGAGATTATTGCAGAAGAATTTAATTCGATGATGGACAAATTAAAAAAGTCAATTGAGAAGCAGAAGAATGCAGAAATTACAGCGTTGGAAGCGCAGATTAATCCGCATTTTCTTTATAATACATTGGATACAATCAATTGGATTGCTATTGACAAGGACGAGTATGAGATCAGCAATATGATTGCAACACTTGCCCGGATATTGAGATATGGAATTTCTGACAGTAATGGGATTGTAAAAATAAGGGATGAAATTGATTGGTTAAAACAGTATATTTTTCTTCAGCAGACTAAATTGAAAAATTCTTTTGAATGTTATATAGATGTAGAACCGGAACTTATGAATTTATCAATACACAAGCTGCTTTTACAGCCATTTGTTGAGAATGCAATTCTGCATGGATTTGAGGGGGTTGACAGGGAACATCGTTTACAGATGTGTATGAAGAGAGAGTCTGATTTCATAAAAATAGAGATAGCGGATAATGGTTGTGGAATTTCTCCTGAAAAAGTACAGGAGATGAATGAAGGAATATTTAAGAAAACGGATGATAAAAACCATATCGGGATGGAAAATGCGATTACAAGGCTGCATATGTATTACGGGGAAAGTGTAAATGTTCTAATAGAGAGCGAACAAGGAAGGGGAACAGCAGTAAGGATTTGGATTCCGATAACAGGAGGTGAGAACATTCATGAAGGCAGTAGTAATTGAAGATGAGATATTGATCAGAGAGGGGCTTTGCAAATTGTTGAAAAAGATGTTTCCCGAAATTGAAGTTACGGGTACTGCGGGTAACGGACAGGAAGGGCTCCTTTGTATAGAAAGAGATAAGCCGGATATGATTATTACCGATATCAGGATGCCGATTATGGATGGCCTGGAAATGATCACAAAAATGCAGGAATCAGGGTTATGCCCTAAGATAATTGTTTTGACTGCATATTCGGAATTTTCCTACGCCCAGCAGGCTGTAAAACTGGGGGTAAATGATTATATCATTAAACCTGTAGTTGTTCAGGAATTTGTCCGGACGATTCGGAAAATACAGAATCTATATGAGCAGGAACAAAAAAGGACGCCGGACACAATGGGAAACTTGGAAAATATAGTATCGGGTATTTTATATGGAACTTCTGTATTGGATGAAGAAATGGAAAGCTTTCTGGATAAAAAATATGGAATTGAGAAAGATATGCCGTTGATAGAACTGCTCGTCTATCTGGGAGAGGGGTATGAGGCTGAGCGGGAAAGAAAACGGAAGGAAATGTGTCAGATATTAAAGCAGAAAGAAGTAAAGTACTGTCTGGTAGACATGGAGTATGATAAGGTAATTCTTGCGCTGGTCTATGGTTATTCGTCCAGGCGGGATATAGAACGCTGGTATCAAAATCAGATTTTATTTCAGAACAGGGGAGAGAGGAAGCAGAAAGTCAGTTATGGAATGCTGGAAGTATCGGGAGCGTGTGAAATCAGGGAAGGATATCAGAAACTTCTTCCATATATGGACTGGAATATTATTTTAGGCGCAGATATTTTAATATCATATCCTCAGATAACAGATGTCCAGACAGAAGTCTGCATTTATCCAGTGGAATTGGAAAATCAGATTAAGGTTGCAATCTGCATGGGAGAAAATGAGAAAGTCAGGGAAATTCTCCGGAGGTTCCATAATTATTTTTTAAACGGACATGTTTATTCTCCGAAAGAGATAAAAGAATCTTATGTGCGTTTTCAGTGGTCTGTTTTAAATATTGCAAAAGAAGTTGGCTGCATTGATTATAAAGGCATTGACCAGAAAAAGCTTTTGGATTCTATTATGAATGCAAAGACAGAACGTGAATTGGAAAAGACATTTGAAAAAGTACTCTGCTGCATGAATGTCTCAGCTAAGGAAACAGGAGCAGTGAGTCTTGCTGTAAAAAAGGCACAGAGTATGATTCATGAGTTTTATGCGGATGGAATTACATTAAATGAAATTGCAGACAGGTTAAATTTAACACAGGAGTATCTCGGCACGCAATTCCATAAGGAATTAGGGGAAAATTTTAGTACTTATATCCGCAATTACCGCCTGGCAAAGGCAAAAGAGATGTTGATAGGAACACAGTTGAAGCAATATGAAATATCGGAAAAAGTGGGATATTCAGATGCAAAGTATTTTGCCAGGGTATTTAAAGAATGTGTCGGCATGTCGCCTGCCGAGTATAGAAAATCGAATCGATAAATTGGCTGAACAGATCTATGCGGTCAGCTTAGATTTTTTATCCTTTTTCATTTTTTTACTGTTTTGGAAAGAAATAAAAAGCAGTATGATAGATTCATCAAGAGGAACACTGACTATGGAAAAGGGTTTCAGTAAGGAGGAAAGTAATGAAAAGGAAAAAAATAACCGCATTATTTGCAGTTTTAGCAATGACTGCAAGTTTGGTCGCAGGATGTGGATCATCAGGAAGTACTGAGGATTCTGCAGTATCAGTTGATGAAGGAACAACAGCAGGTGAAGAAGCATCGGTTAATGAAGGAAGTGAAGAGGAGCCTGCCCCGGAAGCAGAATCTGCCGGTGATGCAGAGGCAGTAACAATTTGGTATTATTGGGAGACAGAAGGCCATCAGGTTGCATTGGATCAGGTCATTCAGGAGTACAATGCATCACAGGGCAATTATGAAGTTACGGCTAAGTATGTGCCATTTGCAGATTTTAAGAAACAGTTATCTATTGGTGCGTCAGCAGATGAACTGCCGGATATTGCTATTTTGGATTCACCGGATCACGCATCTTATGTGGAAATGGGGATTTTTGAGGATATAACCGGGAAATTTGATGTTGGAAATTATTACGAAGGAACCGTAAACTCTTGTACAGTAGACGGCAAATTGTATGGCGTACCATTTGGGGTAAACTGTCTGGCATTGTATTATAATGAGGATATGCTGAGTGCGGCAGGCTGCGAAGTTCCCACCACTTGGGATGAATTAATGGCTACAGCAAAGGCGCTGACAACTGACAGCGTTACAGGACTTGCACTTTGCAGTGTCCAGAATGAGGAAGGGACATTCAACTTTGTTCCATGGCTTTGGTCAACAGGAGCTACTTCTTATGACATAAATAATGAAAATGGTATCAGAGCTTTATCATTTATTCAGAGTTTGATCAATGAAGGAGTTATGAGTAAAGAATGTATTAACTGGACGCAGGGTGATGTTATGAACCAGTTTATTGCAGGTAATGTGGCAATGATGGAGAACGGGCCATGGCAGATTCCTACTATGCAGTCAGAGGCTCCTGATCTGAACTGGAAAGTAACTCTGATTCCGAAGGATACTGACTATTCTTCTGTACTTGGAGGAGAGAACTACGCAGTGATCAATGGCGGAAACGTAGAAGGTGCCTTAGCTTTCCTGACATATGCGACATCTGAAGAGAAGGTAAAATTCATGATGGATAAATTCGGGTATATCTCTGCGGATAAGACAATTGCAGAAAATCAGTTTGAAGCAGATTCTCCTTACCAGCCATTTGTTGAAGAACTGAATTACGCAATGCCCAGAGGCCCGCTGGCTGAATGGCCGAGTGTATCTGATGCGATTTCACTGGCATTCAATCAGGTGATCACAGGAACGGCAACACCGGAAGATGCGGCGGCGCAGGCTCAGGCAACAATTGATGGTATAGTAAAATAAAACGAGAGATAGCTGCTACGCAGGGGATTGCACGATATTATTCTGTGTGGCAGCTATTTTTTTACATTAAAGGAGGCATTTCATGAAAAAAATTAGAAAAATGTTTCGGTATGAGAATGTAGGAATGCTTTTTGTCCTCCCTGCTTTTTTATATATGTTGGTTTTTGTCGGTTATCCAATCATACGCAATATCATTTTGAGCTTTCAGGATGTAGGTGCAGGTAATCTTGTCCGCGGAACAAAGAATTTTATTATGTTTGATAATTATTTAGAACTTTTTAAGGACAGCGTTTTTAGAACCTCATTATTTAATACACTCCGATATACGATTTTATGTTTAGTTTTCCAATTTATTATTGGCTTTATCCTTGCTCTTTTTTTTAACCAGAGGTTTACGCTGGCAAAGCCAATCAGGGGAATATTGCTGGTGCCATGGATGATACCGGTTACGGTTACTGCATTAATGTTTAAACTTTTGTTTGCAACTGACATTGGCGTTATAAATTATATTTTAAGGAGCCTTCACCTGATCAATAAAAATATTGAATGGCTGACTACTCCGGGAACAGCAATGCTTGCTTTGATCTGTGCGAACGTGTGGATCGGAATCCCGTTCAATATGATTCTGATTTCAACCGGTCTTACAACAATTCCGAAGGAACTATATGAGAGCGCTTCTATTGATGGCGCAAATAAAGTACAGACCTTTTTTAGCATTACACTCCCGCTGTTAAAACCGACGATTGAATCGGTATTGATTCTTGGTTTCATTTATACTTTTAAGGTATATGACCTGGTTTATGTTATGACAAGCGGAGGGCCGGTTAATTCAACGCATATGCTTTCCACCTATTCGTATAAACTGTCATTTGAAATGTTTAAGTACAGTAAGGGGTCTGCTGTCGCTAATGTACTGCTGGCAATATTGCTGGTTGTTGGTATTTTTTATATCAAAGTCACAACAAGCGGGGAGGAAGAATGATGGATGAGGAAAAGAAATTAACAAGAAAAAGGAATATTCTGTTTAGCGTTGTTTCGGTAGTGATTTTATGTATTCTTCTGTTCCCGCTATATTGGGCGCTTATTACTTCTTTGAAAACAGAACAGGAAATATTCCAAAATCCGCCGACTTTTTATCCGCATGTCCTTAATTCAAAATCTTATGCGGCACAAGTGGAAACCGGTGATTTTAATATGTTCCGTTCCTTTGCAAACAGTTTCCTGATATCAGTCGGGGCTACTGTGATTGCAGTTTTATTGGCTGTACCTGCTTCTTATGGTATTGCGAAGTATCACTTTAAGGGAAGAAAGGTCATGCTGTTGTCGTTTTTGGTCACACAGATGCTTCCGGTATCAGTACTTTTGACACCCATGTTTATTATGTTTAAAAATATGCATGTATATAATACGTGGGTTGCGGCTGTACTGGCTGATGCAACAATAGGAATCCCTTTTTCCGTACTAATATTGAAGAATTATTTTTCATCAATACCAAAGGATTTGGAGGAAGCGGCTTATCTGGATGGATGCAATAAATTCACAGCGTTTATCAGAATACTGATTCCGATTGCAAAGCCGGGAGTTATGGTCTGTGCAATTTTCTCTTTCCTCTATGCATGGGGGGATCTTGCATACGGGATGACATTTATTTTAGATCAGGAAAAGCGTCCGATTACCGCTGGGATATTTAACTTTATGGGGCAGTACGGAACGAAATGGAGTTATTTGACTGCTTTTGCTGTAGTAACCATTATTCCGGTGGCATTAATATTCATTTTTATGCAGAAATATATTGTAAGCGGCATGACAAGCGGTGCAGTGAAAGGATAACAGTTGGCAGGAGGAAAAGATATGCTGGATATAAAAAAGGAAAAATTGATCTTTCATTATGATACAGAGGAAGTGTGGATAGAACCATGGGGAGCGAATGCGCTCCGGGTTCGTGCCACAAAAGAGCATAAAATGCCTGAAGAAGATTGGGCATTGCATGAGCGTGGAAATGCCGAATGCGAAATTGTATATACGCAGCAGGGGGCAAGGATTACCAATGGAAAAATCTGCGCTGAAATAACAAAGCTTGGTAAAATCATGATTTATAATTCAATTGGCAGACTGCTCTTAGAAGAATATTGTAGAAACAGGAGAGATATACTGGATAAAAAATGCAGTGCAATTGAAGTGGAGGCACGGGAGTTTAAGCCAATACTGGGAGGGGATTATCACCTGACCATGAGATTTGAATCAGTGGATAAAGAGGAAAGAATTTATGGAATGGGGCAGTACCAGCAGCCTTATTTGGATCTGAAGGGTCTAGACCTGGAACTGGCACATCGTAATTCTCAGGCGAGCGTACCCTTCGCCATTTCATCTTTGGGCTATGGTTTTTTGTGGAATAATCCGGGAGTTGGGCGAGCGGTTTTTGGGAAGAATATCATGAGCTTTGAAGCATATTCCACCAAAGCATTAGATTATTGGGTAGTGGCTGGAGATGCACCTTCGGAAATTGAGGAAGCATATGCGGAAGTAACCGGAAAAGTTCCTATGATGCCGGAATATGGGCTTGGTTTCTGGCAGTGTAAACTCCGTTATCAGACACAGGAAGAACTTCTGGAAGTGGCGAGGGAATATAAGAGAAGGAACCTTCCCATTGATCTGATCGTCATTGATTTCTTCCATTGGCCGAAGCAGGGGGAGTGGAAATTTGACCCGGTATATTGGCCTGATCCTGATGCCATGGTTCGGGAATTGAAGGAAATGGGGATTGAACTGATGGTGTCTATCTGGCCGACAGTAGATAAAACCTGTGAGAACTATGGGGAAATGTTGGAAAAAGGATATCTTATCAGTACAGAAAGAGGATTCCGCGTGGGGTTGGATTTCCAGGGAGCTACGATTCACTTTGATGCCACAAATCCGGCGGCAAGAGAATACGTCTGGGGCAAGGCGAAACAGAATTATTATGAGAAAGGAATCAAAGTATTCTGGCTGGATGAGGCAGAACCTGAATATACGGCATATGATTTTGATAATTATCGTTATCATATGGGTACAAATCTCCGGATCGGAAATATTTATCCGGTTGATTATGCAAAAACTTTTTATGAAGGTATGGAAAAAGAAGGTCAGCGAAATATCGTGAATCTTCTCCGGTGTGCATGGGCGGGCAGCCAAAGGTATGGGGCTCTTGTCTGGTCCGGGGATATTGCATCAAGTTTTGAAAGCATGAGGAATCAGCTTGCAGCAGGGCTGAATATGGGAATTGCAGGCATTCCATGGTGGACAACAGATATAGGGGGATTCCATGGCGGAAATCCAGACGACCCGGAATTCAGAGAACTTTTTGTGCGCTGGTTTGAATGGGGAACTTTCTGTCCGGTCATGCGCCTCCATGGAGACAGGGAACCAAGGCAGCCCCAATATGGAACCACAGGCGGAGCATCGTGCTGTTCCGGTGCGGCGAACGAAGTGTGGAGTTATGGTGAAGAGGTCTATGATATTTGTAGAAAATATATGGAATTAAGGGAGCGGATGAGGCCATATACAAGAAGTATTATGAAAGAAGCTCATAGGAAGGGAACTCCGATCATGCGGACGCTCTTCTATATGTATCCGGATGATCCGGTGTGCTGGGAAATAGAAGATGAGTATTTCTATGGGCCAGATGTGTTGGTGGCTCCAATTCTTTATGCAAAGCAGCGCACTCGTACCGTTTATCTTCCGAAGGGTGAATGGTGGATCGATTATGCAACTGGGAGAGAGTATGAAGGAGGGCAGATGATAAAGGCAGATGCGCCATTAAAAATAATTCCTGTGTTTATAAAAAAAGATAGGGTTCAAGCCTTTGGTTCATTGGACTTTTGGGAGAAAAAGACTGTTTAAAGAAAAAGTACTTTGAAATGAAATAAGCATATTGCATAAAAACTATATCTAAATCATGGTGATAACTACAAATTGACAAGCGCATGGTATAGTGGTAGTATAAATTTAACACGTGTAAACTAACGCGTAAGGCAGGAAGAAAGAGAGTATCTGATGGAAAAAATTACGCGGATGACGCTGGAGGAAATTTCAGAACAGATTGGGATCTCCAGAACTACGATCTACAAGGTTCTCAAAGACAAGGGGAATGTCAGTGAAAAAACCAGGGCTGTTGTGATGGAGGCTTTAGAGAAGTACCATTATGTTGAAAACAAAAACGCGCGCAATCTTGCCCTGAACAGGCAGTACGCCATTGGTTACGCAGGGTTCCGGTCTAAGAGCGCCGCATACTTTTCGACGGAAGTCAGAAAGGGGATCAGCAGGGCAGTGCAGGAATTTGGGGATGACGGGTTAAGCATCCTTGTTTCTGAATTTGATTTGGAAAATCCGTGGCAGCAGTTGGAAGAGGTGGAGCGGATGCTGGCACAGGGGGCGGAAAGCTTCGTGCTGGCCTATTCGGACAGCAGGGTAATCGAGGAGATTATTGACAGGCTTGAAAACCGTGGATGCAGGTTTGTGCTCCTTAGCCGTGATTTGGTCAAGGCTCATGAAAATTATTATGTGGGCGTAGATTATTATAAAAGCGGCCTTCTGGCGGCAGAGCTTTTAGGAAAAATGGTTTCGGGAAAGGGCCGGATTTTCATTCCGGTGACGCCGGAGTATCATGACAATCAGGACATTCAGGCCAGATTAAAGGGATTTTTGGACAAAATGAAAGGGTATCCTGGCTGTGAAGTCCTTCCTGCTGTTCATGATCTGATGGAAGGGGATGCTATTTACCGGGCGGTGTCCGGCTGTGTAAATTCCCAGCCTTATCTTTCAGGAATTTTCGATCTTACATACAGACTGGACATGACGGCAAGGGCGCTTAAGGATTTGGGCAGGGAGGATATTAAGCTGGTAGGCTTTGACCTGTTTGGAGAGATTGAGCAGGATATTGCCGCCGGGGTGATAGATGCTGTGGTTTATCAGGATCTGAGCCGGCAGGCGTATCTTGGGATCAAAATTTTATTTGAAGAAATGTGCTATGGAATACGGCATGAGGAAAAAAAGTTTTATTCCAAGCTGGAAATTGTTATGAGTGAGAACCTGTGTTATTTTTAGAAAAAAGAGGAGGTTTATTATGCTGTACATAGGAGTTGACTTAGGAACCAGTGCGGTGAAGCTGCTGTTGATGGACGGGGAGGGGAAGATAGAGAAGATTGTGTCGAAAGAGTATCCCATCTTTTTTCCTAAGCCGGGATGGTCAGAGCAAAGGCCGGAGGACTGGTTTGAGCAGACTATGGAAGGAATTAGGGAACTGACTGCGGAGGTTGACAGGTCACAGGTGGCAGGCATCAGTTTCGGCGGGCAGATGCATGGCCTTGTGATTCTGGATGAGAAAGACGAGGTGATTCGTCCGGCTCTTTTGTGGAACGACGGCAGGACATACGAGGAGTGCGATTATTTAAACAAGGTGATTGGAAAAGAAAAGCTTTCCGAATATACGGCGAATATTTCTTTTACAGGCTTTACCGCGCCGAAGATTCTGTGGGTGAAAAATAAGGAGCCGGAAAACTTTGCGCGGATCTCAAAGATTATGCTGCCCAAGGATTATATTGCCTATAAGCTTACAGGCGTACATTGTACGGATATGTCTGACGCTTCCGGTACGCTGCTTTTAGATGTGAAGAAGCGCAGGTGGTCAAAAGAGATGTGTGACATCTGCGGCATTACAGAGGAAATGCTTCCGAAACTTTTTGAAAGTTATGAGTGCGTGGGAACGGTGAAGGAAGAAATTGCGGACCGGCTTGGCATACCTGCATCAGTAAAGGCGGCGGCCGGGGCCGGGGACAATGCGGCAGCAGCAGTGGGAACCGGAACTGTGGGAGAAGGGATGTGTAATATCTCTCTTGGTACCAGCGGCACGGTTTTTATTTCTTCTAAGAACTTCGGAGTAGACAAATTCAATGCCCTTCACGCATTTGCCCATGCGGACGGAAATTATCATCTGATGGGGTGCATGTTAAGCGCGGCGTCCTGTAATAAATGGTGGATGGAAGATATTCTTGACACGGATGCATACAGCGAGGAGCAGAAGAAAATTACGAAGCTGGGTGAAAATCATGTATTTTTCCTGCCTTATCTGATGGGTGAGCGTTCACCCCACAATGACCCTGATGCCAGAGGTACTTTTATCGGCATGACCATGGACACTTCCCGGGCAGACATGACGCAGGCTGTGCTGGAAGGGGTGGCCTTTGCCCTGCGGGATTCCCTGGAGGTTGCAAAGTCTCTGGGAATAAAGCTGGAGCGGACGAAAATCTGCGGCGGCGGGGCCAAAAGCCCATTATGGAAGAAAATGATTGCAAACATCATGAATCTGAAAGTGGATGTGATAGAAAGCGAAGAAGGACCTGCCTTGGGCGGCGCCATGCTGGCGGCAGTGGCATGCGGGGAATTTGAGAGCGTGGAGGCTGCCGCTGCCAAAATTGTAAAGATTGTGGAAACTCTGGAACCGGAGCAGGAACTTGTTGAAAAATATGAGGCAAGGTACCAGCAGTTCAGGGAGATTTACCCAGTGTGCAGACCGCTGTTTGAGAAGATCAGATAGATCCCGGCTTACCGCCCCGGGGCGGGCGGCAACTGGCTGACTTAAGATATTGGGGATATGGGAAACCGTCAAAAAAGGAGGAAAAATGAAAGTTTATAATGTAACGGATGAACGATTTAAAAAATATGGAAAAATAGTAAAAGGCATTGACTTCTCCGGTCTTGTGAAAGCTTTAGAGGAGAGCACCCCTCTCCCGGAAGGGGTGGCCTATGTTCCGGGACTTGACGTGCTGGAGGCGCTTCCGGTCATGAGGGAACTTGAGGATAAGACTTTTGGGGAGGCGGCAGTTCAGATTGGGTACTGTAACGGACACAATTCCATGATGAATGCGCTGGAATATCACAAAAGTTCAGAGGTCAATGTGATGGCAACGGATGCCATTTTGATGCTGGGCAGGGAGCAGGATATCACCGATGATTTCACCTATGACACATCTCTTGCGGAGGCATTTTTCGTGCCTAAGGGAACTGCTGTGGAGATTTATGCAACAACCCTTCACTATGCACCCTGCGGAGTGGATGGGGAAGGCTTTAAAGTGGCAATCGTCCTTCCCAAAGGAACGAATTTAGCGCTTGATGAAAGCCATGCAGGAGGAGAGGACGGCCATCTGACGGCAAAGAATAAATGGCTTTTGGGGCATCCCCAGGGGGGACTGCCGGAGAAAAGCCCTATGGGACTTGTTGGTGAAAATCTGAAAGTGTAAGCAGTTGTAAGGGGACTGGACGCCATTAGTTCGCTGAAGAAACAGAGAAAAGAAAAGCATAATATTTAAAATAATTTAGTAAACAGGAGGATTTAAGCATGAACAATTTACCAAAAGCCAAAATCGGAATTGTGGCAGTGAGCCGTGACTGTTTCCCGGAGGAGCTGTCTGTCAACAGAAGGAAAGCCTTGGTGGCGGCTTACAGGGCAAAGTATGGGGAGGCGGACATTTATGAATGTCCTGTCTGCATTGTGGAGAGTGAAATCCATATGGTGCAAGCGTTAGAAGACGTTAAGGCAGCAGGCTGTAATGCCCTGTGCGTATATCTTGGCAACTTCGGGCCTGAAATTTCCGAGACACTGCTGGCAAAGCATTTTGACGGACCGGCCATATTTATTGCGGCGGCAGAGGAGACACAGAATGATTTAGTGGGCGGGCGCGGCGATGCGTACTGTGGGATGCTGAACGCAAGCTACAACTTAAAGCTGCGCAATATCAAAGCATATATTCCCGAATATCCCGTAGGCACGGCAGAGGAATGTGCTGACATGATTCATGAATTTGTGCCTATTGCAAGGGCGGTGGTAGGTTTAAAGAGCCTTAAGATTATCAGCTTTGGCCCCCGTCCTCTTAATTTCCTGGCCTGCAATGCGCCCATTAAGCAGCTTTACAATCTGGGAATAGAAATTGAGGAGAACTCTGAACTGGATTTGTTTGAGGCATTTAATAAGCACGAAGGTGATGAGAGAATCCCTGCCAAGGTGAAAGAAATGGAGGAGGAGCTTGGAGAAGGCAACCAGAAACCGGAGATCCTTTCCAAGCTTGCTCAATATGAGCTGACGCTGCTGGACTGGATCGAAGGCCATAAGGGCTACCGGGAATATGTTGCGATTGCCGGGAAATGCTGGCCTGCATTCCAGACCCAGTTCGGCTTTGTGCCCTGCTATGTGAACAGCCGCCTCACAGGCATGGGGATTCCTGTTTCCTGCGAAGTGGATATTTACGGAACTTTAAGCGAATTCATCGGTGCAGCGGTGAGCAACGATGCGGTGACACTTCTTGACATTAACAACACAGTGCCGGCAGATATGTATGAAGAAGCTATAAAAGGTAAGTTCAACTATACCCATAAGGATACTTTTATGGGATTCCACTGCGGAAATACTTGTTCAAGGAAACTGTCCTCATGCAGCATGAAGAATCAGATGATTATGGCAAGGTCTCTTCCTGTGGAGGTGACAAACGGCACCTTAGAGGGCGATATTGTACCCGGCGATATTACATTCTACCGTCTCCAGTCTACCGCAGACTGTAAACTTAGGGGGTACATTGCACAGGGCGAGGTCCTTCCCGTGGCAACCAAGTCCTTCGGCGGCATCGGTGTATTTGCCATTCCTGAAATGGGAAGGTTTTACCGACACGTGCTGATTGAGGGCAATTATCCCCATCACGGCGCGGTTGTTTTCGGACATTATGGAAAAGCATTGTTTGAAGTGTATAAATATATTGGCGTGGAACTGGATGAAATCGGCTTCAACCAGCCCAAAGGGATGCTTTACAAATCCGAAAATCCGTTTGCGTAAATTTTCGTACTGCAGATCCGGGCAGAGCAGATGACGGATAGAAGAAGCCGGATGGGTGGGAGCTTGGCAGCTTGTGAAATAAGCATCAAACAAAGAAAAGAATCCGGTCTTTTTTGGATATATTGATACTGGTATTTTAATGCCTGTGTGAGTATACTACTAGATTGTATGTATAAACACACAGGCATTTTCCGGCCTGTAGCCGGGAAGGTCTGGACGGCTCTGCCAACAGACAGGAGCGTACAGGGGACGGAATAAATTGAGAATTGCGCTCCGGGGAGGATGAAAAAATGGCTAAAGATTTGACAAAGGATATGACGGTTGGGTCACCCATGAAGCTGATCTTGGGGTTTTCTATACCGCTGCTTCTGGGCTTTTTGTTCCAGCAGTTTTACAGTGTGGTGGATACCATTATTGTAGGACGTTTTCTGGGTATGAATGCGCTGGCCGGAGTGGGCGTTACCGGGTCGGTCAACTTTATGATCGTGGGATTCTGTATGGGCGTGTGCAGCGGCTTTGCCATCCCTGTGGCCCATAAATTCGGGGCAAAGGATTATGCAGGAATGCGTCAGGTCATTGCAAACAGCGCATGGCTGGCACTTCTTTTTTCAGTGCTGATGACGGTAATTGTGGTACTGTTGTGCAGAAATATCCTGACCTGGATGAAGACCCCAGAGGATATTTTTGATGACGCCTACATATACATTGTAATTATTTTTATAGGGATTCCTGCCACCTATTTTTATAATATACTTTCCGGTATTATCCGTTCCATGGGAGACAGCAGGACACCTTTGTATTTCCTCACCCTGTCCTCTTTTCTGAACATCGGGCTGGATCTATTGTGCATCCTGACCTTTCAGATGGGGGTTGCCGGAGCGGCATTGGCTACGGTGGTGTCCCAGGTGATTTCGGGGATGTTGTGTTTCTTTTATATGGTAAAAAAATTTCCGGTGCTGCATCTTACGAAGGAGGACTGGAAGATTAATTTTTCTCATATGAAAACGCTGTGCGGAATGGGAATTCCCATGGGCCTGCAGTACTCCATTACAGCCATCGGTTCTGTAATATTGCAGACATCGGTGAATACCCTTGGCTCTGTTGCAGTTGCTTCCATCACTGCTGCCAATAAAGTGGGAACTTTTTTCTGCTGTCCTTTTGAGGCCATGGGTTCCACTATGGCTACTTATGGGGGACAGAATGTAGGGGCAAAAAAACTGGACCGCCTGGGCGAGGGGCTTAAGAAATGTATTCTGCTGGGCGTGATCTATTCTCTGGCAGCATTTGTGATCATGTATTTCTTCGGAACGGATCTGGCGGCGCTGTTCGTGGATTCGTCCGGGGAAGAGATGCTTGCCAATGCCAGACTGTCCCTGATTATCAACAGTGCCTTTTTTATCCCTCTGGCCCTTGTCAATATCATCCGGTTTATGATACAGGGCATGGGATTCAGCACCTTTGCCATTCTGGCAGGGGTTCTGGAAATGATAGCAAGGACACTGGCAGGCCTGGTGCTGGTGCCGGAGTTTGGCTATCTGGGGGCCTGTGCAGCCAGCCCCCTTGCGTGGATTTTTGCAGATGCTTTCCTGATACCGGCCTATATACATGTGCGCCGTAAACTGCAGAAAATGATGGGGGAGGATTAGTACTACAGCGTTTTAAGTGCGGGATGCAAGTTTATTGACTTTGCGGTCGTAGGTGAGGATGCCGTTCACTTCTTCTTCCACATCGGAAACCTGTGTGAAGACGGCGGCGCTTAGTCCCTGCTTCTTAAGCGGGAGCAGGGATTTTTGGATAAGGCTCCGGTAAGCTCTCTGGAATCCCTTTATTGTCTCAAAGCGTTTGTAGCCAAAGATCCGCTCTACGCTGGAATGGCCTTTGACGTGGCAGGCGAAGCCGCCGTATTCGGATAGGAAGAAGGCCCGGTCTGCCCATTTCTTTACGGGGACTGTCAAGGGGCGGAAGTAGTTGTGGACACTGATAAAGTCTCCGCAATTCTGGTCAAACCAGCCGCTGGCAGAATCAATCAGGCGGTCAGGGTCTTTCTTCTTTATCATTCGGGTGATCCGGGCAGTGTCAAACTGCCCCCATCCTTCGTTGAAGGGGACCCAGATGGCGATGGAGGGGAAGAATTTTAAATGGCTGACGGTTTCCATACATTCTTTTTCCCATTGTTTTCTTGCCCTCTTGTCCTTCCGGGAGAGGAGAGCATAGTGGGAGTCTTTCAGGTGGGCAGCAAGGGAAGGAAAGAGGGTGGGAAGGTAACTGATGACGGGCATGTGGTAGCGGCTTCCCCCATTGACCATGTCCTGACAGACGATCATTCCCAGCCTGTCGCAATGATAATACCATCTTGCATTTTCCACTTTGATGTGTTTACGCAGCATATTGTAGCCCAGGGATTTCATGACAGTAATGTCATAAATCAAAGCTTCATCGGACGGGGCAGTGTAAAGGCCGTCCGGCCAGTACCCCTGATCCAGTGCGCCCATCAGGAAACAGGGGTTATGGTTAAGACAAAATACAGGGACAAGGCTGGCTTTCGGGTCAGCCTTGTCTTTAGCATTGACATAAAGGCGTTTGGCAAAGCCTGGTATCTGCAGCTTAACATAAGGGGCTTGCTTTTGCGGGTCTGTCTGCAGGGGACGGTGCTCAATGGTAAAAATGCGCATGGCAAAATAGCTCTGTACCGTATCTTTTCCCAGGGTGATAGTCACAGGGTATAGGAAAGGGCTCTCCGGACTCCAGCTATGGAAATGTTCCTCCGGGATGGTGAAGGAAAGGGCAGTCCTGCTGCTGTTATGGAAGGATGCAGTCCGGTGCAGGATGGGCTGGCTGTCTGCATAGACGGACAGGGAAAGGGCCGGGGAATCGTTTCCGGCGGCTGCGGTAATATGGGCAGTGACCCGGCGGGCATCATAGTCTGTCTCAAACCACACATTTTCTATGTGGGAGGTGGGAACCTGTTCCAGCCATACGCTCTGCCAGATACCGCTCTGGGCAGTGTAAAAGATGCCGCCCCGCGTAAGAGACTGCTTTCCCCTTGCCTGACTTTCCAGATGGGTCACATCACGCACTTTTACGGCAAGCTCGTTTTCCCCGTCTTTCATATAAGGGGTGATGTCAGCATGGAAAGGCAGGTAGCCTCCCCGATGAGAAGTGACACATATGTCATTAATATAGACATGGGCTTCATAGTCCACTGCACCGAAGTGCAGAATAAGACGTGTGCCGCAGTTATCAGACAGATCCAGAGGGGGAAGGGTTTTCCTGTACCACAGGAACTGGGAGGGCAGAAGCTGCCTGCCGACACCGGAGAGGGTGCATTCGGGCGAAAAGGGGACTAAAATAGTTCCGTCGAATTTTGATGGAAAAGAACCGGAGGAAGTGACGGCATAATCCCAATATCCATTTAAAGATATAAAAGATTCCCGCTGCATCTGGGGCCTTGGGTATTCCGGCAGCGGGCAGAGGGGGTCAATGTTTTCTCCCCAGACAGTGGTAAGGGGCGTGAGATGGTCTTCTTCGTGGGGTTTAATGATACTTTTGGCAGCGTCTTTAAAATTCATGGATTCTCCTTTTATTGAGGGTGGAAATTAATGTAAATTTGTAATATTATTTTATCATATCAAATGGGGTTCGTTAACCATTATTTCAGCGCTGTTAAAGATAAAGTTTCAGGCCCCTTTTTTGGCTTCTGGGGTAATTTGGGACATGGCTGCTTTGGCGGCTTTAGAACCTGCAGCGCGGCAGGGGTGGAAAATAAAGGAAAGACAGGAAGAAAAATGGAAACAAATGAGTTATTAAAGAAGAGATTCCGGGAACTTGCCCGGAAGAGTTACGAGAATAATCACTATACCTTTACAGGATTTTTGGGTATGGCTGACATGGCATGTTTTTATGAGCTGGAGAGGGAGCTGGCCTTTGCGTCTTATAAGGTGTGGGGCGGAAGTGAAATGTGTGAACGTGTGATGGTACGTTTTGGAAATGAGGAAGAACTGGGGTTTGAGGAGGGGTTTCCCATTGCCTGTATCATGGTAAGGCCG
Source organism: Lachnospiraceae bacterium (assembly GCA_009911035.1). Classification (GTDB taxonomy): domain Bacteria; phylum Bacillota; class Clostridia; order Lachnospirales; family Lachnospiraceae; genus Suilimivivens. The sequence continues at coordinate 51,762 of QXWO01000042.1, forward strand.
CTGGCGGCCAAATTTGCCGATACCCTTACCCACAGGGACTTTTTGGGTGCGGTCGTAAGCCTTGGGATCGAGAGAAGCACTCTGGGGGATATTCTGGTTGTGGATAATAAAGGTTACATATTCTGCCTGGAAAGTATGGCGGATTTTATTATAGAAAATCTGACCAGAGTGAGACATACTTCTGTCCTGTGCCGACGCACAAAGGAGATACCGGAGACTGTATGCGGGGATCGGCAGGAGATAAGGATTCAGGTTTCTTCTGAACGGATAGACGGGGTGCTGGCAAAGGCCTTCGGATTGTCCCGCAGTGAGGTTTCCTCCCTTTTTGGGCAGAAAAAGGTGTTTGTGGACGGAAGAATCTGCGAGAACAGCAGCCGCACACTAAAAGGCGGCGAAAAGGTAAGCGCCAGAGGCTTTGGGAAGTTTGAGTATATGGGGCAGCAGAATTTAAGTAAAAAGGGAAAAATCAATGCGGTGATTTTAATGTACGGAAAAAAAGGAGGAATTTGAAATGCTGATGTTACAACAGATGGTGGTGCTTTTTATTTTGATGGGGATTGGATTCGTGTGTAGTAAAAAGGCCGTCATCACAGATGAAGTGGGGAAAAAGCTTTCCACCATTGTGGTCAATGTCGCCAATCCGGCCCTGATACTGACGGGATGCATGGGGGAGGAGAAAATCCAGGGACAGGAGCTTCTGATCACAGCCGCCGTGATGCTGGCAGTGTATGCGGCGTTACTGCTTCTGGCGCAGCTTCTGCCCGGACTTTTACGGGTAGGAAAAAAAAGCTGTGGGACTTACAAGGCTATGACTGTATTTTCCAATATAGGGTTCATGGGATTTCCGGTGGTTTCTGCTTTATATGGAAGCGGTGCCCTGCTCTATGCCGCCCTTTTTATGATTCCCTATAACATTCTGATTTATACCTATGGTGTGTCGGCAATGGCAGTAAAAGAAGATTCCCCAGGCCAAAAAGGCGGCGTTTCCTTTGGCAGGATATTCAATATCGGTGTAATTGCCTGCATTCTGACAATCATTATCTATCTTCTGGGCCTTCCCATTCCCGAATTTATCAAAACGACAGTGACACAGCTAAGCAATCTGACCGCCCCCTTGAGCATGATGATTATCGGCGCTTCTCTTGCATCTTTAAATTTAAAGGAATTGTTTATGGACGGAAAGCTTCTGGTATTTTCCTTTATAAAACTGGTGGTTATCCCGGTTGCCGGGGTGCTGCTTATCAGGCAGTTTGTGAGCAGTGAAGTGATCTGCGGCGTATGCATGGTGATGCTGGCTACCCCGGTAGGGAGCATGACGGCCATGCTGGCACAGCAGTATGAGGGGGATTATGAGATGGCGTCAAAGGGAGTGGCGCTGACTACGGTTCTTTCGGTGGTGACTATGCCTCTGGTGGCGTGGGTGGTTATGTAAGTAAAATGTATACCCCAAAATCCCATCTTATAAAAGACGGGATTTTGGGGTAGTGATCTATAATAAAATCAAATGTTATATTATGCTGCCTTTCCATAGTCGATGATTGCGATTTCCTGCATCATTTTCTTAGCCTGTTCCACAATCTCATCCAACCGTTTGACGACATCAGCTGTATAGATAGTTTCATTACATTCCGTGCATTTATAACAGGGAACGTTCCTCACAATTACAAGGCAGTTTCCTAAGTCTGTAACATCCGTTGTATATCCCTTATCGGCATTTGCCCCACATTCCATACACAACATACCATCAACGCTCCTTTCTGGTCTTAAAATCATCTTCCCATTGCTCATTGTCAGGGAAATACGCTGTTATCAAATATATAAATTCTCTATCTCTGCTTATCACTAAATGCATAGGTCTGTCTTCCATAGACTTCCCAAGTATCATGCAGCTGGGTAAAGGTTTATCGTCTGCATATTCTTTTATGATTTCTCCATTACTAATCGCCATTATAATATCATTCATGTGTATCCCACGTTCTTTCAGCCTTATTCGGGTATGTTTGGTAACGGCAATCTTATCAAGGCTGTTTAATGCCCGATATTCTTCAATATTCACTTAAATATCACCTCTTTATTATATTACCACATAGGCGTTTGCGAAACGCCAAAATCCGCATAAATACGGAATTCTTTTTCTCAGAAAATATAACAACTCCTCACAGGT
>QXWO01000043.1 GCA_009911035.1 Lachnospiraceae bacterium
ACCGCTGTATACCGAACGGTACGTACAGTGGTGTGGGAGGTCGGCTACTCAACTAATGGGTAGCCTCCTACCCGATTTGTTATAATTCGGAAAATGTTTATCAAATTTTGGAGGATATATGATGGCTGAAAATAAAATGGTAGTTATGCCAGTTGGAAAGCTGATTTTTGAAATGTCATTACCGCCACTATTTTCCATGTTTCTTCAATATTCATATAATTTGTTAGATAGTGCTTTTGTCGCCCGGTTTAGCGAGAACGCATTAACGGCTGTTTCTCTGTCTTTTCCAATCACAACATTAATGAATGCGGTATCTATTTGGATTGGGGTTGGTATAAATGTCCTAATTGCGGGACATCTTGGAAAACGTGAACAAGAAGAAGCAAATAGAACGGTCACTCTTGGACTGATCCTTTCCTTTTTGGTTGGCATTATTTTAAATATAACGGTATTACTAATTATATCCCCATACTTCAAATCGTTTACTGAAAATAACGATATTTATACTTTGTGTATGGAGTATATGGGTGTTTGTTCTTTTATGCAGGTACCAAACATGGTTCATATCGTTATTCAAAAAATGATACAGGCAACTGGAAACATGATTGAACCCATGTTGTTTCAACTGACGGGTGTTATAACCAATTTCATTTTTGACCCACTTCTTATTTTTGGAATAGGTTTTTTTCCGGCAATGGGTATTAAAGGAGCTGCTACGGCAACAGTTTTGGGATATTCTGTTTCAATGGTTTTGGCATTTATTATGTTTTTAAAAGCAAAACATAAAATAGCACTTAAAACAGTTGGATTTCGGTTTGAATGGAGCATTGTACAAAAAATAATTATTTTAGGGCTGCCTTCTTTTATTATGAATGCCCTAAACGCTTTTACCGTAACGATTGTAAATCTGTTTTTAGTCGCATATTCAGATACGAGTATTGCTTTTTTTGGAGCATATTTTAAAATACAGCAGTTAATTATTATGACTATTAATGGATTAATACAAGGCTGTTTGCCCATTATGCGATTTAATTATGGAGCAGGAAATTTAAAAAGGCTCCAATCAGTTTTTCGATACAGTACAATTTTAGTAACTTCTCTAATGATGTTTGGGACATTAATTATCATGCTGTTTCCGACACAGATTTTGAGTTTGTTTATGGCTTCGGGAAAAATGCGTTCTTATGGGATTACTGCAATGCGGATTATGGCGGCAGGTTATTTGTTTTGCGGGATTTCTACAATGATTTCGACTTATATGCAAGCGATTGAAAGAGTGTTGTCAAGCATTATGATACAAATATTTAGACAGATGTTTTTTTTGATACCTATTATGTGGATTTTAGAAAAAGCATTACTTATTAATGGTATTTGGATTGCATTTCCAGTTACTGAATTATTGACGTTTGTTGTAGCAGTCATTCTATTTTTGAGATTGAGGTTTCATAATAATAAAGATATAGTTGGAGGTAAATAAAAATGTACAAGGAAGATACATCTATTACAATTAAAGCAGGGGTTGAAAATATGTCTCAAAAAGAAGTAGTAAATCTTTTAAGGCAAACTGTATGGGCGAAAGAACGAAAAAAAGAGGCTATCATCAAATCATTAAATAATTCAATCTGCTATGGTGCATTTACAAAAAACGGACAACAAGTTGGGTTTGCCAGAGTGATTACTGATTATGCAACGCATTTTTACATTTGTGATGTAGTTGTTAAAAAAGAATTTCGTAATAAAGGTATAGGCAGGCAGCTTCTTAAAACAATTACGAAAAATGAAGATTTAAAACCATTATTAGGAATGCTGATAACCGAAAATGCAGAAAAATTTTATGAGCCTTTTGGTTTTACAAAAAATCCTATTTGCTTTATGACAAACAAATAAATACACGTTTTTTATATTCGCAAATTAAGGGAGGAGTTAAAATGGACGAAAAATTTATGAAAGAAAAACCTGTATTGCCGTTAATTTTATCAATGTCACTTCCTATGGTACTCTCAATGTTGGTAAATTCTTTATATAACATTGTCGATAGCTTTTTTGTAGCCCAAATTAGTGAGGACGCTATGACGGCATTGTCATTAGTCTTTCCTGTTCAAAATTTTATCAATGCTGTTGCTATTGGCTTTGCCATAGGAATTAACGCAGCAATAGCTTTTTATTTGGGTACAGAAGAATATTCAAGGGCAAATATGGCAGCTACACAAGGCATGGTATTTGCTGCTATACATAGTATAGTTATTACAGTTAGTGTAATTTCTATTATTCCAACTTTTTTAAGAGTATTTACATCATCAGAACCCGTTATTGATTTCGGTATTCGATATTCTGTTATAGCGTTTTCTTTTACTTTTATCATTATTCTAGGCGGAACATTTGAAAAAATATTCCAAGCCGTAGGTAATATGAAAGTAACCATGATAAGTATGATGTGTGGGTGTATCGCAAATATTATCTTAGACCCAGTGCTTATTTTTGGGATTGGTTTTTTCCCTGCAATGGGAATAGAGGGAGCAGCATTGGCAACCGGCATTGGACAGGCAATAACGCTTGCTATCTATTTAGTTATCTACTTTGTGCGCCCTATTCGTATTCGCATTAGCAGACAATTTCTTACTTTTGATAAAAAAACAGCTTTCAAACTGTATTTTGTTGGTATACCTGCAACTTTAAATATGGCTTTGCCATCTGTTTTAATTTCAGCGCTAAATTCCATTCTGTCCTCATATTCAGAGGCATATATTTTAGTTTTAGGAATTTATTATAAATTGCAGACTTTCCTATATCTTCCTGCTAATGGTATCATTCAAGGAATGCGCCCTTTAATTGGTTATAATTATGGAGCTGGTGAACAAAAGCGTGTTAAGGAAATTTATAATATTGTTCTTTTCATGAGTAGCTTAATTATGGTTTTAGGTACTATTATTTGTTTGCTCATTCCCGGTCAACTAATAAACCTGTTTACTCATGTGCCGGAAACAATTCATACAGGGGAAATTGCACTCCGTGTTATTAGCGCAGGCTTCCTTGTTTCAGCTATTTCTGTAACTTCATCAGGTGCGTTAGAGGGATTAGGAAAGGGAATGCCGTCATTAATTATTTCCCTATGTCGTTATATTATCATTATTATTCCGTCTGCATTTCTGTTTAGCAAACTTTTTGGCGCAGTCGGCGTATGGAATGCTTTTTGGGTGGCTGAATTTATTACCGCAATTATTTCATTTTTTATTTTTCACAGAACAATAAAATGTAATTAGAAAGACAACCGCATACCGGGAGGTGGTAACATGGGAAAATATTATTGCTGACACTTAATGAACAGGAAGAAAAAATAATTGACAAAATCATAGCGGCAACATCCGATTATATAACTTGAACCTATGGAGATTACATCCGCTTCCGTGTTATCTTTTCCGGGACTGGAAATAAGGCAGACCCAACACCGGGTGTTGACGTGTCCGTTTTCAAGAGAAGCAAGCCGGATTCGCTTGCTGTAATGACGTAAAACCTCGTCCACCGCTTCCGGCTCTCCGCTGGTCGCTTTTACAATGGTTTCATACGGCACAAGTTTAGGATTCCTCACGGAAAATCACCTCCATTTCTTCATGTAGCATTTGTAAGGTACTGTGTATGTGATGCCATGCTGTACTCCGGCAGCGTCCGTATAGTTCCCCGATTTCCTGCTGTGTGTAATGCCCGAAAAAGTAAAGGTAGATGATTTCCCTCTTTTTCTTTGGCAAAGAGGACAGGGCTTCGGCAAGCTCCCCGTTCATAAGGATAACCCTCTGACCGCATATCGAAACCGGGTATTGTTTACAGGGGTCTATAAAATATTTATCTGTTGTGCTGAAAGGGTAAAATTTTTCTTCGGTGAGGTATTCAAAAGATATTTCTCTTTGTCGCCGCATATCCCTGTCACGCCATGCTTTGATAGCTGCATAGCATATGACTACTCTGCAAAAAGCGTTAAATGTGTATTCGATATGCTCCTTGTATGCTTCTGTACAAGTCATAGAAATCCCCCCCTTTTCTACATATAATAACTTCTCGGAATCTTAAGCTCTTATTTTATTACAAGGATTTCAGACTCCCTTTCTCAAAATCATCCACTTTTTTTTCAAAAACACTTGACAAACCAATCAAAAAATACGGCACTTTGCGCTCTTGATCAAGATGTACATTTTTTGATTGGAGGCGATTTTTATGTTACCTTGTAACCCTGGCGGTCATGCCGCCTATCAGGATACTTTCGTATCCGAGTTCCTTAAGTTTTACCCTGACCCTTTTGCTCTTCCTAAACCTGCTAACAAAAGTCAAGACTTTTAGCAGGTTTTTTATAAAATTTTGATACGAATTTTTTCCACGACAATTAGACCGGTGAAAAAATCCGGTCTGTCGTATTCTCTGTTTTAGTTCTTTTTAGTTCTGGTATACTTCCATTACACGTGCATAATAAATCCTGAGAAATTTATTTAATCCTGCTATTTTCGCTGTGTTGTGGTCAAAATTTCCGCCCTTTGTGTATACATTGAAAATATGGGAAGAATACAGTATAATGAAAATGATACATGAGAATTATATCAGAAATAAAATGATTAAAGATGAATAAGATAATTGCAATGGAAATTTTGGAGGATGTGCTATGTTAGCGGCATTAAAAGGATATTATGATGGAAATCAGATAGTTATGAATGAAGACGACCGCAAAAATCTTAGAGTTGGTGATGAAGTAATTATTACTATTTTAGATAAAATCAGTAAGCAAAAAGTTGAGACAAGAGCGGAAAAGAGAAGGCGTTTAATCGAGTCAGATGCTTTTGTTATTCCTACTGGAAGAACTACAGAAGAGATTGATGGATATATAAGGGAGTTAAGAGACAATGACAGATTCTAAAAAGATTTTTTTAGATACAGCACCGATTGTGTATTATCTGGAAAATAATGAGTTGTATTCTTCAAGAGTGAAAAAGTTTTGGAAAATATATGAGGATTGCGATTATATTACATCGGCTGTGACCATAACAGAATATCTGACATATCCATATCAGCAAAATAATTTAAAGCAGATAAATGCTTTTTATGATTTCATTGATGGAATGGATATAGAAATCAAAAGTATTAATAAAGTCATAGCTGAAAAGGCAGCCCAAATCAGAGCGGAATATAAATTTTTTAAAACAATGGATGCCTTACAACTTGCCACAGCGTGTATTGCCGGATGCGATTTGTTTTTGACGAATGATAAACAGTTAAAGCAGTTTAAGGAAATTAGATGCCTTACAGTAGAAGAAGTGGAATAATTATGGAAAAACCTATTTTAAGTCCTGATTTTACGGTTGATGATATCCATAAATTGAGAGAGTACAATTATTATCTTACAAAGGATATGGAACCACAGGAAAGACGTAGTTATTATTATGAGCGTGGGAGAGCGTTTTTGAAAGAAATGGAAGAAAGAAAGCTGCAGAAAGTGTAATAGACTGGAAACTGTCAGAATATTAAAATTTAAAAATTATAGGTAGTGTAAAATAATTTGTGTTTTTGGAAAGAAATGGCTCCTTTTTGGTAAGAATTAGGATATGAAAATTTTTATCGAAAAGGAGTATTTTTATGCCAGTAGCAAAGGAGCAGATCCGACAAATTATTTCAGAAAACAACATCAGCAGCGTTACCGATGTATACGCCCTGCTCAGGGACAGTTTCAAAGACATCCTCCAGGAGCTTTTGGAGGCCGAAATGGATGCATCCCTTGGTTATGAGAAAAATCAGAAAGGGGATCTTGAAACAGACAATAAAAGGAACGGCCATTCCCCCAAGACACTTAAAAGCCAGTATGGCCAGTTCCAGATCGATGTGCCAAGGGACCGCAATGGGGAATTCGAGCCGAAGCTCATCCCCAAATACCAGCGGGATATCTCCGGGATCGAGGAAAAAGTGATCTCCCTGTACGCCCATGGCATGAGCACCCTGAACACGGTCTACCCGTTTGTATTTATGGACTGCATCCATTATAAAGTCCGGGAGGACGGCCGGATCTTAAGGCGCGCCGCCTATATCGTCTTGGGCGTGACCGTTGATGGGCATAAGGAGATCTTAAGCATCACGGTAGGGGTAAATGAATCCAGCAAGTTCTGGCTTGGGATGCTGAACGACCTGAAAAACCGCGGGGTAAAGGATGTGCTGTTCTTCTGTGTGGACGGGCTTGCCGGCTTCAAAGAGGCGATCGGGGCAGTTTACCCGCAGGCCCAGATCCAGAGGTACCGGAACTGGGATCAGGTGCTCAACCAGCTGACCGTCTTGTACGGGGAGCGGCTGACAGAATATCTATAAGAAAACGCTGGAACAGCAGCCATGACCTGTACTGCCGTTCCAGCAAAACCTTATTCCATCGGCACTTGTAGTATTGCCAAAAATCCCCAGCCTTATTCCGGAGGCAGGGTGTGGGCAGCGCCCACAGGACTGGCAGTCCTACAAGCGCCTAATTATGATGCAAAAAAACCAAAAATAGATGTATAAAATCTGTATGTATGGTTAGACTATAAGTAGAAAGAAAAAACGACAAAAGATTCACCGCAACAAACGACAGAAAATCCTACATATCGAATTCTTATCCAGAAAGATCACATCCCATAGACACAGAGTTTTTTACAGCCTCTATTTTAACAATAAGAATGATGAAGAAGCCGTCAAACAGATTGGGAGAGCAATATCGTACTGATGTTTGATTACTTTTATGATTACCTTATGATTACCTTAAAAACAAAAAGCCTCAAAAACCTTGTAAAACTAAGGTTTTCAAGACCTTTACCAATAGCGAGAGGGGGATTTGAACCCTCGACACTACGGGTATGAACCGTATGCTCTAGCCAACTGAGCTATCTCGCCATGTGAATTGTCCTGACTTCTCAGGAAATGGGACCTATAGGGCTCGAACCTATGACCCTCTGCTTGTAAGGCAGATGCTCTCCCAGCTGAGCTAAGATCCCTTATTTACATGCTGTCCACAACTCACTTTGATAGTATACATCTCTTAAGCGTACTTGTCAACCCCTTTATGAAATTTCTACAAAATTTTCCGCTATTCAGATTCCTGATAAAAGAGGGCCAGCAGTTCCGTCAGTTTTTCAAGGGAAATATTGTTCATCCGTCCAATTTCTGCGGCTGTCTGTAAATGTTCCTCTGCGATCCGCTGCTGTTCTTCCTGATAAAATTCCTTGTTCTGTGCCGATACGAAACTTCCCCTGCCCACAGTAGTTTCAATGAAACCGTCCCGCTGCAGATCTTCATAGGCTTTTTGTACAGTAATGACACTTACGTGGATGGATTTTGCAAGGGAACGCATGGAGGGAATGGCATCTCCGGCCTTAAGCTCCCCGCTCATTATCATTGCCTTTATCTGGGACGTGATTTGTTCATATATTGGCCTGCCGGCATTGTTGCTGATAATGATTTCCATGGAATTCCCTCCGGGCTTAAATGTACTTGGCACATAAGTACATTATAAAAGAAGAGGGGATATAGTCAAGGACTATTGCGAAATTTGAAGTTTGTCATTTCCTGCCCAAATATGTTAAGATAGTAAAGCAATGCTGAGCAAAGCGGTGCAATACAGGGCGCAAAAGCAGTGTGTGCAGAAATCCACAAGGGAATGGGGATAAGAATGAATATTTTATCTATGGAAAATATAACGAAATCTTACGGGGATAGGCTGTTGTTTGACAACGCATCCTTTTATCTTGCAGAAGGAGAAAAGGTTGGTATTATCGGAATAAATGGTACGGGTAAGTCCACACTTCTTAAGATCATGGCCGGACTGGAGGAATCCGATGAGGGAAATGTCACCATGGCCGGCCATGTAGTGTGCAGTTTTCTTCCCCAGCATCCGGTATTTGAAAAAGAGGATAAGGTCATAGAGGCGGTACTTAAAAAGTGCAGGGAAAACGGCGCCGGGACCGAATCCGGGAAGGAAATGGAAGTGCAGGCCAAAACGATGCTGACCCAATTAGGGGTGACGGATTTTGATGCTGTGTGCGGGACTTTGTCGGGAGGGCAGCGGAAGCGTCTGGCATTGGTGGCAGCATTACTTGCAGATTCGGATATTCTGATTCTGGATGAGCCTACCAATCATCTGGACAATGAAATGGCGGACTGGCTGGAGGAGCAGCTTAAGAGCAGGACAAAAGCCGTGGTCATGGTAACACATGACCGTTATTTCCTGGACAGTGTTTCCGGCCGGATCGTGGAAATAGATAAAGGAAAGATTTACTCTTATCAGGCAGGCTATTCGGGCTATCTGGAACTAAAGGCAGAACGGGAGGAAGCCGCCCTTGCCAGCGAACGGAAAAGGCAGTCGGTGCTGCGAAAGGAGCTGGAATGGGTGAAAAGAGGTGCAAGGGCACGATCTACCAAGCAAAGGGCCCGCCTTGCCCGTTATGAGGAATTAAAAAATAGATCCGGGCCAGATACTGACGCTAAGGTAGAAATCAGCTCTGCCGCTTCCAGACTCGGTAAAACTACGGTGGAAATTGAGCATATCGGTAAAAGGTATGGGGACAAGATCCTTGTAGACGATTTTTCTTATATATTCCTTAAAAATGACAGGATAGGCTTTATCGGTCCCAACGGCTGCGGCAAGACAACGCTGATGAAGATGCTGACAGGGAAAACAGAACCGGACACAGGGAAAATAAACATTGGGCAGACGGTCAGGATTGGTTATTATGCCCAGGAGATAGGCAATGCCCAGATGCCCGATGATAAGAGAGTAATAGATTATATCAGGGATGTGGCGGAATATGTGAAAACGGAGGATGGCAGTATCACAGCTTCCCAGATGCTTGAGAGGTTTCTTTTTGAAGGGAAAGACCAGCATGGGCTTTTAGGCAAGCTGTCCGGCGGGGAGAAACGCAGGCTGAATCTTTTAAAGGTGCTGATGGGAGCGCCCAATGTGCTGATCTTAGATGAGCCTACCAACGATTTAGATATTGCCACCCTCACTATTTTAGAGGATTATCTGGACAGCTTTCCCGGAATTGTCATTGTGGTATCTCATGACAGGTATTTTCTTGACCGTGTGGTAAAGAGAATATTTGCTTTTGAGGAGGGCGGCAGACTGCAGCAGTATGAAGGCGGTTATACGGACTATCAGATAAGGGTGTTTTTTAAAAAGCAGGAAGAAGCAGGAGTCTTACATGACAGCGGGAAGAAAGATGGCGGCAGGAAGAGCGGCAGTTCCGGGACAGGGACAGGCAGGAAGAACAGTTGGAAACAGCCCGGTACGAAACTGAAATTTTCCTATAAAGAGCATAAGGAATATGAGAGTATCGAAGGGGAAATTGCAGGACTTGAGGAAAAAATAGAAAGTCTGGAAAAGGAGATTCTTGGCGCGGCTACCGATTTTGTGAAGCTGAATGAGTTGACAAAGGAAAAGGAAGCAGCAGAGCAGGAACTGGAAGAAAAAATGGACAGGTGGATGTATCTGGAGGATCTGAAGGAAAGGATAGAGAATGACAATCGCTGACATATGTGAAATTTTATCTTATATTGGTTTTGCCTTTTTTATCATCAGGCTGGTGATCCTGCGCAAGTCTCCGGTTCCCTCAAGCGCGTTTAAAAAGGTTCCACGAGAACTGCTTAAGGAGAGTGTGGCCCTTTTGGAGGAAAAGGAAAAGTGTCTTTATGAGCCTTACGAAATGCCGCCGGACATTGAAGCGGCCTTAAGGAAGAATCTTAAGGACGAGTTTTATCTGAAAAAGCTGCTTTGCAGTATCTGCAGCCATCTGGATATAAAAGGGGAGTTTATCAAGCTGGTGGTGGAGGATGTGCTCATGACAGACAGGGCCGGGCAGATCACTACGGATTTGGCATTTACGACCATCCGTCTTGATATGAAGGAGCACTATACGCTGGACGCGGTGGCGGCAGTGCTTGCCCATGAGGCCATCCATCTGCATCTGTATTATGAGGGGATTCGTTTCAGCGATCCCTGGGAGAATGAAATACTGACAGATACGGCAGCAGTGTATTGTGGTTTTGGCGAATATATTTACAGAGGATATGCAGTCATGCGTGGAGAGTTCGCTCTTTCCTATCATAAGGTGGGGTATATCAGGCAGGAGGATGTGCGGTATATCCAGAAACTGATGCATGGACAGTAAGAGGGTGGAATTTTCTAAAAGGAAATGATGGCGGTATAGGTTCGGCCGGATACGGAAACGATATTTTTAAGAAAACAGAAATGGAGGATGATCATGAGAATAGGGATGGGATATGACGTACACAGACTGACGGAGGGTAGGAAGCTGATTATGGGAGGCGTGGAGATTCCTTATGAAAGGGGACTTTTGGGGCATTCCGACGCGGATGTGCTCCTTCATGCCATTATGGATGCACTTTTGGGAGCAGCAGCGCTGGGAGATATCGGTAAGCATTTCCCGGATACGGACCCTGCTTATAAAGGGATTTCCTCCATCCGGCTCCTGGAGCATGTGGGAAGTCTACTGGAAGAAAATTTGTTCCTAATAGAAAATATTGATGCCACCATCATAGCCCAGGCGCCCAAAATGCGTCCCCACATTGATGCCATGAGGGAAAATATTGCAAAAGCCTTAGGGATTACGATAGAGCAGGTGAACGTAAAAGCCACCACCGAGGAGGGGCTGGGATTTACGGGAACAGGAGAAGGCATTTCGGCCCAGGCGGTCTGTATGCTGACCAGCCCGGTAAACCTTGGCAGCGAGGATGTGGCCGCCCGGGGATGCGCAGAGTGCGGCGGATGCCCCCGGGCACAGAATAGCTGATAACGGGCTCTGCGGGACATCCCCTGTCGTGCAGATTTTGGCCGAAGCCACCATTGTACAGCCAGAAACCAGCCCTGCCGGCAAAATGGTTACTGCACGCCTGTAAAAAGCACAAAGGAATTACATTCAGCCTCTTTGCTGTACGCCAGCGCGATGGCAAAAGGATTGTGAAGCTGGGGGAAATCCCAGTCATCCTTTCCGCAGAAACTTTCATAGTTGTACTGGATTTCGTCAATGGTCAGCAGGCTGTCGGTTCTGGCGGCCAGATAGCGGACTCTCTCCAGGAGATGTTCATCTTCTCCCACAGGCTCGATGCCGATAAATTCCGCAAGAAATCCCTCCCGGATGCGGTAAAATACGGTACACTTTAAGGTATCAGTCTGGCGGTACAGGCGGAAAGAGTAACCGTAAAGACTTTCCCCGTTGTCCAGCTTATAGCGGTAGAACCGGAAACCGTCTGCCGCGTTTCCGCAATAAGCCTTTGCGCTTTTACGAATGCTGCCCTGCACGCCCATCCAGTCCGGGGCAAAGAAGTCTCCTCCGGGGTTGCCGTCAAAGCGGTACAGGATACGGATGTCCGATGCCGCCGCGTCCTGAATGGCTGTGCTGTCTGCCGCCTGCGGGTCTGCCGTAAGGGGCGGCCGCGTTTGTTTGGGCCAGAGGACTTCCAGCCCTGCCGCCTCTGGAATATCCATGCTCCCGTAATACCAGTTGATTGGCTTGGCGGCGATGAAATGAGTAGGGCAGGATTCGCCGGAAGGCAGTTGGCAGTAGGACCAACTGAAGCCTTCCTCGTCATTTGCACACAGCAGGTAATAGTCTATGGGGGGGACCGTGATATGGCTGCCCGGAATAAGGAAATGATTCAGGGACGGGTCCGCCTTGTATTCCAGCTTATCATAAAGAAATCCGTCACCATAAAATTCTTCTGCAATTTTCCAGAGACTGTCGCCGGGATCGATTTCATAATCAATGCCGGAATCCGGGCCAAGCTTCAAATGGATGTAATCTTCTTCGTCCGTTCCGGGATAATTAGGGAGGGTGTTAAGCAGTTCCCAGGTGTCCACATCCGGGATTTTTTTATTCATTGTAAGGTAAGCGGAAAAGTCCGCCGCGTCTTTGGAAGAAAGCTTGTGTACGCCTGACTGGCGGTAGACCTGGGCAGTATTTTCCTTTACATAATAGCAGTTTTCCACAGAGCCTTTGCCGGGATTTACAGTATTGCAGGCAATGCCGTAAATGGGGGCGTAAAAACTTAAATAAATCTGATGGATGGTCACAGACCCGGTATTCAGGCAGGTGGTTACACTGCCGCCGTTGGAGGCGCAGATGCCGGCCCCGATCAGGGCGGCTGCGTGATCCCAGTCAGCCTGTTCCACATGCACATTTCCACTGTTGATGCATTTGCTGATGCGGCCCCAACTGGCGCCTGCGATGCCTCCTGCAAGCTGTACGCATTCTACCGGCCCTGAATTTTCACAGTTTTCTACGATACCGTCCGCTGATACCCTGCCTGCAATCCCTCCTGCCGAATAGCTCATATAATAGGAGCCGGAAAGGCTGTGGAGGGTTATGTTTCCCTTATTGGTGCAGTTTAAGATCACACCCTCATTGGTACGGCAGATTCCCCCTGCATACAGGGCATCGGAAGCCAGGCCGCTTTCCGGCATATCTTTACTTTGTTCCAGTCCGGCCTCCAGCGTCCCGGTAAAATGGCAGTCGGTTATCTCCCCGTAATTAAAGCTGGCAATGCCTCCGGCGCTCCATGCCCCGAAGACGCTGGCATCTATCTGACAGCCTTCTATCCTGCCATAATTGTAATAGCATAAAGCGGAAGATGAGGCGATATTTGTGCGGTCGTTTTCGTCAAGATAGAAACTATCCTTATAGGTGGTCTGGAAGATGGAGTTACGGATTTGCAGGTCTGTGATCACAGCATCTTCCTCCAGTGTCAGAAAGATAGGGGTCTGCCACTTCTCAGCACAGGCGGAATAATATCCCTCAATGGCAAAACCGTTGCCGTCAAAATGCCCGTTATAATGGCGGATTCCCTTAAATCCGTTTTCGGGCTGGCTGTCCGTCCAGTCTATCCAGTGGGAGGTATCGTTCAGGATAAGGTCCTGGGTGAGCCGCACATTAAGCCCGGTGTTTTCTTCACAGGCAGAGATGAACCACTTAAAATCTTCCATTGAATCCAGCAGATAATAGCCGTCTGCATCCTGTGCAGGTGCATTTAGGAAGACGGACCTGCCGGCACCGGGAGACTGGTCAGAGTCAGAAAACGGCGTTAACTTTTTCCCCCCTGCCCCACTGGCACATCCGGTGGCGGGGAAGGAAATGAAGGTAATTATGACAGTTAAAAGAAAGACAAATTTAGTGACATTATTTTTCAATTTGGCACCTCATTTCATCTGGCAGGTTTTTTGGATAAGAATAGTATAAGGCCATTCTTTATTTTTGTCATTAAGCCAAAACTAAAAGATATTGAAATTCCAGTTGACAAACCCGGGACTTTTGCATATGCTGATAATGTAAAAAGATTTTCCGGTTAAAAACATGGTATGAGAAATGCAGGGAACGGAAAGAGTATATTATTCCCCAGTATACAGAGAAGGAGTGCCGCTGGCTGAAAGCGCTCCGGTCATGGAGATAGTAGAAGTGCATCCGGGAGCAGGTCTTGCGAAAAGGGACTTTTTAGGATAGTCCAGTAGCAGGACACGTATTCACACGTTACGTGCAATGAGCAGGGGCAAAATGCCCTTAAATAGAGTGGAACCACGGATAACTTCGTCTCTTTAAGGAAATGAGGTTATCTTTTTTGTTGTAGGGGACCGAATTTTATTATGTTTTAAAACCGGATCGGGGGAGCGGTTTCGTGGGATTTATAAAAAGAGTAAAAGAAGAAATTGAAATCATCAGGCAGAGGGATCCAGCCATCCATTCATCCATGGAGGTTTTCCTTTACCCCAGCTTTAAGGTAATGCTGCATTACCGGATTGCACATAAGATGTATTTAAAAAAACACTATTTTCTGGCGAGATGGATTTCCCAGAGGGGTGTCCGCAGGACAGGAATAGAGATACACCCGGGAGCGCAGATTGGAAAAGGGTTCTTTATAGATCACGGAAATGGTGTGATCATAGGGGAAACGACGGTCATTGGAGACAATGTGACGCTGTATCAGGGCGTGACCCTTGGGGGAACCGGAAAAGAGCAGGGCAAAAGACACCCTACTATCGGCAATAATGTGATGATAAGCGCCGGGGCCAAGGTACTTGGTTCTTTTGCCATAGGAGACAATTCCAAGATAGGGGCGGGAAGCGTGGTGCTTGAGGAGGTTCCGCCAAACTCAACGGTAGTGGGTGTGCCGGGGCGGGTGGTGAAACGCAATAACCAGTCTCTTCCCCAGGAGGAGCTTGACCAGGTAAATCTGCCGGACCCTATTAAGGAAGATCTAAGCACTCTTCACCGTGCAAATGCGGAATTGACCAACAGGATTATTGACCTGGAGAGGGAGCTGCGGCACATGAAACACAAAAACAAGAAAAAGTCATAAATATAACAGCGGAGGACTATCTATGAAAATTTACAACACATTATCCAAAAGGAAAGAGGAGTTTGTGCCTTTGGAGGAGGGCAGGGTGAAGATGTATGTCTGCGGCCCTACCGTATATAATCTGATTCATATCGGCAATGCACGTCCCATGATTGTTTTTGATACTGTGAGAAGGTATATGGAACATAAGGGGTACGAAGTGAACTTTGTGTCAAATTTTACGGATGTGGATGATAAGATCATCAAAAAGGCCATTGAAGAAGGGGTGGAGGCTTCGGTTATCTCCGAGCGATACATTAAAGAGTGCAAAAAGGATATGCAGGGGCTGAATATTAGGCCGGCAACGACCCATCCCAAGGCTACAGAGGAAATCTGCGGAATGCTGGATATGATTGGCACGCTGATTGAAAAGGGGCACGCATATGCGGCCGCAGATGGCACGGTGTATTTCCGCACAAGAAGCTTTAAGGGATATGGAAAGCTCTCTCACAAAAATCTGGATGACCTGCAGGGCGGAAACCGTTCCCTGCTGGTCACAGGGGAGGATCAGAAGGAGGATGCCCTTGACTTTGTGCTCTGGAAGCCGAAAAAGGATGGAGAGCCTTACTGGGAGTCACCGTGGTGCAATGGGCGTCCCGGCTGGCATATTGAATGCTCTGTCATGAGTAAAAAGTATCTGGGGGATGAGATCGACATTCATGCAGGAGGCGAGGATCTGATTTTCCCTCATCATGAAAATGAAATTGCCCAGTCCGAGGCCGCAAACGGGAAGCCTTTTGCAAAATATTGGATGCATAATGCTTTTTTGAATATTGACAATAGAAAGATGTCCAAGTCTGCAGGCAACTTTTTTACCGTAAGGGATATCAGTGAAAAGTACGATTTACAGGTGCTTCGCTTCTTCATGCTCTCCGCCCATTACAGAAGTCCGCTGAATTTCAGCGCAGAATTGATGGAAGCGGCGCAGAATGGTTATGACAGGATCGTCACTTGTGTAAGCAATTTAAATTATCTGTTGGAAAATGCTTCCGCCAAAGCCATGACGGAAGAAGAAAAGAAGCTGATGGAGGAAGCCGGAGGCTTTACTGCTAAATTTGATGAAGCCATGGACGATGATTTTAACACGGCAGATGCCATTGCTGCTGTTTTTGAGCTGGTCAAATTTGTAAACACAAATGCAGACGCACAGAACAGTCAGGAGTTTCTGCTTGGACTGAAAGAAGAAATCCTGCTGCTTTCAGATATCTGTGGGCTGATCGTTGAGAAAAAGAAAGAGATGCTTGAGGAAGATATCGAAGCGCTGATCAAAGAGCGGCAGGAGGCCAGAAAAGCGAAGGACTTTAAACGCGCTGACGAAATCAGGAATGAGCTGCTTAATAAGGGTATTGTGCTGGAAGATACCCGAGAAGGGGTCAAATGGAAGAGAGCATAAATTTACCGGGATTGATTAAAGAAAGTTTTAACTTAAAAGAGGTGGATATACGGACATATTCACCTCTTGCCCTTGCGTACATCGGCGACGGGGTCTACGATCTGATTTTCCGCACCGCGGTAGTGCAGAAGGGAAACACTTCTGCCCATAAACTCCATCACCAGACCATACAATATGTAAAAGCGCCTGCCCAGGCGCATATGGTTTCGGTCCTTATGGATGAATTTACGCCGGAGGAGATGGCCGTGTATAAAAGGGGGAAAAATGCCAAACCCTATACTATGGCAAAAAATGCTACCATGGCAGAATACAAAAAGGCCACAGGGCTGGAAGCGCTGGTGGGATATCTGTACCTTTGCGGACGGCTGGAGAGGATACTGGAATTGATACAGACAGGCTTACACAAGATGGAATAAAACGGGTGCAGGCTCGGAAAGGAAAAGACAAGTGGAAGAAACGAAACAGGAAATAAAAGAATTTACCATAGAGGGAAGAAATGCAGTGATAGAAGCTTTCCGCTCCGGCAGGCCCATTGACAGGGTGTACATATTGGATGGCTGTCAGGATGGTCCGGTGCTCACCATCAAACGTGAGGCCAGAAAGCAGAACACGATGATCAAGTATGTGGAAAAAGAACGTCTTGACCAGATGTCGGAGACAGGAAGGCACCAGGGGGTGATTGCCTGTGCGGCGGCCTATGAATATGCCCGGATCGAGGACATGTTTGCGCTGGCTGAAAAAAAAGGGGAACCGCCCTTTTTCATCCTACTGGATAATATTGAAGACCCCCACAATCTTGGGGCAATTATCAGGACCGCTAACCTTGCAGGAGCACATGGGGTCATCATTCCCAAAAACCGTGCAGTGGGACTGACAGCGGCAGTGGCACGGACTTCGGCAGGGGCGCTCAACTATACGCCGGTGGCAAAGGTCACAAATCTGGCAAAGACCATAGAAGAACTAAAGGAAAAGGGGCTATGGTTCGTCTGCGCGGATATGGGCGGTACGAAGATGTACGATTTGGACTTAAAAGGCCCGATAGGCCTTGTGATTGGAAGTGAGGGAGAAGGAGTAGGCAGGCTGGTGAAGGAAAAATGCGACATGTCGGCAGCGATTCCCATGAAAGGGGATATTGATTCACTGAACGCTTCTGTTGCGGCAGGAGTGCTGGCCTATGAGATCGTCCGTCAGAGGGTTATGGAAAAGGCCAGATAGCTTTCTGCGTTCCATTTCCTATAGTGAAACAGTAAGCAGGGAAGTATAATGGGAAAAATCAACAAATTTCTGTTAATGGTAATTGCCATGGTGGGGATCATGATCGCGGCTGTGGGCATTGACATGGGAGTAAAACATTATAATGACCAGAAATGGGAAAAAGAGAGGGTAGCCCGCTATGAGCAGGCTTATGCGGATGTGGCTGACATTCAGATGAAAATCAGCCAGTTAGCCCAGGATAAGGAAGCCATTGAGGCATTTATTGAAGAAAATAAAGAGTATTTTGACGGTACAGCGGAATTTGGAGATGAATTTGACGGGCCGGCGCAGGGCAGCCTGCCAGAGCCTTCTGTTGTGCCCGAAAATATGGAGGAAGCTTCCACGGGCATGAATGGCCCAGACGCTGAAGATATGCCGGGAGCAGATATAGCCATATCAGGAAATGTTTTGGACGGGCCCCGTGATATATCGGGAAATGAGCCGGGCGATAGTTACGGTGTTTCAGGGAATGGTGCAGAAGGGAACCATGATGTGTCGGGAAATGAGCCGGGCACAGGCCAGGATGTATCAGGAAATGAGACGGAGGGGAATAACAGCGTGTCAGGAAACGGCACGGATGGAAACCAGAGTGTGTCGGGAAATGAGTCTGAGGGCAGCCAGAGCGTGTCGGGAAATGAGCCGGGTAACAGCCAGGGCGTCTCGGATAATGAACTGGCAGGAAGCAGTATATCGGGGAACGGACTGGACGGAAACCAGAGTGTATCAGGAAATGAGCCGGGTGTAAGCGGTGCCGCGTCAGGAAACGGATTGGCAGGCAGCGTGTCAGCAGGCGGAATTGAAAACGTATATGGTGTCTCTGGAAACGGAATACAGGGCATGGGGACAGCAGCCGGAAATACCCTGCAGGAAAAACGGAAGATCCGCGGCTCCTATATGGAGACCCAGATGCAGAATCAGGTGGACCTGGATGTGATTTCCAACAACAGTTATGATTTCTCCGGGGTCTCCATTACCTGTCTGGGAGACAGCATTACAGCAGGGGCTAATCTGGATAATATGGAAAATTACCAGCAGCATGCCTATCCGGCCAGGCTGAAAGAACTGCTGGGGGCGGAGCGTGTGACAAATCTGGGTATCGGCGGTTCCTCCATTGGAAGGTATTGGGAAAATGCTTTTGTTGACAGATTTAAGGAAATTCCGGCGGACACAGATTTGATTGTGGTCATGGGAGGAACCAATGACGGATTTTGCATGAGCCAGGATGAGCTTGGGAATATGCAGGAGCGGAAGGCGAGAACTTTTATCGGGGATCTGGACGAGCTAATGCGGGGATTGAAGGAAAATTATCCCGCGGCGGAAATTGTGTTTGTCACCCCGCTGCCCAATGTGCTTCACGATATGCTGCGCAAAGAGCGCAACTATCTTCTTCCCCAGAATACGCTGGTCAACGCAATTATCCAACTGGCGACAGAGTATGATATTCAGGTAATTGACCTTTATAATTCCAATATCCTGGATACCCATGATGCGGCAGTGATTTATAACTATATGCCTGACGGAGTGCATTGTAATACAGATGGCTATAGTGTGCTGGCAGAACATCTGGCGGCGGAACTGATCCGCATCTACGGCGGTGTGGAAACACAGACAGGAAATCTGCCGCAACAGGAGGCGCAGGATCTGCCAAAAGAGGAGGAAAGTGTGCCCCAAGAAAATGCAGCACAGGAACAGGAAGATGGACCTGAAGGAGAAGAGGAAACCTGGGAGGAGCAGGAAATAGAAGAACTGGGGATAGGCAAAGAACCGGAAGAAAACTGATAAGCAGTAAGGACAGGAGCAGGACGATGGACAAGGGGTATGAAAAGTGCAGCGATGAAGAACTGATTGTGCGCCTGCGGGACGGCGAATCGGCCATTACGGATTATATTATGGATAAATATAAAAATCTGGTGCGCAGCAAAGCAAAGTCCATGTACATTCTAGGCGCAGACAGGGAAGATTTGATTCAGGAGGGGATGATTGGCCTTTTCAAGGCAGTCAGGGATTACGATACAGGAAGGGATGCCAGCTTTTTCACCTTTGCCGACCTTTGCGTGTCAAGGCAGATGTATACGGCAGTGCAGGCAGCAGGAAGGCAGAAGCATGCGCCCTTGAATACCTATATTTCCCTCTATGCCAATGCCTCCGAAAATGACGGTACGGAAAAAGGGGAGGAGTGGGAGCTGATAGACAGTCTTATTTCCCAGGCAGTAAGAAACCCGGAAGAACTTCTGATCGACAAAGAAAACGTGGAGCATCTGGAAAGAGCCATGGAGAAAGAACTGAGCGCTTTTGAAAAACAGGTGCTTGACCTTTACCTTACGGGAATGAAATACAGTCAGATTGCAAAAGTGCTGGGCAGGGACGATAAGTCCACGGATAATGCCCTCCAGAGAATGAAAGCAAAATTGAAAAAAGCAATTTTAAAATAAGCCCTTTTTTCTTTTTGTTAAATAAAAGTTAAAAATTTCAAAGGTATATTGACAGAAAACAGTTTTGTCAATATACTTTTTTTGTGTGCCGACTGACTGGTCGGACGGCAGTTGCAACAGAAAAGGAGCTAAGTACATATGTTATCGAAATTCAGTGTTAAAAAGCCTTATACTGTACTGGTGGCGGTGGTTCTTGTCGTCGTTCTGGGGGTGGTATCCTTTACCAGAATGACTACAGACCTTCTGCCAAATATCAGTCTGCCTTATGTGATCGTCATGACCACATATCCGGGAGCCAGCCCGGAAACGGTGGAAACAGTTGTCACCAAGCCTGTGGAGTCTTCCATGGCTACTGTGAGCAATATAGAGAGCATCAGTTCGGTGTCCAGTGAGAATTATTCCATGGTGATTCTGGAATTTGCCCAGTCTACGGACATGAACGCGGTTTCCTTGGAAATAAGGGAAAACTTAGATCAAATCAAAAGTTACTGGGATGATACCGTGGGCAATCCCATCATCATGAAATTAAACCCGGACATGCTTCCGGTAATGATTGCGGCCGTGGGGGGGAATGATATGAATGCCGCCCAGATTACGGCCATGACGGAAAATACCATTATTCCCGAACTGGAGAGTATCGAAGGCGTTGCTTCCGCCAGCGCCACGGGGCTTTTGGAGGAGAGCGTGAATGTTGTCATCCGGCAGGAGAAGATTGACAAAATCAATAAGCAGGTATTTGGCTCTATTGATGAGGAAATCGAGGAAGCAAGGGAAGAACTGGATGAAAACAGGCAGGAAATCTATGACGGGCAGGAGGAAATCAATGATGCCCGTAAAGATTTGGAGGAATCCAGACAGACCCTTACGGACAGCCAGCAGGAATTGGACGACAACCGCAGGGAGCTTGAGGAAGGCAGGCAGAAGATTGCCGACGGCAGGGCGGAAATTGCCGAGAATAAGACCAAACTTGAAGAGGGAAAAACCGAGCTTGCCAATAAGAAAGAAGAAGCCAGCAGGGAACTTGCGGAGGCGGAGACGAAACTGCTCACCGCCAAGTCTGAGGCAGAAGCTGCCAAAGTTCATATTACCCTTGAGATCGCCCAGATGAACACCATGCTTGAGGAAGCAGAAAAGCGGCTGGAAGATCTGGGGGCAGCAGGGGATTCCCTTCTGCCGGAGGATATTCCAAGCAAGGAGGAAATCAATCAGGAACTTAGTGAATCCGAACAGCAGCTTGCAGAAGCCGGGCAGAGGCGCGCTGAATCCGAGCAGCAGCTTGCAGAGGCGCAAGAAGTACTTGCCATGCTGGATGGTGCAGGGGATGAGGGGTTGTATTCGGAACTTCCCGAGGACGTAAGGGTGCGGACTGAGACCTTTCTTTCATCCGATTTTTCGGAAGATGCGACTGTAGGGGAGGCAAAAGCAAGAGTCAGCGCAAAGGAAGCGGAAATCAGCAGCGAGCTGTTGGAAATTAGTAACGAGGAAGCAGAAATCAATAGCAAAGTGGCGGGGCTTAAACTGCAGCTTGCTGCATGGGAGGAGATTGAAAAGCGCCTGGAAGAACAGAATACGGCTTTGGACTCCATAAAGGAGATCATAGAATCCTACAAAAACGCTATCCAGGAAATGGAAGGCAAGGTCACGGAACTGGATAACAACATTTCCCTTTTGGATAGTGCTTTGAGCCAGCTTTACATAGGAAATATCAAGGCAGCCACAGAACTTGCCAACGCCCAGACCACCATCAGCCTTGGAGAGATGCAGATCAGCACTGCGGAAGCGCAGCTTGAGGCTACAGAAAAGCAATTGGAAACCGGTGAGAAGCAGCTTGAGTCAGGGCAGGAGCAGATAGACTCCGGCTGGGAGCAGATCAAGGACGGGGAAAAGCAGCTAAACGACACGGCGCAGCAGCTTTCCGATGCTTTAGAGCAGATTCTTGAAGGGGAGGAAAAGTTAGAGGAGAGCCGGGAGGAGGCTTATGACAAAGCGGATATGAACAGTGTCCTGACAGTGGACACCATAGAATCTCTTTTGCAGGCCCAGAACTTTTCCATGCCCGCGGGATACGTAACGGAAGACGGGATCTCTTATCTGATCCGTGTGGGAGACAAGCCGGAAGACATCGAAACCTTAAAGAAGATGCCCCTTATCAACCTTGAGATGGACGGGGTGGATATTATTACCCTTGGGGATGTGGCGGATGTATTCATGACCGACAATTCAGAAGACATTTATGCCAATGTAAACGGTGCACCGGGAATCATGGTGACGATTCAGAAGCAGACCGGGTATTCCACCGGGGATGTGTCCGATAAAATTTTGGATAAATTTGAGGATTTGATGGAAGAAAACGAGGGCCTTATGCTGATCACCCTGATGGATCAGGGAATCTACATTGACTTGGTCATGGATTCCATTGTCAACAATATCCTTTTCGGCGCAGTGCTGGCTATTTTGATCCTGATCGTGTTCTTAAAGGACTTAAGGCCCACGGCGGTGATTGCCTGCTCCATTCCCATCAGTCTGGTCACGGCAGTTGTGCTGATGTATTTCAGCGGTATCACCTTAAATGTGATTTCCTTATCCGGTCTTGCGCTGGGCATTGGTATGCTGGTGGACAACTCTATTGTGGTAATTGAAAATATCTACCGTATGCGGAAGGAAGGGTGCTCTGCTCTGGAAGCAGCCATAGAAGGAGCAGGTGAGGTGGCCGGGGCAATCATGGCCTCCACCCTTACTACGGTCTGCGTATTCCTGCCCATTGTGTTTACGGAAGGAATTACCAGACAGTTGTTTGTGGATATGGGACTGACGATTGCGTATTCCCTGCTGGCAAGCCTTGTGATTGCCCTTACGGTAGTGCCTGCCATGTCCTCCAAGATGCTGGTAAAGACCAAAGAAGTAAAAGACAGCAGATTTTTTATAAAGCTGATAGATGGATATGACAGGATCCTTGTCGCAGCCCTGAAATGGAAACCGGTGGTTTTGGTCTTGGTAGTGGGGCTTTTGGGAATCAGTGCGGCGGCATCTTATGCCAAAGGTACTGCTTTTATGCCGGATATGGACAGCACCCAGTTTACCATTTCCCTGACGCTGCCCAAGGATACCCCTTTGGGTGAGACAGGAGAAGTGACCGATGAAGTGGTAGAGCGGCTGATTGCAAGGGAAGATGTGGCGGATGTGGGAGCCATGGCTTCCAGTTCTTCTCTGACCATGCTCTCAGGGGGAGGGAATACTGCAACCAATGCCACAACCATTTATGTGACATTAAAGGCAGACAAGGAAAAGGACAACGAAGAAATTGCAGATGAGATTATGGCGGACATGGCGGATATCTGTGAGGAAAAAGAAGCGGAAATTGACATAGATACGTCCTCCATGGATATGAGCGCTTTAGGCGGCAGCGGCATTACCGTGCAGGTGCGGGGCCGTGACATTGACAAACTGCAGGAGATTGCAGGGCAGATTGCGGCAATCGTGGAAGGCGTGGAAGGGACGGAAAATGTTTCAGACGGCCTGGATGAATCCACCGGAGAGCTGCGGATCATTGTGGACCGGGACAAAGCAATTGAGCACGGAATGACGGTTGCACAGGTATTCCAGCAGATTATGGATAAGCTTGCGGAAAGCTCCAGTGCAACGACCCTGGAATCCGTGGAGGCAGAGTACAGTGTGTATGTAAAACATGCAGGAGATATGGAACTTACAAGGAAGCTGGTTCGGGAACTGGTGCTAGACCGGACAAAACAGGACGGAACAAAAGAAAAGGTACCTTTAGCTGAAATCGCCAGATTTACGGATACCATTTCTCCCAAGGATGTGAACAGGATCGAACAAAACCGGTATATTGCCGTGTCAGCAGAGATCGCGGAAGGCTATAATGTGGGACTGGTGTCTGACGCACTGGAAAAGGAGCTTGCCGCTTATGAGGTGCCTGCCGGATACACGCTGGTGATGAGCGGTGAAAATGAAACTATTACGGATGCCATGGAACAGCTATATCTGATGCTGCTTTTGGCCCTCATCTTTATGTACCTGATCATGGTGGCACAGTTCCAGTCGCTGTTGTCTCCGTTTATCATCATGTTTACCATTCCCCTTGCCTTTACGGGAGGATTCCTGGGGCTGGTTTTCAGCGGAAGCGAACTAAGCGTTATTGCACTGATCGGCTTTGTAATGCTTTCAGGTATTATTGTAAATAATGGTATTGTGCTTGTGGATTATATGAACCAGCTCCGCAGTGAAGGGATGGAGAAAAGACAGGCCATCCTCACAGCCGGAAGAACAAGGCTCCGTCCGGTGCTAATGACAGCCCTTACTACGATTCTGGCATTGTGTACCATGGTATTTAGTAATGATATGGGCTCCGAACTGGCAAAGCCTATGGCGGTAGTTACTATCGGCGGCTTGATTTACGGCACGCTCCTTACGCTGGTGGTGATCCCCTGCATTTACGATATTTTTTCAAGGGAAAAGAAAATAGGACTGCAGGATAAGGAGGGGTGAGAGATGGAAAGCAGAGAATTTGCCCCCAAGGTGCTGGCCACTTACCGGGCAGTCATAGATTTGTTCAGGGAAGGGGCGGACTTAAATAACCTTACTGTGTCGGAAATAACGGCAAAAGCAGGCATTGGAAAGGGAACTGCCTATGAATATTTTTCTAATAAGGAAGAAATGATTGCGGGCGCCCTTTTCCATGAGCTGAAAAGGGAATGTCAGGACATGTGCAGGCAGCTTAAGGAAGAAGAAGGGCTGTACGCAAGGATGGACAGGGTCCTTATAAGCATGGAAAAAAAGATAGTTGAAATTAACTGCTTCGTACGCGCCATTCATGTACTGATGGATAATTCCGCAGTCAGCGGCAAACTACGGGAGATGATGGAAACTAAAAAAGAAGAAGATATGCTGGTTATGGATATCGTGCGTATGATTCTTGCCGGAGAGACAGAAACAGAAGGAAGGATAAACCATGAGGAAAGCGTTTATCTTTCTATGGCGGTCTTTTCCAAGCTGGTATGCTTTGCCCTGTACCAGTTTGACCAGGAAAATAAGATAGGTGTGGACAGCGCGTCCATGCGGAAAATGATCTGCAGTGATGTATGCAGGGACGTGGCGTATTACAGGCATAAACGAAAAGAAACGGTGCAAGGCATCAGCCCGGGCAGTGAATAGATCCCTATGGAATATAAGAATGACTAAAAGAATATGTGTAAGGAAAGGTCCGGGAGGAGGGAAAGGAGGCTGGCGGTTCATGCGTGTGAAAAGGAAAAAATCAGGTTCCTGCGAGCAATGTAATAATTACATATATGAGGATGATTATGAATGTTATGTCTGCCAAGTGGATCTGGACGAAGACGAAATGGCCAGATTTCTGGCGGATGAATTCCGGGACTGCCCTTATTACCAGCCGGGAGACGAATATTTGATCGTGAGAAAGCAGATATAAAGGGAAACAGATTTTGAGGCGCCTTTTTTAGGGGTGCCTTGCTGCATTTAAAGGGGTAAAATGACGAAGGGATAAGCCTTGCTATTCCTGCATGTTTTAAGGTATACTTAAGCGAAAGCAGGAACTGTAAAGTATGCCCATGATTCTGATGTGGAAGCTCTGTGCAGGGCCGCTCCTGAACAGATTGAAAAGAAACGGTATGCCCACCAGCTTTACGGGGACGGAATGCATACAGTATTAAAGTATGGCATTGCCTGTTACCAGAAGGAATGCAGGGTCTTATGTGGTGATTAGAAAGGAATGATTAACCGGATGAAAGTATGTTACGTTATAGGAGCGGGACAGTTCGGCGACGGACTGCCCCGCCCTTTCAAAGGGGATATGGTGATCGCCTGTGACGGAGGATTTGGGCATTGTGCAGAAAGAGGCATCAGAGTGGACATGGCAGTTGGTGATTTCGATTCTCTTGGCTATGTACCAAAGCATCCCCAGGTGGCAGTGCTGCCGCCGGAAAAAGATGACACGGATACCGGGTGGGCTGTAAAGGAAGGATGGAAAAGAGGGTACCGGGAATTTGTGCTTTACGGCGTAACAGGAGGAAGGATTTCCCATACCATGGCCAATGTGCAGTTACTGGCAGGACTGGCAGTGAAAGGCGGACATGGGATACTGGTTGGAGAAGGCGTCTGGTACCGGGTCATTTATAACGAAGAAATTGTTTTTGGAAAAGAGGAAGAAGGCTATTTGTCAGTGTTTTGTCTGGGGGATGAGGCTCTTGGGGTTTGTGAGAAAGGGCTTAAGTACGAACTGGATCATGCGAAGCTTACGAAAGAATATCCGGTGGGTGTGAGCAATGAATTTATTGGAAAGGAAAGCAGTGTGGCGGTGAGAGAGGGGATGCTTTTGCTTATATGGGAAAAGAAGGGGGAGTAGACAATGAAAAATCGTATGCAGCGGTTTACGGCAGGCACGATAGCTTTGATTTTTTGCTTTCTGCTGCTGGAAGGATGCAGCAGGAACAACGGGCAGACAGCAGGGACGCAGGAGAATAGAGATACGGATAAAGGGCAGACAGTAGAAGTGCAGGAGGACGCTGGCACTGCGGCGGCAAAAGAGAGCGGAAGTACGGACAGTACAGACCGGACAGAGCATGCATTGACCGGAACGGTTACATTTACGGATGATCTGGGCAGGGAAATTGTGGTGGAAAATCCCCGGAAGGTGGCGGCATTGATTGGGAGTTTTGCAGATATCTGGCTTCTGGCAGGAGGAGAAGTGACTGCGACGGTCAATGATGCGTGGGAAAGCCTTAAGCTTGATTTAGGAGAGGACACGGTCAATCTGGGAAGTATACAGGAGCCGGATGTAGAACGGCTGATAGCCTCCGGGCCGGATTTCGTGCTGGCAAGCGTCAATACGGAGGCAGATGTTGCCCTTCTGGATATTTTTGAACAGGCGCAGATTCCTGCTGCCTATTTTGCCGTGTCAGATTTTGAAGAGTACCTTCACATGCTGGATATTTGCACGCAGATTACAGGCCGGAGAGATTTATACGAAGAAAACGGCCTGAACGTGCAGGAACAGATTGCGGATGCGAAAAAGAGGGTGGATGGGAGCAGCCCTTCCGTGCTGTTTCTGCGGGCATCCTCCACCAGCGTAAAGGCCAAGGGCAGTGAAGGGAATGTGTGCGGAGAGATGCTGGCAGGTCTTGGATGTGTCAATATTGCAGACAGTTCGGATTCCCTTTTAGAAGATTTGAGCATGGAAGCAGTCATAGCCGCAGACCCGGAATACATCTTTGTGACGGTTCAGGGGAACAATCAGGAGGCGGCCATGAAAAACGTGGAGGACATGCTCATCTCAAATCCTGCATGGACTTCCCTGTCAGCAGTAAAAAACGGAAACTATTATCTGCTGGATAAGCGGCTTTTTAATTTGAAACCAAATGCGCGGTGGGGTGAAGCCTATGAACAGCTTGCAGATATCCTGTATCCCCGGTAGACTTTACAAAGGGAGTGCAAAGAAAGGAGCAGAAATGGGTTACTTTCCCTTTTTTATTGATATTAAAGGAAAAAAAGCTTTGATTGTGGGAGGTGGAAAGGTGGCTTCCCGGAAGGCGGAAAAACTGATGTCTTTTGAGCCGGAACTTACGGTGGTGGCCCCGGCTGTTTCCCGGGAACTGGCGGAAAATGAGAAGATTATCTGCAAGGAGCGGGAGTTTACAGAGACTGATGTGGAGGGCTGTCTGTTTGTGATTGCGGCTTCCGGTGACAAAGCGCTGAACCAGCGTGTGGCACAGCTTTGCAGGGAGAAGAATATTCTGGTCAATGTTGCGGATGACAGGGAAGCCTGCGGCTTTCTGTTTCCGGCACTGGTAAAGGAAGGAAAGCTGACAGTGGGAATTTCCACGGAAGGGGCCAGCCCTCAGACTGCGGCCAGTATAAGGAGCCGGACAGCCCGGGAATTGCCCGGCAGGATGGAAGAAATTCTGGATTATCTTGAGAAGCTGCGCACTTATGCAGGAGAAAGAATTGCAGATTCCCATAAACGGGCCGGCTTTTTGAAAGAAGCGGCCGATTTGTGTATGGAGAAAGACCGTCCCCTTTCAAAGGAGGAGACGGAGAACTTATGTGCCTTTTATTTAAATCTGTCTAAGAAAAGGAATTCTCCGGGAGTGGTTACCCTTGTGGGAGCGGGCTGCGGGGCTTTTGACTTAATCACCCTTAAAGGGTTGAATGCAGTGAGAAAAGCCCAGGTGTTGGTGCACGATGATTTGGTGGATGCAAGGCTTCTTGCCCATGCGCCGGAGAGCTGCGAAAAGATTTATGTCGGCAAGCGCAGGGGAAGACACAGTATGCCCCAGGAAGAAATCAACGGCCTATTGGCAGAGAAGGCAAAACAGGGTAAGAACGTGGTACGGCTGAAAGGGGGCGACCCTTTTGTATTTGGAAGGGGCGGGGAAGAAATGCTTGCCTTGAAAAAGGAAGGAATAGAAGTCAGGGAAATTCCCGGCATTACTTCATCCATTGCCGTGCCTGCCCTTGCAGGGATTCCCGTTACCTGCCGGGGAATGAGCAGAAGCTTCCATGTGATAACAGGGCACACAGCAAAGGGGGAGAGCCTTCCTGAAGACCCCAAGATTCTTGCTGCCCTTGAAGGGACGCTGGTGTTTCTTATGGGCTCAAAGCATCTTGGGGAAATTGCCGGAAAGCTGACAGCCCAAGGAAAAAGTCCCGAAACCCCGGCCGCCGTGGTGCAGGGGAACTTTAAGGGGCAGGTCCGGGCAGTGCGGGGAACTCTTGGAAACATTGCCAGAAAGACGGAAGAAGCAGGAATAGATTCCCCTGCGGTGATAGTTATAGGCCAGACGGCAGAGGTGGATCTGCTTAGCTGAAAAAATAATAGACCCCTTCCCCATCCTCAAACTTTTTCCAAGTGGTGTCAAATATTTTTTCTATGACCTGCTGTTCCAGACATTCCGCCGGGGTACCGAAGGCAGCGATTTTCCTGTCTCCCATAATTGCCAGATAGTCAGCCGTCCGCAGGGCGTGGTCAAGATTATGCATCGTAAGGATGATCGTTTTTCCCTGGGATTTCAATTTGGTGATCATGGAAAGAAAATCCCGCTGACCGGAAAGGTCAAGATAAGTGGAAGGCTCGTCAAGGACAAGGATATCACAGTCCTGGGCTAATGCCATGGCGAAGAAAACCCGCTGACGGATACCGCCGGATAAAGTATCCGCATACTGGTCTGCATACTGTTCCACCCGGGCAAATTCCATGGCTTTCTGCACCAGCGCAATGTCTTTTTCCGTTTTCCGGCGGGCAAAGCCAAGGTAAGGGAAACGTCCGTGCTCTACCAGTGTTTTTACAGGCAGGGAAGGGATGACTGTCCGTACCTGGGGCAGAAAAGACAAGTTTTTGGCCCGTTCTTTTGGGGAGAGTTTCAGAAAATCCGTTCCATTTAAAAATATATTTCCTTCCGTAACACGGGAGGCGCCATTCAAACACTGCAAAAGGGTGGTTTTCCCACAGCCGTTAGGTCCTGTCAGGACCGTGATTTTTCCTTCTGGAAAGGAAAGAGAAACATCCTGCAAAATGGGTGTGCGCTGGCAGGATACGGATACATGGCGGTATTCAAGCATTGACCCTTCGCCCTCCTTTCTTTTTTAGCAGAAGATACAGGAAAAATGGCCCGCCCACAAAGGCCAGCAGGATGCCTGCGGGAAGCTCGTAAGGGGAAAACAATGTCCGTCCCAGAAGGTCACAGACCAGCACGAAACTGCCTCCCAGAAGACCGCAGCAGGGCAGAAGAAAGCGGGCGTCATTTCCAAAAAGCTGTCGGCATATGTGGGGGACAATCAGTCCCACGAAGCTTAAAAGCCCTGCATAACTGACCACACAGCCTGCCATAAGACTGGCAAGGGCCAGCAGAATAAACCGGACCAAAGGCACCCGCATGCCAAGGGAGCGCGCGATATCCTCTCCAAGCCCTAAGACGTTCAGGGCGCCTGCCAGAAAAAGGGACAGGATAAAAGCCGCCAGAATACAACAGCAGGGAAGGATAAGCTTATTTACCGTAAGGCCTGACAAAGAGCCTGCCATAAAGGAAGTAAGATTGATGGAAAGCTCATTGTCCAGCAGCTTTATGGCGTTGATCCCTGCGTTGAAAAAGCTGGAAACCGTGATTCCGGCCAGAACAATGGTGGTCCGGGAACTATCCGCCAGATAAGCCAGCAGAAAGACGAAAAGAGTGGTAAGCAGGGCACCGGAAAAAGCAAAGGCCGGAATCAGGCCGGGAAGGTTGGGAAACAGCATCATGGCAAGCATAACGGCAAAGCCGGAGCCGGAATTGACCCCGATGGTGTTAGGGCTGGCAAGAGAATTATTCATAACTCCCTGTAAGATGACCCCGGCGCAGCCAAGCCCCATGCCTGCAAAAAGCCCTCCGGCTACCCGGGGGATGCGCACCGCCGTCACCAGCGTGTAAGCCACGTCCTTATTCTGGGAAAAAAGGGCACGGATCACCTGGCCGGGGCTTAAAGGTACACTCCCCAGAAATAATCCCAGACAGGAAGAAAACAATAACAATATAAACAACAATAGAATGATAAAAGGTCTGTTTTTTTTCAAAAAGACTTTATGCATCATGCCTGGAAAGACACTCCTTGATTTCAATAGATTGTAACGGGCCGGATGAGCGGGACTGTTATTACAATGTTATCACAGGGCGGGAAGATGTGCAAACACAACATAGCAGCGGCAGATTCTGTTAATGGGAAATATCTGATTTAGGTATTGCTATTTCTGGCTATTTTTTGTAAACTAAAAGTAGTTGACTTTACAGAGCTTTAAGACATAACCGGCAAAGCGCAGGGGAGTCATGGAATATTGAAGGGAGCAGTCAAAAATGAAAAAAGCATTAAGTCAGTCAGTAACAAATTTTATCTTAAATGGAATCTCGATTCTGTCGCTTTTGATGCTGGTTATATCATTGTCGAATTATAGGGATACGAACAACCAGCTTAATAAAGCCAATGAGGACCGGTTCGCACTTACCTATAATGCCAACCGTTTTATGAACGGGTCTTCTTATCTGACCAACGAGGTAAGGGCTTTTGCGGCCACTGGCCTGCAGGAGCATTACGATAATTACTGGAATGAGATCAATAACCTGAAAAACCGTGACTTGGGCGTAGCCGCAATGCAGGAAATCGGAATAACCCCTGAGGAACAGGCAATGATCGATAAGATGTCCAATCTTTCCAATACCCTGGTTCCTCTGGAAGAGGAAGCCATGGAGAAAGTCCAGGCGGGCAAGAAAGAGGAAGCAGTAGCCTATGTATACGGGGCGGACTACAATTCTTCCATCACCCAGATCAACGCAGTAAAAGAGCAGTTTTTAGGGGATCTGGATGCAAGAACGCTGGCGGAGCTTACTGCCCTGGATGATGAAGTGAATCATATCCGTTTGAACATGATCATCCTGCTGATCGTGGTGGGAGTGGTACAGGTTGTGAGCATGGTTTATACAAGACGTAAAATCCTGCGTCCTGCCATAGAGGTGAAGAACCAGATGGTGGAAATCTCCCAGGGAAATCTTTCAGCAGAGTTTGCACTTGAACCGAATACCTCTGAGATAGGAAGAATGGTGGAATCCATTCATGAGACAAAGCGGGAACTGAAAAAGTACATAACCAACATCAACTCCGAGCTGTCCCAGATGGCAGAAGGAAACATGGATATTTCAGTCAGCGTCGGCTACAGGGGAGAATTCCTCCCTATTCAGGAGGCGATGCAGAAGATACTGGATTCTTTGAACGATGCATTGTCCAAAATCAACACGGCAGCAGAATTTGTTTCCATAGAATCCAGGGAAATGGCTGACAGTTCCCAGATTCTTTCCAATGGCGCCATGGATCAGGCAGCGGCAGTGGAGGAGTTGTCAGCAAGTATTCAGGAAATATCAAGGGAAGTGGACAGCACATCGGAAGATGCAGATTTTGCACGTAAGAGTTCAGAAGAATCAGCAAACGAACTCGAAATGTGTAACAGAAAGATGGAAGAACTGACAAAGGCAATGGAAGACATCTCCACGGCATCCAGCCAGATCAGCGGTATCATTAAAACGATTGAAGACATTTCCTTCCAGACAAATATTCTTGCATTGAATGCGGCGGTGGAAGCAGCCCGTGCAGGGGAAGCAGGAAAAGGCTTTGCAGTAGTTGCAGATGAAGTCAGAAGCCTTGCAAACAAGAGTTCGGTGGCAGCACAGAATATTACGGAGCTTATTGAAAACTCCATCCATCTGGTACAGCACGGGGCTGAACTTTCGGCAGACACCACCCAGGCCCTTGAAAAGGGCGTCGGCGGAGCCAGAAAGTCACTGGAACTGATAGAGAAAATAGCAGATTCCGCCTTACAGCAGGCCCAGTCTTTGAGACAGCTTACCGAGGGAATGGAGCAGATTGCCGATGTGGTTCAGACCAACACCAACACAGCAGAGAAGACAGCAGCATCTTCCCAGCAGTTGTACGGCCAGGCAGAAGAATTAAAACGGGCTGTGGACAGGTTCCGGCTTAGAAGATAACAAACGCTGTTTTAAGTAAAAAACATATATGGGTAAATAAGGGAAAACATAGAGAATCAACAACTGCTCTATGTTTTTCTAATATGAATCAATGAAAATGGAGGAATGAAAAGTGGAAGAAAATAAGAAATGGTGGAAGGAAAGCGTTGTTTACCAGATTTACCCCAGAAGCTTTAAAGACAGTGACGGGGACGGTGTTGGCGACATCAGGGGAATTACACAGAAGCTGGATTACTTAAGGGAGCTTGGAATCAACGTCATATGGCTCTCTCCCGTGTATCAGTCGCCTAATGATGATAATGGATATGATATCAGTGATTATCAGGCAATTATGAAGGAATTCGGAACCATGGAGGACTTTGACCATATGCTGGCCGCAGCCCATGAAAGAGGCATTAAGATCATGATGGATCTGGTAGTCAATCATACATCTGATGAGCATAAATGGTTTATGGAGAGCCGCAGATCCAAAGACAATCCATACAGGGATTACTACATCTGGCGGGAAGCAAAAGAGGGAAAAGAACCTAACAACTGGGGCTCCTGCTTTGGCGGCTCTGCGTGGAAGTATGACGAGGCAACTGACCAGTACTATTTGCACCTGTTTTCGCCCAAGCAGCCGGATCTGAACTGGGACAATGAGAATGTCCGCAGGGAAGTTTTCGATATGATGAAATGGTGGCTGGATAAAGGCGTGGACGGTTTCCGCATGGATGTGATCAGCATGATATCCAAGGTCCCGGGGCTTCCTGACGGTTCAAAAGGAGAGGGCGCTCTTCACGGTGATTTCGGTCCTTTTGTAATCAACGGCCCCCACGTGCATAATTACCTAAAAGAAATGCGGAAGAAGGCTCTTTCCGGGTATGATACCATTACTGTGGGGGAGACTGCGGGGGTCACGGTGGAGGAAGCGGTCAAATATGCTGCTGACGACGAGAGCGAGCTGAATATGGTGTTCCAGTTTGAGCAGAACGACTTAGATAATGGGGAACACGGAAAATGGAATGTAAAGAAGATTTATCTGCCTGATTTGAAGAAAGTTCTGAACCGTTGGCAGACTTATCTGGAGGGAAAGGCGTGGAACAGTTTATACTGGAGCAATCACGACCAGCCCAGAGTGGTATCCCGGTTTGGCAATGATTCGGAGGAATACCGGGAACTTTCTGCCAAGATGCTGGCGGTCTGCCTCCATATGATGAAGGGAACACCTTACGTTTATCAGGGGGAAGAGCTGGGAATGACCAATGTACCCTTTGACAGCCTTGAGGAATTCCGTGATATCGAAAGCATCAATGCCTATCATGAGTACACAGAAAATAACCTTGCAGGAAAAGAAGAAATGCTGGAATATCTGCGCTATAAGAGCAGGGACAATGCGAGAACTCCCATGCAGTGGGATGACACCGCTAATGCAGGATTTTCGGAAGGGACGCCCTGGATCAAGGTAAATCCCAATTACACCAAGATCAATGCGGCAGAGCAGATGAGCAGGGAATCTTCCGTATTCCGCTTTTACCAGAAGCTGATTCTGCTAAGGAAGCAGAATCCGGTGATCGTGTATGGAAGATTTGAACTTCTGATGCCGGAGGACGAAGAGATCTTTATGTATACAAGGACTTTTGAGGATAAAAAGATTCTTGTGATTTGCAATTTCAGCAAAACGGAGCGGAAAATAGTATTGCCGGATGGATTTGCAGCAGGAGATGTATGGATTTCCAATTATGACAAGACGGAAATTGGAAAGGAGCTCACCTTCCGGCCATATGAGGCGGCAGTGATTGGGGAAGCTGGTATGATACATGCTTTATAGAAACATTGGTGCAAAGTAGAAGATAAGAGGTGCTTAGATTGAATCAGGAAGAAAAATATGTGCGGATGACCACGGCGCCCATACCGGGGCTGATCTGTTCACTGGCTGTTCCCACAGTTATCAGTATGCTGGTAACATCCTTTTATAATATGGCGGATACCTTTTTTGTGGGAAAACTGGATACCCAGTCAACGGCGGCGGTGGGAGTGGTTTTTTCCGTAATGGCGGTTATTCAGGCAGTTGGATTCTTTTTCGGCCACGGCTCCGGCAACTATATTTCAAGGAAACTTGGAAGCAGGGAGCTGGAGGATGCGGCTGCCATGGCGGCGGACGGCTTTTTCCTTTCCTTTTTTGCAGGGATAGTGATAGCTGTATGCGGCATAGTGTTCCTGACTCCGCTGTCCATGGCCTTAGGGTCAACGCCCACAATCCTTCCCTATACAGAAAGGTATATGAGGATCATTTTGCTGGGCGCACCTTTTATGACCTCATCGCTGGTTCTGAACAACCAGTTAAGATTTCAGGGCAGCGCATCCTTTGCCATGGTGGGAATCGTTATTGGAGCGGTATTGAATATTGCTCTGGATCCCATACTGATATTTGGCTTTCATATGGGAATTTCCGGGGCAGCGGCGGCCACCGTCACCAGTCAGTGCTGCAGCTTTGTGATTTTAATGCTTATGGCAAGAAAAGGCGGGAGCATTTCCATTAAATTTAAAAACCTGAAAATAAATGCGCACTTTCTCAAAGAAATTTTCCGGGGCGGTATTCCTTCCCTGTGCAGGCAGGGGCTTGCAAGCATAGCTGTTATTTATTTGAACCACGCGGCAGGCGTATACGGGGATGCCGCCATAGCCGGAATGTCGATCGTGAACAGAATCACCATGTTTGCCAACTCAGCGCTGATTGGCTTTGGGCAGGGCTTCCAGCCGGTCTGCGGGTTTAATTATGGGGCAAAACTGTACGCAAGAGTCCGGGAAGGCTTTTTCTTCTGCATAAAATATGCGTTTATCCTTTTGGTGGTGATTTCCGCTTTCTGCGGGATTTTTGCACCCTTCATGGTAGCCCTGTTCCGTAAGGAAGACCAGGCGGTGATAGATACAGGGACTTTGGCGCTACGCTTCCAGTGTCTTACCTTTCCTTTAAATGCATGGATTGTGATGAGTAACATGATGCTCCAGTCCATTGGGAAAGCGCTGAAGGCATCGGTGATAGCGGGAGCCAGGCAGGGATACTTCTTCCTGCCCCTGATCTTGATACTGCCCCGGCTGCTTGGACTGACAGGCGTTCAGATGACCCAGGCTGCAGCGGATGTGTGTACGCTTGCGGTGTCGGTGCCTCTAACGATAAGCGTTCTTAAGGAAATGGCGGTGAAAGACCAACAGGAAAAGGCAATGGAAGTCAGCCGGGAAAGGGAGTAAAAATGCTTTATCATGCAAAAAACGGAAGCATCTTTGTGGACGGTGCGGATATGGACTATATTTCATTTGGAAATGGGAAAGAGAACTTAGTTATGCTTCCCGGTTTAGGGGACGGGCTGTCTACCGTTAAGGGGATGGCCTTTCCCTTTGCATTCATGTACAGAATATATGCAAAAGAATATAAGGTGTATGTTTTCAGCCGCAAAAACTGCCTGCCGGAAGGGTATACCACAAGAGACATGGCCCGTGACCAGGCAAGGGCAATGGAGTCCCTGGGCATCTCTAAGGCCAGCGTTTTAGGAATATCCCAGGGCGGGATGATTGCACAGTATCTTGCCATTGATTATCCGGCCATGGTTGAAAAACTTGTCCTTGCTGTCACCCTCTGCCGTCAGAACGAAACCATGCAGAAAGCGGTAAATGGCTGGATAGAGTTTGCAAGGCAGGGAAACTACAAAGAATTGGTAATTGATACTGCCGAAAAGTCTTATACGGAAGATTACTTAAAGAAATACCGCTTCCTGTATCCAATCTTGGGAAAAGCCGGGAAGCCCAAAAGCTTTGACCGTTTTCTGGTACAGGCAGTTTCCTGTATTGGACATGACTCCTGCGGGGAGCTGAATAAAATAGTGTGCCCCGTGCTGGTGATTGGAGGCGGCAGGGACAGGATCGCAGGCAGGGATGCGGCGTCTGAATTGTCCGGGAATATCAGAAACAGCCAAATGTTTATTTATGAAGAACTTGGACATGCGGCATATGAGGAAGGGAAAGATTTTAACAGACGGGTTATTGATTTTCTAAAGCAATGAAAAAATTTTGAAATACAAAAAAGCTTTCCAATACGTTAGGTACAGGAAAGCTTTTAATTTTAGAGCTGCTAACCAGAATCGAACTGGTGACCTCAACACTACCAATGTTGCGCACTACCGACTGTGCTATAGCAGCCTGTGATGTATCTCTCTTACATCGACAAGCAGTATTGTATCACAGACTGAATTGTTTTGTCAATGAAAAAGTAGAATTTTCTCCCAATAACTGATATAATAATTAGCAGTCTGGCTTGTCTGGATTATTACGAGAATTGTTATATTAAGCATTTAAAAATAATATTAGAGTATGTTTGAAAACTGACGGAAAGCATTTTTCAAACACGCTCAGGAACGGCAGGTTTAAAATAATGAAAAAGTACAGTATGCTTACAGACAGTCCCGGGAAATCTTTGTTTTTCTTTGCGCTGCCCATGATACTTGGGAATTTGTTCCAGCAGTTTTATTCCACGGTGGACTCTATTATTGTAGGAAAGTTTGTGGGAGAGGCGGCACTTGCGGCGGTGGGCGCATCCTATTCTCTTACGACAGTGTTTATTATGATTGCCATTGGCGGAGGGATAGGCGCTTCGGTTATTACCTCCCAATATCTCGGGGCGGGACTTTACAGAAAAATGAAGACATCTGTATATACGGCCTTGATCAGCTTTCTGACGGTGAGTATTGTGCTGGGAACCATAGGGCTTTTTTTCAGCAGGACGATATTGACGGCATTGAACACACCGGAAAATATTCTGGCGGACGCCATGCTTTACCTGAAAATTTATTTTGCGGGACTTCCATTCCTGTTTATGTACAATATTTTATCTTCCGTGTTCAATGCGCTGGGAAATTCCAGAACGCCATTGTATCTGCTGATTTTTTCTTCTCTGCTGAATATTGTGCTTGATTTAGTCCTTGTGAGGGGGTTCGGCCTTGGCATTGCAGGGGCGGCGGGAGCAACAGTGTTTGCGCAGGGACTTTCGGCACTGATTTCTTTCTGCCTCTTAATGAAATCCCTGAAAACTTATGAAAGCGGAAAGACTGGCAGTGAAATGCCGGATAAGCCCCGGACGGCGCTGTTTGATGTGCAGATGCTTGGAAATATGATAAAGGTGGCGATTCCCTCCATGCTGCAGCAGTCTATTGTCTCTATAGGGATGCTGCTGGTCCAGTCCGTGGTCAATGGGTTTGGTTCTTCCGTGCTGGCAGGCTATACGGCAGGCATGAGAATTGAATCTATCTGCATTGTGCCCATGATTGCTTCGGGGAATGCGGTCTCCACTTTTACAGCCCAGAATCTGGGCGCAGGCGCGCCTTCCAGGGTAAAAGAAGGGTACCGGGCGGCTGTTAAGATGGTGGCGGCTTTTGCGGTAATGATCTGCCTGACACTGACCCTTTTTCACGAAAGCATTATCCGCTCCTTTTTAGAGGAGGGCAGTGAAGCGGCGGCTTTTGAGACAGGAAACGCATACCTGTCCTTTATTGGATTTTTCTTTGTATTTATCGGGCTTAAGGCAATCACTGACGGGGTACTGCGGGGAGCGGGGGATGTGCTGGTATTTACCCTTGCAAACCTGGTTAACCTTGGAATACGTGTGACGATTGCTTTTGCCTTTGCATCCATCTGGGGAGTTAAGGCTGTGTGGATCGCAGTTCCTGTGGGCTGGGCTTCTAATTACCTGATTTCCTTTATCAGATATTTGTCTGGGAAATGGAGCAGAAAGAAGTTGATAAGGATGGAAGAATCGTAGTAAAATATGGGTAAGACGGAAGAAAGAGATGCGCTTTTGCCAGGCATCTTTATGCACACAGGAGGGAAGGTCATGGAGCTTTTAGAAGAAAGAATCCGCAGGGACGGCAAGGTAAAGCCCGGCAATGTACTTAAGGTGGATAGTTTTTTGAACCATCAGATGGATGTGGAATTGTTTGGCGAAATGGGGAAGGAATTCAGACGATTGTTTCCAAGCAAAGAGATTAACAAAATATTGACGATTGAAGCGTCAGGGATTGGGATTGCGTGTATTACGGCGCAGTATTTTCAGGTGCCGGTGGTTTTTGCAAAGAAATCCCAGAGCATCAATCTTGACGGAGAGCAGTATGTAACAAAGATAGAGTCCTTTACCCACAAGAGAGTGTACGATGTGATCGTTGCCAAAAAGTTCCTTGGGAAGGATGACCACGTGCTGATCATTGACGATTTTCTTGCAAACGGCTGTGCGGCGGCAGGGCTGATTGATTTGGTAAAGAGCGCAGGGGCAGTTGTGGAGGGCGTTGGAATTGCCGTGGAAAAAGGCTTTCAGGAAGGCGGCAGGCTGCTGCGGAGTAAAGGCGTGAGAGTGGAATCTCTGGCAATTGTGGAGAGCATGAATGCTGATACCGGAGAAATCATCTTCCGGGAACAGGCGTAAAGTAAGGGTATCTCTAAAAACAAACCAAATATTTTTTAATAAAAAAGGCGGATGCACCATGAAAGGTTAAGGTGCATCCGCCTAGCGCGTGTTTCACGGAGGTTTTATTCGGTTACATCTCCCTGGCTGTCATCCGGAGGAGGCGCTGTCTCCGCCGGAGGTGCCGCCTCCTGTGCTGCTGCCGCAGCAGCGGCTGCAGCGGCTGCCTGTGCCGCAGCAATCTCATTGCGCTGCTGGGCTTCAATAGCTAAAGCATCAGGCTGTGCGTAGAACTCTGCGTTGTGCGGGCAGGTGCCTGTAGGATTCTGGGGGCCTGTCACGGTGGAAACAGTGCCGTCCGGGTTTGTCACCTGCTGGGTTACTGCAGAACCCTGCGCCAGAGAGGGATGTTCAGGCAGAGGCAGTTCAAGAACGCCTTCCACCTTAAAGGGACATGGCTCACTGGCAGGCAGGTTGCTGTACTGGCAGATAAGTCCCTGATAGTGGACATCGCAGCTCTCTGTAGGTACGGTTCCTTCTGCGAAATACTCTGATTTCAGCGTGCCGTCACAAAGTCCTGCAATGGGAAGTTTCCCGGAGCGGGCGCATACAGTTGCCTGGATGATACCGCCGGAAGGCATCTGGAAGGACTCGCTGGGCAGGTCTTCATGTATTTTTGCCATAACTGCGCGCCATAGTTTCTTGGCCACATTCCGTTCTTCGCCTTTGCGAAGCTTGGTATTGTTGTCATATCCTGTCCATGTGGTAGCGGTATAATAAGGGGTATAGCCTGCAAACCATACATCATTATAATCTGAGGTCGTACCTGTTTTTCCGGCAATCGCCATATTTCCAAAGTTGACGGATGCTCCGGTACCCTGTGTCACTACATCTACCATGGCATCGGTCAGCAGCCATGCGGTGGTGTCTTTGATGACCTGTCTGGAATCTGCCTGTGTATTGTCCAGGATCACATTGCCGTCATGGTCTACCACTTTGGTATAGAGCTTGGGTTTGATATAAGTACCGCCGTTGGCAATGGCAGCGTAAGCCGCATTTAGTTCTTCATTGGTGACGCCGTCCGTGACGCCTCCAAGGGCAAGAGACTGCTGGATATCGGAAAAAATCTGGGTTTCACCGTTGGTGGTGATTTCTTTGCGGTCCACAATGGTGGTAAAACCAAAATTCTTTAAATAATCAAAACCAAGCTGGGGCGATATAATGGTAAGGGTCTTAACTGCAATGATATTCATGGAATCAATGATTCCCTTTCTCAAAGAGTTGGGGCCCCTGTAGCCGGTACTGTACCAGTTATTTACCGGCCTGCCGTTGGCGTAATTAAAAGGCGCATCGTTGAGCATGGTTGCAAGGGTCAGACCTGCGCTGTCAAGGGCAGGCGCATAAACGGCAACGATTTTGAAGGTGGAGCCGGGCTGTCTTTTGGTGTCTGTAGCCCGGTTTAAAGTCTTGCTTCCTTCCTTGGCGCCGCGTCCGCCTACCATGGCTACCACATATCCGGTATGCTGGTCTTCCACGGTAATGGATACCTGGGGCTGGGGCGTTAAGGTAACGCTCTCGTCAAAAACTTCGTCGCCGGAGCCTACAAAGGCAAGTTTATATTCTTCGATCTGTGTGTAAGCATCCTCCTGTGTGTCAAAAATCAGGTTAAAAGAAGGATTCTGCTCTTTAAAATATGCCCGGAACATTTCCGTACTGTGGTTCTCAAAATCCCCGTTTGCCTTCTTGATGGTCAGGGCATAATTCAGATACCACCGGGTATCTGCGGGATAGTTTTCTTCATTGGAGAAAACCTCGTCACAGATGGCTTGTATATGGGGGTCCTGGGTAGAATAAATTTTAAGCCCGCCGCTGTAGAGCAGAGTGAAAGCCTGGGTCTCATTATATCCTGCGGCAAGGAGGTCATTCATCACATCATCGGTTAATGCGTCCACAAAGTATGTATTAACCAGCGATTCTTCCGCATCCTCATTGACGATCTGTATACGTGAGTAAACATCGTCAGCCATGGCCTCGTCATATTCACCCTGGGTGATATAACCCTGCTCAAGCATGTTATCCAAAACCTTCTTGCGCCGTTCTGCATTGGCGTCGGGATGGGAAATGGGATTAAGCCGTGAAGGGTTTTGCGTAATTCCGGCAATGACGGCACACTCTGAAAGCGTGAGAGAGTTGACTGACTTGTTAAAATAGCGCAGGGAAGCAGCCTGTACACCTAAGGTATTCTGCCCTAAGTTGATACTGTTCATGTAATTGAGCAGCACATCATCCTTGGACATGGTCTTGGTAAGCTCAATAGCCAGATACTGTTCCTGGATCTTACGCTTCATACTGTCAGCAAAACCTGTTTCACTGGTCCAGTCAGTGAATACATTGTTTTTCAGGAGCTGCTGGGTAATGGTGCTGGCGCCTTCTGAAAAGTGGAATCCGTTGGAAATGCCAACGTAGGCGGCACGGAAAATACCTTTAATGTCAATGCCGTTGTGTTCATAAAAACGCTCGTCCTCAATAGCGACAAATGCATGGGACAGATTTTCAGGGATCATGTCCAGCGTGACCGGAATACGGTTGGAATTCTGGGAAACCAGTTTTGCTGTCTGATTTCCTTCCAGATCGTAGACGAAAGTTGAAAAACTGGTGGGTGTGACCTGGACATTTTCAATACTGGGTGCGGTATCTATGACACCCTTAAAGATGCCGAAACCCATGCTGATGCCGATAACGCCGGCAGCCAGGATACACAGCAGGGAAAGATTCAATACCGCTAAAAGCAGTTTTTTCCCAAGCTTGGTTGAAATTGTATGCAGGGATCTCTGTTTAGCCAAAATCCCTCGTTTGCTGTAATTCATTTATATTGCCTCCATGTAAATTCTGAATTTAAAGACTGCAATATCTAGAGTATACCAAAATGTGGTGATGAAATAAAGTTTTTTATTGTTTATTAAGAATTATTCACAATTTATTATACATTTATTCTCTGCTGTGGTAAACTTCAATATATGTGTCAGAGTGCGTTTGAACAGGCGCCAGCCCTTGACAGATTGGGGAAGGGATCTTAAGGAAAGCAGTTTTCAGACATGTATTTAAAGAGAAATGAGGTATTGATAAATGGCAGCAGAAAAGGAATTCCGGCCTTACAAGGTTATTTACCAGCCGGGACATGGGGAATATGAGGAGAAGAAATCAAGGTTTATAGCCAGTCTGGTTCCGGCCCGGTCGGAGGAGGAGGCTGCCGTATTTATAGATTCGGTCAAGAAAAAATATTATGATGCCAGACATAACTGCTCGGCCTTTGTAATTGGGAGAAACCGGGAACTGACCAGGTGCAGTGATGACGGGGAGCCTGGAGGAACCGCCGGGAAGCCCATGCTGGAGGTGCTTCTTACGGCTGGCGTTACCAATGGTGCGGCGGTTGTCACCCGGTATTTTGGCGGAACCCTTTTGGGCACAGGGGGGCTGGTGCGGGCCTACACCCAGGCCCTTCAGGCTGCGCTGGAGGATGCGGAAATTGTGCTGATGCGTTACGGGACGGAAATGACCCTCC
The DNA here is from genome assembly GCA_009911035.1 of Lachnospiraceae bacterium. Taxonomy (GTDB): domain Bacteria; phylum Bacillota; class Clostridia; order Lachnospirales; family Lachnospiraceae; genus Suilimivivens. Next base: position 42,002 of record QXWO01000043.1, read on the forward strand.
ATATGGACTACACCGATGTCGGAAAGGTGCAGTATATTTTGTCCGGCCTGCCGGTACAGACGCTGGAATCCAGATATACCGACAAAGCAGAGTTTGACATCCGGGTCCCGAAAGAACAGGAGGAATCCGTAAAAAAGAAGCTTACCGAGGCAACCTGTGCAAGGACAAGAATTACAATCAAGGGTTCCGGGTATTATATGGACAGGCAGGCATAGAAAACGGATCGTTCCGGGGGATATGTGGGGCGGTAAAATCCGTTGACAAAGACAGGCCCTTGGGCTAAAGTAAAAGTGGCAGTAAAAATAAAAAGCAGTTTTTGAAAGGTGGTGGTTTTTATGAAAAAGAGTATGAAGGCAGGCAGCACAGACATCCCTCCTCACCAACGGCGCATAAAAATCACATATAAAGGAGAACTGCTATGGAAGAGATCAAGGATTTTGAAGTAGTAAAAGAACTGCTTGAGACAAAGCAATATACCCGGCTGCGCCAGAAAATGGCTGAAATGAATGAGGCGGATATTGCGGTCATTATGGAGGAGCTTGACGAGGAAGATCTGCTGAAAATTTTCCGCATTCTGCCCAAGAGTATGGCGGCAGACGTGTTTTCTTATCTGGAAGTGGACAGTCAGCAATTTATCATCACAAGCCTGTCAGAAAAGGATGCGGCGGGAATCATCAATAATCTGATGGCTGATGATGCGACCGACCTGCTGGAGGAAATGCCGGCCAACGTGGTGAAAAAACTCCTTGCAAATGCAAGCCCGGAAACCAGAAGGGATATCAACCATCTTTTAAGGTATCCGGAGGATTCCGCCGGAAGTATCATGACGGTGGAGTATGTGGACTTAAAGGAAAATATGACGGTGGAGGATGCCATAGCCCGCATCAGAAAAGTGGGAATGGACAGTGAGACAATCAATATCTGTTACGTTCTTGATGCCAAGAGGACGCTGGTGGGAACGGTGGCCCTGCGGTATCTGCTGATCAGTCCGGGAGATGCGGTGATCGGGGATATCATGCATGAGAATGTCATTTACATCAATACCATGATGGATCAGGAAGAAGTTGCCAGACAATTCCAGAAATATGACTTTACCGCCATGCCGGTAGTGGACAATGAAAACCGTCTTGTTGGAATTATTACAGTAGACGATGTGGTGGATATCCTTCAGGAAGAAGCCACGGAGGATATGGAAAAGATGGCGGCTATCGTACCTTCCGATAAGCCTTATATGAAGACCAGCGTTTTTGAGACATGGAAGAAACGTATGCCGTGGCTGCTTCTTCTCATGATTTCGGCTACCTTTACCGGGAGTATTCTGACAACCTTTGAAGATGCCCTGATGAAGTGCGGCATTTTGATAGCCTATATCCCCATGCTTATGGATACCGGTGGGAATGCGGGAGGACAGGCCAGCGTAACGATCATCCGAGGTCTTTCCTTAAATGAAATTGAATTTAAGGACGCATTGCAGGTGGTATGGAAAGAAATCCGGGTGGCGATTCTGTGCGGGGCAACACTGGCGGCGGCAAATTTTGTGAAACTGCTGGTTTGGGACAAAGTGGAGATGATTGTAGCCCTTGTGGTATGCCTGACACTGGTTGCGGCGGTGATGATCGCTAAAGTTGTGGGATGTACCCTGCCCATGCTTGCCAAAAAAATCGGCTTCGACCCGGCAGTCATGGCAAGCCCTTTCATAACCACAATTGTGGACGTGCTTTCGCTGCTGGTATATTTCCAGATAGCGTCCCAGCTTCTGCATCTTTCTTAAGAATATAAATAAGGCGTATGGAAGTGACGAAATTTTCGGCTCCATATGCCTTTTCCAATTCAGGGCAGCGTTTGCTGCAATAAGCAGGCTTGCGCTTGTTAGTTTTTTACATGGGCACGTATCCGGCCCGGGGTGGTGCCATAGGTATCTTTGAAGGCACGCATAAATACTTTGTAATTGGTGATGCCGTTGCGGGTCAGCAGATCATTGATGCTGTAATCCGTGTCCAGCAGATCCTGATGGAAGTGCAGCAGGCGGACGGCGTTTAGGTATTCAAGGAAGGTCTGCCCGGTCTGCTTTTTAAAAAGGCGGCAGAAGTATTCCGGGCTGACATTTAAAAGTCCGGCGACCTCATTTAAGGAGATATCTTTTTTATAATTGGATTTAACATAGTGGAGCACCTCCTCTATCCGCTCAAAATTGTAGTTGGCCTTTTCCCTTGCCTGCCTGCTGATCCTGTGGGAGTGGTTCCGGTACAGAATGTAGAGAAATTCATAGATCACAGAGGAAAAATGAAGAAGATACCCGTCTTCTTTTTTTTCATAGATTTCTGATAGCTCCACCAGACAGTCAAGGAGTCTGTGCTGGGTGGAGTTCATGGTGATGGAGGGGAAAAATTCCTGAAACTGAATCAGGGAAACATGGTTTAAAACCCGGGAGAGATAGTCGTAAGGTATCTGCAAAAGCAGGTAGCCTGCACTGCCCCAGGTTTTGGTTGTGTGGAGTTCCTTTGGGTTTACCACCAGCATATCATCTTTTTTCAACGTATACTTTTGTTCATTGACGCAGGCCGTCATATACCCCTTCTGCATCAGCAGAATTTCCAGGTGGCCGTGCCAGTGGAGGGGAGAGTAGGAACTGTACGTGCTTACAGGTAAAAAAAACAACTGAAGCCTTGTGTCATCATTTATGATTTCATGTGAATAATTGTCCATCCGCATCCCTTTCCAGTCCGGTCCGTTTAAAATCAGACCGTAATCTGCTTAAATTATAAGGGGATTTTATATAATATGTCAATATCATCCTATCCATTGTATAAAAAACGGCGTATGCATTCCTTTCCTTTTTTAGTAAAATAGGGAAAGCATAAAGCGGCTGGAAAACAGCCGGCGTTATTACAAAATAAGCAGAAAAAAGCAGGAGGCAGTTATGGCGGATATGGTTTTAGACTTGGAAAAGTATTCTGAATGTGCAAGAAGGATAGTAGCAGAAGGTCAGGTGCTTCTGCGCAATGAAGATCATGTTCTTCCGGTTCCGAAGGGGAGCAGGCTGGCAGTTTTCGGAAGAATACAGTTTCATTATTATAAAAGCGGCACCGGGTCGGGTGGAATGGTAAATGTAGATAAGGTGACGGGAATCCTGGATGCTCTTTTGGAGGACGGGGACATCACCGTTAACAAAAAGCTGATGGAAGTTTACCGGGAATGGGAAAAGGATCATCCCTTTGATGAAGGGATCGGCTGGGGAAATGAACCCTGGTCCCAGGAAGAAATGATTCTGGAGGAGGCAGTGGTCTCGCAGGCAGCCCAGGAGTCGGACTATGGGCTTGTGATACTCGGCCGTACCGCAGGAGAAGACCAGGATAATTTAAACCATCCGGGTTCCTATCTGCTTACGGAAGTGGAAGAGGATATGCTGAAAAAGGTGCGCAGGTACTTTAAAAAGATGGTAGTGGTGCTCAATGTGGGAAACATTATGGATATGGGGTTCGTGGACCAGTACCAGCCGGAGGCTGTGCTCTACGCATGGCAGGGGGGTATGACGGGGGGATATGGCACGGCAGATGTACTGACCGGAAAGGTAAGCCCTTCAGGAAAGCTGGCTGACACGATTGCCTACAAACTGGAGGATTATCCTTCGGATAAAAATTTCGGGAATCTGGACAAGGATGTCTATGAAGAAGATATTTATGTGGGCTACCGCTATTTTGAGACAGGGGCCAGGGATAAAGTACGTTATCCTTTCGGCTTCGGGCTTTCCTATACAGATTTTTCCATAAAGACGAAGCTTTGCGAGATAGAAGATGTGGTCAAAATACAGGTACAGGTATCCAACACGGGAAGTTACCCAGGCAAAGAAGTGGTGCAGATCTATGTAAATGCGCCCCAGGGAGAACTTGGAAAGCCGGATAAGGTTCTGGCTGCTTTTGGAAAAACAGGGGAACTGGCGCCGGGAGAAGAAGAATTTCTGATGTTTGAAGTGCCTTTTGAAACCTTTGCGTCCTATGACGAGACAGGAAAAGCAGGTCCCCAATCCAGCTATGTACTGGAGAAAGGCTGTTATACATTTTTTGTGGGAAACAGCTTAAAAAATCTGGAAACAGCAGGAAGCTTTACGCTGGAAGAGGTAAAAGTTATCCGGCAGTGTTCCAGGGCCATGGCACCGGAGAAAAAGTTTAAGAGGATGAAACCCAGCATAAATGATGAGGGGAATTACACCTTTGGATACGAGGAAGTTTTGGCAGGAGGGGAAAGCCAGGCCCAAAGAAGGGCGCGTTTTCTGCCGGAAGATATGCCGATTACCGGGAACAAGGGCTGGCGGCTTTCTGATGTAAAGGAGGGCAGGGTGTCCATGGAAGATTTCGTGGCACAGCTTTCCAAAGAAGAACTTTCCTGTATCATCCGGGGAGAAGGGATGGGAAGTCCGAAGGTCACAGCGGGAACGGCATCAGCCTTTGGCGGTGTTTCCCAGAGCCTGAAAGACTATGGGATTCCCTGCGGATGCTGTACCGACGGGCCTTCGGGGATGCGCCTTGACAGCGGCATGAAGGCTTTCAGCCTGCCCAACGGCACCCTTCTTGCCTGCACCTTTAATACAGAGCTTGTGGAAGAACTTTACGCCTTTACCGGTATAGAGATGGTCAAATATAAAGTGGACACCCTTTTAGGACCGGGGATGAACATCCACAGGCACCCCCTTAACGGAAGGAACTTTGAGTATTTTTCGGAAGACCCGCTGCTGACGGGAAAGATGGCGGCGGCCCAGATCCGTGCAATGCACAGGGCAGGGGTGACAGGGACTATCAAACATTTCTGCGCCAATAATCAGGAAACCCAGCGCAATTCCATCAACAGCATCGTGTCGGAGCGGGCGCTGCGGGAGATATATTTGAAGGGCTTTGAAATTGCCGTGCGGGAAGGCGGCGCAGATTCAGTTATGACTACCTATGGGGCTGTAAACGGGATATGGACGGCCGGAAACTATGATTTAAATACTGTTATCCTGCGGCAGGAGTGGGGATTTAAAGGAATTGTCATGACAGACTGGTGGGCAAAAATCAATGAGGAAGGAAAGCCTGCAGACCGCACCAACTATGCGGCCATGACAAGGGCCCAGAACGATCTGTACATGGTGTGCATGGAGGCGGACAAAAACCTTATCGGGGATAATACGCTTTCTTCTCTGGAGGAAGGAACCCTTAGGGTAGGAGAGCTTCAGAGAAATGCCATGAATATATGCAGTTTTCTGATGAACACCCATGCCTATGAGTGGATGAACGGCCGTGAGGTGTCAGTGGAAGTGACCGGAGCAGGCCAGGCGGAAGCGGAAATACAGCAGGATATTGTTTACCATAAAGTTGGGAAAGAAAAGACGGTCATCAGCCTTTCAGAGGTGAAAGCAGAAAAGGGCAGCAGCTATATATTTGCCCTTGACCTTGAATATCTGGGCGGATATAAAGTGGAAATGACGGCAAAATCCAGTCTTGGAGAACTGGCACAGCTCCCTGCCACACTGATATGCGGTGGTGTGCCCCATGCAGTGTTTACCTTTAACGGTACAGGGGGAGAATGGGTTAGCCTGGAAAGAAGTGTGGCATTTAAGGGAAAATATAACATACTGCAGCTTTATTTCGGACAGAACGGGCTGGATTTGAAAGAGATATGTTTTACCATTGAAAAGCCCCTTCTGGATATTAATGATTTAGAAGCCTTGGAGGTATAACATAAAAAAGTAAAATAAGTGCTGGGGGGCAGACCGGTTATAGCCGGCAGCCCTCCATTTTGTCAGCAGGCTGTGCTGCAATTACACCGTCCAGTTTCCAAAAGTAGAAAACAACGCCTCTCCTGAATATTTGTCATGGGACATTACCAGACATTTTTCAATAGACTCCCAATAACTGTTGTAAAGGTTTTTCTGTGCCGCTCCATAGCTTTCTTTTGTGTCAAATTCCCAATAGAGCATGTACTTGACGCTTTTCACAATACCTCTTTTTTACCTATTTTAACATTAGGAATGTGGTGAGATGGATTTGCATAATTTAATCAAGTTTTCCCGACATTTACATACACTAAAGTAATTGTATGTAAAGCAGTGACAGTGAGGCCGGATTTGAAGAAAGTATTGATTGCAGGGGAGCAGGGAAAGACTGTAAATTATGAGAGGGCGATGGGGTATTTAGGCATACTGGCAGAAACATCTCTCCATGTTCCTGACATAGGTGATTATGATGGCCTGATTCTGCCCGGAGGAGGGGACATTGACCCGAAGCTGTTTGGGCAGCTTCCCGGCGGCACCCGTTTTTTTGACCCGGAACTCGACCGGCTCCAGCTTGCGGTTCTGGATGCCTTTGTGATGGACAGAAAGCCTGTTCTTGGAATCTGCAAAGGAATGCAGATGATCAATATTTATTTCGGCGGCGATATATGCCAGCATCTTAGCGTAAGCTCCGGCCATGAACACCGGGGAGTGGATCAGATACATGGCTCCCGTGCCGTAAAAGGCTCTTTTCTGGAAAGGTTGTATGGGGAGAGTTTTCCGGTCAACAGCGCCCATCATCAGGGAGTGGAATGTCCCGGCAGGGGGATAGAATATGTACAGTTTGCGCCGGACGGGGTTGTGGAAGGGTTAAGACACAGGTATCTTCCCGTAACAGGTGTGCAGTGGCATCCGGAAAGGCTCTGCTTTGAACAGGGCAGGAAAGACGCAGTGAACGGGGCGGTGCTGCTGGGAGACTTTGCGGAGCTGGTGACACGAGAGCTGTGATCCAGAGGCAGAGCGTGTCTGCTGTGAAAAAGCCTGCAATTATTTTATAATTGCAGGCTTGATAAATGTCAGTTCATTGGGAGCTTCCGGGTGGTTTGTACGGAACAGAAGCTGTAATGCAAGCCGTTTTCCCAGAAGTCCTGTAGGCACATTTGCGGTGATGATACGTCCGGTCACGTTGGTGTATTCGTCGGCATTATCAAATCCGGTCAGGACAACCTGATGGGTGAGCCTTTGGGGATTCTCATCCATGTACTGCTGCACGAAATGGGCCACATAATCGCTGACGCATACGAAAGCGGTAGGCCAGCCGGGAAGGGAGTCCAGAAAGGCATTGATTTCTTTCACATAGGAAAAGATGTCGATGCTTTTCGTAAGGCAGTATTCCGGGCGGATGGCAAGGCCGTACTTTTCCATGCAGGCGCAGTAGCCCAGGTAACGCTCTTTGTTGGTCTGGGCGTAGCAGATATCCCCCAGAAAGCCGATGTCTTTATGTCCGTCTAAAATTAAGGATTCCGTGATTTCGGACTCAGTGCAGTAGCCTTCAATAAGAAGAAGGTCACCGTGGAGACGGCGGTCAGTCAGGGTGGGGATCGTATCGAGAAAAACCTTCGGTGTGGGAAGGTCGTTGACCATACCCAGAATGACAGGGTCATATACGTTTATCACTGCGATGCCTTCCACCCCGTCATTTTGGAGGATGGAGGGCAGAACAAAATCTTTGGTGAAGGAAGAGGGGACATAAATATACATAAGGTTGATATTATATTCTGAAAGTTCCTGCGCCATGCGGTGGATAATGCCTGTCCAAAAAGAGGCAGAATCAGGGCGGGACACCACAAGGGCGACGGTGCGCTCATCATGGGCGGCCGGATTCATTACCTGATAGGGAAGTTTTGCATACCCTAACTCTTTTGCTTTGTCAAAAATCATTTCCCGGAGCGAATCGGACACTCCGGCCTGATTATTAAATGCTTTGCTGACGGTGACTCTTGATATGCTTAGGGCCGCAGCAATGTCTTTCATTGTAACTTTTTCCATATTGACTCCTGATATTTAACCTTTCCTTTACAGTATAGCATAATATACCCTAAAAAACAACAAAAGTGTTTACAAATGTTAATCTAATAGACCGTTTTTAACAATGAAAAAATAGTTTAGTTAATGTTTGTAAACATAGCCTTTGGGGTAAAGAAGAAAAAATTCAGTTTTTAAGTAATTATGTCTAAAAAAATGATTCAAAATTTAGATATAGTGATAGTTTTACGTGAGCGTGTTGACATACTAGTTAATTAATGTTAATCTTATATTAACAAAAATAAATAAAATATAAACAAAGGAGGTAAAAAGAATGGAAATGAACAAAGCGCTTGACGGAGGAGCAAGGCGCGGCAGAAAGACCCGGAAGAGGCGATGGTCGAAAGATGATACGGAACTGTTTTTGCTTTCGCTGCCCACATTGCTGTGGTTTTTGATTTTTTCCTATCTGCCGATGTTCGGTATTATCATTGCATTTAAGGTATACAAATTGTCGCCCGGCGGGCATGGTTTCATTTACAATCTGCTGCACAGTGAATGGGCAGGATTTGGGAATTTTAAATACTTCTTTACATCCAACTCATTTACAATGCTGCTTCGGAACACGATTCTCTACAATATTGCATTTATCATTATCAGTGCAAGCGTTGCAGTGGGAGGCGCCCTGATGCTGAGCAATATGCGGAACAAGGGAGGTTCTAAGGTATACCAGACAATGATGTTTCTTCCCTACTTTATGTCATGGGTCGTTATCAGTTATTTTGTTTATGCCCTGCTGACACCGGAGAGAGGCTACATCAACGGAATTATCACAGCTCTTGGGGGCGAGCGCATTATGTGGTATCAGGAGAAGAAATACTGGCCGTTTATTCTGATTTTTCTGAACACATGGAAGGGCATGGGATACGGCATGGTGCTTTATCTGGCAAGTATTACAGGAATTGACCCGTCCCTCTACGAAGCAGCGGTCATGGACGGGGCTACGAAATCCCAGCAGGCGAAGCATATCACACTGCCTGCTATCAAGCCGGTCTTTATCATGATGCTGATTCTGGACTGCGGTAAGATTTTCAACTCGGATTTCGGTCTGTTTTACCAGGTGACAGGGCAGCTTCCCTCGTCATTGTATACAACGGCGTCAACCTTTGACACGTACATATATAATGCGATCCAGTCCACGGCGCCGATCGGTCAGACAGCAGCAGCCAGCTTCTTCCAGGCAATATGTAGCTGCGGAACGATTTTACTGGCAAACTGGATCGTAAGCAAGCTTGACAATGAAAACAGAATTATATAACAGGAGGTGAACAGTGTGGGAAAGAAAGAAGTAAGCGGACAGTCGCTGAATCAGATCAAGACATCTACCAATATCCTGTTCAACGTGATATTTTTGCTGCTGGCAGTGATATGCGTTATTCCGCTGTTGTTTGTTTTTTCCATATCTATTGCGGATGAGGAGTCCATCCGTGTAAATGGGTACCAGCTTATTCCCCAGGTGCTCTCTGCTTCGGCGTATGAGTTTTTGTGGAATGAACGTATGACGATCTTAAGGGCGGTATTCATGTCTGTGGCGGTAACGGTCATAGGTACGGTTATTTCCATAGCCCTGAACACTTCTATGGGATATGTGGTTTCAAGAAAGAATTTTAAGTTAAAACAGTTTTATACATGGCTTATCTTTATCCCCATGGTGTTTAACGGCGGGATGCTGGCCAGCTATGTGGTGGTAAACAATATTCTGAAGCTGAACAACAGCATCTGGGCGCTGATACTGCCACTTGCGTGTTCGGCGTTCAGCGTCACCATATGCAGAACATTTTTCAGGACCACAGTGCCGGATTCGATTATTGAATCGGCAAAGATCGATGGTGCGGGACAGTTTAAAATCTGGTCGGGAATCGTTCTGCCCATATCCAAGCCGGTTATGGCTACGATTGGCATGTTTGCGGCTTTCGGTTACTGGAATGACTGGTTCCAGGCTTCCCTGTACATTCAGGACAGAAATCTTCAAACACTCCAGTCTTTACTGAACCAGATGCAGAAGAACATTGAATATATTGCCAACAATCCATACGGCGGCGTTTCTCTGCAGCAGTACAGGGCGTCAATGCCTACGGAGAGTGTAAGGATGGCCATCGCTATCGTCATCATTGTACCGATTGCATGCACCTATCCGTTTTTCCAGAAATACTTTATTTCCGGGCTGACCATCGGGTCAGTAAAAGAGTAACCAGCAATTAGTCGTTAGGAGGATCATTATGAGATTAAAAAGAGTACTGGCAGCCTGCGCTGCTGCCATCATGATACTTGGGACACTGTCAGGCTGCGGGAATTCCGCATCCACAGGGGGGAGCGCTTCCAGTGCCGGGCAGACGGCAGAAGGCGAAACTGTCAATTTAAAATGGGTCATTATCGGGAACGGCATGCCCAGCAACTATGATACATGGATTGCCAAAGTCAATGAGTATATTGGGGAAAAGGTGGGCGTTAACCTGGAAATGGAAGTCATTCCCTGGGGGGACTGGGACAAACGCCGCAATATTATTGTCAGCACCAATGAGCCTTACGATATCATTTTTGGAACAGGAAATAACTACATCGCAGATATCAGTCTGGGCGCATACTACGACATTACAGATATGATTAGCGACAATATGCCGGGGCTGACAGAACTGATGCCGGAAAAATATTGGGACGGCGTTAAGGTGCAGGGCAGGATTTACGGTATCCCCACTTACAAAGATAGCTCCATTTCCAACTATGCAGTATGGGATAAGGAGCTGGTGGACGAATACAGCCTGGATATTGCATCCCTTACAGAGATCGAGTCCCTGACAGAGACGTTTGAAATGCTAAAGGCTGAGAAGAACGATTATCCGGTATATACAAAAAATGACGGTATCTACTATATTTTCGATACCTATGACCAAATCGGAGCGGGAACACAGATCTTGGGCGTGCGCTATGACGACAAGGATGCAAGGGTATGCTTTACATTAGAAGAACCGGATGTCTATTCCGCGCTGGAAACCCTGCATGAATGGTATCAGAAGGGAATTATCAATCCTGACGCCTCCGCTTTGTCAGAAGCCCGGGTCTACAATATGTGGCGTGTTGCCCAGGGATGGGAATCAGCCGGCATTACGTCATGGGGCCCCCAGATGGGGAAAGATGTTGTGGTACAGAAGGTGGGGGACACCATTCTTTCCAATGAAACCGTAAGAGGTTCCATCAACATGATTTCCATTAACACCAAATACCCGGAAAAATGTTTACAGCTTCTGGATTTGGTCAATGCGGATACAAAGCTCCGTGACATGTTCTATTACGGCGAGGAAGGCGTGAACTTTGAATCCCAGGAGGGTACATTCCCCGATGCTTGCATCGCAACAAACTTTTCCCTAAACGAAAACGGTGATATAA
>QXWO01000044.1 GCA_009911035.1 Lachnospiraceae bacterium
TTATATCACCGTTTTCGTTTAGGGAAAAGTTTGTTGCGATGCAAGCATCGGGGAATGTACCCTCCTGGGATTCAAAAGTACAAGGAAAAATGGCGTGCATAGAAAAACGACCGCATATGACATGCGGCCGTTCATTAGAACTCCATTTTAGATATTTAACCTGTCTACTTGACAGGGGTCACATCATTGTGTTTTGTGTCCGTCCTTTCGGACACATCACATCCGTTTTTTGTTTCTAACTAATGATACAAATAAGTTCATAGAAGGGCTAAATCCGTTAATCTCTCTTCAGTTTCAATAGCGGAGCTGGAACGGGGACTGCGGCTGGTTTTTCTTCTCATCATCAGGGCCAACCCTCCTGGGCCCCCGAATCCCAGTTCCTGGCTTCGTCAGCTGTGTGGCAAACCGTTCTCTATACGTCGTATCCGCTCCGCCTATTGCGCCTTTCCGGATCGTAATACCTCCGCCTGCTGCGCCTTCCAGCTCTGCATCATTTAACGCCAACGCTTCTCCTTTCAGCAAACTTTCCTTCATTTCCACTTTTTCTACTGCTTTTTTCTTCATTTTTCCTCCATTCCTGTTTTGTGTCCGTCCTTTCGGACACATCACATCCGTTTTTTTGTTTCTATCTATTGATACAAAGAAGTTCATGGAAGGGCTTGCCATCCAGTCTCTGCCTTGCAATCAATCCCGCAAAGTATCCGTTCTTTTCCATGAGTTCCTCATAATTACCATCCTCTATGATCTTCCCTTTCTCCAGCACAATGATCCGGTCACACTGGCGGATCGTGGACAGTCTGTGGGCAATCACAATGCGTGTGCAATTAAGTCCGTCCAGAGACTGTGACACCTTTTTCTGGGTCAGATTGTCTAGGGCGCTGGTGGCTTCGTCCAGCAGAAGGATCTTTGGTCTGAGCGCTATGGCCCTTGCGATCAGCAAACGCTGTCTCTGCCCCCCTGAGATTCCACCCTGCCCTTCAGAGATCACGGTATGCATCCCCATAGGCATACGCCGGATATCCTCCGCAATACCGGCAAGTTCCGCCGCTTCCCAGACGTTTCAAACCCAAGCAGAAGCCTGAGCAGAGTAGACTTCCCACACCCACTGGCCCCAACCAATGCCACATACTGACCCGGCCTTATTTTCAGGGAAAGGTCATCCACCACAAGAGGCATGCTCTCCTGAGAACGGAAGGATACATTGCCAAACTCTATGCCGCCCGAAAAGCGCGTCACCATCTGCTTGCCCTCCGGCACCTTTGCATACCCTCTGCTCACCGGACATTTCTGTGCATTTTTATGTAAAATCATCTGTCTTCTCCCATGTGTGCCTGAAAATCATTTGATCAGTTGAATAGAAAAGAGGCCGGCGCAATACGTTCCACAACCACTTCTGTCTCATAAACGCCGTCCGCAAGTCCCGTATCAGCCACGGCCGCATAAACCCATTCCCCCTCTGCAAAGCCGCCTATATGCATGGCGTAAGGCGTAAGCAGACCGGAAGCCTCCATGGGCTCATCGGAAACCGATAAAATGGGATACCCTTTTCCCTTTATCTCCACCTCCATTCCGGCGGCGATCTGCTCCCTGTCGGCTTCCCTTATATAGCAGAAAATGGTTCCGTCCTTTACCACAGCAGGGGCTTTTATTACCGTGTCCAGCCGACCGAAAATCCCCCAGACACACACACCTGCCAGCAAAAGAACCACTGCCCCCATCACCATCCACATGCCCGGGCTTGTAACTCTGATGTAATCATCTAACTGCTCGGGGGCAGACACCCGTTCCATGCTCTTGTCCCTGAAAATCTTTTCTTCCATCTTTATCCTTTCTGAGCTGCCTTTTGCAAAGTGAAAGATTTGACAACTCTATCTGATAATTATCATACCATATAACATGCCTGTTTTTTCTGTCTGGGAACACTTCGCATTTTTTTAGTATCATTTGCATCTTTTAAGTCTCTTGTATTTATTTACTGGTCGATTGCAAGTCGGCTTTCCCGTTTTTTCTTTCCTTTCTGTGCTATAATCTCCTTATGACAGGGTAAAAATGCGTACAAAAACCGGACGTCACTTTTGTCTTACAAATTTTGTAAGCCAAAATCCACGCCTCATCCGATCCTTATTCCCAGTCGGCGGTCTGTGTCTGTTTTTTAGTTTCTCTCTGCCCTGTTACTTCCGGAGAAGTCCCGGCGTGAGGTTGATGGTTGCTGCATCAACCTCATGACATCCTAACTTCTGCGCCAGTTCTTCCCCGTAATAAAAGCAGAATGCTTCATACGGGCTCTTCCCGTTCAGTTTCTTCCTCCGATACGAATTGACGTGATCCATCATCCGGTCGATATCCGCCTGCGTCAGTTCATCAAAACTCTTTCCCTTCGGCACTACCCTCCGGATAAATTCATGCCCTACTTCGATCTCTGCTTTCTGGCAGGGCGCACTTGGATTGCAGTAGTATATCCTCGTCCTTTGGAATCCCTTCCCGTCCGGTCCGTTCTCAATGCACTTCGGGTTGGAGAACTCACTCCCGTTGTCCGTCAGTATCACCGGGAACAGCACTTTCCCGCCTTTGCCCCCAATCACTGAATCCATCTGCACCACAGCCGTGCCCGGATGCTGCTCCATGTATACCTCGTAATCATGGTGGTAAGTCCTTTTTCTCTGACGGTCCAGATTTTCGGATATGGATTGGTACATTGCTGTCTCATATTTCACCCGTTCCCGGAAAACTTCATCTTCCTTCCGCTCGATTTCCCTTTCCATTATTTCATTGATCAGATAATACACTACATAATCTATGACCAATATAGTCAATGCAAAGTACAAAAATGAGTCGCCATAAGGGCGCACCTTTGCCGCAATTCCTGTAAATGCCACAAACGTGATAAAGGTGCTGATAAATAAAATTCCCCACTCCCGGTTCGTAAGCACATAAAAGGCTTTTCCCTCATTATTTTTCCCATCACTAAAATACCGATAAACAGCATCCTCCTGCTTGCCATTATGGCGGCGTCACCTCCCACGGGATTTCGCATATTCCAGCCCATAAGCGGAAAAACGTTCCCCAAAGCAAGCACAGACAGATATTTCATGACAGCTTCCCCTTCATCCTGATATATGACCGCTCAATATCTTTATAATATCTTTTGGAAATGCTCAGCGTTATTCCGTTTTCCATAGACGCTGTATACCTTTCAACATTTTTCACATACCGGATATCACATATGGCTATACAAATCATTCCGCCCTTCTCCCTGCCCACCGTAAATTTTCGTCAAAGTCCCGTTCAAGATAGGTACGCTTCCTGCTTCCGTTCATCCATCTTATATTTTCCCGGATAATTGTTTCATCCAAAATGCTTATAATATCCTCCGTATCTTCCACATCAAGTTCAGCTAAAGCCATCACCGGAACATTTATCACCTTTTCAATACATTCTGCCGGGGATCCGCACTCCTGCTCCATCGCCACAAGCATCCTGATCGTATTATTTTCACATACAATAACTGCCGCTAAATATCCGTCCCCTATGACTTCTGCCAGTTCTTCCGCAAATACCTGCATGAAAGAATCCAGCGCATTTTTTCTGTTCTTTTCTTTCCACATACGGTATTTTTCCAGATCCCTGTCCACTCCAAAGTTCAAAACGGAAAGCACAATGGCTGCATCATCCATATATCCTATCACTGGTATCACATCTGGAATGATATTGACCGGGCTAAGCAGATAGACCAAAGCGGCAACGATGGAAACGATCGTTCCGGCAGGGACGTCGCAGTATTCCTTCTTTACATAAGAGTCAGCCAGTTCAGCCATGCAGACGATATCATCGATCATTCCTCCCAATACAGGAATCTTTTCAGCCTTTTTGGCAAATGCTTCAAATTTTTCTATAAATTTAGTCCATCTGCCAGCATCCTCAATTATGGCGATTGCCTCGTTATCGTTTGCATGTAACGCTGCGTGCAATTCTTCTTTTGAAAAGTCTGTTTTGTACTTTTTCATATGTCCTCCACTTCAGGCCAGACTCTTTGCTCCATGGCATTTCCCATGATCCCTTATTCCTCCTTGCGGTACTTCTTCTCTATCACCGTCACATACACCACCATGACGCCGATTGCCTCTGCCATGCATCCCAGAATAGAAAATATTACGTACGGGGAATTCTTCCCCGTCAGAAGCGGAACCCCCAGCAGGATAAAAACAATTCCAAATACGCACCAAAGTTTTCCTACGGCACGGTTATATGCTTTTACATCCTTTACCTTAAACATTTCCGCATTTGCCCAAAATCCAAAGGGCAGGGCTTTCTTTGTAAAACAGGCATAAATTCCATAAATGGTAAAAATACTGCCCATTCCGCCCCATATTATAAACGCTGTCATTTCTGCTTCCTCCTTCCGGCAGTCCTTTGAAAATCCTGACCAGAGCGTGTTTGAACAGGCATTTCCATCATCTGCACACCCTGCTTTACATGATATTTGCCCAAAATCCAGGCGGCACAGCCTGCTATGCACCCTTCATTTGGCAACGCATTTATGCTTTTATTTATTTTACTACTTTTTTCGATAAATGGCTTTAATTATTTTTACTAACTTAATGGTTGATAAAATAAGACCGGGAATCTGTTTTTAGCTCCCCGGCCTCCGGTTTCGTTTATGCTGCTCGTTCTGCTTTCTTTTTTACATGGTCAAGTGGAACCCTGCTTATTCCAAATTTTTTCTAGTGTCAAAGTAACTGGGAATCCACTTACTGTATCATCAGGTTGGTATACCCCATCAGGCTTTCATCCACAGCCCTTGCTGCCTCTCTCCCTTCCCGAATGGCCCACACCACAAGGGACTGTCCCCGGTGCATATCCCCGGCAGTAAACACATTTTTTACATTGGTCTCATAGGCGCCAGGCAGGGTGTTTACATTGGTCCGCTGGTTTACCTCCACCTTGAAGGCATCTGTCACATATTTCTGGCTGCCTGTAAAACCTGCCGCAATGAGGACAATTTCCGCCGGAAGAGTCTGTTCGGAACCGGCAGTCTCCTTCCACACCATCCGCCCTGCCTCATCCTTCTCCCAAGACAGCTTCACGATTTTTACAGCCTTCAGCTTCCCGCTTTTATCTTTCACAAACTCCTTTACGGTGGATTCATAAATTCTGGGATCATGGCCGAACACCGCTATGGCTTCCTCCTGTCCATAATCTGTTTTGCAGACTTTTGGCCACTGGGGCCAGGGATTGTCTTCGGCCCGTTCATCCGGTGCTTTCGGCATCATCTCAATCTGGGTCACAGATTTACACCCCTGACGGATGCTGGTGCCCACGCAGTCGTTTCCGGTATCCCCTCCGCCGATGATCACTACATTTTTTTCTTTTGTATTCACGAAATTTCCGTCTTGAAAAGCAGAGTCAAGAAGGCTCTTTGTGTTTGCCTTTAAAAAGTCCACGGCAAAATAGATTCCCTTGGCATCCCTGCCCGGAACGTTAATATCCCGGGGACTGGAGGCGCCGCAGGCAAGTATCACCCGATCGAAATCTTTCAGCAGCTTTTCCGCCTTGACCTCTCTCCCCACGTCGGTTCCTGTCACAAAGGTGACACCTTCCTTTTCCATCACGTTCACTTTCCGCTCCACAATATGCTTTTCCAGTTTCATATTGGGGATTCCATACATAAGGAGACCGCCGATTCTGTCGGAACGTTCAAATACCGTAACGCTGTGGCCCCGTTTGTTTAACTGGTCTGCCGCCGCAAGGCCGGAAGGGCCGCTTCCCACCACAGCTACAGTTTTTCCTGTCCTTATTTTGGGCGGTTTCGGTACCGCATACCCCTTGGCATAGGCATGTTCAATGATGGCATATTCATTTTCTCTGGTGGCCACCGGTTCACCGTTCAGGCCGCAGGTACAGGCCGCCTCACACAGAGCCGGGCACACCCGGGACGTAAATTCCGGGAAATTATTCGTCTTTACCAGGCGTTTGTACGCCTGTTCCCAGTTTCCTGTATAAACCAGGTCATTCCATTCCGGCACCAGATTGTGCAAAGGACATCCGCTGGTCATGCCGCAGAGGGTCATCCCCGACTGGCAGAAAGGCACCCCGCACTCCATGCAGCGTGCCCCCTGAAGCTGCTGCTTTTCCATGGAAAGATGTTCATGGAATTCGTTAAAATTTCTGATTCTGTCCTTAGGTACTATGTCCTTTGGCACTTCGCGTTTATACTCCATAAATCCTGTTGGTTTTCCCATCCTTAACTCCTTTCCACCTTTTTGACCGCATAAAAAGCTTCGATCTGCGCCTGCTCTGCACTAAGCCCCTTTTCCTCCATCTGGACGATGGCGGTAAGCATCTTTTCATAATCGTAGGGGATAATCTTCTTAAACCTTGGCAGATAATCTTTGAAATTATCCAAAATCATCCTGCCTTTTTTGGAGTTGGTGGCCGCTACATGTTCCTTGATCATTTCCTTCAGTTCCATCACATCATATTTGCTGGTCACCTGACAGGAGGAAACCATCTCCTTATTCAGACGGATATAAAGGTCGCTGTCTTCATCCAGCACATAGGCAATGCCGCCGCTCATTCCTGCCGCAAAATTCTTGCCCGTAGGGCCCAGCACCACCACGCGGCCTCCTGTCATGTATTCACAGCCGTGGTCGCCTACGCCCTCCACCACGGCAACAGCGCCGGAGTTGCGGACACAAAACCGCTCCCCTGCCACGCCGTTAATAAAGGCTTTTCCACTGGTAGCCCCGTAAAGCGCCACATTTCCTATGATAATATTATCTTCCGCTTTAAACCTGCTTCCTCTGGGGGGATATACGATCAGCCTGCCCCCGGAAAGTCCTTTTCCAAAATAATCATTGCTTTCCCCCGCCAGTTCCAGTGTAAGTCCTTTGGGAATGAATGCGCCGAAGCTCTGACCTCCTGCGCCGGTACACAGCACCCGGTAGGTATCCTCTTTCAGGTCGTCTCCCAGACGCCTGGTAATCTCTGAACCAAGAATCGTACCAAAAGCCCTGTCCGTGTTCTTCACATCCACTTCAATACTGTGCCTTCCCCCTGTGCCCATGGATCTATTGAACTGTTTTAAAAGTACCCTTTCATCCATAGTTTCTTCCAGTTTAAAATCATAAACCTGTTTCGGATCAAAGGTCACTTTTTCCCTGCCGCCCACATAAGGGTTGGACAAAATCAGGCTTAAGTCCACCTGCTTCTGACTGTCGGTCAGATTTTCTTTTACTTTAAGGAATTCTGTATGCCCTACCAGTTCATCCACGCTGCACACACCCAGCTTCGCCATATATTCCCGTAGTTCCTGTGCAATAAAGCGCATGAAATTCATGACATATTCCGGTTTTCCCTTAAAATTTTTACGCAGTGCGGGATTCTGGGTTGCCACGCCCACAGGACAGGTATCCAGATTGCATACACGCATCATGACACAGCCCATTGTCACTAACGGAGCCGTTGCAAAGCCAAACTCCTCCGCCCCCAAAATAGCAGCGATGGCAACGTCCCGCCCGCTCATCAGCTTTCCGTCCGTCTCGATCCTCACTTTATTCCTAAGTCCGTTCATGATCAGCGTCTGGTGAGTCTCCGCCAGTCCCAGCTCCCAGGGCAGCCCTGCATGGTGGATGGAGTTTCTGGGAGCCGCCCCGGTACCGCCGTCATAGCCGGATACCAGAATCACCTGTGCCCCCGCCTTTGCCACCCCTGCCGCAACGGTTCCCACGCCCGCTTCGGAAACCAGCTTGACACTGATGCGTGCCTCTTTGTTTGCATTTTTTAAGTCGTATATCAGTTCCGCCAAGTCCTCAATAGAATAAATATCATGATGGGGCGGAGGGGAGATCAGTCCCACGCCGGGGGTGGAATGTCTGGTCTTTGCGATCCACGGATAAACCTTACCTCCAGGTAAATGACCGCCCTCGCCGGGTTTGGCTCCCTGCGCCATCTTGATCTGAATCTCATTGGCGCTGACCAGATACCTGCTGGTAACACCAAACCGCCCTGATGCCACCTGCTTAATGGCAGAACATCTATTGACTCCATCGGTCACGGTCAGCCTGTCTAATTCTTCGCCCCCTTCCCCGGAATTGGAGCGTCCGTGGAGACGGTTCATGGCAATTGCCATGGTTTCATGTGCTTCCTTGGAAATGGAGCCATAAGACATAGCCCCTGTCTTGAATCTGGTAACGATTGCCTCCACGCTTTCCACCTTCTCAATGGGGACACCTTTTTCAGGATAGTTAAAGTCCATAAGCCCCCGGAGGTTTTTGACGGCCCCCTCATCATTGACCCGTGCAGTGTATTCCTTAAATAACTGGTAATCTCCCCGTCTGGATGATTCCTGTAAAAGGTGGATGACTGCTGGGTCATAAAGATGTTCATCCGCGCCGCTGCGCATTTTGTGGTGTCCCAGACTGTCAAGGGTCAGATCATTTTCCAGACCAAGAGGGTCAAAAGCCTGAGAATGGAGCGCGTCTACCTGATTTTCAATGTCCTTTATGGTAATACCGCCCACACGGCAGACGGTATGGGGGAAATACTTGCGGATCACATCCTTATCAATACCGATTGCCTCAAAGATCTGGGAGCCTTCGTAGGATTGTATGGTACTGATCCCCATCTTGGATGCTATCTTCACGATACCGTGTATGACCGCATTGTTATAATCCTCCACTGCCGCATAGTAGTCCTTATCCAGCATATGATTGTCAATCAGTTCCCTGATCGTATCCTGTGCCAGATAGGGATTGACCGCGCAGGCCCCATAGCCCAGCAGGGTAGCAAAATGGTGGACCTCCCTTGGCTCCCCGGATTCCAGAATGATAGCCACACTGGTTTTCTTTTTCGTCACTACCAGATGACGGTTTAGGGCAGAAACGGCCAGCAGGGAAGGAATCGCCACGTGATTTTCATCCACGCCCCTGTCGGAGAGGACTATGATATTAACGCCATCCCGGTAAGCACGGTCCACTTCCACAAACAGTCTGTCAATGGCCCGCTCAAGGCTGGTATTTTTATAATAAATGATGGGGATGACCTCCGCTTTGAATCCGTCTTTTTTCATGCTCTTGATCTTCATCAAATCCGTGTTGGTCAGTATGGGATTATTTACCCGCAGCATCCTGCAGTTTTTTGGCATCTCTTCCAGAATGTTTCCGTCCGTCCCGATATAAATTGTGGTGGCCGTGACAACTTCCTCCCGGATGGCATCAATAGGGGGATTCGTCACCTGGGCAAACAACTGCTTAAAATAATGGAACATGGGATGAGCGGTCTTGCTCAGCACTGGGAGCGGTGTATCCACGCCCATAGCCGCGATGGCTTCGCCGCCGTTCTCCGCCATGGGAAGGATACTGTTTTTCACCTCCTCATAGGAATATCCGAAGGCCTTCTGCATCCGCTGGCGTTCTTCCTCCGAAAATACCGGGACTCTTTCGTTGGGAATCTTCAGGTCATGGAGGTGCACCAGATTCCGGTCCAGCCATTCTCCGTAAGGCGCCCGGGAAGCATAGAACTCTTTCAGTTCATCGTCGCCGATCACTTTTCCCTGTACCGTATCCACCAGCAGCATCTTGCCGGGGCGGAGCCGCTCCTTCACCAGAATTTTAGACGGATCAATATCCAGCACGCCTGCCTCGGAGGAAAGGATCAACTGGCTCTCGTCGGTAATCATATAACGGGACGGCCGCAGGCCGTTCCGGTCAAGCACAGCTCCCATCTTATCCCCATCGCAGAACAGGATGGAAGCAGGACCGTCCCAAGGCTCCATCATAGTGGCATAATACTGGTAAAAGTCTTTTTTGCGCTGGGACATAGTCTTGTTGTTCGCCCATGGCTCGGGAATGGTGATCATCACCGCAAGGGGCAGATCCATGCCGCTCATAACCAGAAATTCCAGCGTATTGTCCAGCATGGCCGAAT
Organism: Lachnospiraceae bacterium; assembly: GCA_009911035.1. Lineage (GTDB taxonomy): Bacteria > Bacillota > Clostridia > Lachnospirales > Lachnospiraceae > Suilimivivens. The sequence goes on from QXWO01000044.1 coordinate 9,925, forward strand.
CGGAGCCGGAAGTATCCACCACCGGGAGTACCTTGTGGAACAGTCCGCGCAGATGCCCGGATTCCATATTTTCCTCTCTTGCAAGCATCTTATCCGCATTCCCCCGGATGGTATTGATTTCCCCGTTGTGCACAATAAAACGGTTGGGATGCGCCCGCTCCCAACTGGGATTCGTATTGGTTGAAAAGCGGGAATGGACCATGGCAATGGCTGATTCAAAATCCTTATCCTGCAGATCCTTAAAAAACGTCCGAAGCTGGCCTACCAGAAACATTCCCTTGTATACAATGGTCCTGCTGGATAAAGACACCACATACGTATTATCCGAAGACTGCTCAAACACACGCCTCGCCACATACAAAAGCCTGTCAAAGGCAATGCCTTTTTCCACCCCTGCAGGTTTCTGGATAAATGCCTGCATAATGTGAGGCATACACTCCACTGCCTTATGTCCCAACACCGAAGGATCCGTGGGCACTTCCCGCCACCCCAGAAAGACAAGCCCTTCCTTCCCTACAATAATTTCAAACATCTTCTTGGCCTGGTTTTTGCGCAGTTCGTCCTGGGGAAAGAAAAACATGCCCACACCGTATTCCCGTTCTTCCCCGATAGAAATGCCCAGCGGCTTTGTCACCTTCTTAAAAAACTTATGGGGTATCTGGGTAAGAATTCCTACTCCGTCCCCGGTTTTGCCTTCTGCGTCCTTCCCTGCCCTGTGCTCAAGATTTTCCACTATCTTAAGAGCATTTTCCACACTCTCACGGCTTTTCACACCCTTAATATTGATGCAGGCGCCAATACCGCAGTTATCGTGCTCAAACTCTGGACAGTATAAAGGCGCCGCGGGTTGCGTCCTCTTTACATCAAACATAACGCTTTCTCCTTCCCTTTTTATGCCGGCTTATCGCAACAAACGCTGCCACGCTCCATGAGACAGCTTATTGTAAAAAAGGCCGCAAAGAGCGTAAAACCCGCTCCTTTGCGACCTGTGATTTAATATACAACAATTTTTTTCATTTGTAAATAACGAATATTTACATCATTGTCTGACAATGCGACAATTTATTTTATCTTACATTATTTGTATGTAAATTCAGCTTATTATCTGTCAGTTTCTACTCAAAAATACGAACCTGTTCTCTGGACAGCAATTCAATGGTCTGAATCAGTTTCCGGAAATCCGACAGCAGTTCTCTCGAGCAGGCTTCTGCCTTTTCGTAAATCCCCTGCAGTCCGCTGTTACTCCCGGCGCGGACCGCGGAAATCATTTCCGTACCGCAGGCGTGGAAGTTTCTGTGTTTCGTATCAAGTCCTTCCCAGATGCCTGTGACCTTCGGGTTTACAGGCTTAAATGCAAAATAGAAGTGGCCGAAACCGCATTTGGTGCAGTCTGTCTGCAATGCCTTTAGCTCTCCCGTCCTGGCGATATCCTGTAAGGTACCCAGCCAGGCCTGATGGGCGCTGATTGCTCGATTCAGGCAATTAAGGATGATCTGATTATCCAGCATATAAAAGGCGTCTCTCGCCATATTCCCCATAATTTTTACTGATTCGTCCAGATGGCTTTCAATGGCTTTTGAAGGCTCCACAAGCTCTGCGATCGCCCGGCTGGAAACTGCCAGCAAGCATGCATTGTCCTTTAAATTCCGGGATTGCTCATTCACGCTCTGCATCTGACTGTCCAATTCATTCATGGAGCTGCTGATTTCCTCGCTGACAGCCGCCAGGGAAGATACTGAACCCGCAATATGATCCATGCCGGTGCGGTTATTGCCAGTCAGTTCCCACACCTTCTGGATATCTTCATTGATATGTTCCAGTTCCTCCACCGTTGCGTCCACACTGCCTGAACTTTTCCGTGAAGCAGCCTGGATACTATTTACAAATTCTCCCATACGACCTGTCAGTGCTTTTGTCCTGTCCGCAAGTTCGCTGATTTCCTCCGCAACAACCGCAAATCCCTTTCCGGCTTCCCCGGCCCGGGCGGCTTCTATGGAAGCGTTCAGCGCCAGAAGGTTAGTCTGGGCTGAAATGGAACTGATCGCTGCAATTGCTTCATTCAAATGCTGTATGATCCCAAGCAGCCCGTCCATGTCTTCCTTCATGCCCTTGGCATTGGATATAGCGGCGGTGGACAGCTCCGTAATGGAGGTAAGCTCCTTTTCGCAATGACGGATATCTTCCATTATTTTCCCGGATTCATCGGATACTTCAATAATCGTTCCTGTCAGGCTTTCATGTGCCTTTGACACTTCCGCTGCAATCTCTGCCGTGGACTCCGTAGATGCACTAATCGCCTCCACAGCATCCGCAACTTCCCTGTTGATCTGCTCTACGGCCCCGGCGTTTGTCTCCAGTGTCAGGTCCATGGCACTCATGTTGATCACCGCATCCATCGTTTTGGTAACTGCCTTCTCAAATTCCTTCCGGCCGCTCACCAAACGCCTGTGAATATTGTTCAGTTCTCCGTTTTCCGGTTCATACTTCATATCTGCCAGCCTGGAAACAGATTCTATGGCAATGCCGGAAGCCTTCTTTCTTATCTTCATGATTCGTCACCCCCGTTTTCCTTTTTCAGACATTCCTCACATATGTAGTTTATCTTTAAGTCATAAGAAATCATTGGAACACCTACCTGTTTCTGAATCGTTTCTGTCAGATCCTCCAGACAGATATCTAACAGTTTTCCACATTTCCTGCAAAACAAGTGGTCATGCTGTACCATCTTGTCATAGCGGTCCGGGTACCCCACAGCAGATATTTTCCTAATCATTCCCTGCTGATACAAAGAAGACAGATTATTGTATACCGTAGCCTGCACTACGGATTTATTCTTTTCTTTTAAAAGCAGGTAAATCTGTTCCGCCGTTAAATGATCTGTGGAATTATTAATAATCTCCAGGATATACCCGGCATTTTTTGTCATACCAACCTCACAAGCCTTAAGTCAAAATTAGAATTACTCTAATTATAATTTAACACTTTTCCTTTATTTGTCAATAGATTTTACTCATCCCCCACAGCCATCAATTTCCAGAATTGACGGCCAGTCAGAGCGCCACACAAAAAGTGTGGAAGTCACACGCATTTCTTTTTTATGTAAATGAAAGAAAAAAGGGCCACGGCAAAAAATACCATTCCCATTGCCCATGCTGTCCTGCTGTCCATATCTGCAAGCCCGTTTTGGTATGTCAGCGCATAAACGCTCACGTTTGCCACTCCGTGAAACAGCACCGGTGCTGCAAAACTTCCATACAGCTCATAAGTATAAGCAATCAGAAGCCCCAATATGCTTCCGTACACTGCCTGCACAATATTTCCGTGATATAAGCCGAACAAAAGTGAGGAAACCGCCAATGCCGTTTTATAGTTAAAGCACCGTTTCATCCTGTTGTACAGCAGCCCCCGGAACACGGCCTCCTCAGCCAGCGGGGAAATGATCCCATACAAAATAAGCCCTACGACAAACTCCACGCCGTACTGCAATTCATAAATTTCCTCATAAGACTGTGAGCTGGCTGTAAAACCTGTCTGGGTGAAAAAAATATTAAGGCTCACCGACACGCCGAAAGCCAGCGCCGCCAGAAAGCAGTAGGCCGTGACCTTCCCTGCGTCTGCCATCCCTTTTGCCTTATTTCCATCCGGCGGAGGAGCGCTTATTTCCCTTTTTACCATAGGCCCGATGACCGAAATCCCGGTCAGTATGGAGACTCCGTATATAATTCCCTGAAAAGTCTCCCCGTACTGGTTCAAAACAGTCAGGACTGCCGCTCCGCCCTTTACAGCGGCCAGATTTAAAAGCACCCACAAAATAACTTCCGCCATATCGTGTACCGCATAATACACCAACAGCGGAAGCAGAAGATAAGCTGTTTTTTTGAAGGAAGGCCATTTCCTTATTTCCTCTTCCCCCCACCTACAGCTAAGTGTTCTCCAAAAATTCATTTCTCCTCCATCGCAAAATCCTTACAGGGCACTGCCCTGCCTGCATCGTGCAGGCTAAGGGACTGCCTTTGCAAAAGGGCGGTATTCCCCGCCCTATTTAATATTTAACTTTGCAAACAGATCTCCCAGACTGGTTCCCACACTCTCCTTAGAACCAAACTGCTTTACGTCAAAACTTTCCGTCTCCTCGGCCTGCTGCTGTTCTTCCACCGCTTTCATGCTTAAAGAAATTTTACCATCATTGGTATTTAAGACCTTCACCTTAACTTTATCGCCCACTTTAAGCACCTCGGAAGGCTTTTTGATTCTTCTCTGGCTGATTTGGGAGATATGCACCAGACCGCTTAGGCCGTCCTTCAAATCCACGAAAGCCCCGTAAGGCTGGAGGCTTTCCACAGTTCCCTCAAGAACCGTTCCCGGCACCATCATTGCCACCTTATGGTCATGTTCTTCCTTCTTCTGCTCCCTTAGCACTTCCTTTGCAGAAAGAACAAGCTTTTCTTTTTCCTGGTCCACTGTAATGACCCGCACAGTCAATTCTTTCCCTTTATAAGCTTCCAGATCTTCCACATAGGACAGGGCTAAATGGGACGCCGGGATGAATCCCCGGATGCCTTCCAGATAAGCAACTACTCCTGCATTTACGGCCTCGCTTACCTTCACGGAGAGGTTTTTCTTTTCCTCCATATATCCCGCAAGCACATCCCAGGCAAGTACCTTGTTGGCTTCCTTCTTAGAAAGAAGGATATTGCCCTGCCCGTCGTCCATCTTTACCACTGTGGCTTCGATTACGTCCCCGGCATGGACATCCGCCTTAATGGAAAAATCCGGGTCGCTGCTCATATCAGCCGCCTTAATGATCCCCTGGGTATAATACTTTAAGTCCAGCGTCACTTCTTCCTCATTTACATCAATTACCGTTCCCTGAATCACATCTCCTTCATTGATTTTGCGGAAAGATGCCTCCAGCTCCTTTTCATAGTCCTTCATCGTTTCTTCCATACTTTTTCAGTCTCCTCGCCTTCTGCCGCCTCTGCGGCTTTATAGTCTGTATTTTCCTATAGTATAACACATTTAAAACAAAAGGGAGGAAGGAAACATTTATATTTCATTAAATTTCCCTAAACTTATCCGTTCCCATACCGCATACCGGACACTTAAAATCTGCAGGAAGTTCACCGCCTTCGTAAATGTAACCGCAGACTTCGCATTTAAACCTGCGCACTTCCCCATCTTCCCCTTTGGTTTCTTCTTCATCGGGAATATAGGTGGGCGCATTCTTCGGGCTTTTCCCTTTGATCACCTTGTGATAATATGCATAGGTCATGGCATCCCTGTCTCCAAATACCTCCGCCCCTTTCACTTCCCCTAAAAATACCGTATGGGTGGCGGTTTCCATCTTGTCGATCACTTCACACACAATATAGGCGCAGGAATCAGATACCACAGGCATATAGTCTTCCACGCTGTATTTGACCTTTGAAAATTTATCCGTCTCCCTGCCGGACTGAAAACCAAAATTTCCAATAATGGACGGTTCCGAGTCCTCTGCCAGTATGGAAATGGCAAACTTGCCCGTCTCACTGATACACCGGTTTGTATAATTGTTGTGGTTGATACTGACTGCAATGGTGGCAGGTGAGGCTGTGATCTGCATGGCGCTGTTAGCTGTACACCCTGTTGGCCTTCCGTTGTCCCATGTACTTACCACATAAACGCCATATGACAATTTATGAAATGCATTCTGATTCATAATTCTATTTCCTCCTTGATTTCCAAATAATAGTAATAGTTATTATTTTAATTTATATTTTCAGGGTCAAAATGTCAATACTATTTTTCAAGATTCCAGCACAGGGTTCTGATTCAGCACCTGCAATTTTTGTTTTTGACATTCGCCGGCTTTCCCTATATAATCATATAATCTGACGTATATTCTAATTTATACCAATGACAGGAGAAATCATGAGCATTTTAAATGTAGAACACTTAAGCCACGGCTTCGGCGACAGGGCAATTTTCCAGGATGTTTCCTTCCGCCTTTTAAAAGGAGAGCACATCGGCCTAATCGGAGCCAACGGAGAAGGGAAATCCACCTTCATGAATATCATCACTGGTAAACTTATGCCCGATGAAGGAAAAATCGAATGGGCAAAAAATGTCCGTTCCGGCTACCTTGACCAGCACACCGCCCTTGAAAAAGGCATGACCATAAGAGCCGTACTTTCTTCCGCATTTGATTTTCTATTTGAGATGGAAGCCCAGATGAATGAAATCTGTGATAAAATGGCTGACGCTTCCGAAAAAGAACTGGAACTTTATATGGAGGAGCTTGGAACCATACAGGATTTGCTTTCGGTCCATGACTTCTATCTGATTGATTCCAAAGTGGAAGAAGTTGCAAGAGCCCTGGGACTTACAGACTTGGGACTGGAAAAAGATGTGACGGATCTAAGCGGCGGCCAGCGCACCAAGGTACTGCTTGGAAAGCTTCTTCTGGAAAAGCCGGACATCCTTCTTCTGGATGAGCCTACCAACTATCTGGACACCGAGCACATCGAATGGCTGAAACGGTACTTAAATGAGTATGAAAACGCTTTTATCCTCATCTCCCATGATATTCCTTTTTTAAACAGCGTCATCAATCTGATCTACCACATGGACAATCAGAAGCTTGACCGCTATCCGGGAGATTACGATAAATTTCAGGAAGTTTACGCCATGAAAAAGGCGCAGCTTGAAGCCGCATATAACAAACAGCAGAAGGAAATCGCAGACTTAAAAGATTTCGTGGCCCGGAACAAGGCACGCGTTTCCACCCGGAATATGGCCATGTCCCGCCAGAAAAAGCTGGATAAGATGGATGTCATTGAATTGGCAGGGGAAAAGCCTAAACCGGAATTTTATTTTAAGGAGGCAAGAACCCCCGGACGCTATATCTTCCAGACAGACAATCTGGTCATCGGCTATGAGGAACCTCTCTCCCGCCCCTTAAATCTGGAAATGGAACGGGGGCAGAAAATTGTCCTGACAGGGGCCAATGGAATCGGAAAGACCACCCTGCTAAAGAGCATCCTTGGCCTTATCCCTCCCATAAGCGGCTCCGTAGAACAGGGAGACTATTTAAGCATCGGTTACTTCGAGCAGGAAATGGACCAGAATACTGCCACCACCTGTATAGAAGAAATCTGGCAGGAATTCCCCGGATTTACCCAGTATGAGGTCCGCTCCGCCCTTGCCAAATGCGGACTCACCACCAAACACATTGAGAGCAAAGTCAAAGTGTTAAGCGGCGGCGAACAGGCAAAGGTACGCCTTTGCAAGCTGATCAATCGGAAAACCAACATCCTGCTCCTTGACGAACCTACCAATCATCTGGACACAGATGCCAAGGCTGAGTTAGCCCGTGCTCTCAAAGAATACCGGGGCAGTATCCTCATGGTCTGCCATGAACCGCTGTTTTATGAGGACTTTGCCAGCGATGTGTGGGACTGCACGAAGTGGACCACACGGCTGGTATGACGGTTATCAAAGCCGTAGGGCCTGGGCCTGCACCAGAAAAGGTTTTCGGACGCATAAGAAAGGACTGAACATGTTCAGTCCTTTCTATCTTTCAAATCATTTTACTTAGGCGGCAACCTGCCTGCTTTCAACTGTCAGGTTCCCTTAAAACCCCTGATTTACTCATTCCTATTTCAGTTTCCAGATATCCCTGTTGTATTCTGCAATGGTTCTGTCAGATGAGAAAAATCCGGCTTTTGCAATATTTACAAGCATCATCTTCTTCCACTTCTCACGGTCTTCATAGTCCGCAAATGCTTTGTCCTTTGCGGCAATATAATCCTCCAGATCAAGAAGGGTCATAAACCAGTCTTTGCCCACCAGTTCTTTATGGAGGCGTTCCAGATTTTCCTTATGTCCTGCTTTCATGGCTTCCTTGCTTATAATGAAGTCAACTGCTTTTTTGATAACAGGACTCTTTTCGTAGTAGTCTTTTGCCACATAGTCTGCTTTCTCGTAGTGTGCAATGACTTCCTCGGATTTCTCCCCGAAAATGTAGATATTGTCATCGCCTACCAGCTCATGGATCTCCACGTTCGCCCCGTCGGATGTTCCAAGGGTAACGGCTCCGTTTAACATAAATTTCATGTTTCCGGTACCGGATGCCTCTTTAGAAGCAAGGGAGATCTGCTCGGAAATATCGCAGGCAGGGATCAGCTTCTCTGCATAGCTTACATTATAGTTTTCAACCATAAGCACTGTCATATAAGGGCTTACATCCGGGTCGTTGTTTACGATTTCTTCCAGCACAAGAAGAAGGTGGATGATATCCTGTGCAATGACATAAGCCGGAGCTGCCTTGGCACCGAAGATGAATGTAAGGGGCCTTACAGGCTTCTTGCCGCTCTTGATTTCAAGATATTTATGGATGATGTAAAGGGCGTTCATCTGCTGGCGTTTATACTCGTGAAGTCTCTTCACCTGAATGTCAAAGACTGACTCAGGATTTAAGGTAACGTCTTCCATTTCTTTTACATAAGCTGCCAGATCCTTTTTCCGGTTCATCTTGATTTCCGCGATACGGTCCAGAACTGCCTGGTCGTCCTTATACTCAAGAAGCTTCTCAAGCTTGTCAGCATCCTTCTTGAAGCCGTCCCCGATGGTTTTGGCAAGGAAACCTGCCAGCTCGCGGTTACAGCTAAGAAGCCATCTTCTAAATGTGATGCCGTTGGTCTTATTATTGAATTTTTCAGGATAAATCTTATAGAACTCATTTAACTCTGAATTCTTTAAGATTTCCGTATGAATGGCAGCAACGCCGTTCACTGAAAAACCGAAATGGATATCAATGTTTGCCATATGGACTCTGTCATTTTCATCAATGATCTGTACTTTCGGCTCATCGTATTTCGCTGCCACTCTCTTATCCAACTCCTTGATATAAGGCACTAACTGGGGAACTACCTTCTCCAGATACTTAAGGGGCCATTTTTCAAGGGCTTCCGCAAGAATTGTGTGGTTTGTATAAGCGCAGGTCTTACTTACCACTTCGATTGCTTCATCCATGGCAAACGCTTTCTCTTCCACAAGGATGCGGATCAGCTCAGGAATCACCATGGTGGGGTGTGTATCATTGATCTGGATGACTGCATGTTCGTTCATCTTACGCAGGTCATACTTCTTTTCCTTCATTTCACGCAGAATAAGCTGGGCTGCGTTTGACACCATAAAATACTGCTGGTAGATACGCAGCAGGTTGCCTGCCTCGTCAGAATCATCCGGGTATAAAAACAAGGTAAGGTTCTTTTCGATCTGCTCCTTGTCAAAGTTGATTCCATCCTCCACCAAAGCTTCGTCAATGGATTCAATATCAAAGAGTCTCAGTTTATTGACACCACTGTCATAACCAGCGACATCAATGTCATAAAGCCGGGAAGTCACTTTCTTGTCGCCAAAGCATACGTCAAATGACACATCTGTTTTAGTCAGCCATGACTGTTCTTCCATCCAGTCATTTTTCTCCGCCTTCTGGAGCTTATCCTTAAATACCTGCTTGAAAAGGCCGAAATGATAATTCAGCCCGATTCCTTCCCCGGGAAGCCCCAGTGTCGCAATGGAATCCAGAAAACATGCTGCCAGTCTGCCAAGTCCGCCATTTCCAAGGGAAGGCTCCGGCTCAACCTCCTCAATAACAGAAAGTATCTTTCCGTTTTTCTTAAGAATTTCATCAATCTTGTCGTATACCCCAAGATTGATCAGATTGTTGGACAATAATTTCCCGATAAGAAACTCAGCGGAGATATAATAGATCTTCTTCTCCCCTTCATTGGTGTCTGATACTGCCATCAGTCTTTTGGTATACGTCAGTACCGTATAATATGTCTCCTGGTCGGAAAGCTGTGCAAGTGATTTGCCAAACAAAGACTGGGCAACGTCCTCAAGCTGCGCCTCCATGTTCAAAACCAATACATCCTTCTGTAAATTTGTTTGTGCTGCCATAATTCCCTCCTGAATTTTTTCTCCACTATATTATTCCAAATATTTCCCGTTGACATACTGCAAGTTTACCATAAGAAAACGTTTTCCGCAAGTCCAAATTAAAAAAACTTAAATTTTCATATGTAAATGTTTTAAACATGTCTCTAGCAGATAATATCCATGTACTTCATCCGTGCAATTGTATAGGACGTTCTCACATTTTGTCCACACCTTCCGCACATGAGCTGCTGCAGTTCTTCCATTGCCTTTTCTGAAACCCCGGAAAAATCCTGGCGGATGGTGTTCATCTGCTTTCCCACATATCCCATCAGGATGATTCCGTCAAATCCGCATACCGGCCTGAAAATATCCATTTCCGTCAGTGCTTTCATGGCGCCGATCGCCATCAGATCAGAAGCGCAGACCACAACATCTTTATTTCTCCCGTATTTCATGGTGATGTTCCGCGCCTGAAGCTCTGAAAATTCCCCATTTTTCACCAGCATGGTCAGTTCCAGTTCCTCCACCAGTTCCCGCATACCGGCAAGGCGTTCATCCGTAACATAGCCGTTGCGTTTCCCGGCTATATAGAGAACGCGCCTGCAATTGTTATCCATTATTGTCTTTTTGGCCACATCATACTGGGCCTTCTGGTGGTCTATCCCGATAGAGGAAGTATTCTCATTGACTATCGGTGCATCCACCACCACGCATTTGAACTCCTGTCTTACAATCAGTTCATGCAAAACTTTATCTTCTTTGGAAAGCCCGTAAATGATGATTCCTGCGATACTCTGGGACTGTAGATATCTGGTTACTTCCTCCACAGTCCTATCCTTGAACATAGAAAAAAATAATGTGATCACATCAAGATTTAAATCCATTGCTTTACTAATTGCACCGTGGATATACTGCATATCAATCTCATCAACTGCCTGGGTCTTCACACTTAAGTTCACCAGCAGGGCCACTCTGCCCGTCCGCTTGGAAGAAAGCGCTGCGGCCACAGAATTGGGTACGAAATTCAGTTCCTCCACGGCTGTATTTACTTTGATTTTTGTTTCCTCGCTGACATTTGGGTAATTATTCAGAACCTTGGAAACGGTGGAAATTGCCACTCCTGCATGCTTTGCAACATCTTTGATCGATACCATATTGCCTCCGGAATTCTATTGGAAAACGATTTCCTTATCATCATACCCAATATTTTCCTAAAATGCAAGCACTTTTTGAATGGTCAGTTTTACTTCTTCGTTGTCATAGGGTTTAACAATAAATTCCGCAGCGCCGCATTTGATTGCCTGGATCATTTTTTCTTTCTGTCCGGCGGCCGTGATCATAATCACCTTTGCTTCCCCGTTATACTGCTTGATCATCTGCAATGACTCAAGCCCGTCCAGTACCGGCATGGTTATGTCAAGGGTCACAAGGTCGGGATTGACCTCTTTAAATTTCTGGTAGCCGTCTTCCCCGTTTACCCCTTCTGCAACAACCACATGTCCCGCTTCTTCCAGCATGCTCCTTAGCATCTTCCGTGATGTCCTGGAATCATCCACAATTAAAATATTCGCCATATTTACGCCTCCTGCCTGATCTCAATTTTATTTCCTATTGCCATAATAAAATTAACGGTGTCTCCCTTTATGTGCAGAGGAAGCACCAGCATTTCATCCCCCGCGATTTCCGTGATTTCCGTTGAAAATTCCGGCGGATACAAATCCATAAAAATCCCTTTCTGGCTCTGGCTTCTTGCATAAAGCCCGTTGATGCAGTTTAAAAGCTCTCCAACTGCATCCAAAGCGTCCTCATCTACCTGTTCAAAGTCTTCCTTCCCAAAAATAGAAGCGGTCTTAAGCAGGGCCTGCCCTCTGCCGGCCATACCGCAGGTTACACAGGGATTTCCCTCCACATACTGTATTGCCCCGTTTTCTGTCCCGCAGCTTTTGGTAATATATGCTTTATCAGGATAAACCTCCCCGTCCACACAACGCATGACCGTACGCAGGGCAGTGCCTGCAAGATCAAGATATTTTTCACTGTCAATGGGCATATAAAGAGGAAGTATCCTTGCTGCATCGTCACTTTTCAAATCTTCAATGTCGGAATTGGTCAACTGGTTTTCGCGCTGGAAATCAAGCATATATAATTCCAACTGCTCTATGGTCATCAACTGGAGGTTTTCCATTGCCTGGGCAAACGCCAGATAAGCATTTCCCTGCTTTTTGAGAAGCGACTCCACCTGGCCCTTCGTCAAATACTTCTTTTCTACTGCAATATCCCCAAAAGGTTTATCCATCACCGCCTGCAGGTTGTTTACCCTTACCGCCTCGTCGTGGCCCATCAAGCCTTCCGCTACTGCTATTAATCCCAGCTTCACACAAACTTTCCTCTGCTCGGCAGACAGGTCATTGAACTGCTCGTAAGTGATTAGTCCCTTTTCCAATAAATAATTACCCACTATACTCGAAATCATTCTTTAACCTCCTCCATAATGATACATAATTTTAGAATAATATATTTATTGATTTAAGTCAACGAAAAGTGACATATCCACCCGGAAAACCTGCTGGCTGCCAGTCCAATTTAGCGGCCGGACGCCGCACAAGAAAGGCTGACCAGTCCAGTCAGCCTTTTATTACTGTAAGCTGCCTCACGAAGCGCGACAGTCTTTGTTCCATATTTCCGGATATTTATTTTCTTACCAGATGGCGGGGTGTTCCGTTTACGAAAACAGGAAGCAGTTCGCCCATAATAAGGGGTCTTGCGTATTTAATGTAGCCCTCATTCAATCCGCATCCATCCTCAGTGATCCACTCTGCCGGAACAGGTCTTTCCACGTTTGCAATGGCATGGATATCATATGCGCTTGTGCCGCACTGGTAAGGGTCGTCCCCGTTTCTGTCAAGGGTGATCATCATGCCTGTCTTGCCTTCTTCTGCCGCAACCACTGCATCATGTCCAACCTGAAAAGCTTCGTTGATGTCTGTAAGGGAAGCAAGGTGGGTAGCTGCACGCTGGAGGGTTGAAAACTCAATTGCCCTGGTCTTTAATCCTGTCTCTGCTGCGATCTGCTGTGCAAGATATGCTGCTGTACCAGACATCTGCTTATGTCCAAAAGCATCTACCGGAACATTTTCATTTGCCACTTCACAGACATAACGTCCGTCAGCAAGGTGAATACCTTCTGATACGGCAATCACTACAGAGGATTTGGTTGCTGCCAGAGTTTTAACCTTTTCCATGAAAGCATCCATATCAAATACTTTTTCAGGCAGGTAAATAGCGTCTGCGCCGCTGCAGTCGTCTCCCTTTGCAAGGGCTGCTGCTGCTGTAAGCCATCCTGCATTACGTCCCATGATCTCTACGATACAGATGGTAGGTTTCTTAGCGCCGAAAGATTCATTGTCGCGGATGATCTCTTTTAAGCTGGAAGCAATATATTTCGCTGCGCTTCCGTAGCCGGGGCAGTGATCAGTAACAGGAAGATCATTGTCGATCGTCTTGGGAACTCCCATAAACCTTTGTGACTTTCCGTGGGCTGCTGCATAGTCGGACAGCATTTTAACGGTATCCATGGAATCATTTCCGCCTGCATAAAACAGACATTCAATGTCATGCTTTTCCATAATTTCAAACACCTTTTCATAGACATCTTCATGTCCTTCAATTTTAGGCATTTTGAAACGGCAGGAACCTAAAAATGCAGAAGGGGTTCTCTTCAGCAATTCTATTCCTGTAGGATCGTCCAGATAATCCTCAAGCTCGATCATTCTGTCCTCCAGGAAACCTTCGATCCCGTGAACCATGCCATAAACTTTCTTTACACCAAGTTCTTTCGCTGCTGCATACACACCTGCCACAGATGAATTGATTACGGCTGTAGGCCCGCCGGACTGTCCAACAACAATATTACCTTTCATTTCAATCTCTCCTTTATCTTGATTCGCTTTTTATAAACATCATTAGAAGTATACCAGATTCCATTTTTTCTGACAAGTATCATTCTGGCAATTACTGCCGCTGTAAACCATGACTGGCAGAGCTTTCTTTAAATGAAAGACACAACACAGTAGACAGCATAAATTCCCAGAAGCACGACTCCCTGGATTCGTGAGGATTTCTTTCTGATAAGGATAGGCGCCAGCAAAACTGCCATGACCAGACACGCTAAAGGCATGTCTACACGGATGGTTGACGGTTCCAGCGGGATGCCCGCAACAGCCGCCGGAATTCCGATGACAAGAAGCATGTTCAGAATATTGGCCCCGATGACATTTCCAAGCCCTACATTTCCATACCCTTTGATCAATGACATGATGGATGTCACCAGTTCGGGCAGGGAAGTGCCCAGGGCAATAAAGGTAACTGCAATGACACGCTCCGGAACGCCAATGGTCTTTGCAATGAAAATACCATTGTCCACTAAAAGATTGGCTCCCACATAGAGCAGCACCGCACAGACAGCCAGTGTGACGATCTGCAGGAACATGGAAATCTCCTTACTTCCCTCCTCGTCTTTTTCTTCTTCCCCGCCTTCTTTGGAAGAACGCTTAATATTCAAATACGCATACACGGCAAACAGGATAAGCATAGCGATCCCTGCCGTACGGTCAAAAGTCCCTGTCACAAAACCGTACCCATTCATTGCAATCAGCACAATAAAGAAAAACGCGCTGCGCCAGGCCATGGAGGAAAATTCCACCTTCCGGGACGGCCGTATGGTCTGGGTCAGCCCTGCAATCAGTGCCGTGTTGCAGATAATAGAGCCAAAGGCATTGCCCGCCGCAATAGCTGCCGAACCGTCAAAAGCCGCTGTGGTGGAAACCAGAATCTCCGGCAGGGTGGTGCCCAGGCTTACAATGGTCGCTCCCACTACGATCTGCGGTATGCCAAGCTTTCTGGCGATTGCCACAGCCGCATCTACCAGGCGGTCGCCGCCCAGACATATTAAAACAAGCCCAACTACAAATAACAAAACTGCATTTACCATTTTTCTGTTCCTTTCGTCCTTTGCTGTTATATTTTAGTAGTGTTCCCATGAATTTGTCCGGAATTCATCCATGGGTTTGTGTGCCTCACTGTCAAATCTCTATAGCCCATTGCCAGTACAGTCAGTGGTTCACAGACACGTCTGCCCAACTTACCGGCCGCCAGCAAAAAAAAGAGACTAACGACACACAAAAAAGTTGTGTCAAAAGTCTCGTACTTCCCTACTATTCGGAAGTGTCCAGCCACAGCTATGCCGGGGATTGTTGGCTGAACCTTTTTTACTACTCCCTCTTAACTATAATAGACTTTACCAAAAAATCCCCTTACTGTCAAACAATATTTTCCAGTGTTTCCCGGGAAACGATTTTTTTGATATTGACCAGAAATAATGTAGTCGCCGTGGCCGCCGATATAAAATCCGACACAGGCTCCGCATAGTAAATTCCCATCACCCCAAACTTAAGGGGCAGAATAAGGGCCAGCGGGACCAGCAGCACTACTTTTCTGAAAACAGCAATAAACAATGACAGCTTTGCCTGCCCAAGGGCAAGGAACACAGGCTGGATCCCCTGCTGTAAACCGAACACCAGCATACCGCACATAAAAATCGGCATCATTTCCCCTACCAGTTCAACCAGCCCCGGGTCGTTGGTGAACATTCCTGCAAAAAATGCCGGAAATACGATTACCAGCGCGGTAGCTCCGGCGGAAAACAGGAAGCATATCCCTATCATGCTTCTGTATAGCTTTTTTACCCTGTCAAAATTTCCTGCTCCGAAGTTGTAGCTGATAATCGGCTGCACGCCCTGGGTAAATCCCCCTAAAGGCGCCGTATACATCTGCATGACACTCTGCATAATGGTAAGAGAACCCACATAAATATCCCCGCCATACCTTTGCAGCCCACTGTTTAATACAATGCTGATCAGGCTTTCCGTCGCCCGCATGATAAAAGGGGATACCCCAAGGGCCATCACCCTTCCAATAACGGAAAAGTCCGGCTTTAAGGCTTCCTTTTTTATTGTAAGGGAGGACCTTTTCCCTACCAGGAATCCTACTGTCCAAAGAGCGCTCAATGCCTGGGAAATCACGGTCGCTCTGGCCGCCCCCTTTACCCCCATATGAAAGACAAATATAAAAATGGGGTCAAGGATAATATTGGCCGCCGCACCGATCAAAACCGCCGCCATTGCCGTTCTGGACCGTCCCTGGGAAATAATGAAGGCGTTCAGCCCCAGGGCAAATTCCACAAATATGGTTCCCACCAGATAAATGGATATATAATCCGACGCATAGCCGATGGTTGCGTCGCTGGCCCCGAACATATAAAGCAGCGGCCTCTGGAACCCGTAAAAAAATGCCATCAGTATCACCGTGAAAAATACCAGCATGGTCACGCCGTTGCCCAGTATCGTTTCCGCCCGCTTCCTGTCGCCTTTTCCAAGCCATATGGACGCAAGGGGGGCGCCTCCCGCCCCTACAAAAGCGGAAAATGCTGAAATCAGCGTTATGATGGGAAAGGTGACTCCCACACCTGTAAGGGCCTCCATGCCCACACCCTCAATGTGTCCAATATAAATTCTGTCCACAATACTGTACAAAATATTAATGATCTGTGCAATGACGGCAGGAATTGCCATGCTCACCATCAGCTTTCCGATTCCTTCCGTGGCCATGCGCTTTTCTTTATCATTCTGCTGCATATCCGGTTCCTCTTTTCCCTCAAGCGTGTTTGAAAATTGCCAACAGATCCAGCGGCTTTTCAAGACAGTATTCCGCCTCTCCTACCCTTCCCTTACTGCCCCAGCCTGCTATGGCAAAGTCCACGCCTGCGCCTTTCGCGCACTCCCTGTCATAGACACTGTCACCCACATAAAGCAGACGTTCCGCAGCCTCTCCCGTCACTTCCATATACTTAAGAAGCGGTCCCGGCATGGGCTTATGCTCCTGTGTATCGTCGGCGCAGACTGCCGTGGTAAAATACTCCTTAATAGCAAAAGATTCAAAATCATTTTTGAAGCTTACCCGTGTCTTTGAGGTGACGATCCCCATCTTGATCCCCCTCGCCCTAAGTTCTTCCAACAGCTCCGGTATGCCCTCAAATACCGACATCATATGATTGCATGCAATAAGCTTTTTTATCCATAAATCCAGAGCCTCAGGAACATTTTCCATGGAGATCCTCTCTAGCGCATCCTCCCCGGTGATTCCCAGACAGAACGTCAATTCTTCAATCGGCACGGTTTTCCCTGTCAGTTCCTTTACCGTATCCTGAAAAGAACACAGCACCGCCTGTTCTGTATCGATCAGCGTCCCGTCAATGTCAAATACAATCTGTGTATATTTCATAATAAAATCATCACCCCTTTTTGTAACAGTGCTCCGGCCTTTTCTCCACAGCCGCCCGGCTAATTGTAACAAACGCTGCCACGCTCTGCGGGCCAGCTTATTGTAATATAAGAAACAGCGGCATCCTTCATGAATACCGCTGCTGTCAGTTGTGCGGGTAACAGGACTTGAACCTGCACGGTCTCCCACCAGAACCTAAATCTGGCGCGTCTGCCAATTCCGCCATACCCGCTCATCTCCATCCGGTATACCGGATGAAAACACCCACGTAAAGTATATTAACATTCCGGGAATGCTCTGTCAACTTTTTCCTATATGTTTTATTACCTTGTTATAAATCCGTATCATAAAGAATACCGAAAGTCCCAGAGACATAAGCTCCGCGATGGGAAATGCCCACCACACATAAGCCACTTCCCCTGTCAGGGACAGAAGATAAGCCGCCGGAAGCAGCACCACCAACTGCCTTGCAATAGAGACCACCATACTGTACACCCCGTTTCCAAGGGCCTGGAACATGGTTCCGCAGATAATGCAGAAGCCTGCCAGCAGAAAACTGTAGCTGATGGTCCGAAGGGCAGGCACGCCAATGGCAAGCATCGTCTCCGAAGCCTCAAACAGCATAAGCAGCTTAACGGGCATAAGCTGGAATACCAGAAACCCTATGACCATAAGGCACATGGCATAAATAATGCTGAGCTTAACCGTCTCTATCAGCCTGTCCTTCCTGCCTGCACCATAATTATATGCCACAATGGGTACCATACCGTTGTTCAGCCCGAACACAGGCATAAAAATAAAACTCTGCAATTTAAAATACACGCCGAATACTGCCGCTGCCGTGGAGGTAAATGCCAGCAAAATCTGATTCATCCCATAAGTCATAACAGACCCAATGGACTGCATGATAATAGAAGGAATCCCCACCTGATAAATCTGCTTTATGATTTTCATGTCAGGCTTAAAGCCCCTGATCTGCAGTTTGATCTCCGTATTCTTCTTTTCGTTGATAATAACTGCCAGAATACCTGCAGCGATCTGTCCAATCACCGTAGCCACCGCCGCCCCGGCCACACCCATGCGGGGCATGCCCAAATAGCCGAAAATAAAAATGGGGTCTAAAATAATATTGATAATGGCACCAGTTCCCTGAGTGATCATGGTGTAAAACGTCTTGCCCGTTGACTGGAGCAGTCTCTCAAATATAAACTGGGTATACATACCGAAAGAACAGCAGCACACAATCGTTAAATACTGTTTTCCGTATTCCAGAATCTGCGTGTCCTTCGTCTGGCTCATGTAAAAGGGGACCGTCACAAAAATCCCCACCAGCAGAAAAATAATATAGTTCACCAGCGCAAGAAATACACCATTGGACGCCGATTTATCCGCCTTGTCAAAATCTTTCTCCCCAAGGGACTTAGACAAAATAGCATTGACGCCCACCCCCGTCCCTGCTCCTAATGCAATCATCAGCGTCTGAATCGGAAACGCCAGTGAAACAGCAGTCAGCGCATTTTCATTAATCTTCGACACAAAAATACTATCAACCACATTGTAAAGAGCCTGAACCAGCATGGAGATCATCATAGGCAGTGACATGGTGATCAGCAGCCGGTTCACTGGCATGACTCCCATCTTATTTTCCTGTTCCGTTTTCTTAACTTCCATAATATGTAACCTCCTCTTCCTCATCTTCTAAAGACACCTATTGTAAATAAAAACACCCGCAAAGCCTTTTAAATAAGGATTTACGAGTGATTTTACTTCGTGAGCCACCGGGGACTCGAACCCCGGACAACTTGATTAAAAGTCAAGTGCTCTACCACCTGAGCTAGTGGCCCGTATATTTAGCTGGGCTAGCTGGATTCGAACCAGCGAATGCAGGAGTCAAAGTCCTGTGCCTTACCGCTTGGCGATAGCCCATCAAAACACCAAGCCCATCCTGCGGACAACAGCCTGCCCTTAGACAAGCCTTGGTAAAAGGTGGATAGAGGGACTCGAACCCTCGGCCTCCAGAGCCACAATCTGGCGCGCTAACCAACTGCGCCATACCCACCATAATAACAAACGCCGTCACGCTCTGCGAGACGTCTTATTGTAACAAACGCTCTCATACTCCGCGAGACGCTTTATTGTAGCAAGATATTAATATATCTTCCAGCGTGCCCAAAGGGATTCGAACCCCCGACCCACGGCTTAGAAGGCCGTTGCTCTATCCAGCTGAGCTATGGACACATCTGCATATTCATATACCGGGCAGGAATAAATCCTCTGCGCTTCGCCTGCGCGGCAGGCTGCATACTTCATATGCAAAAGCGGGTGATGGGAATCGAACCCACGTATCCAGCTTGGAAGGCTGGTGTTCTACCATTGAACTACACCCGCATATAATATGCGTTCTAATCGGGGTGACAGGATTCGAACCTGCGACCTCCTGGTCCCAAACCAGGCGCTCTAGCCAAGCTGAGCCACACCCCGCCGGTTTACCTGCTGACACTCACGCAACGCAAGACATATTATAAAATACATTTTCCACTGTGTCAACAGGAATTTCATAATTTTTACAAAAAAATTTACAAAAAGTTAATTGTAAAATGTGCGTCGCCGTTTTTATCCAGATCCATAATGATAAACGAAGGCCGTTTTCCCTCCTGCCGGGGAAAGGTCAGGCTTCCGGGATTGACGGCCGTCACACCGCAGTCTATGTCCACGACAGGTTTGTGGGTGTGACCGTACATAACAATGTCCACTTCACGCATCCGGGCTTCATGTTTGATATTTTCATTGCTCATGGAAACATAATAATTGTGTCCGTGAGTAAGCCAGACCTTATATTTTCCTATTTCAAACTCCTTTTCCCTAGGCAGGTCTGAAAAAAAATCGTTGTTTCCTACTACCATATGCACCGGGCATCCGGCGCTTTCTGCAATTAAGTATTCACTGCCTTCGATATCGCCGCAGTGAATCACCAGATCTACAGGCGCCACTTTCTCAAGAACCCTGATATAATTGTCATTTCTGCGATGGGTATCACTGACAATCAAAACTTTCATAAATGTCCTCATTTCTGCGCTGCTTTTGCGCATTTCAAGTTTGCGGATATAACGCAGATACAAACTTTTATGCAAAAATCCGGCGTCCAAAGCGCAGCAGCGTTTGTTCTTTGTTTTCACCTTATCACTTTTCATAATACTGCTCTAGCTGTTCTTTCATGGCCCGGAGCGCTTTTCCCCTGTGGCTGATCTCGTTTTTTTCTTCCTCTGTCAGTTCCGCAGTGGTCCTTCCGTAAGCGGGCACTATAAAAATCGGGTCGTAGCCAAAGCCGTTTTCCCCCTTTTCCTCATAGCCAATAAAGCCTTCCACTGTGGCCAGCTCTGTTAAGAGGTGTCCGTCCGGCAGTACACAGGCAATGGCGCAGACGAACCTGGCCGTCCGCTCCTGCTGTGGAACACCTTTCAGGCGGTCAAGAAGGTTCCCGTTCTTTTCATGATAAGAAGTGTGCTCCCCCAGATACCGGGCGGAATAAATCCCCGGCTCTTTATTAAGGAAGTCTATCTCAAGCCCCGAGTCGTCTGCCAGGACGATCAATCCCGGCTCACCCGAGGCATCCGCTGCCGCTTTCGCTTTGATCACTGCATTCTCCACAAAGCTTCTGCCGTTTTCTTCGATATCGGCATTGATTCCCGCTTCTTTCATGGAAAGAATCTCCGCTGGACTGCCCTGGAGCCTTAAATCTGACAAGATTGCCCTGATTTCTTTCATCTTTCCGGCATTTCCCGTGGCAAAAATAATCTTCTGCATGTATGTCATCCTTTCTGTCAATCTATCTGTTCCAAAACTTTTATGATGGCATTATAAATGCCCTCCGCAATCTTATCCTGATACTCCTCCCGCACCAGGAGCGCTGCTTCCTGCTGGTTGGTAAGAAAGCCTGCCTTAACAGCCGCGGCCGGAACCATCACATGTCTGACTGCATGTTCCGTTGCCTCTGCTTCCATCAACCCTAACGCTTTTCCGCTGACACTGGTCACCACTTCTTTTTCCAGACTGTCTGCCAGCTCAAGGTTTCCGAAGCCGGGTATAAAAAAATCCCCATTATAAACAGTGGTAATGCCATATACAGAACTATCCTCACTGGCATCCGCCTGTATCCGTATATATATGTCCGCTTTTGCATCATTGGCAAGTGCCGCCCTCATTTCTTCTCCCGGATTGGAGTCGTCCATTCTGGTATAATACGCCTTTATGTCCGTCTCATCCAGCTTTTCCTTTAATTTTGCGGCAATCTGGAGGCTAATGTCTTTTTCCCTGATCCCATCCTGCTCATATCCGGCGTTCATGCCGCCGCAGGCAGGGTCAATTACCACGATCCTGTCATAGACCTCCCTTGGACTCAAAAAACTGATATATAAATCATTATTCTCCAGAATAGTACGGTATTCAAAAATTCCCGTCAACTGGAATTTTAATTTTACGCCTTCTTTTTCCGGTTCAAAAGCCCCCTGGACAATCTCCTCCCGGTTGCCTGAGACAGCATTTTCCCTGTAAAAATTCTCCTCCGCCCCGGGAATAAGGACATAAAGCGCCCTGTCCATGTAGTGGTTTTCTACCTGGATATCCTCCGCGCTGCATCCCTCCGGTACAGGAATGCGCAGATAGCTGGTATCCGCCTGTCCCAAGTCAAAGGTCAGGGTATATGCCTCATTCTCTTTCCGGGCAGCCTCTTCCTGCGCTCTTAGCCTTTCCGCCTTTTTCAGTTCTGCCGCTTTTTTCAGGGAAAGTCCTGTCATGATTCCCATGGCGGCCGCAAAAAATACTATGCCAAAGAGGGCCGCCTTTTTCATCAAATCTGATTGCATTTGTCCTCCTGCTGTTTCCTTTTCGGCGGTTTCGGTCCGGGAAACTGATAAAAATATGTTTTCATCATCCCATTATATATTTTCCTGTTTTTAGCTGCTTTCATTCCAAGCGCCTCCTGGGCCTGTTCATAGGCGCTGATGACATAAAGGGACCATGCATCCAGTCCTTTAAACTGTCTGCCCAGCATTCCATATAGCTCCGGCAGGTTTTTCTTGTCCTCCATTCTCTCCCCGTAAGGCGGATTGGTGATGACAAACCCGTATTTTTTACTGTGGCTCAAATCCCCCACATTGCGCCTCTGGAAATGTATCATCTTCTCCACCCCTGCCAGACGCGCATTTTCCCTTGCTATATACACCATGTCCTCGTCTATGTCGTACCCCTGTATATCCGTGCAGGCATCCGGTATGACCTGTTCCCGGGCCTCCTCCAGGGCATCCCGCCATTCCCGCTCCGGTATCAGATGGCTCCACTCCCAGGCCGTGAATTTTCGATTCATTCCCGGCGCAATATTTGCCGCCATCATGGCCGCTTCAATGGGAAAAGTCCCGCTTCCGCAAAAAGGGTCCACCAGAATCCGGTCCCCTTTCCAAGGGGTAAGCATGATAAGGGCCGCCGCAAGGTTTTCCGCAATCGGCGCTTTGGCGCTTAATTTCCGGTATCCTCTTTTATGGAGAGATTCCCCTGTGGTGTCCAGCGCTGCCGTCACCTCATCCTTCATCAAAAATACCCGGATAGGATAAGACGCCCCGCTTTCGGGAAACCACTGGGTATGATACACTTCCTTCATCCGCTCCACCATGGCCTTCTTCATCACCGACTGTATGTCTGACGGGCTGAAAAGTTTACTTTTTATGCTGGCCGCCTTGGTGACCCAGAATTTCCCGTCGGAAGGAATCATCTCCTCCCAGGCGATCCCCTTAGTTCCCTGGAACAGCTCCTCATAGGTTTCCGCCCTAAAGCTTCCCGCTTTGATCAGAATCCTCTCCGCAGTCCGCAGAAAAATATTGGCACGGCACACCGCCTCGGCATCCCCGATAAACGTCACCCTGCCGTCCTCAACCTTCACAACATCATATCCTAAATCCGTAATTTCACGCTTTAAAACAGATTCCAGCCCAAAATGACAGGGCGCTATCAACTCATATCGCTTCATATGTACCTCATTTCAGATAAATTTCCATAGAATTATATCACAATCATTATTTTTTGTATAGAAACAATCCATTGAACGCCTGACAATTCATTGATTTCTGGCAGCGAAAAAGGCGCCCGCAGGGGCGCCCTCTCTCCAAATCCACTAGAATTCGTTGTTCTTTTTGTTGCTGTCTTTGCAGTTAGAAGAATTAGAAGAGCTGTTCTTCTGGCTGTTCTGACTGTTCTGGCTGGATTTGTTCTCCTGGTTCTGATTGTTCTGGTTGTTGTTCTGATAATCATTCTTAGACATATTTGTTTCCTCCTGATTCTTTAGGTTACAGGAGTAGTATTGCTTAATTGAAAATTTTTTATTCTTTCTATTTTTAGTACTTTAGTACCTATTTTTTTATTGAAAGTGCACAATTTTGGGCCGATTTTTTTGTGGTACTTTTGTACTATATTAATATTGCATAAAATAGGAATATAAGCTATAATGTATTTGTAAACAGGAAACCCCTTCAATTCCTATTTACAACCCTTATATTAACTATTTATACTCCCCTGTAAAGCCTGTCAACTCCTTGGCAGGCTTTTACATTTTCATCCACTTCTTCACATTCTCTGCTGCTTTCACGCAAAGCTTTGCGCACTCCTTCCCAACCGCTGCCCCAAACAAGGCAATCCTGTCTGCCCGGCGGGAAAGCTTCACCCCATATGGCGCGTCCGGCGCCTCTTTGTCGCTGACCTCGCAAATACTTTTCGCAAGGAGACGGGGGCTGCCCAGTTCTTCCATAACTTCTTCCTCCTGCCTTCCCTTGCGCATTTCAATTTCAATATATTCCTGATAATAAGACACATGGGGCGCCGCCTTGGCGCTGCCCATCCTGCCGTTTAATGCTCTTTGCAGTTCTGTCATAAATTCCTGTTTTGTCATTCTGCCTCCCATGGGAATAGATCCAGCCCTTACAGCTTATCTGTTCCCTGTCCTTCCTCCAGCCTTTTCCTGTACTCTTTTGGATCATCCATTAAATCCACCATCGTTCTAAATGCCTGCATTGCCATCTTTTCCTTGTTGCAGGTCCGGGAATTTTTGCCCGTGTCTTTGATAAGATTATACCGGTTCATCTGCCACACATACAAATCACACAGAGAATAACCGCACACTTTCAATTCATCCAGAAACGTGTGATGCTCAATATAATAAATCAGTTCCTTATAAATTGGTTTCCGGGACAAAATATCCATCCAAAGCTCATCCGACCACTGCGCCGGAAGTTCTGCATAATTGCAGATATCATAAAAAGCCTGACAAACCTTCACTTTTGTAGCGTCATATAAAATCCCCTGCATAGGACCACTTCCTTTTTTATCTTTATCTTTCAATTATACAACAAAAAGCAGATATTTCTATCTACTTTTTTACAAACGCTGTTTTGTTTTATACAATGCAAAGATAAGCCTCCCAATTTTCCCCCTACAGCAAAGGCGCCAGCAGCCTTGACACTCTCCCTACTGCCTTTTGATAAAGAGGAATTTTTTTATAATAATCAAAATCCACCTCCCGGCACTTAAGGAGGGTATCCTGAAAGTCCTTTTCAATTTTAGCGATCACTGAATTGTCATAGAAGTAAACGCCGCATTCAAAATGATGGTAAAAACTCCTGTAATCCAGATTGATGGTGCCAACGGTGGCGCACATATCATCGGAGACGAAAACTTTCGCGTGGACAAATCCGGGCATATACTCATACACCCTGATACCTGCCCCTAAAAGCTCCGGGTAAAAGGTCCTTGCAATATAATAGACAACCTTTTTATCCGGGATATAGGGGAGGATCATGGAGACCTCCACTCCCCTGCGGGCAGCGTAGCGCATGGTATCCAGAAATTCCCGGTCCACAATGAAATACGGTGTCATGATATGCACATACCGGGCAGCTCCGTCAATCATGGATTCATAGACGGTCTTTCCCACTTCCGCGCTTCTTGTAGGCGTCTCCCCGTAAGGAATCACATACCCGTCATGATAAAGGGGCGTCTCAAATACAATATTTTTCAAATATTTCTTGTAATTTTCCTCCCCTTTTTCCGATACATTCCACATTTGCAGATACATTACGGTAAAACTTCTCACCGCATCCCCGGTAATTTTAACGGACACATCTTTCCAGTGACCGAACCGCTCCACCTCATTGATGTATTCGTCCGCCAGGTTCACACCCCCTGTAAAGGCTACCTTCCCGTCAATCACCACAATTTTCCTGTGATCCCGGTTATTCTGGGTGGTGGATAAAAAGGGCACAATAGGCGCAAACATCTTGGCCTTTATGCCATACTGTCTCAATTCCCGGGGATATTGGTAAGGAAGAAGCATAATGGAACACATACCGTCATACATGACCCGCACTTCCACCCCTTCTTTTACCTTTTCCTTTAAAATATCCAGCACAGTGTTCCACATTTTCCCACGCTCGATGATAAAGTATTCCAAAAAGATATACTTCTGTGCTTTTTTCAATTCCAGACACAAATCCGCAAATTTATCTTCTCCCAAAGGATAATAAACCGCGCTGGTACTGTGATATGCAGGAAATCCTGCATTATTTTCCATATAAAATGCAAATCCCTGAAAAGCCTCCGGGCACCCGCCTATGGCTTCGTTGGTCATGTCATCGGAAAAGAGCATTCCTTCCGTCTCTTTTATGCGCCTGCCCAGCTTGGCTTTCAGGCCGATCCCCCCGAAGTTTCCCATAACAAACACATAAATCAGCGCCCCCAGCACCGGGAACAGACAGATTGGAATAATCCAGCTCAATTTAAATTCCGCAGGCTCGTCCCTGTTTATAATGAAAATAATCAAAAGGGCTCCCAGAACATACATACTTTCCCAAATGTACGGATAATAAGTCCGCAGTTCAAAAAAGCTGCCCAGAAGCGCCAGTATTTGCAGCAGCACCATCAATATGATGATCAGTGTGCGTCCAAATATGATTTTAAATAAACAGTCCAGAAATCTTTTCATATCCACCTCTAATTTTATGTCCTTAACAGGTGCAATATCTCCTCAAAACACACTCCATTCTTTTGTTCAATTCCCATTTCCATGGATTTTACCATACATTTCTTGATAAATAAAGATGCTTTCCTCACCGATTTAACAAAAGGTACGCCATTGACCGCATCCGCCGCAATGACCGCCGCAAACAAATCCCCCGTTCCACATCTCTCCGTGCCGGCCCTGTGGGTGCGGATCAAGGACGGTTCCTCCTCTTTCTGATACATATAGTTTGCTATAAATTCCCCCTGGGGTATACCTGTAATCACAATCTTATCCGGTCCCATCCCGTGAAGTTTCTCCGCCATAGCCAGAAGTTCTGCCTTTTTCCATCCCCGCTCCCTGTAAGGCGTGTCCGTCAGCTTACAGCATTCCGTCAGATTGGGAGTGATAATGTCCGCCATGGACACGAGCCTGCGCATTTCTGTGCACATCTCTTCCGTATACGTCCCGGCGATCTTCCCGTGGTCCCCCATCACAGGGTCAATGACCACGATCGTGTCTTTTCTGCAAAATTCCCTGATAAACGCCTCCACGATGCCAATCTGTTCCTTTGACCCAAGAAATCCCGACATGATCCCGTCAAACTGCAAATCCAGCTTCTTCCACATGGCAAGATAATCCGGCAGCTTCTCCGTGTAATCATCAAAAAAATACTCCGCATATCCGGTATGATTGGACAAAACAGACGTAGGCACCGGGCAGCACTGCACCTTCATATGGGAGATCACCGGAATGGCCACCGTCAGCGCACATCTCCCAAAACCAGTCAAATCATTGATTGCCGCAATCTTCTTCTGCCCTGCCGCCATACTCCTGCATCCTCCATCCTTTTTTTGCCATAGGTCTGCCTGTCCCCCAAGTATAATACTCTTTTTCTATTTCTGCAAACATTTCTCAAATTTCCCGTACCCTTTTCCTGTAACTGCCCGGGGTCTCCCGGTAAATTTTCATAAAAGCCGCATTAAACATCCTGATATCCCCAAATCCCACTTTTTCCGCAATTTCATAGGTCTTTTTATCCGTGGAGATCAGCATGGGAACGGCATGTTCTATGCGGACCCGGTTCACATAGTCTTTGAAATTTTCCCCTGTGTTTTTCTTAAAGAAGCTGCTGAAATAATAGGGATTCATATGGATCTCCTCTGCAAGCACGTTAAGAGAAAGATTTTCCATATAGTGTTTTTCTATATAATCCTTTGCTTTCAAAATATCCTTTTTGTCACTGTTTATGGCTGCTGCCTTGATGGTATCCAGATATCCGGCAAACTCCTGTTCAAAAAGTGCTTCCATTTCCCCAAACCGTCCGCACTTCCGGCTCTTTTCAAGCAATTCCTTCATTTCCAGCTTTCGTCCCGGCAGCGCAAAAGCTTCGCACCTTTCTTCCAGGAAACGGGCCGCTGTACAGAAATAGAAGCAGGCGTCCTCCTTCTTCCCTTCCGCCAGGCGCAGTACAAGCTTCCCATATTGACCGGAGATTTCTTTCATGTCTGCTTCATTTTGGGCTACAATGGCCTCGAAAAGTTTCTGACGCAGTTCCCCCAGCAGGCCGCTGTCCCCTCTCCCGGCAAATACTTTATCATGGAGACCGATGACCGGAACCGGTATTTTATCTGCAAAAAACAAATAACCGCTCCTTGCAAGGCACTGCTGGAACATCCCCGGTATCTGGCTCATGGCGCTGACCATGTCCCCAATCACAAAAAAGGTGGTATGACCTGTAACTTGCAGAGATTCCGCCCAGATACTTTCCACCTCTGTACAAATCTTTCCACAGGCCGATTCTTTTAAAATCAAGGCAATCTTTTCGTTTTTCTGGAATACGATCCCTTTCCCTGTTTCGTTTAAGTATTCTTCCAGAAAGCTGAACAGGGAAAAGTGGATCAGCTTCCTGATCTGGTCGTCCTCCTCTTTATTATATACAATATCGGCATAAACAGGCACATAGCCCGCCTCCTTGTTTTTTACCAGCATTTCATAATTAATGCCGGAGTCTGCCGTATTTTCTTTCACCTCTACCCGCTCTGCTGCTTCCTCACCGATCACCATATAGATGCTCTTTTCAATTGCCCGCAGCAGTTCTTCCCTTATGACAGGTTTCAGCAGGTAGGCAGCGGCACCATATTCCAGTGCCGCCTTGGCATATTCAAAGTCCTGAAACCCGCTGATGAATATGACCGCTGCCCCGTTGCCCATGGCCCGGCACTCCTTTAATATCTCCACCCCGGACAGTCCGGGCATGGAAATATCCAAAAGCGCAATCTCCGGCCGTTCCCGCACAATAGCTTCCAGCGCACTCCTTCCGTCCCCATACTCTCCGATTATCTCAATTCCCAGCGTTTTCCAGTCAAGAAGCCTGCGGATCCCCCTTGTGATCACAGGTTCATCGTCTGCCAGTATCATCCGAATCATATCTGCCCCCTATCTTTTCATTCCATCACATCCCCTGCCCAGCCGCTGTCCTCATTTCTTTGCAGGGGAAGCAGTATCCGAACCATGGTTCCCACCGCCTGAGTGCTTGTAATGCGTATTCCATATTCTTCCCCATACAGGAAACGTATTCTGTCATGCACGTTTTTAAGTCCGATACTCTGCCAATTGTATTCATTCTTTATACCCGGCTCATCGCTCTCGAAAAGCCACAGAATCTTGGTTATCTCTTCCCCGTCCATGCCCACGCCGTTATCCATCACGGAAATTTCTAGCTGCCTGTCCTTAACCGCTGTCTCAATCATGATGCAACCTTTGCCTTTTTTAGGCTTGATTCCATGGACATAGGCATTTTCCACAATGGGCTGTAAAATCAGCTTGGGAACCTGTATCTTAGACCCTCCCCGGGCCTTCACCATTAGCTGCACCTTTCCGCTGATTCTACAATTCAGCAGATAGATATATTTACTAACAATATCAATTTCCTTTTCAAGGGGCACCATGTCCTGCATGGGGCCAATCAGATAATGTATCTGCTCCGAAAGAGCCTCTATCATCTCCGGCACCCGCTCCCCGCCCTGATCTTCCAGCGCCGTCATTCGGATAATCTCCAGCGTATTGTATAAAAAGTGCGGGTAAATCTGGGATTTCAGTGCGGTAAGCTCCGCCTCATTCTGCTTGATCTGGGCCACATAGGACTGATTGATATAGGTTTTAAGGGCACTGCTCATCTGATTAAAACGTTTGGAAAGGACACCGATCTCATCCTTAGAGCGGATAGGCAGTTCAATGTCAAAGTATCCGGTTTCCACCATAGACATCTGCTCCATCATCTCACGCATGGGACGGGTAAGCCGCAGGGAAAAGTAAAAAGCCCCGGCTAAAAGGGCAAGCGCCGACACTGCCACAAAAAAGTACATCATCTGCTGCATCCGCCTGATATCACCAAACGCCGTCTCCTGATCCAGGGATACGATCACTGACAGCCCATAAGCGTTTTGGGGTGTGCGGATAATAAGTCTGTCCTTTTGTGCACCCAGATCCTGTATTTCCCCCGCCACATTCTGCCCGGTCAATTCCTCTAAACTGCTGTAAAAGCAGTCATTTTTTTCGTTGACCACATAAAAGACCTCGTTCCCGGTAAATGCCACACTGCGGAAAATCCGTTCCAGTTTCTTCAAATCCACATCAATAAAAATCGTTCCCACGTAAGGCGTATTGCCCACCGTCCCCCGAAGGTCAAAATAATTCCGAGCAGCCGTAAAGACCATTTCCGGCGTCCCGTAGAAATAAGCAGTGGTATGGGGCGGTGCAAGAATCAGGTTCTTTGCCGTTTTATCGATTTCTTCATAAGCTACATTCTTTTCAAAAAGCTCCGGGTCCAGGAAAAAAGTATTATATACGCTGTAGTGAAAGGACTGCTTTTCCCCATGACTGTCCTGTGCAATTACATGGACGCCGCTGATATAAGCGTCCACACTCTGGATATACTGCAGAAACTGCCCCATATCCCTTTTCCGCTCCTCCTCCATGGTGTCCGGCTCATACCCTTCCCCATACAAAATCTGCCTGAAACGGTCAAAGGACAAATAGCTTCCCCAGACATCGTGGGTGCCGAAATTATAAAAATACGGCATTTTAGATATGGTATTATAAGAGTCCAGCATGGATTCCATACTGGACGCCACATATCCGGCGGCCTGCTCATACTGTCCACGCAGAGCCGAAGAGTAATCCTTGATCATCTTATTGGCAATAAAAGTCGCCAGCACCGCCATAGGCAAAAGCCCCAACAATATAATTGTCAGGGCAAATTTCTGGTAGAGGCTGAAGCCTTTCAAATCTTTCAAATCCTTCTATCTTCCTTTCCGCCGTCTGCTTATTTCCTTCCCAGCATAGCAAATTTATGACGAAAACACAATCAGCCTTTGGCAGCTCCCGCCGTGATTCCTTTTACGAAATATTTCTGGAACATGCAGAAGATAATCAGTGCCGGAACAATGGAAATAACGGTTCCTGCAAATACAATATCCCATCTTGCCGTATACTGGCCAACAAATCCTGCTATCTCTACCGTAATCGTTTTGGCCTTTCCGCTGGGAAGCACCAGATAAGGCATCAGATAGTCATTCCAGATACCAAGGCCGTTCAAAATGACCATGGAACCCGTACAGGGCCCAAGCAGAGGGAATGTCACCTTCCAGAATGTCTGGAACGGGGTACAGCCGTCAATCATGGCCGCCTCCTCTATCTCCAGGGGAATCCCTTTCAGAAAACTACAGTAAAGGAGGGTGCCGAAAGCAATGGAGCCTGCAATATAGCTGACAATAGGCCCTGCCATGTTCCCGAACAGATGCAGCATTTTCATCTCCTTAAACAAAGGGAACATATACAGGTGAAAAGGAATCATCATCCCTGCCAGAAAATAGGTGTACGTCAGGGCGGTGGCGCGGCTCTGCCTTCTTTCAATGCCGTAAGCCGCCATGGGTACAATAAATACAATCAGTACTTCTGACACAACTGTCAGAAATAGGGAATGTATAATTGCCGTCATGAAATCCGACTGGGCAAACAAATCCTTAAAGTTCTGTATGTACAGGCTCTTTGGAAAGCTTATAGGGCTTTTTAAAATATCGCCATTGCTCTTAAAGGCCGACATCAGTGCAAAGAATACCGGGTAAAGGAACAAAAATGCCAGAATCACTGTCACTGCAAACAGGACAAATGTGCTGGGTTTTACTTTTTTCTGTGCTTTCCTCATTACATCTGCACCTCCCTGCTCCGCAAAAATTTCTGTTGTATGGTATTCAGCACAATAATGATAAACAGAAGCATAATGCCCACTGCCGTACCGAATCCCTGCCTTCCTTCGTTAAATCCGACTTTATAGAGCAGGTATACCAGCGTTTCCGATGTAAATCCCGGCCCTCCGTCTGTCATTACGTTAATCTGGTCAAAGACCTTCAGTCCGTTAATCAGCGACAGCGTAAAGTTAATGGTAAAAGCTCCTGATATCAAAGGAACTGTGATGGACTTAAATCTCTGCCAGGGGCTTGCACCGTCAATCTGGGCCGCTTCAATCAGATCCTGGGATACGCTCTGTAAGGACGCCAGATAGATAATCATATAGTATCCCGCCCCTTTCCAGATTAAAACCACCCCAATCATTATAAGGGTCAGCGCGCTGTTCCCCAGCCAGTCCTGCTTCCATGCCTCAAGCCCCAGATTATCGAGGACTGCGTTAAAAGTGCCGAAATTGTAATTGTACATAATTTTCCAGATAAACCCTGACACAATACCGCTGATCAGCACAGGGATATAAAATGCGCTTCTGAAAAAGTTCTTCCCCCACCTTACATTGTCCACAATCAGCGCAAGGGCCAGAGCTATGGAATTTTCAAAGATGGAAATGAACACTGTCAGGATAATCGTGTTTTTCATGGCATTGCCGAAACGGTCGCTGGTGAAAATTTCCTTATAATTTGCAAGACCGATAAACTTAACGTTAGGGCTAATGCCGTCCCATGATGTAAAGCTGTAATACACACTGGATACAGTCGGGACGATAATAAACAATGTAAATAACAGAAATGCCGGGGCGATAAACGCAAAGGCTGTCTTGTCAAACTTTTTCTTTTTCGCTGCTTTACTTGTAGAATTCATAGAAACCCTCCATAATACCTGCTTTTGCGGGCAGAAAATCCCGAAACTGCTTTCACAGTCCGGGATTTTGCTGGCCACACTGTTATTTATTCAATTCCCACTCCGGTAATGGGATTAAAGCTCTGCATGCTTACCTGCCATGTTTTGTTCAGTTCTTCACAGGCGGAATCAATATCTCTGGTTCCCTGCAGCACTTCAATCAATGTCTTATAAGTAAAGTTTCTGAAGTCAGGAGGAAGCTCGTTCTCGCCAACTCTTCCGTTCCACATGGGAGCAAGGTCATCTGCCGCTGCATTGGCATCAATTACTTCCTGGAATACGTCCATAACATCCAGGTCAGGAGTTTCCACAGTTGAGGGGATAGCGCTTAATGTCTCACAGTAAACTTTGTAGTTTTCCGGCTCATAGAAGAATTTGATGAAAGCTTCTGCTGCCGCTTTCTTGTCAGGGTCTTTTGCTGCTTCTGCACTAATGGCAAGACCGCCGATTCCACCGCCTCCTACCAGACGCATCTTTCCGTCCGGGCTGGGGATTGCGAACCATCCCATTTCAAATTCCGGGTCCGCCTGGGAAATCTGGGAAAACATATGTGTACCTGAATACATCATAGCCGCCATATCATTTACAAGGAAAGTTGTAATCTGCGCGTCAGGTGTGGACACCCATCCTTCCTGTGCGTACTGCATAATGGTCTGGAGTTCTTCAAAGGCTGCCTTAAAGGTTTCGTCAGAAAAATCTTTGGTTCCTTCATAGCAGTGTTTGATAAAATCAGCATCTTTGCTCAGTACCTGGTCGTTATAAGCTTTATGGAACCAGAAGCCCATATGCCAGATATCCTGCCCGCCCACTACAAGGGGAGCCATATCTCCTTTGTCTGCAATAGCCTGGCACAATGCGATAAACTCATCATATGTAGCCGGTTCTGTCCAGCCGTTTTCATCAAAATAGGTTTTATTATAAATAATGCCATTGGTATTTTCTCCGCCAAGAGGCACTGTATATACTTTCCCGTCAAAGGCTGTGGTGGTTCTGAAAAGGGACACAATCTCGTCGGACAAAGGTTCCAGTTTTCCAGCCCGGACATACATAGCCGTGTCTCTCATTTCCATAACATCAGGGAATTCCCCAACGCTGTCCTTCGTCTTAATAAATTCACTGTAAGCGCCGCCATTTCCCGGCTCAATTGTGACAGTAATGTCAGGATATGCTTCATTAAATCTGTTCACGATTTCATTCATGGAGGACTTTGCCCCTTCATCGCCGTCTGCAAAGATAAAGGTCAACTCTGTAGGTGCGGAAACAATCCCGCCTGCGTCCTCTGCTGCCGCTTCTGTTTCGCCCTGGGTACTTTCCGCCTGAGCGTCATCCGTCTGTGATTCCTGTGCTGTGTCTGTCTCTGCCCCGCTGTCTGCCGGAGCGGATTCTTCCTTGCCGCCGCATCCCGACAGCGTGGCAGCTATCATTGCACTTGTCAATAAAACTGCTAATACCTTCTTTTTCATAGCTCTATTCCTCCTGAAATTCTTCATTTCTTTTTCATTCCACTTCCGGCCGGCCTTCCGTTTCTGTAATTGTACTATACCAATTCTGAACAATAAAAAAAATGCACTTTTTATAGTTCCAAGTGCATTTTTTTAAGAACCTGCTTTATCACCGGCCAGAGCGTGTCCAGGATGCAGCGCTAAAAGTCTATTTTTCTGTCACTTCAAAATAATCAAAATCCGCATACTTCCCAAATCCCGTCAAATCCTGACAACAGATACCAATCATTGCTCCTGTAAACCAGCCCTCATCACAGGCTTCGTCAGACAAAAAACCGGCGTTTATCTGCGGCCCTGCCTTCTTCATTTCCTTTTCGTCACAACCATAATAAAACTGTACATAATTTTCCTCAATCTCCAGCTTTAAAAGAATTTCCTGATTTTCCCCAAGGGGCAGGTATTCTGTCAGATACTCATATCTTTTATTTTCCGCCTTAAGCAGGGTAATGCATTTCCCTATGTCTTCATCCCGGGAAACGTGGAGATACAGATAATTGTCCGTATCGTAGAGGAAAATCAACCCTGCCATCTGTTTGAACACATCAGGCGCAAATTCCATGCAGGCACAGGCCGTCATATGGTATCCGGTCATCCTTCTGGCAATCAGCGTCTGGGAAAATTTGGAAGAAAGGCCGCTCCTGCCATACATACGAAGCCATCCCGGGCGCGCTGTCAGTGAAAGGTAACGGCCGTCCATGGGAATCCGCAGAGACTGATAATCCAGATTCAGCATCTGATTGTCAAAATCATCTCTGGTCAGCCGGCATGCTTTTGCCGCCGCCCCCGGTTCTTTTGGCTGTTCTGTTCCATCCTGCACCGCGGCTTTCGCTCCGCCTTCTGTGCCCTCTGATATTTCCGGCCCTTCCACTTCTTCTTTGGGGGTATTGCCGCCTCCCTCTAACACCAGCCAGTCATCCTCCGTCCAGCACATCTTCTGCAGAGCCGTTTCCCTTCCCAGCATATAACGTCGGCTTCCGGGAAACCGTACACCGCTTTGCGGGTTTCTGTCCTTCGATGCCCTTCCGCACAAATGGACAAGATACCATTCGCCCTCCTTCGTCTCCACCAGGTCACAATGGCCGCTCTTTTGCAGCAGGATATCTTCATGGTGTCTGCTGGTTAAAATGGAATAAGCTTCCCTCTCATCCTCTCTGTTCATAAAGTCTGCCCGGAACATCTCATAAGGACCCCATACGCTTTTAGAGCGCAGAATCGTCTGGCCGTGGGCTTCCCCTGTTCCCGTATCCGCCGCAAACAGATAATACCAGTCCTTCCTCTTAAAAATATGAGGCCCTTCCAGAAAAATTTTATCCGCCTGATAAATATCCCTGGCCTGCCCTGTCATGACCCTTTTCACCGGATCATACTCCTGTAATACCAGCCTGCCCTTATACTTCTGGGGTACCCTATGGTCTGTCACCATGCTGACCATATACTTGCGCCCGTCATCGTCATGGAACAGGGAAGGGTCAAACCCGAAATTGTTGAGGGAAACCGGCTCTGACCAAGGCCCGTGAATATCCTTGGCCGTCACCAGATAATTTTCCGTATCATACATATTGCAGTAAAAAGACCTGACAATAGTATACACCAGATAAAATGTCCCCCTGTCATAAGTAAGGCAGGGTGCCCATATGCCCTGGGAAGCGCCCACCCCCCGCAAATCCAATTGGGAAACCCTGTTTAAAGGATACCCAATCAGCTCCCAGTGCTTCAAATCTTTAGAATGATGGAGCCGCACTCCCGGCCACCATTCAAACGTAGAAGTGGCAATATAATAGTCGTCCTCCACCCGGATAATGGAGGGGTCCGGGTGGAAGCCCCGCAGGATTGGATTTCTAATTTTTTGTCTCATGTTTCAACTCCTTTTCGCACAGCGCTGCCTCAATTTCTTTCTACCAGAGTAAGATACCGGTTCCGGTCAGCTTATATAACGCTTCAATAAAATAGTAGTCTGCATACACCATAGAAAAATGATGGATGTCGCTGTGGTATGCCCCGGTACAGTTCTGTACAATGGCGTCACAGTCCCTGCTCCAGTCCGCCCTTGTATCCGCAATGGCCTTTAAAATTTTCACGGCCGCCCTTATGTACCTGTCTTTTTCCAACTCCGGCACATGACCTGCCACCTCTAAAAGCCCCCCTGCAATCACACAGGCACCGCAGGAATCCTCCCATGCCGGAACCGCAGGCTGTCTGAAATCCACCGGGATAATCCCTGTTTCCGGCAGATTCGCCATACAGTAGCAGGCACAGTGTCTGGCGGCATCGAGATATTCCTTTTTCCCTGTATGGGAATAGCTGTTGGCAAAACCGTATACCGCCCAGCCCTGCCCCCTTGTCCATGAGGAGCCTTCCCCATAGCCCTGCCCGCCATGACTTTTGACCCTCTTGCCTGTTTCTGGGTCAAACTCCACAATATGGCAGACGGAGCCGTCGGGCCGGATGAAATTTTCAAGAACCGTGTCCGCGTGCCGCATGGCAATCTGCCGGAACCTGGGGTCGCCGCTTTCCTCTGATGCCCAATATAGCAGAGAAATATTGAACATACAATCAATAATCGCCCAACCCCTTGTATCGTCCTCCCCGGTCTGGTTCCATGCCCGTATAAAGTTTCCTGCCGGGTTAAATCTCCCGGCCAGCAGGTTTGCCCCATGCATGGCAATCCTTCTGGATTCCTCATTGCCTGTAAGACGGTAATCCGCCACTGCTGTGGGAAGAAACATAAATCCCACGTCATGATGCAGCCCATAATATCCCTCAAAGCACTTTTCCAGTTTCTTCTCAGAAATCCGGGCAATTTCTGCGTACCGTTCCTCCCCCGTATCCTGATACAAAAGCCACATAATACCGCCCCAGAATCCATTAGTCCACCAGTTTAAGCCGTCGTCTGTGCTCCAGATTCTGCTTTCGTCGGAGCGGTCATCGTAATTGCCGTTTTCGTCCGTGGTATAAGGAATTTTCTCCCTGTTTTTCTCGCTTACCCAATCCATCTTTTCCCTTACCCTGCACAAAATCCCTTCTGCCCATGCTGCATGATCTTCCATTTTCCCATCCTCACCTTTCCTATTCTTTCTTTTATGATAAGTAATTGACACTGGTTCTTCAATGGCTTACAATGCAATCAACTGATATAATCTGCTTTTTTGAAACCACCACCTTGCCAGACAACTGGAAATATCCCTTTTCATGAAAGGAAATATCTTATGATAACCATAGGAAACTGCGGCCATGACTCCCACCACCCAAATCCCTGTGATATTGAACACAATCCGGGGCTTTCTGACTATCTTATCCTGCTCATCAAGTGTGAAGCATGGATGGTTTGGGATGGATGCCGCCAGGACGTGCACCCCAACGCACTGATCATTTTTCCTCCCGGAACCCATATTCATTACGGCTGTGACCGGGCAGGCTACAATGATGACTGGATTCACTTTGTCCCTGACGAAAAAGACCTGGCCCTTTGGAAGAGCCTTGCCCTTCCTCTGTGCCAGGTTGTGTATCCTTTTGATTTCCATAAGTTATCGGAATATGTGCGGATGATGTCAGACTGCTGTCACGGACCCTCTCTGCACAAAGAAAAAATTCTGGATTCATTTATGCATATCTTCTTATATTCTTTACAGGAAGAACTTGAAAAATGCTCTGCCCCATCTGGCGGGCAGAAGTATTACCCTGATTTTTCCAGACTGCGCACCCAGATATACAATGACCCTGCCGCTCCCCGGACCGTCCCCGCACTTGCCGCTTCCCTCTGCCTAAGCATTTCCCATTTCCAGCATCTCTATAAACAGTTTTTCGGTATCTCCTGCCAGCAGGACATCATAAACGCCCGTCTGGAGCTGGCAAAATATTATCTGGCTAACAGCAATATGAGCGTCAGCGGCCTTGCCGGTTTCTGCGGTTATGAGAGCGATTTGCATTTCATGAGGCAGTTTAAGAAATTTACCGGAATGACACCCACGGATTACCGGATAAAACAGGGATAAATATTTTAATTCCTAGCCTGGTTTTCTCTCCTCATTGCCCCAAATCCTATCAGCACTGTCCACACATAAGCGCATGTCTTCGGTATCATCAGCATCCCGATCATAGGCACTGCGTCAGCCCATAGCACAACAGGAATATAGAATCCAAAGCTTAACACGATGGTCAGCCACATATGCTTAAACGCACTGTCCCCGGCTTCCTTTGCACTTTTATAAAACAGCAGGATGATCATAAGTCCCAGCATGGCAAAAGGAATATTGCGGTAAACTCCCCAGGAAAGCGGGGCGTTCCCGTCAAGCCATTTATTCTGCGGGAACAGACATAAAATAATGCGCAGGGCAGACAGCAGGTATACGGCGGCTGTTATACCGTTTTGGCCTTTTACGTCATACCGGAGCCGCCACACATAGTATAATATTACATAAAAAACTGTCATGGTGATGGATGTAATAAATTTTCCCAGTCCAAGAGCCCCAGTGAAATTTTCCAGTCCCGTTGTGCACAGCGCCAGCGCACGGGGAACCAGATGGAAGGAATCCCCAGCCCCAAGTACAACCGCCATAATGCCGAACAGACGATACTGCTTTCTTTTGCCGCTTTTTATGATCATAATAATTCCAATCGTGATAACCGAAGCCAGATATACGGTGTCAAATAATGTTTCTACAATTGCCTGCATAATTTTTCCTTTCTGAACATTGTTCACTTTTCTATCAAAAAAATACCCGTTTCCTTACGGGAATTTTCCTTTAATAAATTACTCTGTCAATCATCCCTAATATTCCGCTGCAGTCATAATTTCTTTGCAAAAGTGCAGAAATTATCAGGGAGAATACAATCTCCACAAACTTCTCCGGGGTAAAAAGTTCATCAAAAACATCCCTGCGTACCTTCTTATCATTCAGCAGCACCATATAGAGTCTGTCTCTGATATGCCCCCAAGCCTGTGCCATAAGCTGTTGCCCGCCCGACTTTTCCTCTCCTATAAAACTCATGGAATGTAAAGAAAAAAATCCGGGGTATTTTTCATCGCCTTTCCTCATACTGTCAAATGCCCATCCGACACAGCCCGCAAAGCTGTCAAAGGGACTTTCATTTTCCGGGAAATGGAAAATATCATACCATATACTTTCCACAACTGCGGCAGTTAACGCTGATTTGGATTCAAAATAATTGTAAATAGAGCCAACAGAAACGCCGCACGCGGCCGCCACCGCCCTGATGTTTACAGCCGTCCACCCCTGTTCCTTTACCAGCTCTCTGCTTACATCTAAAATAGCTTCTCTGGAAGTAACAACTGTGTTCAATATCTGCCTCCTCTCTTTTCCAATATGAACAATGTTCATTTTACTCTGTTTTATGGAATTTGTCAAGCATAAAGGCGGGATTACCGGAATTCCGGCCCCGCCCTCTTAAATACTTGTAATTGCTGGTATGCAGCGCTTTCATGATGCATCCGTCAGCAGACGCCGAATCTCTACGCCTTTTCCTGGTTCAAAAATGCACCAAGTTTTTTATCCACCATGCTGATATGTGAAACCAAAACACTAATATGGCCATTGAGTTTCCCAAGCTCTACGATCGTAGGCCCTTCTGAAGATATTCTGGCTGTAATTTCCTTAAGCGTCTTCTTGTACTGTTCATGGAACGCCTTGTGGGATGCAAAATCAGGATAGCCGCTTTTGCGCTGAAGCTGTTCCTCATGTGAGAAATGCTGATCCACGTAGTTATTCAGGAATTTAATTGTTTCATCCATGGAAGTGCGTCCTTCTCCCTTGCTGCATGCATCAAGAAGCTTGTTTACCGCCGCAAACAGTTCCCGGTGCTCCCCGTCAATAATCGCATTTCCCGTTTCGAGCTTCTTAGTAAGTTCATATCTGGCCATTAACAGTTACCTCCATTTCCAGCACAGCCTGCCTTATTTTCCCCACAGTGATGGCCCTCCCCATGATGATGGCCCTCTCCGTGATGGTCACAATGGACATGCGGATTAAACTGAAGATCTCCGGCAAGAAGTGCATCTACTGCTTCGTCCGCATTGCCGGATACTCCGCCGTAAAGCCGGATTCCGGCTTCCGCCAGAGCAGTCTGCGCTCCTGCCCCGATTCCGCCGCAAATCAGTGTATCCACTTTCCGCTCCGAAAGCATCCCTGCCAGGGCGCCGTGCCCGCTTCCTTCTGTACTTACAACCTGCGACTCAATAACCTTTCCATCCAACACATCATAAACCTTAAACTGCTCTGTATGCCCGAAATGCGGGAATACATTTCCATTTTCATAAGTTACTGCAATCCTCATGATCCCTGTCTCCTTTCTCCCCGCGGCCGCTTTCCCAGCCACATAATCTTTCCTGTCACATACTTTTCCGCAGCCACTCTGTGCCGAACCGTCACAGAGCGCATAGTTTCCGCCGGAAATACACAGTGTTTTTCCATTCACAAGACAATCCGCAATTCTGCCTCTCGCCCTTTCATACATTTCCGTAACTGTAGTACGGGACACCCCCATCTGTCTGGCACACTGCTCATGAGTTCTTTTTTCATAATCAATCAACCGGACTGCCTCAAATTCATCCACTGACAGCAGAACCTGTTCCGTCTGACCTGCTCCACAGGGGGAAAAACTGTCATACTTTGGTTCAAAGCATATCCTTCTGCACCGGACTGGTCTTGCCATGTAGCCACCTCCATTTCCAACATATGACGATAACATTATACTTCTGCTGTATACAAAATGCAAGATGCCATAAAAATTTACAGTAAAAGAACAATACAGCTTCCAGTCACATATTAAAGTCTTACCGCTTCGCTGACAAAAGGCTGTGCCGCCTCAAAACGGGATGCCTCTGCACTGATTTCTTCTGGCGTCTTAGAATCAAAATATTCCCTCTGCCATTTTGTATAATCAACCCAAAAGACGAAATAATAAAAAAAAGGCGGAAATGCCCATTTTATCAACATTTCCGCCTACCTAAAAAACAACGTGCGCAACCGCACAAAAACGTGCGCTAGAGGATTCGAAGCTAACCTCAAATGCCCGAAAACCCAGTAAAGAAAGGAGGTTGCGCCATCTTCCCTCGATGAGTGTAACAAAGGTGTAACTGATTGAAAGGCGGCGCTTTCTCATATTAAAGCCTTACTGCTTTACCAGCAAAAGGCTGTGCCGCCTCAAAATGAGATGCCTCCGCACTGATTTCTTCTGGCGTCTTAGCATCAAAATAATCCCTCTGCCATTTTGTATAATCAAATTTTTCTCGAATAATTGCAGAAATAAAATGCTCCGCTTCAACAATACCCATCTGTTCCGTTAAACATCTCATTCCCCGGTTCAAAATCTCAACAGTACTTATCGCCATTTATTCATCCCCTTCCATATCTGTAATAAACTCTATCGGTGTCACCATTTTTATCTCTTCTGTACGATACTTTAATAGTCGTACATCAGTAGTTATAAAATATTCACATCTCGCATAAATTGCCGAAGCAACATGACAGGCATCTTTAAATTTAACCCCTGTTTTCATAATCTCAGCGGCTTTTGCCTCCACTGCTTCTTTTCGTTCATCACCTACATATCCAAAGGCATTCTCCCTCATAAAGTCAAAAATTGTATTACGCCGCATTTCAAACGGATTTTTACTGCACTCATACCTGAGCATATATGATACAATTAACTCCAATTTTTTATCTTTTATCAAAGATTGAATATACAATTTAGACTGGGTTTCCATAGCAACTTTTAGCTGTGACTGGTCATCGTATGGCCTGTTATAGCAACACATATCAAGATAAATCCTCAAATCATGACCTCCCACTCTGCTTTCTTCTGCTCCCGCAAACTAAGGCCTTCATACTTTGCCAGCATACCATCGCCTACCTTACCGTTTCACAAATTATTATATTTATATTATACCCCAATAAAAACTTGTTAGCAAATAAAACTTCTCTGAACAAAACAACGTACTTGCGCGGGAACGCCAACTGGCACAGGCCGCTACCACCTCAATTTTGCTACGAAAATAAAACTCGTAGCCAAGAACTGAACCTTGACAACAAATGTTTTCAACAATCATGGAAGCATCAC
>QXWO01000005.1 GCA_009911035.1 Lachnospiraceae bacterium
TATTTTACTCTGAGGTATTTTTTTCTCAACCTTCTTTCTTGGAATTCCCTATACTTGAATTATACAGGAAGCTCCTTTTCATCTTTAAAATATTTATTTTTACTTGTATAACTTAATATAATTTTAACATTTACACTTTTTATTTCTTTACACTTTTTGCTTTTCACTCAACAATTATTGCTGAATAAAGAAATCCATAGACGCCGCCTTTTTCCTGTTGTAAAATAAAACAGAAGACGGATAGTTTTACATCCATCTTCAGAAAGGCAAATTTTATGGAAGAAAAAAAAGAAGAACATATTTACCTTGAAGTCAACGGGGATTTCCGGATGCGGGAACTTGACAAAAGCGACCTGGAGCAGTTCAATGCCCTGCTGCAGTATGCTTTCCAGGTGACATCCTATGATTTATTCCAGACAGGATGGCAGCAGGATGAAATCAAATACGCCAAAAGCCCCATACTGGAAGAAGCCTATGTGCTGGGATGGTTTTACAAAGAAAAGCTCGCCTCCATGATAGTAGTATATTCCATGAAAGTAAATATCTACGATGAAATCATGGATATGGGCGGCATCACAGGCGTCGCCACTTACCCCGAATATACCGGAAAAGGGC
Organism: Lachnospiraceae bacterium; assembly: GCA_009911035.1. Taxonomy (GTDB): domain Bacteria; phylum Bacillota; class Clostridia; order Lachnospirales; family Lachnospiraceae; genus Suilimivivens. The sequence goes on from QXWO01000005.1 coordinate 616, forward strand.
TGATTCATTCCCTTATGAAGCATATGCTTAATTACATGCATGAGCAAAAGATGCCAATTTCTTTTCTGTACCCCTATTCCATTCCTTTTTACAGGAAAATGGGATGGGAAATTGTTTCCGATAAACTGTCCTTTACCGTAAAAGACACCCAGCTTCCAAAAGCCCGCCCGGTAGGCGGAATGGTGGAGCGTGTCAGTCTGGATTCTGAAGATTACCACAATGTACATTCTTATTTTGCACTGCAGCGCCACGGCTGTCTGATCCGGGATCGTTTGTCCTGGGAAGAATACTGGCGCTGGGACAATGACGACATGATTGCCGCCGTTTACTATAATAAAGACCACAAACCGCTGGGGTACGTTGTCTATTATATTGCCAACGACATTTTCCACATAAAAGAAATGGTATATCTTAACATTGAAGCAAACTATGGTCTCTGGAACTACATCAGCGCCCATTTTTCCATGGTTGACCAGGTACAGGGGGACAATTATTCCGGCGAACCTATGGCCTATCTGTTTGAAGACAGTGAGATCACGGAAACCATTTCGCCTTATATCATGGCAAGAATCGTGAATGTGCGGGACTTTCTGGAACAATACCCTTACCAGATACAGCCCGAAGATTTTAAAATACACTTTAAGGTACATGACAGCACGGCTGGATGGAACGATGGGGATTACATGGTTTCATGGCACGACGGGGAAACGGTCTGCGAATGTGTGGAGGACAACCAGTCCATCAATGTGGTGGAGCTTGACATCAATACCCTTACCACCATGCTGATGGGCTATAAACGCCCTTCCTATCTTTATGAACATGAGAAAATCCAGACAGAATACTATATGCTGACCTGGCTGGAACGCCTGATTCCGGCAGAGAAGCCTTACTTTTCTGACTATTTCTGACATTTAAGTACATCTTGCAGCGCAGCGGAGTATTAGCCCCCGCAGCAGTCGTCAAGGTCAGGTAAGCCTGACCTTGACTTGTTGCCCACGGGAATAACAGAACATCCCACATCGCGTTTCCCCTGCCGGAACACAAAATATATGCCGGACAGCCGTGCGGCGGCGGATACCCTGCCTTCCAGTTTTCTTTAGGCTTATATTGCCAGTAGTTCCAGCAGTTCCTCTTTTGTAAAGCTTCCGCTTCCTACGTTTTCACCAGAGAGCACCTGCTCCGCCAGTTCCTTTTTCCTCTCCTGCAGTCTGATAATATTTTCCTCTATGGTGTCTTTCATAATAAGCTTAAACACGTTTACCACGTTTTTCTGCCCTATCCGGTGGGCCCTGTCCGTGGCCTGGTTCTGCACAGCCAGATTCCACCATGGGTCGTAATGAATCACAATATCCGCAGCAGTCAGGTTTAAGCCTGTGCCGCCTGCTTTCAGGGAAATGCAGAACACGCTGGTTTCGTCCTTGTTGAAATCTTCCACCAGTTTCAGCCTTTTTTCCTTGGGCGTGGTTCCCGTCAGCGTATAATAAGATATGCCTTCTTCGCTCAATTTGCTTTGAAGATTTTCCAGCATGGAAGTAAACTGTGAAAATAAGAGCACTTTGTGCCCGCCAGCCACGGCGTTTGCAATCAGTTCCATACACATGGCCGTTTTCGCCGAGGCGCCTGCATAATTTTCGTAAATAAGCGAAGGATCACAGCATAACTGTCTTAGTTTCGTAAGTTCTGACAGAACCTGTATTTTTGCGTGCTTAAATTCTTCTTCCGACTGCTTGTCAAGCATCATTCTAAGCCTCTGCACATGAGCGCAGTACAGCTTCCACTGCTCTCCTTCCATAGGGGCATACATACATTCTTCCAGCTTATCCGGCAGATCCATAAGGACATCTTTTTTCAAACGCCGCAGAATAAAGGGCCTGACCATTTTCTGGAGTTTTTTCATGGCTTTCTCATCCTGATTCTGGACCGCCGGAACTTCCACATCAGACCGGAAGCGCTGATAGCCGTACAAAAATCCCGGCATCAGGTAATCAAATATACTCCAAAGCTCGCTGAGCCTGTTTTCTATGGGCGTCCCTGTAAGGGCGAACCGGCATCCCGCTTCTATTTCCTTCACAGCTTTCGCTGACTGTGTGGTATGGTTTTTAATATACTGCGCTTCGTCGATAATCTGACAGAAAAAGTAAATTCCCCTGTATTCTTCTATATCCCTTTTTAAAAGTTCATAAGAAGTAATCATAATATCCCTGCTCTGGGCATTTCTGATAATCTCTCTGCGTTCCGCCGCAGTGCCCGCCGCCATTTTTACCGGGAGACTGGGTGCAAAACGTGCAAATTCACTTTTCCAGTTAAATATCAGCGATGCCGGGGCAACAATCAGTGCCCTTCTGTTGTCGTCCGCCTTTGCCTCCAGAAACTCTGACAATAGAAATGCAATCACCTGTAAAGTCTTTCCTAACCCCATATCATCTGCCAGAATTCCGCCAAATCCATTATGGCACAGTGTCTTAAGCCAGGAAAATCCTGCTTTCTGATACTGGCGCAGAATCTCTTCAAGACTTGCCGGCGTTTCAAAATCATTATCCTCCACCGTCTTCATATTTCTGACAAGTTCCTTAAAAGCCCGGTTTCTTACGGCCAGCAGGTTTTGTTTGTCTTTCAGTTCGCTGTCCAGATATAAGGCCCGGTACTTGGGAAGCGTCACTTTCTCCTTTTTAAGCTGGGCATCCGTCAGATTCAGTGTCTGTTTCATCTCCAGAAGAGTCTGCATACCCTCTTCTTCCACATTAATGAAACTGCCATTTTTCAGGCGGAAATATTTTTTCTTCCGGTCATATCTGGAGAGAATTTCTATCAGTTCCTCATGGGAAAGTTCGGAAGATGTAATGCCAAGTTCCAGCATATCCCCTGAAAGGGAAACACCCACTTCCACCCTGCTCCTGTACACCACATTCATTCTCTTTAAGGCGTCCGAAACATAAACCTCACCCAGTTCCTGCAGTCTGGAAATCCCGTAGACCAGCAGTTCGTAAATCTTATCTTCATCTCCGGAAATGACCATAACGTGTTCTGCCTCGTCAAACGCATTACAGTACGAGGCGGCAATATTCCCCACCTGCATTTCCCTTACGATATCCCTTCCTCCCTTTTCCGTATCCTTTTTGTATACCTCATACTTCTTATCCCCGTAGAGGGCAACCACCTTACAGGTAATAAAATCCTTCTGGGGTGCATCTAAATATATCTCAAAGGAGACAGGTTCCACTCCGTAATCCGCCTCGTTAAATGTCAATTTCTCACATTCATAGTGCTTTTCAAGAACAGGAAGCAGCTCTCTGCAGAAGGAAGGCACATCCGCTTTCTCAATATAAATTTTCCGGTCCGGTACCTGGGACATGCAGCTTAAAAAATCCTGTACAGGCATCAGACCTTCCTTTTTTTCTATGTAGATAAGGCCGTCTTTGAATGTAAGGGCGTTATAGGCGCCATAGTATCCGAATAAAGGCTCGGCATCTATCTCGATTCCTTCTTTTTTCCCTGTTATCTGCATCTTCCGGACCAGCTTGTCTTTTGTAACGCTCCACAGCCGCTCTCCCGTTCCATTTACATTGGCAGTCACGGGCCGCTCCTCTACGATCGTGAGCAACTGCTCCAAATCCGCCCCGCCAAGAGGAATTTTCCTCAGTTTCACATAAGAATTCCCATAGCCATAACCATAACTCTGATAGGAGTATTGGATATACCTGTCCCCGTTCTCCGTCACCCACCTCACAATAAATTCCGCAAGCTTCTGGGAAATCGGTTCAAAGGCCCCGGCCATATGGACAAACTTAAGTTTTTTCCCATAAGCATGTTCCGCGTTTACTTCCATATTTTTAGCAAACTCAAACACATCCTTCAGAACATACTTCATATCTGCCCCTATTTTGAACTCCACCGTAAGGTATTCCATGCCGCAGTCAAAAATAGGCTCCAGTTCTATCCTCCCATAAATGTCCTGCCCCATCATGGGCAGGGCTGCTTTTACCATCTGCCGCCGCAGTAATTCCTTCATAGCCGGAGTTGTCTCCCTGACCGGAACAGCCGGAGCCTGCAGATAATCCCTAAGACGCCGTCCCTTATTCTTTGCCGGCTCCCCCATAAGATCATAAATCGTCTGCTGTCTGTACCGGTAATGTTCAAACTCCAAAAGCACAGCGATGCAGTGCTTGCAGATTCCGTTATAGCTGTAAAAAGCCGGACATTCGCAGTAGCTTTCTATAAGGTCATCGTAAACTTCATCATATATAAGTTCCACATTATACTTCTTCCGCCCGCTTCCCTTCACCAACGCCCGGATTCCAAATTTATCCTCCTGCACCTCTTCAACCTCAAATGTGCTTACCTTGTCCTGATTATAAAGGTCAAGCCCTTTATTATATGTCGCTGAATTAACTAATTTTCTAATGGTTTTCTTATCTAACACAATAGTTTCCTCTATTTCGTTTCTCTACTATATATTTTTATATTTTATAAAGTGTACCATACCGCCGGTATCCACTCAAGCCATAATTTCTGCTTTTTATAATAAGCAAATGTCACTGTTCACAAAATTTTCTCCACTGTCTTGTCACCCAGTCCAATTAGGTGTATAGTAGGTAAAAAAGTTGCGAGAAAAGGAGACTCCCAATGGACAGACAAAATTTGACTCTGCTCACCGATCTTTACGAGCTTACCATGATGCAGGGTTATTTTAAACACAAAGACAGAAACGAAACCGTCATTTTTGACGCTTTTTACAGAAATAACCCCTGTGACGGAGGCTATGCGGTTGCCGCCGGATTAGAGCAGCTTATCAAGTATATCAAGGAGCTTCATTTTTCCAAAGAAGACATTGATTATCTTGCCAGCCTTAATATCTTTGACAGGGATTTCTTAGACTATCTGGCAGATTTTAAATTTTCCGGCGACATTTATGCCATACCGGAAGGAACCGTCATCTTTCCAAGAGAGCCGCTGGTCAAAGTAATCGCTCCTATTATGGAAGCCCAATTGGTTGAAACCGCAATTCTCAACATTATCAACCACCAGAGCCTGATTGCCACCAAAGCAGCCAGAGTCTGCTATGCGGCCAAAGGTGACGGCATTATGGAATTCGGCCTGCGCCGGGCACAGGGTCCTGATGCAGGCATCTATGGCGCCAGGGCTGCAGTTATCGGGGGATGTATCGGGACTTCCAATGTTTTGTGTGGGCAGCTTTTCGATGTTCCGGTAAAAGGCACCCATGCCCATAGCTGGATTATGAGTTTTCCTGATGAATATACTGCCTTTAAAACTTATGCTGAGATGTACCCTACTGCCTGCATCCTTCTGGCAGACACCTATGATACTTTAAAATCCGGTGTTCCTAACGCCATACGCGTGTTCCAGGAAATGAGGGCGGCCAATATTCCGCTCACTTACTATGGCATCCGCCTAGACAGCGGCGACCTGGCTTATCTATCCAAAAAAGCGCGCAAAATGTTGGACGCCGCCGGGTTTACAGATGCTGTCATTTCCGCTTCCAACGATTTGGATGAATACCTGATCGAAAGCTTAAAAGCACAGGGAGCTGCCATAACCTCCTGGGGCGTCGGCACCAACCTGATCACTGCAAAAGATAATCCAGCATTTGGGGGCGTCTACAAACTGGCCGCTGTGATGGATGAAGACGGAACTTTCATCCCGAAAATAAAATTATCCGAAAACACTGAGAAAGTGACGAATCCCGGCAATAAGACCATTTACCGTGTTTATGAAAAGGACACCCATAAAATAAAGGCGGATCTAATCTGCCTTACGGATGAAACATTTGACGAAACGGAACCCATGCTTTTGTTTGACCCCTTAGAGCCCTGGAAAAAGACTAGGCTTCCTGGTGGTTCCTATACCCTGCGGGAACTGATGGTTCCTGTTTTCAAAGATGGGGAATGCTGCTATGAATCTCCTAAAGTAATGGATATCCGGGCATACTGCCAGAGAGAGCTTGACACCCTGTGGGATGAAACGAAACGTTTCGTAAATCCTCATCAGATATATGTGGATCTGTCCAAAAAATTATATGACATCAAAATACGTCTGCTGGACCAGATGAGTGAAAAATAGTCAAATGTCCATGCATCTCTACGAGACGTCTTATTGTAACAAACGCTGACACGCTTCGCGAGACAGCGTTTGTAAGTAAAAAGTGCGCTGCCACTACAAATGACAGCGCACAAACAAGTTCTGCCACGCTTCGCGGGCACCCTGTTGTGATAAAATTATATCCGCATTTCTATCTGTTTTTTCAGCCTTCCCATTTCTCCTTCGACGAAGTTCAGTCTGAGAATTGTCATCTCCCTTTCAGGTTCTCTCTTTAACGCTTCGTCCAGTTTCCTGCTTAAGTCCAAATGTCCCTCTGCCACACACCGGACCGACGGACAAATTTCATTTTCAAGACGCAGGTTTATTTCCCTGATTGCGTCCCTGTTCCCATCGACACAGGATTCCAGTTTTTCAAAACGTTCATCCATTCTGTCAAAACGCCTGTCTATCCCGTCAAAACGTTTCTCATTATCTCCCTGCATTTTGCGCATGGCGGAATCTGTGTCTGCAATACGTTGACAGACTCTTCTGCTACATTCATCGTTAAGTATCTTTAAAATAGGAACATTCTACGTTTTCACTTATAATTTTCAAAATAGCAATATCGCATAAACGTTTTACAATCAATTCTTTCCCACAAAAAGCGCAGATAAATATTGGGCGGCTGGAAAAATCACCTTTTTATCGATCATAAATCCTGGCTGGTGGATCAATTGTCCCTTTCCCGTACCTATCTTCATATAGCATCCGGAAATCTTTTCTTCGTAAAAAGCAAAATCATCGCCTCCCATGGAACTCTCCTCCGGAACTGTCTGAAATCCACACCGCTTTGCTGTCTGTGCACATTTCAAAACCATTTCCCCGTCATTATAAGTGGCTGGAGGCCCTGCAATCCATTCCAAATCCGCTTCTGCTCCATAAGCGCGGGCCGTGTATTCCACAATTTCCCGCATTCTTTTTTCGATCAGTATCCGGTCTTTTCTGTCCATGGTGCGGACAGTCCCCTCCATCACTGCATTTTCCGGTATCACGTTCCAAGTATTTCCGGCCTCTATTCTTGTGACGCTGATCAAAGCCGGGTGGAAAGCATTGATATTTCTCGCTGTCACCGTCTGAAACCCCTGCACAATGGCAGAAGCGGCAGGTACAGGGTCTATGCCGTCGTCGGGATGGGCGCCGTGGCATCCTGTTCCCCTGACGTTAATCACAAACCTGTCAACTGCGGCAGTTACATAGCCTTCCCGAATGCCAATCACTCCGGCTTCATTAGTGGGGTCTGCATGAATCCCCCAAATTTGCTCTACATCCCCCAGAGCATCCGTCTCTAATACTTTTAATGCGCCTAAAGAACTTTCCTCTGCCGGCTGGAAAATAATCTTTACCGTGCCTGCCAGCTCACTTTTCCTTTCATTCAGCAGAATTGCACATCCAATTCCTGCCACAATATGGAAGTCATGCCCACAAGCATGCATCCTGCCTGCATATCTGGAAGCATAGCCAAGTCCTGTTTCCTCCTGAATCGGAAGCCCGTCTATGTCACAACGGAGCGCCTGCACCGGCCCGTCTTTCTCTCCTTCTATCACAGCCACAACGCCCGTTTCAAGATCACAGGAAAGAATTCCAATCCCCTCCGTCTTAAGAATCTCCTTGATTTTAGCCGTCGTTGCATATTCCTCATAAGAAAGCTCTGGGTTTTTATGAAACCACTCAAAATATTCATCTAACTTTTCCTGCAGACACATACCCTTTCCTCCGGATGTTTATTGCTTTTAAACTAAGCGGCAACACTCTCTCCTATACTCTACCGCTGTTAGGGTCCAGCGCATCTCTAAGTGCGTCCCCGATAAAATTTATCGCCATCACCAGCACCACGATTAGCAGGCCCGGGGGAATCCACAGCCAGGGCTGCTTTGTCAGCACTGTAAGGGACTGGGCGCCATTTAGCATATTGCCAAGACTTGCTGCCGGAGGCTGAACCCCCAGCCCCAAAAAGCTTAACGCTGCCTCATCCAGCATGGAAAGTGCAAGCACGGATGTTGCATAAACCAGAATGGGAGCCACCGTGTTGGGAAGAATCTCTGAAAACAAAATATGCCCCACAGGCATACCCGCAATGATATTGCCCTTGATAAAATTCGTCTCCCTAAGGTTCAGCACATTCCCCCGGACAAGCCTTGCAATCCCGGGCCAGTCTACAAATCCCAGAATCAAAATGATGTTCCAAAGTCCCGGCTTAAAAACAGCCGCCGCCACCAGCACCAAAAGAATATAGGGAAAGGACATGACCACATCTGTAAAGCGCATAATAATCATGTCTGCCGCGCCGCCAAAGTATCCCGCCAGCAGTCCCAGCGCCACGCCCACTACCGTGGAAATCAGGGTTGCCATAATTCCCACCAGCAGGGATATCCGCATGGCGTACAAAAGTCTGCTGAACACATCCCGTCCAATCTGGTCCGTTCCCAGCCAGAATTCCTTACAGGGGGCACCGCTGAAAGTGCCCACAATCTCATCCGGCTGATAGGGGGCAATCACAGGCGCCAGCAAAGCCGCTCCCCCAAGCACCGCCACCACTGCAAGGCTTGCCACAGCAAGGTGATGGCGTTTAAACCGCCGCAGTACCGTCTGGAAATAGCTTTCACTGGCGATATCTTTTACCGGCACATCTTTTACGCCTTCTATGACAGTCTTTTCATACTTTATCTTCTTTGCCATCTTTTTCTCTATCCGCTCCATTTTCTTTCCCATGTCTGTCCTCTGATACATCTTTCCGGTCCCAGGGTGATGCATCAATCAAGCTGAATCGTAGGATCTGCCAGTGCATACAAAATATCGGTAATAAGATTGGCCGACAGGACAACAATTGCCGACAGCAGGCACACACCCATAATAACAGGATAGTCTCTGCTGGTAATTGCGCTCATTGTCATAAGCCCCAGACCGGGCCAGGAAAACACCTGCTCAATAATAACTGCGCCGCCGAACAATACAGGTATCTCCATACCGATCACGGTAACAATAGGCACCAAAGCATTGCGGAGTGCATGTTTATTAATCACCTTAAAGCGCCCGATGCCTTTTGCCCGGGCCGTGCGCAGATAATCCTGATGGAGGATCTCCAGAACTGCGCTTCTTATATATCTAATATTGCTGCCTGCCATGGAAGTGGCAAGCACAATTACAGGCATAATCATGTGTCGGGCCGTATCGGCAAAGCCTCCCTCTGTTCCCAGCGTATTCATTCCGCTGGAAGGAAGCCATCCCAGCTTCACCGTAAAAATATAGATTAGCAGTAAAGATAAAAAGAAACCTGGAATACTGCTTCCTAAAAAGGAAAACGTCACCACCGCATAGTCCCCTTTGGAATACTGGTGGATGGCGCTGTAAATTCCTGCCGGAACTGCCATAAGAAGACTGACGGCCAGAGAGGCTCCCATAAGAAGAAGGGTAGGTCCTAAGTGGCTTCGTATCATCTCGCTGACGGGCTGGTAAGATTTAATGGAATAGCCCATATTCCCGTGAAGGAGCTGCTCCAGCCAGATAAAATACTGGATGTAAAATGGCTTATCCAGCCCCAGGGCTATTTTCTTGGCTTCTAAAGCCGCCTCCGACACCCTTGGTCCTTTCAGCATTTCCAAAGGACTTCCAGCCATACACATAATCGCATAATCTATGATCGTAATGCCAATCAGCACAGGTATGGCAATTAAGATTCTTTTTATAATATACTTAGACAATATCCTGTCCCCCCTTATCCTGCATCACAATCGGACAGGCCGCATAATGCCCGTTTCCAGCCTTCTCTCCAGTCAGCTCCGGCTCCTTTTGCCTGCACATATCTGCAGCATAAGGACATCTCAAATGAAAGCGGCATCCTTCTGGCGGGTGGACGCTGTCCCCTATTTCACCCTGCAGTAAATCACGCTTCTTTTGTTTCTCCTCCGGGTCAGGAACAGGCACTGCATCTAAAAGGGCTTTTGTATAAGGATGCACCGGATGATTAAATATCTCTTTTGCCTCCCCCATTTCCACGATTTTCCCCAGATACATGACCGCAACTCTGCTGCTGACATAATTGACCGCTCCCAGTCCGTGTCCTACGAAAAGAAGGGTAAGGTTAAGTTCCTTCTGGAGGCTCTTTAACAAATTCAGTATCTGCGCCTGTATTGATACATCCAGCGCACTTACCGGCTCGTCACAGACAATAAACCTGGGATTTAAAGACAAGGCTTTGGCAATTCCAATTCTCTGTCTCTGCCCCCCGGAAAACTCATGGGGATACCTGCCAAGGACATTTCTCGAAAGCCCTACCATATCCAGAATCTTCAAAATATCCTTTTCCACTGTTCCCTTTGTAGATATCCTGTGATACAGCATGGGCTGGGCCAGAATTTCAAATATATGCTTTCTGGGATTTAAGGAAGAATAGGGGTCCTGAAACACCATCTGTAACTGGGTTCTGATTCTTTTCATGTCCCTTCTTCCCAGTAAAGACAAATCCTTCCCTTCATAAAGAATCCTGCCGCCCACAGGTTTTTCCAGCCCCACCAGTCCTCTGCCGATGGTGGACTTGCCACACCCTGACTCACCAACCAGACCTAACGTCTCACCTTCCATAATAGAAAAGCTGATACCGTCAACTGCCCGGATAAATCCGGTGGTATGGCTGATGATCCCGCCCTTGACGGGATAGTACATTTTCAAATCTTCCACCTGAATCAAAGGGGTATTTCTGCTGTCCTTCATATGGGTATTCCCCCTTCCTTCATCACCACGCATCTGGCCCTGTGGCCCGGACCAAACTCATAATCTTTCTGTGGACTGGCGCACTCCGGTTTCCGGTACCGGCACCTGTCTGCAAAGCGGCATCCTGTCATATCATCGTAGTTTTCCGGTACAATGCCTGGAATCGATACAAGCTCTCTTTCAACCCCGTCCCGTATGGTGGGAACCGTATCCAGAAGCGCCCTTGTATAAGGATGCCTGGGATTGGCAAACAGCTCCCCTGCCGCCGCTTCCTCTATAATCTGGCCTGCATACATGACCAGTACCCGGTCCGCCATATTGGCTACCAGCCCGATATCATGGGTAATCAGTATCATGGACATGCCTGTCTCCTTTTGAAGTTCCCGCAGCAGTTCCATAATCTGTGCCTGAATTGTCACATCAAGAGCCGTGGTAGGCTCATCTGCGATCAGAAGCTTTGGGTTACAGGAAAGGGCCATGGCTATCATGACTCTCTGGCGCATACCGCCGGAAAGGGTGTGGGGATACTTTTTCATGACGCCGGCGGCATCCGGCATTCCCACCCTCCTTAAAAGATCCACAGCCCGCTCCCGGGCTTCTTTCTTTGGTAGATGCATATGTGTCCTGATACTCTCCGTAATCTGGTTTCCTACTGTGAAAACAGGATTTAAGGACGTAAGAGGGTCCTGAAAAATCATGGTTATCTCATTTCCCCTTATCTGATCCAGTTCCTTTTCTGCCAGGGCAAGGAGGTTCTTACCGTCAAACAGGACAGAGCCGTCTGTGACGGCCCCGCCCTTTCCTAATAAACCCATAATTGACAGTGATGTTACACTTTTTCCACAGCCAGACTCACCTACAATGCACACCACTTCTTTTTCATCCACACGAAAATGAATGTGATCCACACTGACCGTTTTACCGTAATCTCCGGTAAAAGCTGTCGTCAGTCCCTGTACTTCCAATAAATGCGACATGGCTATCCCCCGATATTATGCCTATTCTGCGACATCCCAATTCTGCACATTGTTAAAGAATCCATATGCGCTGGGCTGTGCGCCGCTAAGACGCTTGCTCACAGCTCCCTGTGCGCTGATGATATATGCGGAGAACATGGGTACGTCCTCCTGTACCTTTTTATCTATAATTGAATAAAGTTTTGTTATTTCTTCCATATCACTGGTATTCTGTGTTCCTGCCAGTGCTTCATTGATTTCCTCATTGGCATAACCAGTCCAGCTTCCTTCTCCGGCAAGAAGCCAGGATACATCCGGGTAAGGATCAACCGGGGCGTAAGTGTACTGCACTGCCATGATGTCATAATCTGTGGAACCTGCTATGGTCATAAGGGTTGCCAGATCCACAGTCTGTACCTCCACCTTGATTCCCACTGCCGCCCACTGCGCCACAAGCACCTGGGCCCCATTGACAAATGTATTGTCTCCGGAATTCACATAAAAACGCAAAGTCTGGCTGCCGTCCCACCCGGCTTCTTCCAAAAGCGCCTTTGCTTTTTCAGGATCATAGCCAATTGGCTCTATACTCTCATCAAAGAATGGACTTGCTGACGAAAGGAAACCGTCCACCACTTCTCCATGTCCTTTTAAGAGTTGATCTACAAGCTGCTGTCTGTCAATGGCATAAACAAGTGCCTGCCGCACCCTTGCATCTGGAATATTGGCCGTCTGGATAAAGGCAGACTGGTTAGTGATGGGTGTACCATATACAGTATCAACATTTTCAAGTGCTTCGATACTGTCAAAATCCTCCTGGGGCACTGCTGTCATAGTATGGTGGGTGATGTCAATTTCTCCCGACTGCAGTCCCGCATAAATCTGGCTTGCATCTACAATTTTGATATTTAATTTATCGATCTTCGGTGCGCCTTTCCAGTAATCCGCATTGGCCACATAAGAAATATAATGATTGTTGTCATATTCCATTAAGAAGAAGGGACCGCTGATAACGTCAGGGTTGTTGAACCAGTCTGTGGTCAGAAGCTCCTCTTCGCTGAATTTCTCGATCACATGCTTGGGCAGCGTGTGGAAATACCTTGCATATGTGTTCTCAAATGTCGTAAGGGCCATAGGATACTTGGAAGTAAACTGGACCGTTTTATCATCGATAATCTGGATGCCTGATACGCTTTCCGCTCCTGCTTCCACAAACCCGTCATCTCCTGTCCCTTCAAATGCATAAAGCATCAAAGTCGTATTATTCACAACAGGACTGGCAAGGCGGCGTACCGTATATTCCAGATCCGCTGCTGTGACCGGCGTGCCGTCTGACCATGTTGCGGCCTCATCAATATGCACTACAAAATTTATGTTATCTTCTGTAGTGATGGAGTCAGCCAGCATATACTGGAAATTTAAATCCTTATCCAGCTCTACCAGCGGAAGAAACATAAGTCCTACTGCATACTTATTGATTTCTGTCTGATCCATCACAAAAGGATTGACACCTCCCAGGGAATCTGTCACACCGACATTTACAATCTTTTCCCCTTCTTCGGCCTCCAATGCCGGAGCCTGCTCCGAAACCTCTCCTTCTGTGCTGCCTGTTTCACCGCCTTTATCAGCATTGGAGCACCCTGCGGCTGTAAGGGCAAGAGCCAGAACCAGCCCAAGGCTTAAAGCATTTCTAAAAAACTTTTTCATAATTCCTGCCTCCAAAAACATATGCTGCCACGCTTTGCGGGCCAGCTTATTGTAATACAGCATCCGGCATCCTGGCGCATGTGCGGAAGGCCCTGACGCGCGATGCAGATTATTAATAGTTGGTTCATTATACTGTCAGTCACTTGAAATGTCAATATTCTCCATGCATAAAATTAACAAATATCAAAAAAAAATTTAATTATTACTAAACAAAGGTGTAGATAAATATCTGTCCCCTGAATCTGGCAGCAGAACCACAATATTTTTCCCCGCATTTTCAGGGCGCTTTGCCAGTATTAAGGCCGCTTTCAGGGCCGCTCCTGAAGAAATCCCCACCAATATGCCCTCGCTCACTGCAAAAGCCTTCCCTTCCGCAAAGGCATCTTCGTTTTCTATTGCAATAATCTCGTCATATACCCCGGTGTTCAGGGCTTCCGGCACAAATCCTGCCCCTATTCCCTGAATCTTGTGGGAACCTGCTGCCCCCTTCGAGAGAACCGGACTGGAAGCCGGCTCCACCGCAATAACCTTTATAGCCGGATTCTTTGATTTCAAATATTCGCCTACCCCGGTGATCGTTCCGCCGGTTCCTACCCCTGCCACAAAAATATCCACCCTGCCCTGTGTCTGTTCCCAGATTTCAGGTCCGGTTGTTTCTCTGTGTGCCCGGGGATTTGCAGGATTTACAAACTGCCCCAGTATTACAGCCCCGGGAATGGATGCCTGAAGCTCCTTTGCTTTCTCAATGGCGCCCGTCATTCCCTTTGCGCCTTCCGTAAGCACAAGCTGCGCTCCATAAGCTGCAAGGAGGTTCCTTCTTTCAACACTCATGGTATCCGGCAGTGTCAGTATGGCCCGGTATCCCTTTGCAGCCGCCACCATAGCCAGCCCGATTCCCGTATTCCCGGATGTAGGTTCAATGATCGAAGCCCCCGGCTTCAATATCCCCTTCGCTTCTGCGTCCTCCACCATGGCAAGGGCAATACGGTCCTTGGCTGATCCTGCCGGATTTAAGTATTCCAGCTTGGCAAGAATCGACACCCCTTGTGCTTTTTGCGCCTCTGCCCCATAACGGTTCAGCCTTAAAACAGGCGTCCCTCCAATCAGTTCCAATGCACTTTCCTTGATTCCGCTCATAATTTACCTCCTAAATGTTTTGTGATATCCTGCTTAGCTATTATATCATCTATTTCCTACTTTATTAGTATGAATTATATGTTTTCCATTATATTCCCTTTGCCTGCTGCTGTCAAATATATTCCTCTCCATTCTTGACAAATAACCAAAACAGCGGTATATTACAATCACTTTGCACCATACAATTATAAGGCGGAACCCACCCGCTGTATAATCATAAACGACTATTTAGTCCCGGAGTACGCCATGAAGAATTTATTAAATTACCAGACATCTGAATATGACTGCGGACCTGTAACCGTTCTCAACGGCATCCGCTACCTTTTTGACCGGGAGGAGATTTATCCCGATATTGTCAAATTTATCATGCTCTACTGCATGGATACTTATAATGAAGCGGGCGAGTTGTGTAAGCGCGGCACCTCAAAAGCCGCCATGAATTTTATTACCTGCTGGCTCAACCACTTCGGCCAGGTCAAGAATTTTCCCATCCACTGTGAACATTATGTGGGCAAAGATGTTGTCATCGCACCGGGAAGTCCTGTTACCGAGGCTCTTGAAAAGGGCGGCGTTGTTCTGGTTTACCTGTTCCTGGAAGTAGGGCATTATGTACTTCTGACAGGAATAGAGGGGGACCGGGTTCTTATGTTTGATCCCTTTTACGAGGAAGAAGACGACCCGGAACTTGATGAGGAATACGCTACCGACGAAATCCGTTTCATAAATGACCAGCCTAAAAAAGCAAACCGTTCCGTTGCCATAGAGCGCTTAAACCGCACTACCAAAGATTATTATGAAATGGGGGATTTTTCCTGCCGGGAAGCTCTCACCATGTTTAACACCAGTATTTCTCCAGTATAAAAGTCCGGCGTTTCTTTACCTTGCCGGACTTTTCTGAACAGTCATAATTTTTTCCATATTTACTGCTCCATCTGCCTTCCCAAGAACCCTGCGGCAGACTGTATCAGTTTCTGTTCCACTTCACCCATCTTGCCTTTTTCCCCATTGTCAATCAATACAACCCCGCCAATCATATCTCCTTCGCAGATAATAGGGCTGATTGCCTCCTGCTGGAATTCGTCGGTCACATCCTGGGTAATAGGTATAAAATTTGAATCGTCCTTTGACGCAATCAGCATTTCCCTTTTGTTCAGCTTATCCTCCAGCTCTTTGCTGATGGACTTGCCCAGAATGCTTTTAAATCCTCCCGACACCGCTATGAACTGATCCCGGTCTGCAATCAGCGCTGTCCGTCCCGATACTTGTGAAAGGCTCTCCGCATACTGCTTTGCAAATGTATTCATCTCGCCAATAGGAGAATACTTTTTTAATATGATCTCGCCTTCCCTGTCGGTGAATATTTCAAGCGGGTCGCTCTCCCTTATCCGAAGAGTCCGTCTGATTTCTTTTGGTATGACTATACGGCCTAAATCGTCTATCCTTCTGACAATGCCTGTTGCTTTCATTTATTACTTCCTCCATTTCCACTTGTATATCCCCTGCTTCGCATTGGTCATGGAGTTATTATCTGTAAAAAATGGAGAATTATTCTGTCCATTCATGTTTTTTCTCAATCCACGCCTTCACCGTCAAAGGCAGGTATAAAGCTTTCCTTCGCCGTACCGTCTTCCTGTATAAAGGCATTTCTTACCCCCAGCCCGATGGCGTAATCCACCACATCTTCATATTCCCTTTTCGTAACCTTACGGCCAAGACTTCCAAATTCCGATTTCCCCTTCACCCGCTCCAAAGGCGTATACTGGTTCATAAGACTTAGAAAAACATTATCTTTATAAGTCTCATATACATAAGAAATGACATTTTTTGCATTCTTCTTATGTCCCGGAAGAAGCAGGTGCCTTACGATAACACCCCCCTGCATCATCCCTTCTTTGTCAAAAACAGGTCTTCCTGCCGCCTTTACCATCTCTCCAAGAGCTGCCTTCGCCGCCTTAGGGTAATCCGGCGCAGAAGAATACCGCCGGGCAGTCTCCCCGTCCATATACTTAAAATCTGTCAAAAAAATATCTATAATTCCCGACAGGTTTCTTATTACCTCACTTTTTTCATAGCCACTTCCATTGTATACTACCGGAATCACAAGTCCTTTCTGCTTTGCATCCAGCACAGCCTGCGCTATTGCGATCACGTGATGCCCCGGCGTTACCAGATTGATATTGGCGGCCCCCTTATCCTGCAGCCTTAAGAAAATTTCCCCAAGCTTCTTTATGGAAACTTCCTTCCCTACAGGAACTTTGTTTGCAATTTCATAATTCTGGCAGTAAACGCATCTTAGATTACAGCCTGTAAAAAATACGGTTCCCGAGCCTTTTTCCCCTGATATGCAGGGCTCCTCCCACATATGAAGGGCCGCCCTTGCCACAAACATCCGGTTGTCCGACAGACAGTACCCTATTTGTCCCTTTTCCCGCTGTACCCCGCATTCCCTTGGGCATAAATTACAGGGGCTGTTACACAATCCTTCCCAGTCCATATACCGCCCCTCCTTCGTACTTATACTTAATCTTCCCCGTATTTCTCATTCCATTCATCTCTTGGAATGGCCGTAATATTTCCCACATCATAATAGACTTCATAAAAACGGTTGATCCAAAAGTCCTTGTCATCCTCCAGATCCGACTCATGGGCATTGCTGTAAGGATTCTCAAAGGCTTCCCGCAGTTTGGGAACCACCACAATGCCATCTCCATCCGGGTCCGCTTTGTCCGCCTTGATCAGTGCTACTCTCTCCGCTTCCTCTCTGTAAATTCTTGCAAGATTTACCAGATTATCCAGATAAGTAAAAAACAGCCAGACACACAAAATACTGACCAGACTGTATTTTGCCGCCTTTATGGCCTGCTCATGGTCTGCCACATCCACGATTCCCTGAATGCAGGCAATGAACAAAAATACTCCTGCGCCGAAGAAAGCCCTGTTGGCAGGGGTAGGGGCAATTGCCAGGGCATAACAGGTGGCCAGCGCCGCTGTGGAAAACAGCACCGTTTCATTTTTGTGAATCTGCTTCCATTCCCTCAATTTTTTTTGGATCACCAAAAGCACAATTACTATAACCGTAATGGCGATTACCGGGAAGAACAGATCCCGGATATTTAGGGTAACTTTGTAAGTCCTTGACAAAAGCCCTACGATCCCCGTATATTCCCCCTCCGACATGGTGGTGCTCCTGCTTCTTACTCCCGGCGCCGTTATCATCCCCAAAATGCCGCAGCACATGCCAAGGATACCGGAAATCATAAAAGGATAAATGCCCCGGGCGCCTTCTTTGCGCCTGCCGGACCAGAAATTAAGGGCAAACATAAGCGCCAGCAGTAATCCCCCGCCAGAAGTATTTTCATTACACCATCCGGCCGCTGTTCCCAGGAAAAACATGCCGGCAGCCGTAAGGCCGCCATGTTTTATTTTTCCAGAAGAATCCAAAAGTCTCCTGTACAGAGTAAGAAATCCCAGAATAAACACACTGCCCCAGAGATAATTACATGCGCCGCAGATCCACAGCATTGTCTGTCCAAAGCTGACCGTGAACCGCCACAGAAAGGTAAAAATGAGAAGCAGAACAAAAATATCATTTTTCTTCCTGCGGTGTATATTCATATACATAAGCAGTGCCAGGGCAATAAACATGAAACTGTTCACCACATTGAACACATGCTTGCTGACAGACAGGGAAAGCCGGATATTGAACTGCCCGATGATCCTTCCGCTGTTTGAAAGATATTCCCCATACTGCTGTTTAACCAGATCCCACAGGGAAGAGGCCTGACGCACATCAATGGCGTAAGCATAATCGTCCGACATATAAGGAGTTAAAAGATTATAAATAAAAATCATCCAGAATGCCGCCACAACTATGACCCAAAAAACCTGTTTTCTATATTTTTCCCAAAAATAAGTCACTTACATCTGCCTTTCTTTCACTATGATATGTTAATTGCTGCCATTACTTTTTACAGTTATGATTCAGCACTTATTTTAGCAAAATTAACCATAGAATTCAACGAGGAAAGCAATTTTCAAACATGCTATAGTGTATTATAAAAAAATATGCTATACTAAATCAGATTACCCTCCTACTATTATGGAGAAAAATTATCACTTTATAATCGAGGTTTATGATGAACGAAAAAGTACTTCACACTTTAGAATACACCAAAATAATCAGCTTGTTAGCTCAAAAGGCAACTTCCCGTCCGGGGCGGGATCTGTGCATGGATTTAAAGCCCCAGACGGAATTAAATGCGGTACGGCTTGCCCAGCAGCAGACTGCCGACGCCCTCTCCATGCTTTTCGCCAAAGGTTCCACGTCTTTTGGCGGCAACAGGGATATACAGATGTCTCTGCGCAGCCTGGAGATTGGAAGCACCTTATCCGCCCCGGAACTTTTAAAAATTGCAGGGCTTTTGGATAATGTGAGCAGAATCAGATCCTATGGTAAATCCGCCCGTGAGGAGGACATGGAAAACTCCCTGACGGAATATTTCCGTGCTTTGAATCCCCTTAACCAGTTAGCCGGCGAAATAAACCGCTGTATTCTTTCGGAAGAGGAAATTGCCGATGATGCAAGCCCCGGCCTTAAGCATGTACGGCGTTCCATTTCACTGACAGGCGATAAAATCCATTCCCAGCTTACTTCCATGGTAAACGGTTCTTACAGAAGCTACCTGCAGGATGCAGTCATTACCATGAGGGACAACCGCTATTGTATTCCTGTAAAAGCCGAATATAAAAGCCAGGTGCCCGGCATGGTGCATGACCAGTCCTCCACCGGCTCCACCTTTTTTATCGAGCCTGCCGCCATAGTCAATCTGAACAACCAGTTAAAAGAACTGGCTCTTAAAGAAAAAGAAGAAATAGAAATCATTCTTGCCTCATTAAGTGCAGAGGTTTCAGAACATATACTGGAAATATCGGAAAACCAGCGGATTATGACTTTTTTGGATTTCGTCTTTGCCAAAGCCTCCCTTGCCATGGAGGAACGGGCAACCATGCCCCTTTTTAACGAAAACCGCTACATCAATATACGGAAAGGGCGGCATCCTCTTCTTCCGGCCCAGAAGGTAGTGCCCATTGATATACATTTGGGGAAAAACTTCGACCTTCTGATCGTCACCGGCCCCAATACAGGGGGCAAGACGGTTTCCCTAAAGACCGTGGGGCTTTTTACCCTGATGGGACAGGCGGGACTTCATATTCCCGCGCTTGACCGTTCAGAGCTATCCATTTTTACGGAAGTTTTTGCAGACATCGGTGATGAGCAAAGCATTGAGCAGAGCCTTAGCACTTTTTCCTCCCATATGACCAGCATTGTCTCCATCTTAAAAAATGCTGATGATAATTCCCTGTGCCTGTTTGACGAGCTGGGCGCAGGTACCGACCCTACCGAAGGTGCCGCCCTTGCGATTGCCATTTTAGACCACCTTCACACCAGAGGAATCCGTACCATGGCCACCACTCATTACAGCGAGCTTAAGGTGTATGCCCTTTCTACGGATTTTGTGGAAAATGCCTGCTGTGAGTTTAACGTGGAAACGCTGGCCCCCACTTACCGGCTTTTGATTGGCATCCCCGGCAAGAGCAATGCTTTTGCCATTTCGTCCAAGCTGGGACTTCCCGATTACATTATTGAGGCCGCCCGGACGCAGATCACCACCGAAGAAAAAAGTTTTGAGGATTTGATCTCCGATCTGGAAAACAGCCGCATCACCATAGAAAAGGAACGCCTTGAGATTGCTTCCTATAAGGAGGAAATCAAACATTTAAAAGAAAAGCTCCAGGCTAAAAATGAAAAAATAGACAATGCCAAAGACCGCATCCTGCGGGAAGCAAACGAAAAAGCCCGTGAAATTCTGCAGGAAGCAAAAGACGTGGCGGACGAGACCATCCGCATTTACCAGAAAGCCGGCCCCGGCGCATCCTTAAAGGATCTGGAAAAGACCAGACAGCAGCTCCGGGGGGAAATCAACCGAAAAAATGAAAAACTTGCCGTAAAAACAAAAGAACCCCAGAAAGGGAAACAGCTTAAGCCGGACCAGCTAAAAATAGGTGACAGCGTGAAAATCCTTTCCATGGGGCTGAAAGGCACTGTGAGCACCCTGCCAGACCACAGAGGCAACCTCTTTATACAGTGCGGCATCATGCGCTCCCAGGCAAATATAAAAGACCTGGTATTTCTGGCGGAGGAATCCCCTTCCACCACTCCCGTGCTTCAGAAAAGCCATGCCAGCAAGGTGAAAATGTCAAAGTCATTCAGCATATCCCCGGAAATCAGTCTGCTTGGAAAGACTGTGGACGAAGCCCTTTCCGAGCTGGACAAATATCTGGATGATGCTTATCTGGCCCATCTTACGACAGTCAGAGTGGTCCACGGCAAGGGAACCGGGGCTTTAAGAAAGGCCGTCCAGAATCATTTAAAACGAATCAAATATGTAAAATCATTCCGTCTTGGAGAATACGGAGAAGGTGACGCAGGTGTCACAATTGTAACTTTTAAGGAATAGTGATTGAAAGGAAGTTTTTATTCTAATGGTAAACAGGCAAAAAATATTAATTGTAGATGATGACAGCAACATTGCAGAACTGATTTCCCTTTATCTGACCAAAGAGTGTTTTGAAACCATGATTGCAAATGACGGGGAAAGCGCCCTGCTCCTTGCAGATTCCTTTGCCCCCAATCTGATTCTGCTGGATTTGATGCTGCCGGGTATTGACGGCTATCAGGTCTGCCGGGAAATCCGTGCCAAATCCGCTATTCCCATCATCATGCTCTCCGCCAAGGGCGAGATTTTCGACAAAGTCCTGGGGCTGGAGCTTGGGGCTGACGACTATATGGAAAAGCCTTTTGACTCCAAGGAGCTGGTAGCAAGGGTCAAGGCCGTTCTGCGCAGGTATAAACCTGCCGCCACAACTGCCGCCGCTCCCGATGTGAAATGCGTGGAATACCCCGACCTGACTATTAATCAGACCAACTATTCCGTAATTTATATGGGAAAAACCGTAGAGATGCCCCCCAAGGAACTGGAATTGCTATACTTCCTGGCTTCTTCCCCCAATCACGTATTTACAAGGGAACAGCTTCTCGACCAGATCTGGGGATATGAATATATCGGAGATACCAGAACCGTGGATGTACATATCAAACGGCTCCGGGAAAAGATAAGGGATCATGCGGGATGGCGGATCGCCACCATCTGGGGAATCGGGTACAAATTTGAGGTACGACAATGAGAAAGACCCTCTATCTGAAATTTCTGCTGGCCTACTTTATCTTTGGCTTTTTTGGTTTTGTAGTAGTGGCTACCTTCGTCAGCAGTATGACCATGGAACAGTTAAAACGGGAAAAGGCGGAAGCCCTATACCGGGAAGCAACCCTTATTGCCAATACCTACGCCGCAGACTTATACAATAATGAGACATCCCTTGACACTGTAAAAAAGCAGTTGGATGCTCTGGACACCTACCTCTCTGCCAATTTGTGGATCATCAACCCGTCGGGCCGGATGATTCTGGACTCCCGGGCTCCCCTTGACGTGGAGAATGAGACGGTGATTGAGGGTTTTGATCCCACCGTAACAGAGAATTCCTACTACACAGTCGGCTATTTTTTTGACAGCTTTACCCAGGAGCAGCTTAGCGTGTTTGCCCCCATTGCCTCCTACTACAAGGTGCGGGGATATGTGGTCATTCACTATCCCATTAGCAACATTGCCGCTTCCTGCAACAGCCTTTTGAATATTTCCTACCTGATGCTGATTATTTTATTCCTGCTTTCCCTAATTATCCTGATTTTCTTTACGGAAATGGTCTACCTTCCCCTTCGCAGGATAACCGAGGCCACCGAACAGTACGCCTCCGGGAATATGCACTATGAATTCCAGATAGACAGCGAAGACGAAATTGGCTATCTTGGCGCAACCCTGTCCTATATGGCAAGTGAGATTGCCCGGTCCGAGGACGACCAGAAAAAATTCGTAGCAAACGTCTCCCATGACTTCCGCTCTCCCCTTACCTCCATCAAAGGTTATCTTGAAGCCATGCTGGACGGAACCATCCCACCGGAGATGCATGAAAAATATCTCACCATTGTTTTAAATGAAACAGAACGGCTGACCAAGCTTACCAACAGCCTTCTCACCTTAAATAATCTGAATACTAAGGGTATGCTGCTGGATAAAAACATTTTCGACATCAATAAGGTCATCCGCAACACGGCGGCCGCCTTTGAGGGAACCTGCAAGAGTAAGACTATCGGAATTGAACTGATACTGACTGGAGACGAACTTTACGTCAATGCGGATGTCGGAAAAATCCAGCAGGTATTGTATAATCTGTTGGACAACGCCATCAAGTTCAGCCATTCCGATTCCATAATCAAGATAGAGACTACCGAAAAGCACAACAAAATTTTTGTGTCCATCAAAGACCGGGGAATTGGCATTCCCAAAGATGACCTGAAACTTATCTGGGAACGTTTTTATAAATCCGACTTATCCCGTGGCAGGGATAAAAAAGGTACCGGGCTTGGACTTTCCATTACCAAAGAAATCATACACGCCCACGGAGAGCACATCAATGTCATCAGCACCGAAGGAGTGGGCACAGAGTTTATTTTCTCCCTTCCCGTAGCGGAAGATGAAAACGAAGATTAATAAGGAGTTTTATTATGCATATCATCTTACATCAGCCTGAAATTCCTGCAAATACCGGTAACATCGGAAGAACCTGCGCAGCCACCGGAGTCTCTCTTCATTTAATTGAGCCTCTTGGCTTCCGTCTGAATGAAAAGGAAATCCGACGCGCCGGAATGGACTACTGGGAGCATCTGGACGTGACCCGGTATATGAACTTTGACGAATTCAAATCCATGCACCCTGACGCAAAAATCTGGATGGCTACCACCAAAGCCAGACAGACCTATTCGGAGGTTTCTTACGGCCCGGATGATTTTATCATGTTCGGCAAAGAAAGCGCCGGCATCCCCGAAGAACTTCTGGTGGACTATGAAAAAACATGCATCCGCATTCCCATGCTCCCCCAGATACGTTCCCTTAATCTTTCCAATTCCGTGGCCATTGTCCTCTATGAAGCCCTGCGCCAGCAAAATTTTTCACAGATGCAGCTTGAGGGTGGACTTCACAGGTTAAGCTGGAAATAATCCTCAGGTCTGCGTAGCCGCCCTCTGGCGCATGTTTTAAAACTAATTTTTAAATTTGTAATACAAACCCATAAACATCCAATCCTCCTTCGTATCTTAAATAACACCCGGCATACGCTATATGGAAACAGCATTTTGCCTAAGTAAAAACATGCACAGGAGGATTTTTATATGAAAAAGATTTACAGATTTTTAGCTATGGGAATTATAGTTGCAGGGCTTACGGGCTGCGCCGGAGCTGCAAAGGAATCGTCCCTTCCCTCAAATTCTACACAGGATAGCACCTCTGACAGCCAGACTGCATCTTCCGGTACTGCCCAGGACGCCGCCGCTGCTCCTTCCGTATCTGCCTGCCAGAACTCTATCATCGTTAACAGCAGCGAAAAAGTAACTGTCATCCCGGATATTGCCCAGATAGTTTATTCTGTCCGCACACAGGCCCGGGAAGCCGCCGATTGCCAGCAGCAGAACTCTGAATCGGTGGGGCAGGTCATTAATCTGCTAAAAAGCCTGAATATCGCAGAAACCTCCATCCAGACTTCCGACTACTATATGAATCCAGTCTACGATTACAGCAATAATACCGCACGTGTGACAGGCTATGAGTCCATCACCACTCTCACCGTATCAGACGTTCCCATTGACGGTCTGGACCAAATTCTGTCACAGTCTGTCCTTAACGGTATCAATACTATCCAGTCCATCACCTATCAGGCAGGCAAGTATGATGAAAGCTACCAGGCCGCACTTTCTGCCGCTATGGAAACTGCCCGTAAAAAGGCAGAGGTTCTGGCTAAAGCCGCCGGATGCAGTGTAGGTGCCGTGCTGAACATTCAGGAGACTGGAAGTTATTCCGAAGCCCGTTACACGGACAATGCCCTTGCCAGCAAGTACCGTTCTTCCGCCGTAAAGGAAATGGCACTGGAGGACACGGCTGGCATTATGGCCGGGGAGATTCAAGTGGAGGCAAGCATTGTGGTGGAATACCAGCTTTATTAATTGCCAATATAAATATCTTATTTTCCGCTTACCGTAGGAACAGTTCCAAATATCCGATACATAGCTGGAACTAAATAAAATATCCCGAAATGCCAATTAAAGTACATAACAATAACAGCATTCCGGGATATTTTATTTTTGGGTGGATATATTTTTATTTCTTCCCATTCCTTAACCGCGTAATAAACGCCTCTATTTTCCCTAAAGCAATCTTAAGATTTTCAATTGAGTATGCATAGGATATCCGCAGGAAACCTTCCCCGCAGTCCCCAAATGCTGTTCCGGGCACTACTGCTACTTTTTCTTCCTGCAGAAGTCTGTTTGCAAACTCCTCGCTTGTCATACCGAATTCCTTTATGCTTGGGAACACATAAAATGCACCATACGGCTCAAAGCATTCCAGTCCCATTTCTTTAAATGCATGCATAAGGTATCTTCTGCGCTGATTGTAGGACTCCCGCATCATTGCCACATCGTCATCCCCGTTGCGCAGGGCTTCCACTGCCGCATACTGGCTGGTGGTAGGCGCGCACATGATGGCAAACTGATGAATTTTAAGCATCTGTTCCATAATTTCCGCCGGTGCACACGCATAGCCCAGACGCCACCCTGTCATAGCATAGGATTTTGAAAATCCGTTGATCAGCACTGTCCTCTCCTTCATGCCGGGAAGACTTATAATAGAAACATGTTTCCCTTTATAAGTAAGTTCTGCATAAATCTCATCAGAAATGATGAAAATATCCTTTTCACGGATGACCTCTGCGATTGCCTCCAAATCTTCTTTTTCCATAATGGCGCCTGTGGGATTATTCGGGAAAGGAAGAATCAGCGCCTTTGTCTTATCCGTGATGGCATTCCTAAGTTCCTGTGCCGTCAGCCGGAACTCGTTTTCTGCCTTTAATTCAATAATGACGGGATCTGCCCCTGCCAAAATTGCACAGGGCTCGTAGGAAACATAACTGGGCTGGGGAATCAGCACTTCCTCTCCCGGATTGATCATCGCACGCAGGGCAATGTCTATGGCTTCGGAGCCGCCCACGGTGACAATCACCTCGCTGTCTGCATTATAGGAAACGTTCTGGGTCCTTTGTATGTATTTCGTAATTTCAACCTTTAACTCCTTAAGACCTGCATTGGAGGTATAAAAGGTACGTCCCTTTTCGAGGGAATATATGCCCTCGTCCCTGATATGCCAGGGTGTGTCAAAGTCCGGCTCACCAACGCCCAGGGAAATTGCATCCTCCATCTCATTTACAATGTCAAAAAACTTGCGGATGCCGGAGGGCTTGATCGTAACTATTTTATCTGATAACGGATTTCTCATGGTGTCACTTTCTCCCTTGTATCTTCGTATTTTCTGGTCAGTATAGTGCCGTGGTCTTTATACTTTTTCAGTATAAAATGAGTGGCAGTGCTCAACACTCCGTCCAGAGTGGAAAGCTTATCCGACACAAAGCTGGATACCGCTTTTAGGGATTTCCCCTCCAGCGTCACCAGAAGATCATAACCGCCCGAAATGAGATATACACTATTTACTTCGGGATACTTATAAACCCGCTCTGCAATATTGTCATAGCCCTGCCCTCTCTGGGGGGTAATCCGCACCTCAATCAGGGCTGTTACCTTCTCGATAGTTGTTTTCTCCCAGTCTATCATTGTATGGTAACCGCAGATAACACCTTCTTCCTCCATAGCCTTCAATTCGTTTGCAATGTCAATTTCCTCCGCGCCAAGAATAACTGCCAGCTCTTTGATGTTAATCCGGCTGTTCTTTTCTATAATCGATAAAATCTGTTCTCTCATGAATCCATCCTCCTAATTTCAGTTCCTCTTAAAATAACTTATATATTTCATCCGGTGCAGGCGGCTCCAGATATCTGGCTTCATCCTGATTCACCACGATCTTGTCGTTTGTTCCGTTCGTGCTGCCTATCATGCAGGCCGGAATGTTTTCCTCCTCCAGCGCCTTCACAAGCCCCCTGCCGTCGGCCGCCACCATAAGAAGCGCTCCGCCGGACAAAAGCTGGTAAGGATTCAAATCAAAAAATTCGCAGACCTCTATGGTTTCCTGCTTTACCGGAATTTTCTTTAAATCTACGCAAAGTCCAACGCCTATTTTCCGGGATACTTCCCACAATGCACCAAAAATACCTCCGTTTCTTACATCATGCATTGTATAAACGCCGGACTTAAGGGCTATGGCGGCCTCCGAAGCCACAGACAGATATCCGCCGGCCTCCTTCGCACTGCGAATAATGCCCGGGGGATAGCGTCTTAGAAGATCATCCTCCTTTTCCCCTGCTATAATGGACGTCCCTTCCATGCCAATCCATTTGCTGACCACAATATCCATGTTATCCGGCTTTTCATTTAAAAAGCTCTCCTTACGTCCCCCAGACAAATTTTCTGTTAGCATCGTTGTTTCCGGTGCCGCCCCTAAGACCGTGGCCGTAATCACCGGTGCGCTGACCGCTGCCGATACTTCCGTGTGCCCTCCTGCAATCTGGATATCCCACTCTTTACTGCACTTTTTTGCCTGTACCATCAAATCCTTAAGCAGTGATTCCTCCGCCCCCTTGGGCAGAACCAGGGATAGAAGTACTGCCTTGGGTACAGCGCCTGCCGCCGCAACATTGTTTGCCGCCGCGGTCACTGCCAGATAAGCGCAGTTCTTTACAGGAAGAGTAAAAGCCTGGGTGGAAACCGCAACTGGACAGTTTCCTGCTTTTACAGCAGAAGAACCATTCCATGACAAAAAGGCGCAGTCTTCTCCTACACCTGCACCTTTTATCACTTCCTCTTTTTGGTTTTCTATCTGTCTTAACACAGAGCGTTTTAAAATGCTTTCAGATATTTTCCCTGTCCTCATAATGTCTTTCCTTAGGCTGCGGGCTCCTGGGCCGGATCTGCCGCCGGTGCTGCTTCTGCAGGCGGTGCTGCCGGGTCAGCGGCTGGCGGCTGCTGTGTTTCTCCTGCCGGGGGCTGTACCGGTACACCGCCTGCCGGAGGCTGGATGGGTACGCCTTCCGCCGGAGGGGCCGCGGCAGCAGCCAGTGCAGCAGCCACATTCTTTACATGATCAATGCTGTTTGTTCCGATGGCTGCCATAATTTCATTATATGCATTGGGATCAGCCGTTAAAACCCCAACCGTGGCCGTTCTGGGGGTCACCTTATATGAGCTGGAATTTATTTTCTCGCGGCTGACTTCCACCCCGTTTTCCGTAACGATTTTCCACAAATTGGCACTGTAGCCAATATGGGCTGACTGTACGGAAACCGCGCCGATAGGCTGGGAAGCGTCGGGGTAAATAACCTCTGTATCCGGGTAAGTCTTGCTCACTACTTCACTTTCATAACGAACCCCATGGGTACCGGGTCTGGTTTCCATGCCATATATGGTAAAAGTAATATGTTTATCATCTGTGGTCACACCCTCTATGTAAATAGGTGCCTCGGTGTTATTCACAAATTTAAAGTCTTTGCCGGAAGATTCCGCAATTGCCGCGTCCGCAGAAGGATCCACGTACGTAACGATCATAGAGTGGTTATGTCTCTCTGTAACTTCCAGTTCCGATAAAAGCACGGCATTATAAAGGGTAGTGGAAACCTGGCAGATGCCGCCTCCAAGGCTGTCTACCACCTGCCCGTTCAGATAAGAGCCTGCCATGTAATACCCATTGTCCTGTGAAAAGGGGGAAACTGCCTCATATGTGGAGAATTCATCTCCCGGATATAAAGTGGCCCCATTGATAAGCTCGCACCCGTTGCGGACATTGGCGCTTCTGGACGAGCCGGAGGTACTAAAGCTTGTAGTAAAGGTTCCAAGCACATCTTTTACCTTGCTAAGTTCTTCTTCTGTCCCTCTTGGTTCATCCACAGTTACAACCAGCGCCAGAGAAGCATCCTCCCTGTCCCACTCGTTATTTAAAAAGTCCTGTAATGACTGGATGGATGCTGCTTCATCCACTACCTGCCCGGTCTGTCCCGGATTAACGATAAATCTGCCGTCTACCCGGGAGAGTGTGGCGTCTTTGGCCTCTGAATTATATTCGGAGCACTGTTCAGCCAAAATCTGCGCAATCATTTCCTTATCAACGTCAAATTCCAGTTTGTATACTTTATTTTCATGCTGGAGATCCTTGACTGCTTTGTAACGCTGTACTACATTCCCGCTCTGGCCAATCTGCGCAGCTTCGTTTACAATTTCCTGATTACTCCAGGAAAGCCCCGCTTGCGATGGCGTGATTTCCACCACGTTTCCGTCCAGCGCTGTCAGCGTGATCACTTTGGATGAAAGCCCATTTATATATGCATCTATCATGGCTTTGGCCTCTTTCGCCGTCTTGCCCTCAAGAGACATATCCTCCACATAGATGCCGGATAATATTTTGTACTCCTCCTGGGCCTTTGCCTGTATCCTTGACATTCCTATAACAGAACAGGCAATTCCGAGGCATAAAATGCCTCTGATGATTTTTTTCATAATCTTACCTCTTACCTATCAAAAATTTTTCTGTAATATTTGATTTAATAAAGAAAAGATGCTATAGTTGGAACTATCATAGCAAGTACCAACAATATTATAATAATTGATGAGACAATTTTTTTACTCTTTTTACTATAAAAGTTAAACATTTTGTTCCTCCAATACACTTATCTTTGAAAGGATATTATATATGAAGTTCCCCTTTTTTGCAAGTTTTATCGTATTTTGTATCTGGCTTGGTTATGAACTACACAAGCATAAAAATATGGAAGCCAAACGTGAGCAGGAATTCTGGGACAGGGAAGCCGCTGCCAACAGCACAAGACGCAAGCCCCTCGATAACCTTGAATATATCCAGATTCCCTTTGACAGCCTGCCCATGGAAGTTCTTGCAGACGACCCTGGCGTATTGGAATACCACGAAACCCTCCGGTTCCTGTCAGAATCTCCCATCGTAAACTTCACAGGCATCAGCAACACTGATTTGAAACTTATGTACGGTGCACCGAATATTGACCTCCTGTCCCGTTACGATCAAAGTTACACCACCCTTGTCCGAACGCTCCAGAATTGGGGGCAAAAGCTTTATGAAAACGGAAACACAGACGAAGCCTGCCGGATTCTGGAATTCGCCGTAGAGACACGGACCGATATCAGCGCCACTTACAAGCTTCTGGCATCCATCTACCAGAGCCGGGGCCAGCTTGACAAAATCCGCAAGTTGATTCCCATTGCGGAAGGACTCAATACCAGCCTTTCGGGAAATATCGTGTCCATGCTGGAAAGTTTTCTAAGTAACTAAGTGCACACCCTTTAGTTTGTCCCACCGCCTTATGGTCTGATAACAGTTTATGCCCTGCCGAAAATTTATATGACAATTTTTATACCAGATTGTTATACTTTACAGACCGGTTTATTGACTGCAAAAGGAAGAATGGCAATGCCATTCTTCCTTCTTTATTTCCAGAATTTTTTCTTTTTCGTTTCCCTGCCTTCACCTTTTTCAGACTGGGTATTCTTCGACGCATTCAGACTGTCGCCTGTCAGTGCGTCAAACTGCTTCAACAATTCCTTAGCTTCGTGGGACAGCCTTTCAGGTGTCTGCACCACAAGCGTCACATAGTGATCCCCGCGTACATCCTTATTTCTAAGGGTTGGCACACCTTTCCCCTTTAAGCGGACTTTCGTGTCCGTTTGTGTTCCTGCTTTTACGTCATAAATGACTTTACCGTCCACAGTGTCTATAAGTACTTCGCCTCCCAGCGCCGCAATCGCATAAGAAATGGGCACTGTTGAATAAATATTGTAATCCTGCCTCTGGAAAATTGGATGGCGTCCTACAATAACTTCTACAAGCAAATCTCCTCTCGGCCCGCCGTTCAATCCCGGCTCACCTTTATCCCTGATACGCACACTCTGCCCATTATCAATGCCCGCCGGGATGGATACCTGTATCTTCTTGCGGCTGGCAATATAGCCTGAACCATGACAGTCCGCACATTTTTCCTTAATGACCTTTCCGGTACCGTTACATTCCGGACAGGTCTGTACATTTCTCACTGTGCCAAAGAAAGACTGCTGTGTAAACACTACCTGCCCTTTACCGCCGCACTTCTGACATGTTTCCGGGTTGGTACCGGGTTTCGCACCGCTTCCGTGGCAGGTCTTACATTCGTCCTTTAAGGTCAGTTCAATCTCTTTATCAACACCAGACACCGCTTCCTCAAAGGTAATCCTTACACTGGTTCTGATGTTGGAGCCTTTCATAGGGCCGTTGCTGCCCCTGCCTTTACGTCCGCCGCCAAAGAAATCGCCGAATATATCGCCAAATATATCACTGAAATCAGCGCCGTTAAAATCAAAGCCGCCAAATCCGCCAGCTCCTCCTTCAAAAGCTGCATGCCCAAACTGGTCATACTGTCTCTTCTTCTCCGGGTCACTTAGAATTGCATACGCTTCGGAAGCTTCTTTAAACTTTTTCTCTGCTTCTGCATCTCCCGGATTCATATCAGGATGATATTTTTTGGCAAGAGCCCTGTATGCTTTTTTAATGGCGGCATCATCTGCGTTCTTATCTACTCCAAGGACTTCATAATAGTCACGTTTTTGTTCTGCCATTGTAAATTTCCTCCTGTGCCCTCTATCTCCAAGACAATACAAATTATAGTACAAAATTTGTTAAAGTACAAGCCAACTTAACTTTCTTAGGGCGATATTTTTGTATCGCCCCAGAAAAATTTCGTTTTTATACTTCTCTGTAATCTCCGTCAACCACATCATCTGCTGGACCTGCGCCGGCTCCCATATCGGGGCCTGCCCCTGCGCACTTGTCAGGGCCTGCTGCACCGCCTGCCTGCTGCATATTTTCATACATTTTGGTAAACAATGCCTGCGCACTTGTGGTAAGCTTTTCTTTTGCTGCTTTGAGGGCATCCAGATCGGCGTCGGACATCTCCTGATCCTTGGTTCTTTCCAGAATATCCTTTACTGCCTGCATATCAGCTTCTACTGTTGCCTTTTCGGAAGCGTCAATCTTGTCTCCCACTTCACTTAATGCCTTTTCTGTCTGGAATACGAAGGAGTCGGCCTCGTTTCTTGCGTCAATGGCTTCTTTCCTCTTTTTATCCTGTGCTTCAAATTCAGCGGCTTCTTTTACTGCCTTATCAATTTCATCATCAGACATGTTGGAGCTTGCTGTTATGGTAATGTGCTGTTCTTTTCCTGTGCCAAGGTCTTTTGCGGAAACATTTACGATACCATTGGCATCAATATCAAAGGTAACTTCAATCTGGGGCACACCGCGCATTGCCGGAGGAATGCCGTCTAATCTGAACTGCCCTAAGGACTTGTTATCCCTTGCAAACTGTCTCTCACCCTGTAATACGTTAATGTCAACTGCTGTCTGGTTATCTGCCGCTGTGGAGAAAATCTGGCTCTTCTTAGTAGGAATTGTGGTATTTCTCTCAATCAGTCTGGTAGCAATGCCGCCCATAGTCTCGATGGACAGTGAAAGAGGCGTTACGTCCAGAAGGAGGATTTCCCCTGCGCCTGCATCTCCTGCCAGCTTACCGCCCTGGATAGAAGCGCCCAGGGCAACACATTCGTCAGGGTTCAGGCTCTTGCTGGGCTCATGTCCTGTCAACTGTTTTACTTTATCCTGCACCGCAGGGATACGTGTGGAACCGCCTACTAAAAGCACCTGGCCCAAGTCGGAATTATTAAGGCCCGCATCCTTCATTGCATTCTGTACGGGAACGGCTGTCCTCTCAACCAGATCATGTGTCAGTTCATCAAATTTCGCCCTGGTAAGGTTCATGTCAAAGTGCTTGGGACCTTCTGCTGTAGCTGTGATGAAAGGAAGGTTAATATTGGTAGTAGTTGCAGAAGACAATTCTTTCTTTGCCTTTTCTGCAGCTTCCTTTAATCTCTGGAGAGCCATCTTGTCATTGGATAAATCAACTCCCTCTGCTTTCTTAAATTCATCAATCATCCACTGTGTCAGTTTGTTGTCGAAGTCATCGCCGCCAAGGTGTGTATCGCCGTTGGTCGCCAGAACTTCAATGACACCGTCACCGATTTCAATAATGGAAACATCAAAAGTACCGCCGCCAAGGTCGTATACCATGATTTTCTGTTCTTTTTCATTGTCAAGGCCATATGCAAGTGCTGCCGCTGTAGGCTCGTTGATGATACGCTTTACATCCAGTCCTGCAATCTTGCCTGCATCTTTGGTTGCCTGACGCTGTGCATCATTAAAATATGCAGGAACGGTAATAACCGCCTCTGTCACCTTTTCTCCCAGATAGCTTTCTGCGTCTGCCTTCAGCTTCTGGAGAATCATGGCTGAAATCTGCTGGGGCGAATATTTTTTCTCGTCAATGGTGCGTCCCCTGTCAGTACCCATATCCCTTTTAATAGAAGAAATGGTTTTCTCCGCATTGGTAACAGCCTGACGCTTTGCAGGCTCCCCAATAAGCCTCTCTCCTGTCTTTGTGAATGCCACTACAGAAGGCGTTGTCCTTGCCCCTTCTGCATTGGCAATAACGGTAGGCTTGCCGCCTTCCATAACTGCTACACAACTGTTTGTTGTACCTAAGTCAATACCAATTATCTTACTCATAATTATTTCCTCCTGAATGAATTTGGTTTATTTTTACATTGTAACATGCTGCCTGCTCACTAACTTACTACTGCCACCATACTGTGTCTTACCACGCTGTCCCTGTAAGTATATCCTTTTTGAAGTTCCTGTGCGATAACGCCTGTATCATATTCTTCGCTTTCCACCTGCATCACAGCATTATGGAAATCAGGGTTGAACTCTTCCCCTATTGCCGGAATTGGTTTTACTTCCATCTTTTCAAGCTCTGTCATGAGCTGTTTGTATATCATCTCCATCCCTTCTGCAAAGGGCGACCCCTTTTCTCCTTCGGGGATAGCCGCAAGACCCCTTTCAAAATTGTCAACCACAGGCAGGATTTTCTCTATTACACTTTTGGCTCCTGTTTCAAACATGGCCGTTTTTTCCTTGTCGGTCCTTTTTCTGAAATTGTCAAACTCTGCCATCTGGCGTTTCACCCGGTCTTCAAGCTCTTCAATTCTTTCCTTAAGGGCATCCTGCTTTTTGTCAGCCTTAAACTTCTTCTTTGCCGCTTTTTTATCAGCCTTTGTCTCCACCGCTTCCGGTTCCTCTCCTGCAATAGGCTCCGCTGTATCCTGCGCCTCCTTCGGCTGTTCCGAAAACTCCTGTGTATCCTGAACTGTTTCTTCTGTTTCCAGATCATCCTGTATGTCTTTCTTTAATTCATCATTCATCAGCTTCATCCCTTTCCGTTTTTATGTCTTTTTTTTATATAATTTATCCAACTGATGGGTAATTGTCTTCAGCGTGCCTACCACCTTATCGTAGTCCATGCGCTTGGGGCCTATAATTCCTATGGTACCCCGCATCCCTTCTCCCAATTCATAGGTTGCCGTCACCACACTGCAGTCCTTCATGGTCTGGATGGGCGTTTCATTTCCAATGTAAACCTGGATTCCGGTGTTGCTCTCATCTGACAAAGTTTCCTGCACCAGTTCCGTTAACATCTGCTTTTCCTCAAATGTATTGATAATTTCGCTTGCCTTGTGTTGGTCTGCCAGTTCCGGGTATTTGAAAATGTTGTTGGCGCCGCTTGTATAGATCTCAAGGTCTTCCTCCGCCTTAATGGATTCCGCTATGGCATCAATCACATCGGCGACAATGTCGCTGTGGATGCCTGCCTGCTGCTTCATGGCTGTTATCATGCCAAGATTGATTTCCTCAAGCGCCAGCCCGTTTAAGTGGGTGTTTAAAAGGATGTTCAGCTTTAACAGCGTCTCATCGTCAAGGGCATCTCCGATGGAAATAATATTGTTTTTGATTACATTGCCTTCCACCACCACTACTGCCAGCAGTTGGTTTACATCAACCCGTGAGAGCTGTATGAACTTGATCTTATTACTGTGAATGACTGGCGCTGAAATCATGGTAGCGTAATTAGTATTTACTGCCAGAAGCTTTGCCACCTGCTTTAAAAGATGATCCATCTTGTCTTCTCTCTCAAGAATCATCTCTTTTAACTCTTCCAGCTCCCTGTCTTTCTCCTCCATCATGGTATCCACATATAAGCGGTATCCCTTATCGGAAGGAATCCTCCCTGCGGAAGTGTGGGGCTGTACAATGTATCCCATCTCCTCCAGATCCGACATCTCATTGCGGATGGTAGCCGAACTCAAATTTAAATCCGTGTACTTGGAAATGGTCCTGCTTCCAACAGGTTCTCCTGATTCAAGGTAATTTCGGATAATGGCCTGCAATATTTTAATTTTTCTTTCGCTTAACTGCATCTCCACCATCCTTTCCTTTCAGATTCTATTGCCTGTCGTTTTGTTAGCACTCGTCTTATTGGAGTGCTAACATCTTCTTACCATAAAATATCACTTACCCTATTTATTGTCAACACATATAGCGTAAATTAATTATTAAAAAATTCTAAAACAAAATGGATACCGTCAGAACAGTATCCATCGAATTTACATATTTACTTTTCAGGACAAACACGATTTTATCAAATACCGCCCCATTCTGCGGGCCAGCTTACTGTTAAATACTGCTTAAATAAAGAAGCTTCCTGTTACGTCGCCGTTGATTACATAGTATGTAGAGTTCTCTTCCGGCTTTACATACAGTTCAATGCTCTTAATGTCTTCTTCTTTTCCACCCAGGTCATATTTCCATACGTCCTTGCAGCTCTTTAATAAATCTTCCGGTGTGTAGGATTTGCCGCTGAACTGGAAGTTAACTGTTTCCTTAACTGCTGTCGCAACTGCCTCGTCTTTTACTGCTTCTTCCTTATTGGCTGCTGTCTTTCTGACGGGTGTTTTCCTTACAGTTGTAGTTGTCTTCTTTGCTGCTGTTTTCTTTGCAGGCGCTTCCTTAGCTGCCTTTTCTTCTAATTTAACTTCTTCCTTAACTGTCGATACCTTTGCTGTCGATTTCTTTACTCCTGCCATAATAATTTACTCCTTTCACGCAGAGAAAAAGTCCTCTGACATGTACACATTGAAATGGTTTCATTGAAATGGTTTGATTAAAACTGTTTCATAAAAATTTGTTACCTGAGTTCTCTCCCCAGAAAACATCATGTTTTCTGGGAAACAGTGTACTCCATATTTTT
Source organism: Lachnospiraceae bacterium (assembly GCA_009911035.1). Classification (GTDB taxonomy): domain Bacteria; phylum Bacillota; class Clostridia; order Lachnospirales; family Lachnospiraceae; genus Suilimivivens. The sequence goes on from QXWO01000005.1 coordinate 36,576, forward strand.
CTTCTTGTCAACTAATTGTCTACTTTTTAGCAAAAATCACCTGTCAGTCCGTTCAAATCTGTCTGCCGCATGTCAAAATATGTTCATGCCAGCCCTTTTATTCCAAAATATAGCAGCACTATTGCGCCAAGTACGATTCTGTACCATCCGAAAACCTTAAAATCATGCTTTTTAATATATCCCATCAGAAAGCGGATCACAATAATGGACACGATAAACGCCGTGGCCATGCCGATAATCAGAATCATCAGCTCATTGCCCGTAAAGGAAAGTCCGAACTTAAGGATCTTTAGCAGGCTTGCCCCCAGCATCACGGGAATCGCAAGAAAAAATGTAAATTCCGCTGCCACGGTTCTGGACACGCCAATCAGCAGCGCTCCTAAAATTGTGGCGCCGGACCGGGATGTCCCCGGAAAAACTGCCGCAATCAACTGGAACATGCCGATAATGAAGGCAGCCCTAAAGGTAATCTCCGATAAGGAATTCACTTTAACCTTCATCCCCCTGTTTCTGTTCTCAATCAGAATGAACCCGATACCGAAAACAATCAACGCGATTGCCACACAGACCCCGTTATAAAAAAGGCTCTCAAAATATTCGTCAAACAATATACCGACAACTGCCGCAGGCAGGCAGGCGGCCACAATTTTAAACCACATCACCCACACGTCTGCCTTGCAATAAGATAAAAATCCAGTCTTCGCTGCCGGATGGGGATTATTCTCCCTGCCAAAAGGCCATATCTGGTTCCAGAAAAGCAGCACCACGGCCAGAATCGCGCCAAGTTGGATAACCACCAGAAACATCTCCCAGAATTCCGTGGAAACCTCAAGCTTCACAAATTCGTCCAGCAGTATCATATGTCCCGTACTGCTAATCGGCAGCCATTCTGTAATGCCCTCTACAATGCCAAACAAAACTGCCTTTAAAAATTCAATCATTTTCCAAACCTCCTTTAATAATTTTCTTTTACAAACCTGCGTATTGCCTCAAGAGAGCGCTCTACCTTTTCTGTACTGATGCAGTACGCCATACGGAAATACCCGGGCACCCCGAAGGTATCAGAAGGGACCAGTATCAAATCATACTTTAATGCCTTGCGGCAGAAGCTTTCCGCATCCTTCTCAAGCGCTTTGGGAAAAATATAAAATGTCCCGCCGGGCTTTACGCAGTCAAAGCCAAGAGATGTAAGCTCCTTATAAAGGATATTCATATTCTTCTCATAAATTGACATATCCGATGTCAGATCAAGGACCTGTGAAACCGCAAGCTGGATAATGGAAGGAGGACAGTTATGTCCAATCCCTCTGGAAATCTGGCTGCAAATAGCGCTTATCAGCTCTGCATCCCGGCATTTGGGATTGGCCGCCACATATCCGATCCTCTCTCCCGGCACCGACAGGGATTTGGAATAGGAATAGCAGGATAAGGTATTGTCATAAAACTTTGACACATACGGAGCGTCTACGCCTTCAAATACAATCTCCCGATATGGTTCATCTGAGATGATAAATATGTCGTGTCCATACTTTTCCTGTCTGTCTTTAAGCAGTCTGCCAAGCTCTTTGAGGGTCTTTTCGTTGTATACAGCCCCCGAAGGATTATTCGGTGTGTTAACCAGCACTGCCGCCGTATTTTCTGTCAGCTCATCCTCCAGCTTTCCAAAGTTAATCTGGAAATCACTTTCACTGGCCGGAACAATTTTAAGCCGCGCCCCGGTCATATTCACATAGCAATTGTATTCCGGGAAATATGGGGCAAAGGTAAGCACTTCATCCCCCGGATTTGTAACACACCGCACTGCATGGGCAACTGCCCCTGCCGCCCCCGTGGTAGGGAAAATATGCTTCCCGGTATAGTTCATCCCGAATCTCCGGTTCAAAGACTCTGCGATCTGCTCCCTGACAGATTCTATGCCGAGGCTCGGACTGTATCCGTGAAGTTCCATGGAATCCTTCGTCTTTAACAGCTCTATCAGCACCTCTGTAAATTTTTCCGGGACCGGAACGGAAGGGTTTCCCAGGCTGTAGTCAAAGACATTTTCATAACCAATCTCCTTCCCTCTTGCAGAAGCAAATTCCGACAACTGCCTGATGACAGATTTCCCCTCCAGCATCTTTTTATACTGCTCATTGACCATAAAATTCTCCATTCTTGCTCTGCCCCGAAATCAGGGCAGATGCAAATTCGTCTTTTTCTATTCTGCATGTTTCCCATACACAGGACAACTCCATAAATTGTACCACATAAAAATAGCTTTGAAAACACTCTTCCAAAGCTATTTCTACCTAATTATATATAAAAACATTTACTTCGCACATGACGCTATCAGCTGCATCTTCCCCTGCATTTCCACACTGCCAAACCCTGCAGGCAGGATGAAGTGATCCCCTTTTTTGATCGTTCTTGCGTTGATGGATCCTTCCCCGCCTATAACGCTCATAATCAGAAAAGGATGGCTCTGTTCAAAGGAAAAACTTCCCTCCACATCCAGTTTCCAGACGGTATAGTAATCACAGGAAATCAGCTCATTCATTTTATTTTCCGGTAAGTTCAGGGCATCTTTTACACTTTCCTGGGCCGTAGGCGCCGGCACGGTGATTACGTCAATGCTCTGGGCTACATGAAGCTCTCTCGGCTTTCCGTCAGTGAGCCTGTCATAATCGTATACCCGGTAGGTAATATCGCTGTTCTGCTGGGTTTCCAGAATCATAAGGCCGCCTTTGATTGCGTGGACTGTGCCGGGATCGATCTGGATAAAGTCTCCCTTTTTTATGGGGATCTCACGAATCAGTTCCGTCCATCTTCCCTGATGGATCATGTCTGAAAGTTCTTCCCTGGAGCCGGCGTTATGCCCTGCCACCAGTGTGGCATCTTCTGTACAGTCTAAAATATACCAGCACTCTGTCTTTCCAAGGGAACCATTCTCATGTTCCTTCGCATAAGCATCATCAGGATGCACCTGAATACTCAAATCATCTTTTGCATCAATAATCTTGACCAGAAGGGGAAAACGGTCTTCCCGGGGATTTCCGAAAAGCTCCGGGTGTTTCTCCCATAGTTCCGAAAGCGTGGCTCCTTCATAAATGCCTTCCTTCACCGTGCAGTCCCCGTTAGGATGGGCGCTGACCGCCCAGCACTCTCCGGTATCATCTCCCGGAATCTCATAGCCGAACTTAGCCTTAAGCTGGTCTCCTCCCCATATTCTCTGCTTAAATACAGGATTTAACAATAACATTGGCTGCATTTTATTTTCGTTTCCTTTCTGTTAAATTTTGAATCTGTCAATGGATTTTCCAAGTTCTGCGGCATCTTCGCTAAGGATGTCCACTTCCTCCTTCAGTTTTTCAATAACGGATACCTGTCCGCTTATGGTCGCCGTGACCTCCTCGGTGGAGGCAGCTACTTCTTCGGATACAGAAGAGATATTCTGTATGGCAAACCGTACCGTCTCCTCTTCCTCCAGCACCTGTCCCAGCCGCTCTGTCACGATATGTATACCTTCTACCAAGTCTCCTACACAGCTCTGTATCATGCCAAACACCTTAACCGTTTCCTCCAGCGCATGTGCCTGATCGTTGACCATACCTGCTGCTTTCTTTGCAGAGGCTGTAGTCTTATGGGTCGTACTACCAATATTTTCAACGATGCTCCGTATCTTATTTCCTGACTCTTTTGACTGGTCTGCAAGTTTTCTGATTTCCTCTGCAACTACTGCAAATCCTCTTCCCGCTTCTCCTGCCCTTGCGGCCTCAATGGAAGCATTCAGCGACAGCAGGTTCGTCTGTTCTGCTATATTATTGATCACATCCACAAAGCCTGTGATTTCTTCCGAGCTCTTTTGGACTTCGTCGATATCTCTTACCAGTATTTCTGTCAGCGATACCGTCGTATCCGATTTTTCTCCCAGATCCTGGACTATCACCTTACCCTGCTCAACTGCGTCAATGGCCTTATCGGCAGTTTCTGTCATCCCCTGGGTCTTACGGGTGACAGTGGTAATGTTCTCTGAAAAGGATGTCATCTTCTGGTTGCTGTTCTCCGTATCATGTGCCTGGCTTGAAACTCCCAGCGACACTTCGTCCATGGCTCTTGCAATGTCCTGCATGGAGATGTTGATGGTTGACGTCTTGTCAGATACATTGGCGGAAAGTCCGCTTACTTTTCCTCCAAACTGCTTCATATCCTTCATCAGCAGCCGTATACTCTCAATGGTGGAGTTCAGGGACGCAGTTAAGACCTTAAATTCATCCTTCCTCTTAGTGGTAAAGTTTCTGGATAAATCACCCCCGGCCACTGCCGAAAGTTCCACCGTCATAGCTTTCACCGTCCTGCTGATTCCCGTGGAAATGATTCCGCCAATGACAAGGGCTGTTCCTGCCGCAAGCACTACCATGATAAAAGTAATATATTTGATATTTCCCACCTGCCCCAGAAGATTATTTCTGGGAATCAGCGCGCAGATCATATTTCCGGTCTTGCCTACGGGAGCATAAATATACACATATTCCTCTCCCTCTGTCTCTACTTCCATACTGCCCGCTTCCTGGGCTTCTCTGGTATCCTCGTAGTAACTGTTTCCTACGAAATAAGCTTTCTCCGGGATTTCATTTTCCCTTCCCTGAATTGAGATTATTTCCCTGCCGTCAGTTGATATAAGGGCCCTGATGCTGCCCTCCCCGAAGTCCATCCGGGCAAGCATCTCCATTATTACATTCATGTCCACGTCCATGACCACCGTGGTATCCCCTTTAAGAATTTTCTGGTAAAATACAAGGGCATATCTGTCCGGCGAACTGCTTAGGTTTGTATCTATGTAAGTATGGTAGCCCATCCATTTATGTTTCACTGTAGGGTTCTGTGCAAAGAAAGTCCCTTCCTGGGTAGCCTCAAAATCCGCATAAGGATTTTCTGTCATGCTTCCTGACAAAGTGGTCATATAAGACCCTGCATCTGGTATGATAGAACAACTATGCATATATTTGTTGACTGCCCTGGCGTTGGCAATAATAGCTTTGGTGCTCCGGAAAGCTTCCATTGCCTTGGTGCTGTTAGGGTCGCGTTGTACATAATAATAGTAATCTGCAAGATTGTTATTGGTGGCAATTTCCAGTGCCTTTCCCGATACAGAATCACAAATAAGATTGCAGTAGTCTCCCAAGGCCGAAACGGTGGAAACGGCAGATTCCTTATATTTGGAAAGAATCCCTGAAGAAGCAGTATTATAAGAAACAATTCCAAGGATGACCATCATCAGTACCGGCACCAGAAAAGCTGCCAGAAGGGTCTGCATGATGCTCCTCTCACTTTTTCCCTGTACATCCCTCACGGCTCCTACGGTAAATTCCACGTCTTTTACCCTTTTACCGGCTTTTTTACTGACATCCTTTTTTACCGTTTCCGCCTTATTTCGTGCAGCCGCCTTAAGGGCTCTATTTTGTTCCTTAAGCCTTGCCTTTTCTTCTGCGATCCTTGATTTTTCCTTCTGACCTGCGTTCCCTTTTCCTGCCGTTTTCCCCATACTGTTTTCCTCTTTTCATTTAGTTGGAAGCTATGACCGAAACAAGATAAAACGGTACCGCATCCTCCTCGTGTGTTTCAATAATCGTGATCTCCACCACATGGCTGCCCCTCTCCATATGTCTGGCTATAGTGTCTATGTGAAGGCTGTCTCCCCAATCCTCATCAAAACTGCCGTCCAGCAACACAGCTTCATCTTCCCTGCCGTCCACTACCGCCTTCGCCACCGGTGCAGGCTTATTTACAGATTTTCTGTACTGCAGCGCTATTCCTGTGCAGACAATCTCAAACCGGATTTTGTCCCCTTCCCTAAAAGCCGTCCATCCGCCCTTAAAAATGTCGCGGATATCCTTCTGGGGCGTGATATCCGCAGTAAAGCCTTCCATATCCGGTCTGCTATTAAAGTTCTGATACCTTATGGAATCCTCACAGGCATTGGCCGTTACCGGACCGGGAAGCACATTTTCCCCGAAGGCATCCACCTCCTGCGTATCCATATCCCGTAATACCTTTTCAAGGAATGCAATAATGACTTCTGCCACCAGCTTATGCCCCGCATCATTGGGATGCAGATCATCTGGCGTAATGTCATGCCGCTTTATCCGTCCTGCTTCCACCTCCGGCCAGATGGCAGCCTTCATACTCACCATGGGAATCTGGTAAGCCCGGGCTATCTTCTCATGCATCTGTTCTGCACTGGCCCCGTCGTCATATCTCACATTACACATCAGAAGGAGAGCCGGTGCACAGACATTCCCATAAATTTTTCTCACAAGCCCTTCATAAGTTTCCTGAAAAAATTCTGTGTTCTCATCATTAACAGCAAACTCTGTCAAAACAAAATCAGGCTCATATTTCAGTAGATGTTCCTCCACCCTTGCTACGCCAAACTGAGAAGTGGTCCCCCCGATCCCTGCGTTGACATATCTGATCTGAGCCTGCGGAAAACTTTTTCTCCACCATTCGTATACAAGGTAAGCATAACAGGTTTCAGGACCTGACGAAAGACTTCCCTGCGTAATGGAACCGCCCAGAAAACCTATGGTTATTTCCTGCCCCTGCCGTGCTTTCTTCATACACTCCTTGATACGGTGCCAGTTTCCCCTATGAATCATTCCTTTATCTCTTTCAATATAATATACCATATTTTTCTCCTTCCAGCAACAGACGATGTACTTTTCCCCATGGATTGCCAGCGTAAACTTCATCCTCCTTCAGCGCAAAAACTACCACACTTCGCGAGACAGTTTATTGTAATAAAAGACCTGCATCATGCAGGCCTTCTATTTACCTATCTTATTCCAATCTCCGTATCAGATTCCGTCAATACGCTGTGTTCCTTTATGTAGTCTGTGATCTCATCAAATTTGGTAAATGCCAGTCCCACATAACTGTCTGCACAGCCGTAATAAATGGCAATTTTTCCACTCTCCGGATCATGGATGGTGGCACAGGGGAAGCATACATTGGGCACGAACCCCCTCTCCTCATACCATTCCTCAGGTGTAATAAGGAAATTCTCACATCTGTATTTTACGATGGAAGGGTTTTCCAAGTCCAGAATTGCCCCGCCAATGGAGTAAACATAGCCATTACAGGTTCCGCTTACCCCGTGATAGAATAAAAGCCATCCTTCCGTGGTCTCAATCGGCGCCGCGCCGCCGCCAATTTTTAAAGATTCCCACCATTCGTTTCCTTTTCCCATGACATGCCTGTGCCTGCCCCAATAAACAAGGTCAGGACTTTCACTGATGAATATATCGCCAAAAGGCGTATGTCCACTGTCCGAAGGACGGCTTAAAAGCACAAACCTACCGTTAATCTTTCTCGGAAACAAAACAGCATTCCTGTTAAATGGAAGGAACGGGTTTTCCAGACGGGTAAACGTCTTGAAATCTGTGGTCTTCGCCATGCCGATGGCCGCCCCGTAAAAGTCCTGACACCAAATAATATAATAAGTGTCCTCCACCTTGACCAGTCTGGGGTCGTAGGCGTATTTCGGCATAAAAGGCTTTCCGTCCCCATCCACAAAAGGAATCTTTTCCTGGTCAAAATCCCAGTGAATCCCATCCCCGCTTCTGCCCATGTAAATATACGGGATACCATTGGTCTGTTCCCCCCGGAAAACGCCGATAAATTCATCCTCATAGGGTATTACAGCGCTATTAAAAATTCTTGCAACTCCCTTCACCGGATTTCTTCCGATAATGGGGTTTTCTTTATATCTCCAGACGGGCGCATCCATAAGTCCCTCCGGCTTCTCCTGCCACGGCACATTTTTCACCGCAGGCGCAATCATTTTGATTTCACTCATATTCATCCTCTTTTCCGCGCGCCTTTTCCATGCTGCGCTTTAATTCTCGTCTGCCAAAAAGTCCAGATTTTTTTTAATCATATCGCATCTCTGGGCTACACATGCCACACTGCGTAGGCAGTCCTTAGGCGTATGGAACACATAATCAATCAGCTTATCTATCGTGGTCACAGCCACATGCATCCGGGTATCACTGGCCGCATAATAGATATATACGTCGCCGTTTTCCCTTGCAATTGCACCATTGGTAAATACGACGTTGGACACATCTCCCACACGTTCCTGCCCCCTGGGTCCTATCAAAAGTCCCGAAGGCTCTGCAATCACTTTGGCTGGGTCATCCAGATCCGTAGCAAACGCATAAATGACATAGCGCAGTCCTGCCGCCGTATTTCTGACTCCATGGGCAATATGGATCCAGCCTTTTTCCGTCTTGATCGGCACTGCCCCTGCTCCGTTCTTGGCCTCTGTGATTGTATGATACCTGCGAAGGCTGGTCATCTTTTCCTCGTCAATTACTGCATGGGTAATATCATCGCAAAGCCCAAACCCGATGCCGCCGCCTGACCCGGTATCAATAAAGTCATCCATGGGTCTGGTGTAAAAAGCATATTTCCCATCTATAAACTCCGGGTGAAGCACCACGTTTCTCTGCTGGGGGGAATGTAATGTCACCAGATTGGGAAACCGTTCCCATGTCTTCAAATCCTTCGTCCTCACAATGCCTGCTGCCGCAACTGCTGCCGACAGATCATTTACGGAAGTGTCTTTGCTCTCGGAACAGAATACCCCGTAAATATAACCGTCTTCATGTTTCGTAAGACGCATATCATACACGTTGGTTTCCTCCGGACACACATCGGGAAGCACAACCGGGTAATCCCAAAACTTAAAGCCGTCAACCCCATTGCTGCTTTCTGCCACTCCAAAGAAAGATTTCCTGTCGTCGCCCTCGATTCTGGCCACAAGGTAAAACTTTCCGTCCAGTTCAATTGCTCCTGCATTCAGCACTGCGTTGATGCCCAGTCTTTTCATGAAATGCGGATTTGTCTCAGGATTCAGGTCATACTGCCACGTAAGAGGAATATGTTCCCTCGTCAGAACCGGATACCGATACCTGTCAAAAACTCCATTATAAAAATTCGGGTCCACTTCATTCTTTCTGTTAATAAGAGCCTCATATTTGGACAGCTCTTTATAATATTTTTCGTGTAACATTTAAAACCTCTTTTCAACTAAACTCTTTTTATTACTTCAATGCACATTCTTCCGTTGTGATACGGACATTTCCATGGTTCAACAATAGGCCGGCCCGGATAGGGGACTCCTTTTTCATCCACTTCCCAGAACCATTCCGACCCTTCTCTTTCGTCAATCAGATATTTTTTCGTAAAATCCCATATTCTGCATGCGGCTTCCAGATACGCCGGTCTGTCCGGATCCATCTTGTATCCGTTTAAAAATCCCACAATTGCTTCCGCCTGCACCCACCATATCCTGTGGGGATTGACAATGCCCTTTTCACATTCATTGGCAATGGAACATCCGTCAAAAGCCGTTTTATAAATCTGTTCCGTAAGATCTTTTGTTATAGGCGTCATTTTCTCTGTGTATTTTTCTTCTCCCAGCACTTCAACGCCTCTGTCGATCAGCCACGCGGTTTCTATATCATGTCCATAGGAATGCAGGTCAATAATGGAATTCATCCGGGCATCAAAGAACACTTCCTGCCTGTGCAGTGCCGGGTTATACACTTTATCAGCAAAAGTATCCAAGATCCACATAAGCCGCTCTTTCACCTCCGGCGCCGGAGCTACCCTGTACAGCTCCGTATAGGCTTCAAATACGTGCAGCAAAGTATTCATAGTCTTATCCGCAATCACACCGTTTTCAGAAAGCTTATCATTTTCAATCTCATGGAACTCTCTGTCAAAGGCTTCCCTGTAGCCGTATTCATCTATGCATCCGTTTTCAATGATGTGGAACAGCTCCTTGGCCATGGCAAGGGCTTCCTGATCCCCTGACGCCTCATAATAGGAGGAAAGTGCATAGATGGCAAAAGCCTGGTTATAGGTATGTTTCGTCGTATCTTCTGGGCTCCCATCGTATTGAACCGACCAGAAAACGCCGCCGTTTTCCCTGTCCATGCAGTGCTCTTTCATGAATGTAAATCCATGCTCCGCTTCTTCCAAAAGGCTTTCGTCCTTTAAAAGCGTATACACGCTGGAAAAGAACCATGTGATACGGCTGTTTAAAATACATCCTTTCACAGCCTTTTTATCCAGTTTCAGGTCATGGTCCATAAATCCATAATAGCCTCCATACACGTCATCCCTAAGGGATTTCCAAAAAGGAATGATTTTCTGGATAAGATGGGTCTTTATTTCTTCTGCCATCATTTCACAATTTCCTCCTGCCTTCTAAAATATCTTTCATTCACTAACCTTTAACTGCACCGGAAGTAAGTCCGCTGTAAATCTGCTTCTGACAGGTAATGAACACAATCAGCGCCGGAAGCAGTGAAATTATAACGCCTGCACAGATCAGATTGTATTTACTTCCCAGAGGTCCTACGAAGGTGTACAGGGAAGTCGCCACGGTCGGCAGGAGCTTTTTGTTCTGGAGATACAGGTTAGCCGCATAGTACTCGTTATAAGTTCCCACCCCTTTTAAAATACAGGAGGTGACAATGGCGGGTTTTAACAGAGGTAGTAATATTTTATAAAAAATCGTAAAATAATTTGCGCCGTCCACAATTGCCGACTCATCCAGGGATGTAGAAATATTTTCAAAAAACTGGATATATATGTAGATTGCAATTACATCCGTACCGCACATCATGATGATGTAGCCGATCAGGGAATTAATGAAGCCAAGCTTAAACATGATTTCATATACGGCAATCTGCATTGCTATACCGGGAAGCAGTGTGGCAAACAGGAACAGGTTACGGATAAGCCCGTTGCCCGGAAACTTAAACCGGTTAAGGATATAGGCAAGCTGTGTCCCTACCAGGGTGGACACCACCAGTACACATAAAAGCACAATTGTGGAGTTAATAAACGCCCGGCCCATATTAGCCCTCTGGAATGCATCTATAAAGTTGCTGAAATTGAACCAGCTCTCAGGCATCACCATTACGTTGGTGGACTGGTATTCCGCGTCTGTCTTAAAGGCCGTGATGACACAGGAAACAATAGGCAGAATTGCAACAAATGAAAAGAACACCAGTGATAAATACTTTAAAAAGATTCCTACATATCTTAATATTTTTTTAAACTGCATCATTTATCTTCCCGCCTTTCTTGCCCGATATTTTTCCAGTTTCTTTTCTCTCTTGGCTGCTGCATTTAAATCTTCATCATCTGCACTCTTAAATACGTATTTGAAGAACAGCTTCTGAAGAATCGTAGCGGCAAAAATGATTATCAATAGGACAACTGCCATTGCCGATGCCAGACCTACCTTCTGCTGGGTATGTGCAATCTCATTCATTACCACGAAATAAGTACCTGTCCCGTTAGCGCCGCTTGTGATTACGTAAGGCGGCTCAAATGCACTTAAGGAGCCTGTGATTGATAAAATAACATTCAGCGTTACAATGGTCTTGATGCTGGGTAAAATTATGTACATAAACTGCTGGAATTTATTTGCGCCGTCCAAATCAGCCGCTTCATACAGCTCGGCATCCACCGACATAATCGCGCCGATAAACAGCACCATATTCTGTCCGAAATAACGCCATACAGATGTACCTACTAGGGAAAAGTTGTTAATGCTCTGATCTTTCAGCCAGTAGGGAAGGTTATCCAGTTGGAATCCGCACCACTGAAGGACCGTGTCAAATACAAACCCTCTGGTATAGAAAAACTTAAAGATAAAACCAATGGCAATACCATTTATCAGGTATGGGAAAAACATAAAGCCTTTAAAAATATTTCCTCCTTTAACCTTAAAGCTTAAAACCGTCGCCAAATACAAGGATAATACCAACTGTACAATAGAGCCCGCCATATAGTACAAACTAAGCTTCAAAGCCCCGAAGCAGTCCTGCCTGCTGAAAACGCTGGCATAGTTTTTCCACCCTACAAACTTTCTTGCACCTACATACTTCATATCGTAAAAACTGAACCCAATCATTTCCGCAAAAGGAAGATAGGTAAAGGTAAACAGCAGAATAAGCGGTATTGCCATAAACAGTGTCATGATCATGACCTGCTGCCCCTTCCTGCCTCTCAGCCATTGTGAAAATGATTTATTATTCGGGCTTACTGCCCCCGTCATTGCCGCCATATTCTCTCCTCCTGATAATCCGGGCCGGGAGAAGCCTCCTCCCGGCCCGTCTGTCCACAACTGTAGCAACAAGTTTCTTTTTCTTAGTAGAGAACCTCAATACCGCATGCTGTCTGGGCGTCATTCCATTTCTGTGTCCATTCAGCCATGATTTCGTCATATGTCTGTGAACCTGTAGCTGCTGCTTCTACGATTCTCTGAACCTTAGCGTCCCCGCCTTCATTGAAGGAAAGTTCACTCTCTCTGTTCATCTCGTTCATAAGCGTTTCTTCCCCTGCCAGGGCAGTTGCATTTTCAACAATGTTTACACCGTCAAATACGAAAGAGGTAGGTGCCGTCTTGGAGATAGGGTATCCGCCTTCCAGATCACACCAGCCGGATTCTTCTACCATCCACTTTACAAATACCATGGCTGCGGCTTTGTTTTCATCAGAAGAGTTAACGTTGATTGCATAAGCGTAGTCAGGTCCTGCTGTTGCATACTGCTCACCGTTGACAGAAATGGGGAAAGGCATATATCCGATATCGTCAGGATTGTCACCTGCTGACTTCATCTGCGCAATTGCCCATGAGCCAAGCACCATACATCCGATCTGCCCGTTATTGATCATACCCTTACAGCCTTCCCAGTCGGTTGTAGTGTAATCTTCTTCAATCAGTCCCTGTGCCACTGCATCATAGAGAATCTTATATAATGAATAAGCTCCTGTACCATCGCCGTTATCCTTGAAAGGTTCTGCCGTGTGCACAAATTTCTGGTTCAGCCATTCGGAATCACCTGTTGTAATTGCACCCAGGTAAGCGTCCCACTGTCCGCCCATTGTCCAGCCTGCTGCATAGTTTGTGTAAAGCGGAATTGCGTCTGTATTATCTTTAATAGCCTGAAGCGCTGCGATGAACTCGTCGGGAGTCTTAGGCAGTGTCGTAATGCCTGCATCAGCAAATACTTTCTTATTGTAAATAAGCCCCTGTGCATTTCCCATGTATCCAATACCGTAACATGTATCACCAAATTTCTTATTATCCGCAAAGTTTACGAACTGTGACATTTCTTCTACCGTTCCGAAAGGTACATAATAGGTTGAAAACTCTTCTGCACCAATTGCCGGGATAAACATGATATCGCCCCAGTCCCCTGTAGAAAGGCGAAGCAGGGAATCTTCCGCATAATCTGTAATTCCTTCAGTTTCAACTGTAATATTAGGATACATTTCATTAAATTTGGCTATCAGGCCGGGAATAGTTCCATCTTCTTCACGGTCTGTCTTATGGTGGATAAATTTAATGGTAGTTGTAATATCTGTATAGCTTTCTCCAAGAGTAACGGACGCATAGGTGAGATCCCCTGCCGCCGGAGCTGCCGTCTGTGAATCGTCTGCCGGAGCCGCATCATCCGTCTTTGCACCTCCATCCTCTTCCTTTGCAGGTGTTTCTGTGCTTGTGTCTGCACTGCCGCCGCATGCTGTAAGTGATAATGTCATAGCTGCTGCCAGTGTAAGTGCCAAAATCTTTTTCAGCTTCATAATAACAAATCCTCCTTTTTAGTTTTCACTAAGCTAATATTTAGTTTAGTGTTTGGTTATTTATGTAACTTAATTTTAATTATATTTAACTTTATTTTTTAATCATCACTTAAAGTTGTTTTTTATATATTTTTCTTGTTTATTTTAGACATTTCTTCTATTTATACAATTTTCGCCATTCATTTTTGTGCATTTTTTATATGTATTTTTGTCTTTTATATTCCCCAACAAATTTATTAGCTTATATTTAAGTTAATAATTAGTTTAATTTGTTCCTATATTTACTTCCTGTCACCTTAACTTCACAGATATAAAAAATCCCGCCGGCTTTGGCGGGATTCAGACTATAGAATAACAAACAGTAAAATAAGAAATATAACCAGTGCAAGTATACTCCAAAAAGCAATAATTCCTACTTTTCTCTCCTTTGCGCTTATAGGCTTTTGTGCCGATGTCTTATTGTCATGCTCCAACAAATTTACCTCACGCGCCATATTCTGCATAATATTGTCCCGCCGCATTGTTGCCATCAAAAAATCTCCCTTCCCATTTAAAGTTTTTGCTATTATTAATTATAACAGACACCCCATCTAACGTAAATCTGCATTTAAAAACAAATTTCCACCAAAAACCACTAACATGTCATTGCTCCACCCCTATCTGTTTGATATAATTTTTTATTATATCGCTTTGGAGGTTTCCATGAATATTAAGACGGACTTTCTGAACGCTCTGGTGTCCCGGCCCAGATTATCTCCCGGACAAAGCCCCGAAGATTTTCTCGGCTGTATCGTTTCTTTCCCCAAGGAAGATGGCTCTCCTTTACTTCATCTGCTCTCCTTTGGAAATATAAAAGCTTCTGCTCCTTGGTCTTTTGACATCAGTTCTTTAGACTGCTGCCTGTTTCTGTATACCAAAAGCGGATGCGGTAAGCTGACCGTCAACAGCCAGGTCTATACACTGGGTGAGTCTTCCCTGCTGTTTTTCGACTGCCGTCAGCGTTTCAGGTTCGACATTGCCGTATCCCCCTGGGAATACCAGCTTTTACTCTTTTACGGCGCTTCCCTTCCCTACTACTGTTCTCTCCTGCCCCGGACACAGGTTCCCCTTATTCAACTGCCCCCTTATTCCGAACTGGCAGCATACATGAAAAATATTGCCGTCAGGGCACAGATTCCGGGAGCCTGCTCCCGGCTGATAATATCAGACCTGCTAAACCGCATGGTCACGGAATATCTCACCGGAATATTAAACCCGGACGCTTCCCTGTCACAAATTCCTGCCCATGTCAGGAAAATGAAAGAAATGTTCGATGAAAGATTTCAGAATCTTTACACACTGGATGGACTGGAAGAACATTTTGGAATAAGCAAATACCGACTGTGCCGGGAATTCTCCCATACCTATCAGACGCCTCCCCTGCAGTATCTGAACAGGAAACGAATCGACCACGCTGCCTGCCTGCTCACCTCCACCAATTTACTGATACACGAAATCGGAAGTATGGTGGGAATTGACAACACCAATCATTTTATCAACCTGTTTAAGAAATACCGGGGCGTCACCCCTTTAGAATACAGACAGCGGATGACCCATTAGCCATCCGCTGTTACTATGCCAGTCTTTTTACACTTTCCTTTAATACCATATGCCCTTCCACAACAGATATCCCCTGCTTATAATGCCCGGATTCCATTTTTTTAAGAAGCTTATGGATGGTCTTGCGTGCCATTTCCTTAATGTCCACCTCATAAGTAGTAATACCAAGGCTGGACACTCCGGGATAAAGGTAGTTGTCAAACCCCACCAAAGACACATCCTCTGGGATACGGTATCCCTTTTCCTTAAGCGCTTCCGCAAAAGCCCCCGCCGCGGTATCACAGTTACATACAAATGCAGTGGGCATTTCATCCGGCAGTTTAAACGCAAAACCATTGTCCCTCATGCCATTGTCCATATTCCGGTCGTCAATGATCCAGTCCTCCCGAATCTTCTGCCCATGCTCCAGCAATGCTTTGCAATAGCCAAAATACCGGTCCGTGATGCTGTTTGTATAAAGCAGTGTCCCTACGTAGCCAATACGGGTGTGTCCCATGTCAAAGAGATAATTGGTAAGCTTGCACATACCATAATAATTATCTGTCACAACTGCGTCACAGTCATACTTCCTGTCATAAAAATCCAGATATACAAAAGGTTTTTTAATTTTTTCCTCCAGCATGGACAAATAATCATCTTTCAAAAGACCAATGACTATCAGCCCGTCCACCTTATCCTCTGCCAAAAGTTTTGGCATTTCCAGTCCCTGCTCATTTTTGTGATTCAATATCTCAAACATGGTAAAGCATCCCTTGGACACCGCCTTGGTGACAACCTCCTGATACATTTTCCAGTAAAAAGATTCCTGCTGGTCCAGATATCTTTCTGAAATGATCACGCCAATGTTATAGCTTTTCTTATCCTTGCGCATTTTAGATTCCGAAGGGGATTTGTACCCCATTTCCTGCGCCAGTTTTTTTATTTTTTCCCGCATTTCCTCGCTGACGCCCTTCTGGTCGGACAGCGCTTTGGACACTGTAACTGTACTCACATTTAATCTTGCCGCAATATCAGCAAGTTTTACTGATTTGGTCATTTCTCCCTCCGCCAGATATAATCTGTCTTCAATAAAGGCTCCCGCAACGCTGTTTACCTGTCTGCCTTTTCAGTCACGGTTATATGGATCAGCCTGCTTTTAAAATCTCCTCCCAGATTTTCCATCAGGTATCCTGCCTTCATCAATATATCACCGGTGTAAAACCCTTTCTGCCCTTCGATCTCATATTTTTGATCCGGGTCAAGTCCCTTAAAATAAATTCTTCTGCTCCGGTAATTGGGAATATTCATAACCTGTACAAATGTATACAAGGCTTCTTTTTTATCCTTACTCACCACGCCATAGCAGTCAAAATAATGATTTTCACTGTAAGAAGCAATCCTGTAATAATCCCCTTCCCTCACAAGGTCATTGTATTTGTGGTACATTGCAACCTGTTTTGGAATCATGCTGCGGTCTTCTTCAGAAATTTTAGTGACATCCAATTCATATCCAAAAGTTCCTGCCAGCGCTACATGCCCTCTGGTTTCAAAAGGCGTGGTTCTCCCAATCGCATGATTGGGGCAGTCCGAAACATGGGCACCCATGGTGGAAAGCGGATAAATAAGTGCAGTGCCCTCCTGTATCTTAAGACGCTCTATGGCGTCAGTATCGTCTGAACACCATATCTGGGGACTGTAATAAAGCATGCCGGGATCAAACCTGGCCCCGCCCCCGGAACAGTTTTCCAGAAGCAGGTAAGGGAATTCTCCCAGCATACGCTCCTGTAGTTCATACACGCCCAGCACATATCTGTGGTACAACTCGCCTATCCTGTCAGGGGGAAGGCTTGCAGAACCTATATCCGTAAGCTGCCTGTTCATATCCCACTTTACATATTCAATATTGGCGCTGCGCAATACTCTTGCTATACTCTCGTAGGTATGGTCCAACACATCCCTGCGGCTGAAATCCAAAACATACTGATTCCGGCAAAGGCTTCCTGCCCTGCCCGGTATGGCAATTGCCCAGTCTGGGTGCTCTCTATATAGATCAGAATCAGGGGAAATCATCTCCGGTTCCATCCATATGCCGAATTTCATTCCCAATTTATTCACTTCTTCTACCAGATAGTTCAAACCTCCCGCAAGTTTTTCTTCATTAACAGTCCAGTCGCCCAAAGCCCTGTTGTCATCATACCGGTCACCAAACCATCCATCATCCATCACCAGCATTTCAATTCCCAGCAAAGAGGCCTGCCTAGCGATGGCAAGAAGTTTCTCCGTATTGAAATCAAAATAGGTAGCTTCCCAGTTATTGATCAGAACCGGACGCTTTTTGTCCTTATGCCCACTGCGGATCAAATGCTTCCTGTAAAAATCATGAAATGTTCTGGTCATCTTTCCCAATCCGCGGTCAGAATAAACCATCACCACTTCCGGAGCCTGAAACTCCTCTCCCGGCTCTAATTTCCACTTAAAATCATCCGGGTGAATTCCCATAACCATACGAACCTGATCAAACTGGTTGTTCTGCACTGACACTTTAAAGTTACCCGAATAGACAAAATGCATGGCATAGACCTCACCTTGTTCCTGATTCGTCCCTTTTGTGCACAGAGCCATAAAAGGATGGTCCTGATGGCCGGACTCTCCCCTTAGGGATTCCACACTGAATTTTCCATGGCTGACCGGGACTCTCTGAATCTGGCGCTCCCTTGCCCATGAACCATGCAAAGACATGGCCTCAAAATCTTTATTGTCCATATCCAGACAGGCACTGAACACTTTTGTAAGGTAAATATCCCCCTTCCCCTTATTTATGACCTTGACACTCCTGGTCATTACGCCAGTCTCCTCAAATACTGTATATAATAGAACTGCCTGTATTCCTGTACAGGAATCTTCACACAGAATCTCAAGACTGCTGCATTCATCTTCCCCGCCGAAAGAAGCTGGGAGATGCAAAAGTCCCGGTTTCCCATTCCATATCCTGTGGGATACATACTGCAGGGATAACCCAGTACTTCCGCTCTGGGCTATAATGCTGATGCAGTCCTCCCGGTAGTCTCCAAGCCCGTGGGCAGGATACTCCATGGGAAAGCTGTCCAAAAAGGAAGCTCTGTCCCGGTTGTATTGAGAGGGTAAAAAGGGATTTTCTGAAATGCGCAGAGTATGCGCAAGATGATAATCATTTAATAATGCGCCATAGTAGATATGTCCCAGAAACATTTCCTCATCCACTGCGCCGATTACATAACTGGTATCTGCCGTGTCCAGTTTAAAAAGCTTTTTTACATCCTTTGAAATATTTTCATAACACTGTATTGCCATTATTAAACCTCCAGATTTATCTTTTTAGCAAACAACAAACTTAAATTACCTAAAAAATTACATTTTACTTAAATTATAAATTAATATTTTTTGTTGTCAACTAAATAAAATAAATCTGAAGGCCACAACGTATACAAAATTTAATTAGCTTCTTTGTCTATTTATATATCCAGAAAGGCAAACGGGTCCTCGCCGTCCATCTTTAGAAATTCCATCAGCAAAAATGCCCCCCGCAGGGAAATCCTCTCCTCCCGCAGGATTCTTCGTGCTTCTTCTTTGTCCACAAGAAGCACTTCTATGCTCTCCGTGTCCTCCCGGAATTTCCCAGAAACGGCGCCGCTGGCATATCCGAATACGGACGTGCTGGTTTCATCCGTCATCCCTGCCCCCAGAAAGAAGGGACGGCGCAGCGCCGGATTTCCGCCTTCATAAGGCGTAAAATCAAACCCCGTCTCCTCCTTCATTTCCCGTACTGCAGCCTGGGATGCCGTTTCCCCTTCATCAATAAGCCCGGCAGGAAGCTCATAGATCCAGGCATCAAGAGGATATCTGTATTGTCTGATCATAACAATATTCTCCGTATCCTCTTGCCAGATGGGATAAATGACGATTCCATTGGAACACAGGTTCCCTGTATAAAGGGGCAGCGCATCCTGCTTATTTCTGGTAGCAAAATAATAGTGAAACGCTTCTCCTGTATTGGTAAGAGCATCCATTTCATACAGATTCAAAAATTGATTGTCTGTCAGCTTTCTGACAACCGTATATTTCTTCGTCCCATTCTTTTCTTCCATAAAAGCCGGCCCTGCCTTTCCCTTTACATGCTAAGGAATTCTCTCTCCTTCTCGATCTCTTCCGGTATCGGTTTTCCTGTGCTGCGTAGTTTCTGGCAAATATTTTCCACACGGTGCCTTTTTTGTCCCATACGGATCTCATACCGCTCCGCAAGCTCCTGATACATGGGATTTGCTTTCAGCTTTTCCCGTATTCCTCTGGTAAATGTACAGTAATTGAACATAATGCTCCTGGATACCTTGTTAAGTCTCGGTGAACCGCTGCTCTCATAGAGCATCCAAGTAATGTAATCCATGATAAACATTTCTTTAAAGCTGTTCTTTGCACGTCCCATGTCGTTCTTGATCTTTTCCTTGACTGTGGGGGAGAGCTCGGAATTTTTACGATAAAACTGGATATAGTCAAAATATTCGCTGGTAAGAGAACGCTCTGAAAGGTCATTCCATCTCGCCCCCTGCATACGCTTACACATCTCCCAGCGGAATTCGCCTGTAAGCCTGGTCACGATAGTCGCCAGTTCCTCCATCTGGAAAATAGAGCTGAACATTCTGGCCGGAGTAGTACGCTTCTTCCCCTCGATTTCCTGCCACATTACGCCTCTGTTCCCTACGTTGGGCGTAAGAATGAAGTCCGGAAGTACCTCCACATGGATAAACTCTTTATCTATGCCCCGCTCAGGCGCCGTAAACATAGTTTCACGATAATATGCCGCATAATCCTTGCTCTGTATGTCTGCAAGTATCTTAGCGATGTTCCTTGCGGATACCAGCATGGCATCCAGCCCTTTCATTACATTGTGCTCGGAGAATACCGGGCAGAATGTGGTGATCCTTCCGAAAGTCAGTTTATTGATCAGAGGGAATACATTTTCAAGCTCATAATTTACCTTGGCCATGTTATCCTCTAACAGTTCCTTTTCTTCTTCTTTGGTTATTTTACCTGTCTTTCTCTGCTCCACAAGGAATGCCGGATAATCCAGGTCAAATTCATTCCTGCTGGGTTCCTTTTCTCCCTTATACACGGCCAGCAACCATTCATAAAAAGTATAGACGCCTCTTTCCGGCGACGTGGGAAGATGCCCGGCAATTCCCGAGAGGAAAAGGGCATTCTTTTCCCCCGCCAGTTCCTCGTCCACATAGCCGAAGTTAAAGAACATTTTAAGAATAACAGGAATATTTTCATCCTCAATACTGTTCCTGAACGCACAAGTGTAAACGTCGCAGAACTCTTTGGTGATGCGCTGTCTTAAAAGGCGCACTTCTTCTTCTGTTCCGTTCTTATTGGCAACTGCCTTGTAACTCTGGATATGGTCTATGAAGGAAGTTTCCAGATTGCTCTCACATTTTGCATAATCCATAATGGTGCGGAGGGAGCCGGAAAGTTCTCCCCATGACAATTGGGGCAGCAAAGTCAGGTCCTCCTCTTCTTCCTGTACAAATGCTTCTGAAAGCTTCTTCTCCTCGAACGCATTATCTTCTGCGGTTTCTGCTTCTTCCTTTTCTTCCGGCCCGGCCTGGCTGCGCTGTTCAATCTCTTTCATCTTTTCCTTGCAGGAAAGCAGTCTCTCCTGATAGAAGGAACAGCCTCCGAATCCCTGGGTCCTAAGCTGCATCAGCAGTTCAGCCAGATTGTTGCGGAATTCCACTATATCATCGGTCCGGCTTCCGTATTTTAACGCCGCTTTCTCATAAAGTGAGAGCAGTCTTCCGAAAATATCCACTCCTTTTTCATTCAGTATGAAGTTATGGACATTATTTTTATACTCATAAAGTTCGTAGCAGGTGTCTATAATCGTGCGCAGATCCTCCCCCGCTTTGGTAAAGAACCCGTATACAAAATCATGATTTTCGTGCTCATAGTCCCATGAAACCATAATTTTCTTTAAGGATACATAATACCCCATCATCCAGAAAGGCAGACCTTCCTCCAGAAAAAAGCCGGAAACGCCTTCCTGTCCTTCCAGTTCAGCCGGTTCCATCTGGAATTTTGTGCACATATCAATATAGTATCCATATTTCTTAGACAGATTGCCATACAGGGTTTCACATTCGCTCTCAAGCTGCTTATACTGTCTGAACATCTCGTACAACTGCCTGAACAGTGAAGCCATAAAATATTTCAAAGTTTCCGTATTGCTGAATACAGATTCCGCTGGCTTTCCCTCTTCCATGGGGTATTCTATCAGGGAAACATCATCCACCGCCCTGTATCCTACATAAGAATCATCCCTGTCCAGTTCGCACAGGCCAAGTATATCCCCGCCATGCAGGAGATATTTTCCTCCCGGGTAAATTACTTCCACAGTCCCCTTTGCAATCAGATGAAATGCATTTATTTTCTGTCCGCTCTCAAATATTACCTGCCCCTTTGGTATTTCCTTTATTTCCATACTTGTCTCCCACTTTATTCTTATTTTTCACGGTTATTCTTCCGCCCAGGCAAGAGCACATTTCACTGCCCTTTTCCAGCCTTTCAGAAGCTTCTCCCTGTTTTCTTCATTCATCTTATTTGTAAATTCTCTCTCCATCTGCCAGTTGTCACAGATATCTTCCCGTTTTGACCAGTAACCGCAGGCCAGCCCTGCAAGATACGCCGCTCCTAAAGCCGTTGTCTCTATACATTTGGGACGGTAGACCACTGCGCCCAGAATGTCGGACTGGAACTGCATAAGGAAGTCGTTGGCACTGGCACCGCCGTCTACTTTAAGGCCCTCAATGGAGACACCTGCGTCCTCCTCCATGGCTTTCAGCACGTCTGCCGTCTGATAGGCAATAGATTCCAGCGCCGCTCTGATAAAGTGCTCTTTCTCACAGCCTCTGGTAATTCCCACCACCGTTCCTCTGGCGTATGGGTTCCAGTAGGGTGCTCCCATCCCTGCAAAGGCAGGCACCAGATACATGCCTGATGTGTCCGCCACCTTATCGGCATACTCTTTTGTCTGGGCTGCGCTCTTTATCATCCGCATCCCGTCCCTAAGCCACTGAATCGCTGCGCCGGCCACAAATACACTGCCTTCCAGTGCATATTCCACCCGGTCTTCACAGCTTGCCGCAATGGTGGTAACAAGGCCGTTTTGGGAAGCAATTGCCTCTGTTCCTGTATTCATTAAAAGGAAGCATCCTGTGCCATATGTATTTTTTACCTGCCCTTTTGAAAAGCAACACTGCCCAAAAAGAGCTGCCTGCTGATCTCCTGCAATACCTGCAATCGGTATTTGCCCTCCAAGAACCGCACTTTCTGTATATCCGTACAAAAAGCTGGAAGGTTTTACCAGGGGCATCATGCAGGCCGGTATGCAGAAAAGTTCCAACAGTTCTTCGTCCCACTGAAGTTTATGAATGTCAAAAAGCATGGTTCGGGAGGCATTGGTATAATCTGTCACATGTACTTTCCCCTGCGTCAGATTAAAAATCAGCCAGCTATCCACCGTTCCGAAAAGAAGCTCTCCACGTCCTGCTCTCTCTCTGGCTCCCGGCACATGATCCAGTATCCAGGCTATTTTCGTAGCGCTGAAATAAGCATCCGGCACAAGCCCTGTCTTTTCCTGTATCAGTTTCTTGTAGCCTGCCGCCACCAGCTCATCTACCTTTTCTGCGGTTCTGCGGCACTGCCACACAATAGCGTTATAAACTGGCTCTCCCGTGGTTTTATCCCACACAATGGTAGTTTCCCTCTGATTGGTAATGCCAATGCCTGCAATATCCCCTGGGGACGCCCCTACCATTGCCATGGCTTCCGTAGTTACCGCAAGCTGGGAGGACCATATCTCCATGGGATTATGCTCCACCCATCCAGGCTTCGGGTAAATCTGCCCGAACTCCTTCTGCGCCATGCTTAAGATTTCGCCCTTTTTATTAAAAAGAATGCATCTCGAACTGGTTGTGCCCTGATCCAGCGCCATCACGTATTTACTCATGCCATACCCTCTTTCTATAAAAAGTTTTATTCCCCTTTGGGAGCTATTGCCGCTATGGTATGCGCGGCATATTTCCAGTGGCAATTACCGGAACCGGAGTCCCGGCCACATTTTCAATCAATATATCGCCAATTTTGACCGGAGCCTGAATAACTGCCGCACGAATCTCCTCCATACAGGCATGTATTTTTTCTTTTGGGATTTCTGATGCAGTCTTTACAGGAACCACCTTCCCCGCTCCGTCATTTACCCGGATAATAGATGTCACATTGCGGGCAGGGGCCGTCATTTCACTACGGGCATAATCTTCCCCTTTCTGACAAGTATTTCCCGTGATTGACAGGCTTCCGTCTTCCATTTTCTTTGCGGTTATCAGACACCCTGCCGGACAGCCAATGCAAATCAGATCATTTGCCGGATCTCTGTCCTTGGGCAGCGCGCATTTTGTCTTTACCGGAATTTTGGGACGCACCGCTTCTCCCCATTCTTCTTCGCCGTGCAGAATATAGTCTGCCGCAAATGCACCTGCCTGCCCGGCTTCCCTTGAAACATTATCCACAAGGTCATGCACATGGAGCACATTTCCGCAGGCAAAAATTCCCTGTACGGTGGTTTCAAGCTTCCCATTGACCACCGGACCGCCGGTCACATCATCCATCTGTGCCCCGGCCGACTGGCTCAATTCATTTTCAGGAATAAGACCACAGGATAAAAGAAGTGTATCGCACCGGATAAACTCTTCCGAACTAGGAATAGGCCTCAAATCTTCATCCACCCTGCTCACTGTGACACCTTCCACCCGGTCTGTTCCATGAATCTGCGTAACCGTATGGCTAAGCTTTAAGGGAATGCCGAAGTCGTCCAGACACTGTACAATGTTCCGCTTAAGCCCCCCAGAATAGGGCATGATTTCCGCTACCATTTTAACACTGGCCCCCTGCAGGGTCATGCGCCTTGCCATGATCAGCCCGATATCACCGGAACCGAGCACCACCACTTCCCGGCCCGGCATCCGTCCCTCTATATTGACATACCGCTGGGCTGTTCCTGCGGAATAGATGCCCGCCGGACGGAATCCTGGTATGTTCATAGCCCCCCGGGGCCGTTCCCTGCATCCCATGGCAAAGACAACCCCTTTTGCCTCCACCCGGAACATACCCTGCTCTTTATTCATGGCAGTTACCACGCAGGGACTTCCTCCCTGCACATCCACCACCATGGTGTTAAGCAGGCTGGGAATTTTCTTTTCCTGTATCATATCTATATACCGGGCTGCATATTCCGGCCCTGTCAGTTCTTCCCTAAAAGCATGAAGTCCAAAGCCGTTATGAATACACTGGTTTAAAATACCGCCCAGATCCCTGTCTCTTTCCAGTATCAGAATGTCTCTGACGCCTTTCTCCCAGGCTGCCAGCGCTGCCGCCATTCCCGCAGGCCCACCGCCTATCACAACCAAATCTGCTTTTTTCACAGGTTCCCTCCTTCCCTTGGGGGAAGAATGTACCAGGAATCCTCACCCGATTTCCTAATGCTGCTTTCATCTTTCCCAAGCTCTCCGGCCAGTATTTCCACCACTTTAGGATTGCAGAATCCTGCCTGGCACCGTCCCATTCCAGCACGGGTGCGCCTCTTAATGCCGTCTGTGGTGACAGCCCCTAAAGGACGCCTTATTGCATCCAGGATCTCACCCTCTGTGACCATCTCACAGCGGCAGATCACATTTCCGTATGCCGGATTTTGCCTGATAAGCTTGTGGCGTTCTTCATCAGGCAAAAGTGCCATATTGGGTATTCCCTTTCTTTGGCTGATAAAACCGGACTTTTCCTTTAAGCCAAGGAGTTTCTTTACCATACCCGCCACATATTCTCCGATTGCCGGAGCCGAGGTAAGGCCGGGCGATTCAATTCCCGCCACATCAATAAATCCCGGAGCATCGGGAATTTCCCCGATGACAAAATCCCCCTTTGCTCCTGCGGCATTTTCCTGTCCATATGCGTACTCTGTTATATGGGCACGGAGTCCTGCAAAGGAAGTGATCACATCCTTTTTAGGTATATGTCTGATACTCAGTGATGCTTTTTCCACAATCTGTTCCAAGCCTTCCCGGGAAGTGTCTGTTCCGTCCTTTTCAAGAATGTCCAAAGCTGTGGGACCCAGCAGCAGATTGCCGTGTACCGTAGGTGTTGCCAGTATGCCCTTGCCTAAAATGGTGGGAAGCTGGAATAAAGTATGGCTGGTCAGATTGCCTGCCTTTTTGTCATAGAGAAGATACTCCCCTTTTCTGGGAGTGATCTTCATTTTGATACGGCTGACCATATTGTGGATTTCATCTGCATGGACGCCTGCCCCATTGATTACCATCCTTGTCTCATAATCTGCCTTCGCGGTATGGATCAGATAGCCATACTCCTGTTTTTCAATTCCTGAAACCTTTGTGCCAAACCGGAATTCTACCCCGTTTACGGCAGCGTTTTCCGCCAGTGCGATGGTAAGGCCAAAGGGGCATACAATTGCTCCCGAAGGGGCATAAAGGGCGGCAACAGCTTCTTCGCCCACATCCGGCTCCTTTTCAAGGAGCTGCTCCCTGTTTAAGATGCAAAGCCCCTCTACTCCGTTTGCTTCTCCACGCCTCTTTAATTCTTCCAGTTTCTCCCTGTCTTTTTCATCAAAGCACAGAACCAGCGAGCCATTCCGTTTATAGGGAAAGTCAAGTTCTCTGGAAAGCACCTCCATTTTCCGGCTTCCTTCCACATTCAGTTTTGCCTTAAGGCTCCCCGGACTGGCATCATATCCGGCATGGACAATGCCGCTGTTGGCCTTGGAGGTTCCCTCGCACACATCCAGCGCTTTTTCCAAAACCACTGCCTTTACCTCATAGCGGGATAGTTCCCTGGCAACGGCGCATCCACTCACACCGGCCCCTATAATCACTACGTCATACATGGGGATATCCTTTCTGTTCCGCATTTTATCTCATCTACTGCTTTTACTTCATCTGTCTATTTCTACCAGGTCAGGACTTCATACCCTCTCTCCGTCACCGCTACAGTGATTTCCCACTGGGCCGAAGGTTTGCCGTCCTCCGTATAGACCGTCCACCCGTCATCATCATCTATATAAATTTCGCTGGTTCCCATATTGACCATTGGTTCTATGGTAAAGACCATACCGGGAACCATAAGCATCTCTGTTCCCGCTTTGGTCACATAGCTTACAAAAGGTTCCTCATGGAATTCCAGGCCTATACCATGGCCCCCTATATCAACGACCACACTATATCCGTTTGCCTTCGCGTGGTCGTTGACTGCCTGTGCCATATCCCCCAGAAAATTCCAGGGCTTCACCATGGCAAGGCCTTTTTCCACACACTCTTTTGTCACCTGCACCAGCTTTTTCTTCTCTGCACTAACCTCCCCAATACAGTACATTCTGGAGGAATCTGAAAAATATCCTTTATAAATTGTGGAGGCATCCACATTGATAATATCCCCTTCTTTTAAAATAATATCCCTGGAGGGGATCCCATGACAGACCACTTCATTGATGGAAGTGCATACGCTTTTGGGAAACCCCTCATAGTTTAAGGGGGCCGGGATCCCTCCCATCTGCACAGTCAAATCATGAGCCAGCTCGTCGATCTCCCCGGTACTGACACCGGGTCTCATTATTTTTTCTATGGCATCCAGCACCGCAATGTTTATGGCGCTGCTCTCCTTAATACCCTGAATCTGTTCCTTTGTCTTTAAAATATCCCTGCCCGGTATTATATGCCCCTGCAGTTCATAATGATGAATCTTTTCATCCAGCGCCATATGGCATGATTTATACTTTTTCCCGCTGCCGCACCAGCAGAGATCATTTCTGTTTATCTTTTCCATCACTTATCTTCTTTTTCACCAAAAGCCTTCATAAACTGGGAAATATTATCGCTTATGCTCCGCTTTTTAAATACAGCAGAGCCAGCCACGCAGATATCTGCCCCGGCTCCAATCACTTCCCTGACATTTTTCTTCCCCACGCCTCCGTCAACCTCTATTTTGACAGGGTAGCCCTTCTCATCAATGTAGTCCCGGAGCTGCCGGATGCGGCCATAGGCTTCCGGCATAAAAGGCTGCCCTCCAAATCCTGGTTCCACACTCATCACCAAAACCATTTCAATTTCAGAAAGATAAGGATATACCATTTCTATAGAGGTACCCGGCTTAACGGAAACTGCCGCCCTGCCGCCGGCTGCGTGAATCTGCTCTATGACTTTCCCCGGTTCCTCCACCGCTTCCAGATGGAATGTGATGCCGTCAGCACCACATTCCATGAATTCTTTAATGTATCTTTCGGGATTGATAATCATCAGATGCACATCAAAAAACTGGCTGCTGGTTTCCCTGATAGATTTGATCAAAGGCATTCCAAACGAAATACTGGGGACAAAAATACCGTCCATCACATCAATATGAAGATACTCTGCACCTGCTTCCTCCGTTTCCTTAATCTGTTTTCCCAATATGTTAAAATCCGCTGCAAGAAGAGACGGCGCTAAAATATACATAGTGTGTTCTCCATGATCTTATTTCAGAAAATCTTTAATCTGTTCGTAAATTCCCTTACCATCCAGTTTATATTTCTCAACCAGCGCTGCCGCTGAACCAGACTCTCCAAATACATCCTGCATGCCTATCTTCATAACAGGAACCGGATAGGATTTGCACAGGGCATCACAGACTGCACTGCCAAGACCACCTATGACGGAATGTTCCTCAGCGGTTACCACTTTCCCTGTTTTTCTGGCGGAAGCTATTATGATTTGCTCATCAAGGGGTTTGATAGTACAGATGTTGATCACTTCCGCACTTATCCCTTCTTCCTCCAGCAGGGCTGCCGCTTCAAGGGCACTTCCCACACAAATGCCTGTAGCCGCAATGGTGAGGTCTTTTCCTTCCTTTACAATAGTTCCTTTGCCGATTTCAAACTGATAGTCCGGCCTGTCATTAATAACCGGACAGGCTGCCCGTCCGAAACGCATATACACGGGGCCTTCATAAGCCGCAGCAGCCTTGACTGCCGCCTTTGCCTCAATATCATCTGCGGGGCACATAACTACCATACCCGGTATTGTCCGCATCAGGGCAATATCTTCATTACACTGATGGGAAGCACCGTCCTCGCCTACGGTAATGCCCGCATGGGTCGCACCTATCTTTACATTTAAATGGGGATATCCCACAGAATTTCTTACCTGCTCAAAGGCCCTGCCTGCCGCAAACATGGCGAAGCTGCTGACAAAAGGTATCTTTCCTGCTGTGGCAAGTCCTGCTGCCACGCCCACCATATTGCTTTCCGCAATACCGCAGTCGATATGTCTGTCGGGATATGCCTTTTTAAATACACCTGTTTTGGTAGCTGCCGCCAGGTCCGCATCCAGAACTACCACATTAGGATTCTCTGCCCCCAGCTCCAGCAGGGCATTGCCATAGCTTTCTCTGGTCGCAATCTTCTTAACTGTATTCTCTGCCATTATGCTTCCTCCTTTAAAAGCTCTTCGCCTATTTTCTCAAGGTCTGCCATTGCCGTCTCAAACTGCTCGTCATTAGGCGCTTTACCATGCCAGTCAACACTGCCCTCCATGAAAGATACGCCTTTTCCTTTCAGGCTGTGGGCAATAATGGCTGTGGGCATTCCTTTGGTCTTTCGCGCCTGTTCAAAAGCGGCGCGGATTGCATCAAAGTCATGGGCATCTATATTAATTACATGGAAATTAAAAGCCTTAAACTTCTCATCAATAGGATAGGGGGAGCAGACCTCCGCAACAGGACCGTCAATCTGTAAACCATTATTATCCACGATCACAACAAGATTATCCAGCTTGCGGTGCCCTGCAAACATGGATGCCTCCCATACCTGCCCTTCTTCCAGTTCTCCGTCTCCAAGCAGCGTGTACACGCGGTAATCCTTTTTGTCCATTTTACCTGCCAGCGCCATGCCCACTGCTGCGGAAATCCCCTGTCCTAGTGACCCGCTGGACATATCCACTCCCGGAACATGCTGCATACAGGGATGTCCCTGAAGGTAAGAGCCAAGTTTACGCAGCGTCACTAAATCCTCTACCGGGAAAAATCCTCTGTGTGCTAACACAGAATACAAACCGGGAGCTGTATGTCCTTTGGAGAGAACGAATCTGTCCCTGTCTTCCATCTTGGGATTTTCAGGATTTATATTCATTTCTTCAAAATAAAGATAGGTATAGATGTCAGCCGCAGACAGAGAACCGCCCGGATGACCTGCTTTTGCACTATGGACTGCCGTTATGATACTTTTACGCACTTCATTGGCAGTTTTCTTAAGTTCCAGATTGTTCATGATAACCTCCATTCCCTCAATTAAATTATTTTCGTATCTATCTATGTTCCTTCTTTCTGAACTGTGTAATATTTTATCATATTTGGCTCATATAATCAAACGAATAGTCTCGCGAGGTTACAACTTTGTCACTCAGAATCAAAATAACCCGAAAGCTTCAAGTCCTGTGCCTTACCATTCCCCTGCTGGCTGCTGTGTCTGCCCTTGTACTATACGCATTCTTTGGCGACCGCCTGCGGTTTGACGCACTGGAAAAGGACCTTTTTTATTCTGAACTTTCCGGGAATTCTTTAAGTCTGCATTATACGCTGGCTTATCCTGAAAACTACGGTTTTCCAGATAATGCCATTCTTCCCTTCTATGAAAAAAGTGAGGATAATGGTGAATCGGAATTAAGAGACACCCTAAGCCGGCTGGCACAGATATCCCCCGGCCGTCTGAGTGAAAATGACGCTTACGCCTATGAACTTCTGGAGCGTAGTCTGACCCTGCAGCTTTCCGGTTCTGCCTTTGACTACTACAGTGAACCACTCTCCCCCTCTTCCGGCATGCAGTCCGGTCTGCCTATTCTTCTGGCAGATTATGCCTTCCGTTCCCCAGAAGATGTGGAAGATTACCTCCATATTCTGGACCAGACGGATACCTATTTTGAAGGTTTGATCCAGTATGAAAAGGAAAAAGCCGATGCCGGGCTCTTTATGTCTGATGATGCCGCCGGCAAAATCATAGAGCAGTGTGAATCTATCATGGATAAAGAATCGCTCGAAAATGGCACTCATTTTCTCCACACCACATTTGAAGAACGGCTGACCGAAATGGAAAAAGAAGGACTTATTACACCGGAACAGAAAGACCAGTGGATCTCCGAAAACGACAGGCTCCTGACGACAGTTCTGTATCCAGCCTATATGTCAGTAGCGGATGCCTTTACCACCTTACAGGGACGGGGCGTCAACAGCATGGGGCTCTGCCATTTCCCTGAGGGACGGGCATATTATGAATACCTGCTGGCTTCCACCACAGGTTCTTCCCGGTCTATTTCCGAGATCAAGAATATGTTCTGGCAGGACTTCCAGCAGAACTTTTCCGATTTGGCCGCTCTGCTGCAGAGTCACCCGGAGCTTGCCGCCATTCCCTTAAATACCTCTACAAATTTTCCCTATAGCAGTCCGAAGGAGATGCTTATGGATCTTCAGGAGCAAATGGCCCCTGATTTTCCAGCATTTCCGCAGGCCGAGAGCAATTTCTCCCCCTCCTGCACGGTCAAAAGGGTGTCTAAATCTATGGAAAATTATTCCAGTCCCGCCTACTATCTGACACCGCCTATAGACGATATGCGCACAAATATCATTTACATCAACCACAAAAACAGCCCCGATGCCCTGACCCTTTACACCACACTGGCCCATGAAGGCTATCCCGGCCATCTGTACCAGACCGTGTACAGCCAGCTCCATATGAATAACGAGAAAGCCTCAGACATACGGTACCTCCTGCATTATGGAGGATATGTAGAAGGCTGGGCCCTCTATGCGGAGAACATGTCCTACTACTACGCCCAAAAACTTATTCAGGATGCCAATCCTGCAGAAGCCCTCTGGTATGAGGCATGCCGCCTGAACAGGAACTTACAGCTCTGCCTCTATTCCCTTATTGACATTGCCATTCATTATGAAGGCGCCACTCCCGCCCAGGTGCAGAAAATCCTCCAGAAAATGGGCATTACCAGCAAAGAAAGTGCTACTGCCATCTATCAGTATATTGTGGAGGAACCTGCCAATTACCCCAAATACTATCTGGGATTTCTGGAATTCTGCGCCCTGAAAGACAGAGCCCGGGAATTCTGGGGAAAAGAATTCAGTCTGCAGCGCTTTCACCGCTTCGTCCTGGAGACAGGACCTTCTGATTTCCAAGGGCTTCAAACCCGCCTTACAGCCGGCGCAGACTGAAAACAGTCTGCCCGTCACTGATCCATCATGCTCTCCAGACAGCCGCCGTCCCAAAGCAGAATCTTCAGCTTTTCAGCGGCCTTGACCGCAGGCGAGGTGAAATACTGGTTGGTCATCACCGCCCCTACCATCCGGTCATAGTAATCCCTGCCTGCGTAAACCTCCTGTACAGCCCCGACTCCCACCGGACCGGTATAACATTTACACTGGACAGCATAAGTCACCCCTTCCTTCTGTGCCAGAATATCCGCCCCGTAATCCCCGCTTCCTTTTGTCACTTCTACTTCCGTAAACCCGTTTCTCTTAAGCAGGTCAGCACAGAAATATTCAAATTCATGGCCCTCCATATCCTCAAACATATCTTCCGCCCAGTTTCTCCTGCGGAAAAATAACCAGATAAATACGGCTGTCACAAACAGGACAGCCGCCGCTACTGCAATAAGTTCCGTTGAAGGTGTAATTTTCATTTCCATCATGCCTTTCCTCTTTAGCCGCCTTAAACATTATCTCTTTTGTTAATTATTATACCAGTATTGATGTACCATAAAAAGGACTATGTATCACAGAAACCAGATTTTTGCAACTACATCATTCCGGCCAGCACCACGCTTGCCGCTATCCCTGCCAGCGTAGACAGCAGCGCCCCTTTTAAGGTATACCTGGTCTTCGTAACTTTTGCGGCAATGAAGTAAACGCTCATGGTATAAAAGATAGTTTCCGTACAGCTCATCATAATAGAAGTGATCAGCCCTATAAAGGAATCCGTTCCATAGTTTTTAAAGATATCCAGCACCAGTCCCGTTGCCGCCGATGAAGAAAACATTTTGATAAATGCAAGTGGGACCAGCTCCGCAGGAAAACCTATGGTTTCACTTAAAGGACGCACCAGATCACCCAGCAAATCAAGGAACCCGGAGGCCCGCAGAATGCCCACCGCAGTCATCAGCGCTACCAGGGTGGGCATAATTCCCACCACTGTTTTTAAGCCCTCTTTTGCCCCCTTTACAAAATCCTCATACACATTGCTTTTATTTGCGATCCCGTACGCGATAATGTAGAAAATAATGACTGGAATAATTATGTTGGAAATATTTGCCAGAACTAAAGCCATATACTGTATTCCATGTTTTTTACATTTTCTACAATATATGGCTGACTTGTTTATCCTATTCATTTCCCTGCACATTTTTCAAATACACTGTCAGGCTTTTACCAATTTAATTTCTATATGGATTTGGGAAGTTCTACCACCTGGCTTTGCGCCTGGCCCGTAACCGGATTTCTCTTTTCATAGTCAAAGAGGACGAACCGGGGGCTGTGATGGCGTCTTAACTCCGTTCCCCTGCCGCTGTCCCATACATCATAATAAAATGCTTCCATATGGGTCATTTTCATCATCTGTCTGGCCCGGTATCCACTGTAATTTCCCAGATAGCGGGGACTTCTTTCTTCCTTCTGGTAAAAAATACACATTTCATCCCAGTGCCGTGATAAATCGCCGCAAAAGGCAGGACGGCTCTTGGCATTTTCACGCAAGTAATAATCAAACGTAAGAAGTTCTTTGAGCAGGTCCTTCCTTAAGCCTGTATAGCATATAGCAAACTCCAGAAGCACCTGATACCGGTAACTCCGTGCAGGGCTGCTGGTAAAATATCCCTTTTCATCATAATACTCCGCCAGCTTTTCAAACAGGTCAAAAGGACTTGCAAATGCCTGCTGTAAGGCCGGGAGCGTATACATAAACTGGCTGGAATTGTAATACAATTCTAACATTTCTTCTATCTGCTTCAGTTTACGGATCTGGTCATAAGAAATCCATTTGGTATAAAGCACCTCATAAGGCGGCTTGTCATGATAGACAATACCATACTCCTTTGCTTTCTCCCTGATCACCGTTCCTTTGAGTACCTTAAGAAAACCAAGCTGCAACTGATAGGGCCGCATGACGTACACATCGTTAAAGGATTTCTTAAAACTCTCATACCCCTCAAAAGGAAGACCTGCTATGAGATCTAAATGGATATGTATATTCCCGTAGTCCCGAATAATCCCAACTACTCTTCCAATATGGGCGATATCCGTATTGCGGCAGACTGCTTTTAAGGTATCCCAGTTTGTGGTCTGCACGCCGATTTCCAACTGTATCAGGCCAGGCCGCATGGTTTTAAAAAGAGCAAGTTCTTCTTCTCCAATCAGTTCCCCGGCAACCTCAAAATGGAAATTGGTGACACCATTATCATTTTCTGCAAGATAGCGCCAGATTTCCATGGCCCTCTCACGCCTGCAGTTAAAAGTCCTGTCAATCAGCTTTACCTGGGGAATCTTCTGGCTTAAGAAAAATTTCAGCTCCCTTTTGACCGTTTTCACATCCCGGTAACGCATCTGCCTGTCAATGGATGACAGACAATATGCACACTTAAACGGGCACCCTCTGCTGGTTTCGTAATAAAGGATCCGGTTATCAAAACTTTGACATTCCATGTTCATGCTGGCATGGGCAAGCAGCCTGTCATAGAAAAAGGGAAGTTCATTCAAATCCGCCAGGTTCCGTTTCCTGTTCTCCCTCTCTTTCATGACAAGTCCCGGAATATCCCCGAAACTGTGATATTTGCTGCCGATTTCCGGCCTCCCGTTTCCCACATAATAGGCCATTACATCTCTAAAGGTTTCTTCCCCTTCTCCCACCATGATTCCCTTCACCATGGGATATTCCCTTAGAATACCGGAGGCTTCAAAAGAAACCTCCGGCCCACCCAGCCATATATCCGTCTCCGGCAGCAGTTTAGGCAGCTCCACGATAAGCTCCTGTATCAGCGTCCAATTCCAGATATAACAGGAAAAACCTATTGCATTGGGATGCCTTTTGTATAAATCATTTAGGATTTCATCCATTTTGTTGTTAATGCTATATTCCGCCAGATCAATGTATGGCTGTAACTTTTCCCCGGCATAAGCCCGCAGGCTGTAAATGGCCGGATTGGAGTGAATAAATTTGGCATTGATAGCCGTCAGTAAAAATTGCACGCTATTCCTTTCCTTGTATATTATGCACCAAGGATCGCAATAAATCTGTCAAATGCCCTCTGACCTTCCAAAGTCCGTTTAAAGACGCCTGCGTCCGTAAGTACCTGCATAAATACAATACCGATTTCTTTCTGCACAATATTATCTATATTGGACGCATCTATTATATCATATTTGTCCTTAAATTCATCTACCCAATCTGCATGTTTTTCAAGAATTTCGTCTTCCCGCAGATTTTTGCCTTCTAAAATGGCCTTTTTAAGCTTTTCCATCTCATCTTTTAAACGCGCCGGCAGCACTGCAAGCCCCATAACTTCAATCAAGCCAATGTTTTCTTTCTTAATATGATGAAGCTTTGCATGGGGATGGTATACCCCTAAAGGATGCTCGCTGGTGGTGATGTTGTTTCTAAGCACAAGGTCTAACTCATAGCAGCCACCCCTCTTACGGGCAATGGGTGTAATAGTATTATGAGGTTCCCCTTCCGTTTCGGCAAGAATGAACGCTTCCTCGTCGGTGTAGCCTCTCCATGTCTGTAAAATCATATCTGCAAGCGCAATGATACGCTGGGTATCTTCGGATTCCAAACGGATAACTGACATGGGCCATTTCACAATTCCCGCTTTGACATCCTCAAAGCCTTTTACCGTAAAGCTTTTTTCCACAGGGGCTTTCGCCATTGCAAATTCATAATGGCCCCCCTGGAAGTGGTCGTGGGACAAAATAGAACCTCCTACAATAGGCAGGTCTGCATTGGAACCTACAAAATAATGGGGGAACTGCTTTACAAAATCAAACAGCTTACAAAAAGTCCCTTTGTCTATCTTCATGGGCACATGTTTTCCGTTAAAGACAATACAGTGTTCATTATAATATACATAGGGAGAATACTGGAATCCCCACATATCTCCCTGAATCGTGACCGGAATGATTCTGTGGTTCTGCCTTGCAGGATGATTGACCCGTCCCGCATAGCCTTCATTTTCCCTGCAAAGAAGGCACTTGGGATAGCCGGACTGCTTCGCTGTGCGGGCAGCAGCAATTGCCTTGGGGTCCTTTTCCGGTTTGGAAAGATTGATGGTAATATCCAAATCCCCATATTCTGTAGGCGCCACCCACTTAATATCCTTCCTGATCCTGTAACGTCTGATGTAATCCGAATCACAACTTAATTTATAATAGTAATCTGTGGCTTTTAAGGGGTCTTCTTTATAATATTCCTCAAAAGTCCGTATCACTTCGCTGGGGCGGGGCGCCAAAAGACTCATGATCTTTGTATCAAATAAGTCCCTGTAGACCACACTGTTTTCTTTTAAGATCCCCTTTTCATAAGCATAATCCAACATGCTTTTAAGGATATCTTCCAAATCTTCTATCTGCGTATTTTCAATTTCCGCCAGTGTCCCTTCATCCAGCTCCTCAAGCTCATCCAGTTCAAAAAGCTCTAAAAGACGGTTCACTGTATAGATTTCATCTTCCTTTGGTACAAGCCCTGTCTTTGATCCATATACCGCTAATTTTCTGATTGCTTCCTGTATCACTTCCCTGCACCTCCCGGATTATAATATACAGGGGCCGTCCCCTATTTCAACCACATAAAAATCTGCCTGATAACCAATCTTTTTCCGGTAGGCTTCCCCAACCTGTTTAATGAATGTATCAATAGCTTCATCTTTAACAAGACTAACTGTGCAGCCGCCGAAACCTGCCCCTGTCATGCGGGAGCCGATAACACCTTCCACTTTCCATGCTTCTTCCACCAGCGTATCCAGTTCAGCGCCTGTCACTTCATAATCATCCCTAAGGGATACATGGGATTCATTCATCAGCCGGCCGAACTGTGTAATGTCATTTGCTTTAAGAGCCGCCACAGCTTTAATGGTACGCTGGTTTTCATATACGGCATGTCTGGCCCTTCTTTCCTTCACCAGATCCCCGATCACGGATTTATGTTCCTCAAACTGCTCCTCACTTAAATCTCCCAGACCTTTGATATCCACAACCTTCTGCAATTTGGCAAGGGCAGCTTCACATTCGCTTCTTCTCTCATTGTACTTGGAATCCCCAAGTCCTCTCTTTTTATTGCTGCATGCGATTACCAGCTTGGCATTCTCAAGCTTCACAGGCGCATACTCGAAAGAAAGGTCAGCCGTGTCAAGAAAGATGGCATGGTCTTTTTTGCCCATGGCAATGGCAAACTGATCCATGATACCGCAGTTGACGCCGTTATAATTATTCTCTGAAAACTGTCCAATCAGAGCCAAATCCTGATTACTTACCTCAAATCCAAAGAATTCCCTTAATATGAAGCCAGTCAGCACTTCTACAGAAGCTGATGAAGACAGCCCGGAACCGTTAGGAATATTTCCATTTAAAAGAATATCCAATCCGCTGGGAACTTTAAATCCTTTCTCACCAAAAGCCCACATTACACCCTTGGGATAATTGGTCCATCCTGCCTCCTTTTCCGGTTTCAGGTCATCAAGGCTGGATTCGATCACACCAAGATGCTCAAAATTCATAGAAAAAAATCTAAGCTTTCTATCCAGCCTTACTCTGGCAACGCCATAAGTTCCGATGGTAAGCGCACAGGGAAACACATGTCCGCCGTTGTAGTCCGTATGTTCACCGATCAAGTTCACACGTCCCGGCGCAAAGAACACCTTCGCCCCTTCTGTATCCCCAAACACTTCCTTAAATTTGTTTAAAACTGTTTCTTTCATGTAATACCTCCCATTCCGCCATATCCCTGGCAAAAGCTCCTGTCCTTTTATCTGTTTTTATTATAGGGCACAGGCCTTTTGTCATCCATACTGGTTTGTTGCAAAAACCTGTCAAAATGTTAACTGTTTATTTTGTCCGCCTGATTTATAAATTCTTCTATCTGGCTTAAATATTCCTTGTTTTTTCTTATTTCCCCCCTTTGAATCTGTTTCCGGTAAGCAGAAGGCGACATATGCCGCATCTGCTTAAATGATTTAGTAAAAACAAGGGGGTCGGAATACCCGCAGGACAAGGCAATACTTTCCACCGGAAGGGAAGTCATCTCAAGAAGTTCCGCCGCCCTGGTAATGCGGAAGGTAGAAAGAAACTGCTGGGGCGACATCCCCATGGCGTTTTTGAACAGGGTATACAGATAGCTCCTGTTAATACATACATAATCGGCAACATCCGTAATTTTAATAGGGTTACAGTAATTGCTTAAGATAAAGTCAACCGCCCGTCTCACATAATTGTCTACCTTATCCTCCTCGCCCTTTTCCTCAATATGGGCACTCTCTGCTATCAGGGATAAAAATAAATGGAGCTGCCCGTCTCTTCTTAGTTCATTTGCAACTCCAAAGGTATTGTGCTCTATCATATCCATAACCGACTGGTAAAGCTCTTTTTCCTTGTCAGATTTAAATACAGGGTCCGCCAGAGAAAGCCCCATGGTCTTTATCACTTCCTCCGTCATGCCGCCATAAAATCCCACCCAGACATAGGTCCATGGATCTTCCCCATCAGCCTGGTAAAAGACCAGCTCATTAGGAGGTATCAGAAAGCCGCATCCTCTCTCAAGATAATATTCCTTTCCGCTGATTGTAAACTTTCCCTTTCCGCTTAGGATAAAATGAATCACATAATGTGGTTTTATAGCCGGGCCGAAACTATGGAAAGGTTCCGTCCGTGACATGCCGCAGCAGTTTAAAAACAGACTCCCGTTCTTCTTTCCGCCAAATTCCAGTTTATATGCTTTTTCCATCTGCCTTCTCCATCAGCGCTCATCGTGCTGCCAGGGTTCCTTCTTCTTCATCATAAATGATCTCCAGCCCAATGCCTTCCTCTGTATATTCCTCCACAGGCAGCTCAATCTCATACTCCGCCCCTTCTGTATCTTTTAAGGAAAGCATCCAGGGGGTATTGTCCACATCCCGCTTAACCACAAGTCCTGCCAGAATCCGTCCGGGATTTAAGGCATCTAGTTCTTCAAGTATATTGGCATGGGTACTGCCGCTGCCTTTCTCATACAGACTGATGCCGGAAAAAGATAACTCCGTCTGATTGGTCAGCGTTACCGGAATCGTGGTAAGCACTGCCGCCTCTTCTTTGTCATTAATGTCTATAAGGGCTTCCAGATAATTCTCATAAGAATCTTTCAGGGAATCCATCGTGCCAATCAACGCATCGATCTCCTCATTCTTCATCTCTGACAAATTATATGCTTCCAGTTCCGATATCCGTCCCCTTAAGTCCACCAGTTCTTCATCCAGAGAGCTGTCCTCCACTTTCTTATGCGCCTCCACTACCTGATTGTTCAGCTCCACCAGCGCCGTATATTTCTGCTGGGCCTGGGCAATCTTTTCCTTGGAAGGCCCGCAGGCCGCAAGATAAAAGCACATGGTACATAAAGCTGCTCCTGCCAGCATCTTTTTATTTTTATATGTTTTTATATTTTTTTTCATTTATTTTTATTCCTTTCCCTGCTCAATGTTCCTAAAGCAATTATGCCACAGTTTTTAGTATAAAAAAAAAGCTTTCAAAAAGCAAGGTCAGCGGCAAAATCTTCTTGACAAAATGCACCGGAGGATTGTAAAATAATCAAGACGTCAGAAATATGTCTGGCAAGTGTAGTCATATATGATTTTCATGCGGGTGTAGTTCAATGGTAGAACACCAGCCTTCCAAGCTGGATACGTGGGTTCGATTCCCATCACCCGCTCTTTTCATTGGGAAACCGCCGTTTTAGGGGTTTCCCGATTTTTTTGCTCTGATTTTCAAACATGCTCTAAGGCTTTGTACCAGCCTTCACTTTCACGGCTTCCAATTTACTTTCCTGCATAATTTCATTTCGGTTTCTCATATCTAATATTTGTATTTTGGTAAGAAGAAAATGTATCTTAGTTACCAGAATATTTATTTTAGCCAAAAACTATGCTATAACTTCTAATGGGGTGAAGAAATGAAAATTAAGGAAGAACAGGAGTTATCCTGTAGCGAAATAGAAGTAATAATTAAATATTCCCAAAGGAACAGGCAGGTTAATCGTATTATAGATTTTTTACAGTCATTTGATATGCAGATAAAATGGTAAATATTTTAGATATTTATTACATAGAGAGCGTTGACAAAAAGACTTTTGTATACCTTGAAAATGCAGTGTACCGTACAGATTTTCGGTTATACCAGCTAAAGAGCAAATTACAAACTTATGGTTTTGTGCAAATCAGCAAATCATGTATCTTAAACATAAATGTTTTAGACAGCATTAGACCTCTTTTCAATAGCAGAATGGAGGCTGCTTTGAAGAATGGTGAAAAAGTAAATATCAATCGCAATTATTTAAATGGAGTAAAAAAAGCATTGGGAGGAGATAAAGAAGAATGAGAAAAAATATTGTAAATATTTTGGCTACAACAGGAATTTCCTTACTACTGCTTTCAGTTGTTGCTTTGTCTTTTCATGCAAGTTGTATTTATTTGGGAACAATGTTTCAGGCTTTTGGCGTAAATATCATTACTCATTTAGGAATAGCATGTATTAAAAAAATTGAATTGAGAAACAGTTTTACCGAAATAGTTTTGGAAATCATATTTATTGTATGCGAACTCCTTGTGTTTGGGCGGTTATTCCATTGGTTTACAAGTTTGTCTTTTTTACTCCTTGTCTGTATGGGCACTGTAATATATTTCATTTCATTCTTTTTAAATTTGTTGCAAATGAAACAAGAAGCCAAAGAAATCAATTTGCTAATTAAGAATCGAAGTAAAAATCAAGACTAAAATAGTCAGCTACCATAATTATTCAGAGGAAAAGAAGCATGGAAAAAAGAAGAACAATAAATGTCATCAGTATGATGTTTGTTTTGCTGATGATTATTAGAGTAATAGAAATTGTTTTTGTAAAAACCGACCAGACATGGGTTGGAGAAAATATATTACATAAAATCTGCTGCATTTTGCTGATATGGATTGCGTTGGATATGCTTAGGCTTCATTGGAGTGACTTGGGATTTTCAAAAAAAGGAGTATTTACTGGTTTGAAATATGGTCTTGCTCTTGGCATAAGCACCTTTTTTCTTTCTTACGCTGCAGAGTTTATTGTGTTGTTTGTAATGGGGAAACACCCGTCTTTGCAATTTTATATTACAAATTTTTCACTTACACAGATACAAACAAATGGCAGTTCTCTGTTAGCAGTGACCGTGTGCATTATTGGTAACATAGTAAATGTTTATGCGGAAGAGGGACTGTTTAGAGGACTGTTTTGTAAAATTGGCATGCAGCACTATTCCCAAAAGGCAGCTAATATAATACAGGCTCTGCTTTTTGGAATATGGCATATCACCAACATAATAAATCCTCTGCTTGACGGTTCCATGAATATCTCTATGGCAGTTTTTGTGGGCATAGGATATATACTGCTGTCTGGAATTTTAGCCTATGAATGGGGTATGTGTGCAGCATTGTCTGGAACGCTTTGGATAGGTGCATCAGAACATTTATTTAACAATTTCATAAGCAATTCCTTACATACGGTGACAGAAACAGGAGCAGATGAATGGATGATAATTAGAATAACCTTATCAAATATTTTATCATTGCTATTTGTTTTGGTTTTCTCTCAAAAAAATATATACAGCAAATAAGATATATGCCTTGCCAACGGCTTTTTATATCCTCCCGGAGCCGGAATATTGGATGAAAATGTATGTTGCTATAAAGCCTCCTTTTGGCTATAATTAGGTCAGCAAATATTGACTTTACCAAAGGAGAATTTAATAATGAAAAACAAATGGAAAAGGCTCACCGCCCTGCTTTTAATTGCCCTGTGCACTCTGTCCGGTTTTGCCCCGGTTCAGGCTTCTGCCGTAAACCAGTCGGATTATTCCCCGGTGTTTGATGCAAATTATTATTACAATACCTACGAAGATTTACAGCAGAATATCGGAAACGACCCTGCTGCACTGCTTAATCACTTTATCACTATCGGCATGAAAGAAGGCCGCAGCGGAAACGCTTTATTTAATGTAAAGGCGTACATGAATAATAACCTTGACCTTCTTCCGGTTTATGGCGCAAAAGATTTAAGCGGTTACTACTACCATTATATTACCTGCGGCAGACAGGAAGGCCGCAGCGCTGTTTTTAAAGCCGGAAGCGAACTGCCTGCAGGCACGCTTTCTACCTATTCTACCGTTTACGATGTGACAGAAGACAGGGCGGTCAATGTGGAACTTGCGGCATCCAAAATCAACGGACTGACCATTGCCCCCGGAGAAAAATTTTCTTTCAGCAATTCCATTGGCTCCAGAACCATAGCTAACGGATATGTGGTGGCCCCTTCCTTTGCCAGCGGACGCATTGTTTCCAGTGTCGGCGGCGGCATCTGCCAGGTTTCTTCCACCATTTATGTTACCATGCTTCTTGCCGGAATTGCGCCTACCCAGCGGTATGCCCATTCCCTTCCGGTAGATTACGTGCCTGCCGGGCTGGACTCTGCTATTGTGGAGGGCTACAAAGATCTGACCTTTACCAATAACTTTGATTTCTCCATTATTATAAATGCCACCGTCCAGAACGGTGTACTAACTGTCACCTTCACCCAGCAGACTGCATAACGCCTGCCTTGTGGCAGATTTACAAATGAGGCTATAAATTATTTAACATAAGGATAGTTCGTCGCTGTCCCTTGTTTTAGGAGGAATTCCATAGATGATACCAAATAATAATCTGAAATATTATTCTATACACGATGTAAAATATAAAATACACGGCCGCACCGATGATACGCAGAATCCCATTCCCCTTTTCTGGAACGGAAGCGCAGTGGAAGTAAATGTAACCGGCTCTGAACTCTGGATAGATATTGAAGTGGATTTTGACATGCATGAGCCTTGGGCGGGGTGCTCCATTAACGGTGAAATGATCAGCCGTCAGATGCTTATGGCAGGCCGTTACAAGCTCTGTCTTTTCCGGGGCATGAGTAAAGGCTCCATTAAAAATGTACGGTTTTTCCGGGAGTTACAGGCCATGAGCGAGGATAACGCCAATCATCTGCTGGTTCACGGCTTTTCCAGCGACGGCTCCTTCTTTCCGGTTGCTGACAGGAAATATAAACTGGAATTTGTAGGAGACAGTATTACTTCCGGCGAGGGAACCTACGGCGCCAGAGCGGAAGAAGACTGGATTCCCATGTTCATGAGCGCCAGCCGGAATTATGCTGTTATGGTTTCAGAAT
This sequence comes from Lachnospiraceae bacterium, assembly GCA_009911035.1. Lineage (GTDB taxonomy): Bacteria > Bacillota > Clostridia > Lachnospirales > Lachnospiraceae > Suilimivivens. Next base: position 79,392 of record QXWO01000005.1, read on the forward strand.
GCTTAGATGCTGATTACCGGCTGATTTCCCAAGGCGGATGGGGTGTTCTGACCGGATGGGACAATAATCCATACCATAATATTCCTTCCTGCTACGAAAAAATCTGTGGAATCGTTCACGGGGAGGCCAATGAAACGCTGGGAGCCATGAAGCCTTATGCCTTTTCTTCCTGGAAGCCGGATGCAGTCATTGTAAATCTGGGAACCAACGATGCCTCCGCTTTTAACCAGCCCCTATGGCAGGATCTGAATACAGGAGAAAGCTTTAAGCAGTACATGAACCCTGATGGCAGTTACGAGGAAGTCAGCCTTAAACGGTTACAGAAAGCCGTTACAGACTTTCTGGCTCTTATACGCAAAAACAATCCTGATTCCTATATCGTGTGGATTTACGGAATGCTTGGTTATGAACTGACCCTTCCCATCACCGATGCCATAAACAGCTACAGGAAGCTGACGGGCGACAACAAGGTATCTTTCCTCCAGCTTCCTGCAACAACTGACGAGACGGTAGGTTCCAGGAGCCATCCCGGCCTGTTATCCCATGAGCGTTCCGCCAAACTTCTTATTGAATACCTTAAGGTTCTTTTTTTATCATAATGAACTGACCCGCGAAGCGTGGAAGCGTTTGTTTAGTCCCCTTATTTTTCACCTAAACCCTGCTCCCCGTCAGTATCCTGTCCTGCAAGAAATGCTTCCCGCTTTCTGGTCAGACTTCCCACAACCCAGAACAGGGCGAAAGATATGATAAATATTATAAGCATATGGACAATAACCGTTACCATAAGTGCCTGCACATCTCCCTTATGCCATCTTATTCCAAACAAAATGCCAAATGGCATCCCTATGAGAACTGCGGCTATACAGCTATATATCAGAAAGTTCTTTACGCCTGGAACCTTTTTTGCCTGAAAACTCCATACACCTTTCCTGACCATTCCCACAAGGATAAAGATACTTGTTGTCATAAACACGATCCATTCCCCTGCTGCCAGTCTGGCGCCGCCATCCATTAGAATTCCCTGAACCAGCAGTACGGCAAGCAGCATCCAGTACATAAACCAGAATCCATAGTGTTCCACCCATAAAATATCCATTTCCTGTCTTTCATCTACCTGCTTTTTAAACCAATTCCATTTCATCATAAACCTCCATTAATTATATCCACCGTATTGTTCCAACACCACAAGCAGCTTTTCTTTCATTTCCTTTTGTTCTGCATCAAAAGAGAAATTACCCAGGCAAAATGTCTTTTCTGCCGGCTACCACCAGCTATACCATAATCCTCTATATCACCGGCCATCTGAAAATATCACTTTTCATCTTCTTCCCAGAATAAGTCATTTAGCGTCCTGTCAAGCGCCCTGCATATAGAAAGACAGAGCTGTAAAGACGGATTAAATTTCCCTGCCTCTATCATGCTTATGGTCTGCCGGGTAGCCCCAACCAGTTCTGCAAGCTGCTCCTGTGACAAATCCTTTTCTACTCTGGCTATCTTCATCTTTTTATTCTTCAACGTGTCTCACCAGCCTTCCAAATTCTTATCATATTTGCTTTTAAATCTTTCACCTCCATAAAATTATCCCGGCAAAAATAGCACTATTATCCTGTTATTATTGCATATTATATAATATACTTTATTAAATGTCAATTATATATTGCATTATTTTATATATATTTTACACTTGCAACAAACTTTACATCACAAGGACGGAAGCTGGGCCAGCCTTTTAACTTCCATCCTTAAGTTCCATTACTTTAATTACCTTTCCGTCCCTTCTTCACTAATAAATACGGGTATGACGATAACCGGTTTCGCCATTGTTCTGTTAAAATATTTTTCTTTAAATGCAAGCAAAAAGGTTGACATACGTGCACCCATTCACTATAATATAGGTATACATACGTATACCTTATGCAATGTAAAAAGCATGTACGCGGACGGATTATTTCGTAGCGCAGCACCATTCGTCCATATAGATGAAAATACCTAAAAATGATCGTCGCAAACGTCTGAATATAACAGAAAATCTAACTGGAGGCACCATGGTTCAATTATCAAATTATGAATGGAAAATTATGAATTTAATATGGGATGAACAGCCCCGGACGATTACACAACTTACGAAGGCTCTGGCAGAAGAAACCGGGTGGTCCAAGCACACAGTCATTACCTATTTAAAACGGCTGGAGAGCAAAGGTGCCGTTCACTATGAAGAAGGCGCAAAGGCGAAGCTTTACTATGCAGATATTAAAAGAACGGATGCCCAGCTTCAGGAAGTAGATTCCTTTTTAAATAAAGTGTTTTCTGGAAGCCTTGGACTAATGGTAAAGACTATGATAAAGGACGAGAAGCTTTCGGATGAGGATATAGATGAACTGGTAAATATACTCAAAAACAGTTAGGAGGACAGGAAATGGGGACAATTTTCCGTTCGGGAACCGTTGTATTGGGAATCCTTTTGATCCGCAGACTGGCAATGGGAAAAATAACAAGAAAACTTCAATATTCTATCTGGATTATCCTTCCAGTGACTCTGCTTGTTTCTTCCCATTTTTCCATTCCCGTTACTCTTCCAGTCTCTGCTGCCAACCTTAAAAACGTCCTTATAAAGGACTGGGATATTACACAGGCTCCGTTTTCCACTTTTGGAAACGAAAATATGCGGCATAATATGTCTTTACCTGATACACGAAAAGATGACTTTGCAAGGGCGGAATTGGGTATCGAAAAAGAAAACAGCCATTTTCAAACAGGCTCATCCCAGAACAACCGCTCTCTCCTGGCAAGTGTATGGAAAGAAATAAAATACAGCATCACTTGCCTGCTTATTGCTTTTTATGTGGGAAGCAACTTAAAGTTTGCATATCATCTGCGAAAAAAAAGGCATTTTTTTAAAGTGGACGAGGAAACAAATCTTGCCATATATTTGCTGACTGACTGTTGCTCCCCATTTTTGTTCGGGAAAGGTGTCTACCTGCACCCGGAAATGACAAAAAATACTGCGTCTATGCGATATATGATATTGCATGAATACTGCCACCTAAAGCAGGGAGATTTGCTTTGGAATATTGTAAAATACTGCTTCTGCGCCGCTTATTGGTTTAATCCTTTTATATGGCTGGCAGCCTATTTTATAAACAGAGACTGCGAACTGGCCTGTGACGAAGCCGTAATCGACATGATTGGTTTCGAACGGCGGCAGGAATATGGCATGACACTGCTGGAACTTATGAAAGAAAAGAACCACAAAAAAAATTTTACCATTGAGCCCTTTATGAAAGGAAAAAAGAGTATGATGAAGGAGAGGATTTTATTCCTGTCAAATCCATTTCATAAAAACCAACCAGCCGCACTATGTGCGCTGGCAGGCACTTTGCTGCTAACCGGATACTCGCTGGCCACACCCGAACTTCCTTCCATACAGAAAGAAAATCAAACGCCAATACGTTTTTTATTCAATATAGAAAACCCGGCAGCACCGGACATAAGACTGGGTGTTCCAGAAGCCAACGCAGAAAACCACCAAACACTGCCGCCCTCCGCGAGCCAGCTAATTGATTCAAGCACGCCGACACAGCCAGTCCTGGAAGCATTTGAAAATCATTATTATAACAGTGTAAAAAAGAATGGCAGTGAAATCTATTTTTACCAGTCTGGTTTTCTATGCAGCATGAATTTGAAAACAAAAGTTGTCAAGCAGTTAGCGGAAGGGAATTTCCGGCTTGGAAACATAGCAGACAACTATTTATATTATGTAAAGTATCCATGGGATTTGGAAGAAAATGCCGGAATTGGCAGACTCAATTTAACAACTTTGGAGAGGCAGATGCTGATTCCATGGGAGGAAAAGTATTCACTTTGCGATGAAATATATGCAAATGACGACTGCCTATATGTGGTCGCAGATCGGGATTGTGAAATCTTTTCAATAAAAGGCACTACAACCCAAAAGCTGGATGCAAGCAAAAACCAAATTTTAAATGCCCTCGGAAAGTTTGAGAAGCTAACAGCCGAAAACCCACACATCAACTCTGGGTATCTACATTCTATCTTCCAGTTTCATACCTTTACGCTGGTTGATAACGACAACCACATCCTGTATATTTGCGATGCCCAGACCGGGCAGGCTGTTAAAAAGGACAACTGTCTGGGAAATATATTAATCAGTGATAAAGGTACTGTCTATACTGCTACGAACGGCAATGTATACTTGAGCCCTTTAGGGAATTTAGATAAAGACAAGCTGTTATTCTCGGCCAGTGAAAATGGCTATCGTGTCAACTATGGTACTTATGACGAAAAAGGATTGTATGTGTTCCACGAGAACGGAAACGCAGCAGAATGCAAATGTTTGCTATGGGAAGGTGGGATGACTGAGATTATGGAATTTTATGATATCAGACTGGCAGTTGATTTAAAGTTTAATGCATTTGGGAACTTTAAGGCTTATTTTATGAATGGGGAACTCAATTTGCTATAGGTAAACTAAAATGAAACAAATTATAGCAATAGGAATGGTGTTTTTTAACATAATAATTTTAAGCATTACATGTTTCGCAAAAGAAAACTATACTTTTGCGGTACCTGCAGAAATACCAGTTGAAAACGGAAAGCTGGTATTAGTAGGAAAAGAATATGACCAAAAAAACATTCAGCCACGATATGTATATAAAGTGGTTACTGATGGAGGGAACTTGAATGTAAGAAAAGAACCAAAAGCAGATGGTAAAATAGTAGGTCAAGTTCCCAATGGCTCATATTTTGATGCAAGTTTTGAACAAACAGCACCATCTCCTTGGATGTATGGCACTGGTACATCAACAACCGGAGGAGAAATTAAGGGATATGTTAATGGAAATTATTTAGGGGATTCGGGTATGATTCATTAATAATTATATTTATAATATATAACAATTATATTTTCAAGTATTAAATTACTAAATTTTGTTTACCTATATCAAATTGAAAAGTATTGTCCTGTTTTGAATTAAGTGGGCACCTGTCATCTCTACTGACTTTCCTCCCGCTTCCTGCAATACCTTAAGGGACTTCCGGAGGCGCAAAAGCGCCTCCTTTTTATATGCAAACTTACCGTCTTTCATCTATCCGCTCTTAAGCCAGTTCTGCTTTACATATACCTGCACCATAAAACATCTATAACAATTTTTCCAACACAGCAAGCAGCTTTTCTTTCATTTCTATTAATTCGGTATCTGTGGGACAGTTATCTGTGCAATACATCTTTTCTACTGGATACCACCAGACCGGACCTTTTCCGTTGTTTCCATAATCCTCTATATCGCCGTCCGTCCGCGGAAATAAATGCCAGTGCAGATGCGTGTCCCCGTTTCCAAGCAGTTCATAATTCATCTTTTCTGCATCAAAAGCTTGGAATACTGCTTCCGCCACAATAGACATTTCCTCCAGAAATTTCATTTTTACTGCATAGTCCAACTGAAACAGTTCCGTCTTATGCTCCTTGCTCAAAAACAACGAATACCCTTTGAAATGCTGAAGATCTCCGATGACCACATAGCCTGTTTCCAGCTCTTTAACAAAATAAGGATTCCTGCCTTCTTTGATCATTTTAATTCTGTCACATACAATGCACATAAATTTAAATCTCCTTATAAATTAATGTCTGCCTGATCAATCGGCTACCAAAAATGCTATTTTCATCTTCTTCCCAGAATAAGTCACTTAGCATCCTGTCAATACAATAACTCCCTTTTAGGAAAAGTGTTTCTACTTCTTAAAACTTGAAGTAAAATGATTTATACGTGGGATTATTGAATTCGCACGTACCTAACCGTTTTTCAAACCGAAACTTGTCTACTTCTTTAAGTTATTCTCTTTTTCAAAAAATGCCTTTTCTAAAATAATATATTCTTGTTCAGAGCACACTTCCTTACACTTCTTTTTATACTCAATAGAACGCTCTAACATAGTATTAATCTTTCCGCACGGAAACTCGTCACATTGATTACATTTATACACACTATGCTCTCTTGTGCAGTCCACTAATTGATAGGTACATTGTTTGTGTAAAGAACAGCCACTGCAGGCAATTTCTTCATTTGATACAACACACTCTCTCCACCCTATTTTGTGCCACAATTTTGCAACTGCTTTTAGTTCCTCCTCAGTATGTGCATTGTATCTTGGGCACTCAGTACAATTATCACCACATAATGCTATTTTCTCTTTCATTAATTACACCTTCAACTTGCGATTATGATTTGATGATTTTTAAGGGAAATATTAGCTGTTATATTTTCAACTAAAATCTCCGCTAACCATTGAAAATACTAATTTTATCGCAGGTGAGCTTTCCCTTAAAGTTTCCCTTATATTATATCTTCCCACATGGCATTACGAATCCTGGTAAGGGCTGGAAACCCAACCCTTACTCTGTTCATAACTGTATTTTCAATCCGTCATATGCGAAATGTATGAAGTTTAATTCCCTCTCCAATTCTCTATAATCATCATATGACTTTCCCCAGTCTTCCTCTAAATGTGTAATAATAACCCTTTTGATTCCATACTGTTTTCGTATTGTGTCAATTTCATCTAAAGTAAACAGTTCTTTTCGCAGTGGGTTATCTTCATTTAATTGAAAGCCATTTTTTAATATGTCACCAATAATTGTATTGCCGATGATCAAAACATCTGCACCTTGAAATTTCTCTGACTTTGGAAACGGCTTTACATCACATGGGGCATAAATTATCTTTCTGCTGCCAGAAGAAATAATAAATATCGCCACGTGTTCCTGTTCATCTACAGGAACCAACTCAATCAAAATATTGTCTTTTTTGAAAGTATGAATTTCTTTTGTATATATAAGACCGCTTGCCTCATAGTATACAATGGCTGAACCATACTTTGTACCTTGCTTTTTAATATCTGCGAGAATGGCGGGCAAAGAAGCAACTTCTATCGGATCAACGGGTCTCTTTCCCAAAGACTTGGCAAGCCAGTCCATTTTTAATTGCTCAATCACGCGCATTCCCATTGTATGGTCGGGATCGCAATGGCTGTATAAAATATGTTCGACTTTCTTTATACCGGAATTGTTCAGAGAAGCATTGATATCTTCCGGCGTATCGATCAATAGATTTACATCTTCAACAAACAGACTGCACCCTGTTCTTGCATAAGGAAATCCTTTCTGCCGCGCTTGTGTACATATACGACAGTTACAACATGCCCTTGGCGTGCTGACACATCCTCCGGAACCAAGTATGATTACATTCATGTTATGTCTGCCTCTTTCTTTTCATAAAATGTTAATGTGAGTCTTTCGTTAACGACCTTTGTATTACCTGTTTGGCGATACCCCATTTTTTCATACAAATGACAGTTTTTAGACTCCTGCAAAATGGTGTCCAGTTCCCAATTTTCGTCTCCATGTATTTCTTCACACAGCCGGATGGCTTTCTGTGCAATGCCTTTCCCTTGAAATTCCGGCAATATAAATATTGGAGAAATTCTTTTGTTTTTTCCGATTTTCTTTTCGTCAACAATACGGATAGCTCCTGCTTTTTGCTGTCCGATACAGATAAAATAGTAAAATGTAAAGTCCTGTTTCAAGCGTGCTTCGACTTTTTCCATGCCTTCATTTCCAGGATTGGTGTCAAAATCCTGATATTTTTCCAATAATTCTTTGAAAGCTTCAACCTGCATAGCATGTAGTTCTTTTGCGTTGTCAATATTTGCCCTTAATAATGTTATTTCCATATACAGCCTCCGTATTGAATTAAATCAACCCTTTTAAGTTGATGTATATATTTATTTCTATAAACCAAGTCATCCCTTACGGTAAATCCGACCTTTTCCCCAAAAGCATTGCCTGATACATTTTTCTCAAATGCCACCAATGCCGCTTTGTGTATGCCCTCTGCGTTCAAAGCTTTTATTGCTTAATCGACCAACTTTTCCCAATTCCCTGTCCCCATATTCTTTCTTGACCGTAGTGTGATGGATAAAACCTCCGCGTCCGTCATGTCCACTGATAATAACACCTATGAGTTTCGCGTGACCTTCCGCAACAAAGCATGTATTTTTTAAAATCTTCGATATTCATTGTCCTAATTGTCATTATCACCATTCCCCCTAACTAATCTTTCTGAATTTCTCCAACCGGTAATGCTGCTCATCATCCAGCTCTTTTATTCCATTTTTATATTCATATCCCTTTTTCCGATAAAATTCTACCGCAGTAATAGATGCGGGGATTTCTATTCTTTCTGCTCTTAAGAATAATTCATCGGATTCAAGGGTATCAATGATATAGCTGCCAATCCCCTGCCCATGAAATTCCGGCAGCACAAAAATGGTGAGCAATATACTTTCTGTAAGGCTTCCCCAAAAACTTGATATAGAACCAACACCCACAATTCTATTTTCATTCCAAAACACATACACATGTGCGTATTCTGCTACACCTTTGAACCAATTCACATCATGCGTGGCAGAAAGTGCAGTCATAGCCTTCACCCCTAACAACCTCTGTTCCATTTGATAATTTCATAAAAACTCCTTTCCAAACAAAAAAGCACCAAACATACAATATGTCCAGTGCACTTCTAAAACTATCGGCTATTACAAGCATTCTATCATCATTCCAACTTACACCTACCGATTTATATGCACAGACATATCAGACCTACTGCGTAACTGTGCACCCAATCAAAACACAATTACTTTTAAGTACGTCTGTAATACATGTACATATAATTCATTGTAAAATGTAAGTTCTGCATTTCCATGTTCTCCTAAACTTTTATAATAACCTACCATAACTCTATTTATATGTCAAGAAATTATTTGTTATAGGCAGATAAATCACTTTCATTTATAAACGGAACCGTCAAGCTATCTGCTTTATTTTCTTCTGCCGCAAATATATTGACTTGGTGCATAAATAAATATAAATAATGATAAAATTAGTACTATTTTTTTCATTTGCTTAACCTTCCTTATCTAATCACTAAAACTTCAATTCTCCCTTTTTCATATAACCTGTGGCTCCCGCATACTTTACCTTCGCCACCTTCGTAGAATAAGCGCTGTCCGTCACCTCAACCTTCTGCCCCTTAAGTATATAAAATACCAAACTTTCGCTATCGCAGTCCGAAGAAGAATAAAATCCATTCTTTTCATATCTGCCGGTAGCAAAAACTGCCCTGTAGTCTGGAACATTTGGATCTGTGACAATGGGAATTCCATCTTCATCGTAAGTGATAATCATCCCCGGAAAATCCTCCTCGTGAAATTCATTATCAAAAACCTCCGAAAATGCCTCCGCCATTTCCCAGTCTATTTCCTCCTGCGATTTAATTCCAAAAACCTCCTGCGGAATCTCTTCCCTACAGTCCGGGTATGTCCCAGATTCTTCCGATGCCGCAAAAACCGTTCCAGTACATACCGTCAGCATAGCAAAAAACACAATTAATGCAACACTAAACCGCCTCTGCCCGGAATTCATGATTAAAAAAACTCTACTTTTCATACTTTCCTTACCTCCATAAAAATATGTAGAAAACACTGTGTTTAACTTAGACTTTTCATCTGCCACGGACACAATCATCCGTGCATACCGTGCGCATAAATCCGCACCCATTTTTTCTGTAACCATTTCATCACAGGATTCTTCGCAGATACTGGTAAACACTCTGGCAAATAAGCGCACGGCCGGATTAAACCAGTTAAGGGAAACCGCCAGTATCAGTGCTCCCTTCCACCATAAATCTTTTCTTTTAAAATGCACCAGTTCATGCTTAAGCACAAGACTCAGTTCTTCCGCCGGGAAACAGATATACGGCAGTAAAATAACCGGATGCAGTAATTTCATAAGCATAGGGCTGGATATACAGGCGCAGTTCTTAAATGCGATATGAGATGAAATGCCAAGGCATTCTTTTTCCTTTCTTAGAACATCCATTCTGCTGTCCTTTATCTCTCTGCTCCATCTTTCTGCCAAGTGTACAAAACGCACATGCCGGAATCCATAGTAAAACACCATCCCTACAGTGCCTACTCCCCATAAAACAGCAGTAACTGTTATGGGCCAAGCTTCTGCCTTACTCTCCCTTGTGCCGTTCTGCGTCTTTTCCTCCGGCGCAGCACTTCCCATTACGTCAGTTACATTTCCATCCCTTTCTACACTGACAGATACAGGAATAGAGATAACAGGCCGGAATGGAATCAGAAATCCGGCAATAATTAATATTCCTATGTAATAGAAACTTCGAGCCGAATACTTCTCTTTAAAGCGGACCGCCGCCAGCACATACAATAAGGCAACAATCGTCATGGAACCAAAACTGTACAATGCCCTTGGTGCGAAAACATTCACTTTTTATTCCTCCGTCTATTCATCCACTCCATAAGCTCCTCCACATCATCCCTGCTTAAAGTCTCACCCTGATACAGGGCATTGATAAGGTTTAACCTGTTTCCACCGTGATACTGCCTTACAAAGCTCTGGGTTTCAAACTGTAAATATTCATCCCGTCCTACAAGGGGCGAAAACAAACGCTCCTTTCCATCTTTTTCAGACCTAAGGAATCCCTTGTCTGACAGACGGCCTAAAAGGGTATGCACGGTCTGCGGCTTCCAGACTTTCCCGCTGTCTCTTTCCAGCACTTCTATCAGCATATTGGATGTGACAGGCGGGTTGAACTGCCAGATTGCCTGCATAACTTCAAACTCCGCGTCCGGTAGTTTTTTCATTATCATTTGTTATATCACCTTTCTTTTTCGACAATTGTCTTATATTTATTTTATAACAATTATCTGGATAAATCAAGTGATTTTCTACATTTGTAGATATTTATTTTTAGCACAATTTGGTGCATTATACTTAACCGAAAAAGGGGTATTATAACAAACACGGCAGGGCTTATCACACCCTGCCTCATTATATGCTGCCTGCTATTTAAATGAGAATTTTTATATCCTTCACGCTGCTTCCCACCGCCAGCCTGCAGCCTTCCATTCTTTCCTTCAATTCTATCCTTAGGGTGCCGCTTTTTCCAGCCGCCAGATAAATTTTTCCAAAGCCTATAAGTTCTTTCACCGGCTTCATTTTCCCAAGACCCTTTCCCTCATTTAGGATTGGCCCTTCCATTGTCCGGTAAATCTGAACAGTTTCCGCCCCGTCATATGCTCCTGCATTGGCTATCCGGCATATGACATATGCCTTTTCATCCTTCTCGTGATACTGGGCATCCTCATAGACAAACTCCGTATAGGAAAGCCCATGTCCGAAACAGAACCGGGGTTCCACGCCGAATGTCTCATTATAGCGGTACCCAACGAAAATCCCCTCCCGGTATGCCACGCTTTCCTCCTTGGCAAACTCACCGATACAGTGTGCAGAGCAGTCCGTATGCTTCTTATAAAAGGTCTCCGGCAGTTTCCCGGAAGGATTTACCCTTCCAAACAAAACTTCCGCAAGCGCATATCCCCCTTCCATGCCCACATAATAACTCCACACAATGCTCTGTGCGCTTTCCGCCCATTCTCCCATCTCCACGGGACTTCCGCCAATTAGAACTACAATGGTGTCGGGTCTTGCCTGCAAAAGCTCTTTTATCAGCACATCCTGTTCATAGGGAAGCTTCATATCGCTTCTATCCAGCCCTTCACTGTCATAATCATGGTTTAAGCCCCCTATAAAAATAACCGTATCATACTTCCCGGCAAGCTTGACAGCCTCCTCACGCAGGAGGGCACGCTGCTTAGACAGATTTTCCCCTCTGTCCTGTGTTTCTGTGCGCCCGCCCCCATCTTCCAGGCTCTTTTCCTGCCAGCTTCCGTCGCCCTCTGCTTCCTTTTTGCCGCTGTCATATCCTTTGGCAAAGTCCACCTGCACACTACCGCCCAGCATTCTTTTTATGCCCATAAGTGGGGAAATCTCATATAGTGCCTTGATTTCTGCGCTTCCGCCGCCGTTTGAGTGGATCCTCTCTGCATTTTCACCTACCAGCAGTATCTTCTTCACCTTTTCCCCAGACAAAGGCAGATGATTTCTCTCATTTTTTAATAGAATGATAGATTCCCTTGCCACATTCAGCGCCGCCCGTCTATGTTCAGGCGTATTATAACTTCCGTTTTTGCGAATCTTTTGTCCGTTCCCCTCTATCATGTGGAGGCGGAGCATCAGCGTCAGGATATGGATTACCTTTTTATCCACCTTTTCTTCGGGGATGATACCCTGCTCCACTGCTTTTTTCAAAGGGTCAGCCATAAAGTATTCATTAAAATTGTCCGTAACAGACATTTCAATATCCAGCTCCGAAGCCGCTGCCAGCTCCGTGTCATGAACACCTCCCCAGTCAGATATCACTACCCCGTCATATCCCCATTCTTTCCGCAGAATGTCCTCCAGAAGATACCTGCTCTGGCAGCAGTGTTCCCTATAAATTTTGTTATAAGCCCCCATGACCGTGAGGCTTCCTCCCCGGATGAGGCACTCATAAAAAGCAGGAAGGTAAATTTCCCGGAGTGCCTTTTCATCTATCTCCACATCCACCCAGAGTCTTTGCGTTTCCTGATTATTTGCCGCAAAATGCTTCACACAGGCTGCCACATCCCACTGCTGTACCCCCTGGATAAAGGGCACTGCCAGTTCTCCGGTGAGGTAAGGATCCTCACTGAAATATTCAAAATTCCTGCCGCACAGAGGACTTCTCTTGATGTTAATACCAGGGGCCAGAATCACATCCTTGCCCCTTCCTCTGCTTTCTTCCCCCAGAACACTTCCCATGGCAGACGCAAGTTCCCGGTTCCATGTGGCCGCCAGGGCACTATTACAGGGAAGGTAGGTAACATAATCATCCGAATAGCCGACTGCTTTCCAATGATCCGGCTCAAATTCCTGCCGTACCCCCATAGGCCCGTCCGACATGACTAAGGGCGGAATCCCAAGCCGTTCCACACCTTTTGTTGCAAAAAGATGACTCCCGTGAATCATTCCAATTTTTTCTTCCAGCGTCAACTGCCCGGCAATAGCCCTGGCCTTTGCTTTTATTTCATTTTCTTTCATCACTATATCCTCAATTTTCAAAACCGGGGTAAACATCAGCCATTCCGCAGACATATACTATTTTTCCCCGGATAATCAACACTTACCTATAAGCGTCACATCATCCCCCGTAAGCATGAGAAGGGTATCACTTCCCTGTATCTCCTTTTCAGCCCCCTGCACATCTGCAAGGATACAGTTGACCAGACGTACCCGGCATCCTTCTGCTCCCGTCACATGACCTTTTACGGTTTGGCCCTCTTTCTCAAAGGCAGCCTTCACCAGTTCCTGTCCAGCCTGGTAAACAATCGTTTCTGCTTTCGTCTCAAGAGCAAAAACCTTTAATTCCATGTTTTCCCTGAAATCATAATCTGCATTTTCAAAAGCAATTCCTGTAGCTATGACGCTGTCAGCGCGCACCCATAAAGGTACAGACAGGTAATCCTGTTTTTCGCATCTCCACCTGCCCCCTGACACAGTCTCTTTCGTCAGATAATTTACCCATGTCCCCTCCGGCAGATAGTAACAGGCCTCTCCCTCTTTATTGAAAACAGGCGCCGCCAGCAGACACTCACCCTGCATATACTGCTTATCCAGATAGCGGCAGTTATAATCTTCTTCAAATTCCAGCGCCATACTGCGCATCATGGGCACACCCGTCCGGGAGGTAAATACCGCCTGACTGTACAGGTAAGGCATAAGTTCCAGTTTTAACTTTGTGAAATACCGAACCACATCCACCGCTTCTTCATCATATGCCCATGGCACCCGGTAAGAATTGCTTCCATGCAGACGGCTGTGGGTTGACAAAAGTCCGAAGGCCGCCCACCTCTTATACACATCCGGCGTGGATGTGCTTTCAAACCCGCCAATATCATGGCTCCAAAATCCAAAACCGCTGCTGGTAAGGGACAATCCGCCCCGCAGACTTTCTTCCATGGACTCATAGTCTGACCAGCAGTCACCGCCCCAATGTACCGGAAATTTCTGCCCTCCTGCCGTTGCGGAACGGGCAAACAGCACCGCTTCTTCTTTTCCTCTTTTTTTCTCAAGTACTTCATAAACCGTCTTATTATAAAGATAGGTATAGAAGTTGTGCATCTTCACCGGGTCAGCGCCGTTATAATATACAGCGTCTGTGGGAATACGCTCGCCGAAGTCCGTCTTAAAGCAGTCCACGCCCATGTCCAGCAGCATCTCCAGTTTCTCCTGATACCAACGGCATGCATGGGGATTTGTAAAATCCACAATTGCAAGCCCCGGCTGCCACATATCCCACTGCCAGACATCCCCATTTGGCCTTTTTAAGAAATAACCCTTTTCCATACCCTCGTCAAACAGGGCGGATTCCTGACCAATATAAGAATTGATCCAGACACATATCTTAATGCCCTTCGCCTTGATCCTTTGCAGCATTCCTTCAGGATCTGGAAACACTCTTTCATCCCATATAAAATCCGTCCAATGAAATTCCTTCATCCAGCAACAGTCAAAATGGAACACTGACAGAGGAATTCCTCTCTCCCGCATACCGTCTATAAAGCTCATTACCGTCTTTTCATCGTAATCGGTGGTAAAAGACGTGGAAAGCCATAAGCCAAAAGACCACTGGGGCGGCAATGTCGGTTTTCCTGTCAGATCTGTATACCGCTCAAGCACCTCTTTCATAGATGGCCCGTTGAAAAAGAAATAATCCAAGCTTTCCCCTTCCACGGAAAAACCTACCTTACTCACCTGCTCCGTGGCCACTTCAAACTCCACTCTTTCAGGATGATTCACAAACACCCCATAACCCCGGTTAGAAAGGTAAAAAGGTATATTCTTGTAAGACTGCTCCGTGCTGGTTCCCCCATCCTCATTCCAGATGGGAACCGACTGACCGTTCTTCACCAAAGGCGTAAAGCGTTCTCCCATGCCATAAATCAGTTCATCCACACAGAGCCCTAACTGCTGGCACATATAAGCATTGCCCGGCCTGTCATAGGGCAGCCCCTTCCAGTCCTTCTTTACATAGGCTAAATCCCTTGCCCCACTCCTGGTAAGCGGCTTTCCGTCCCTCTCATAGGTCATCGACCAGTGCTCTGTATTGATCACAAGTCCTAAATGACCATTCCTAATGGTAAGCATTCCATCTTCTTCCGCCACATCCAGTACCTGATCCCCGGGCAGGTTCAGTTCAAACTCCGGCTCCTTTTTCAGCGCACCCTTATAATGATAAGTCTGCACCCGTATTACCTCCGGGGCCGGTGCACTGATCCGCACTGTCAGATTAATGCCCCCTAATGTATCGCCCTTTTTTATAATCCGGGCCGTAGGCGCACACAGCACCACTTCCCTTTCTCCTTTTCTTACTTCGTAAACATGCTGCGGAGAAAAACAGCCAATTCCTTCCTTAAATAACCAGCATCCGTTATGATATTTCATAATCTGCCTCCTCTGAAAAAATATTGATACCCATGCCGCCAAATCCTGTCTGTCCGGCTTTGTTATCCCAATTATACAAAAAAACTGCCATAGCCGATACTATATTTTTCACTCATAAAGCACTGTAAATTTGGGAGGAAATACAATCATATCGAGCGCTATCCCATCGGGCGGTCCAAATGAATTTTCAATACTTTCAGAATCACCACCCCCTTTGCCGGAATTTCAAACAGTTCTCCGGCTCTATACCATCTGTTTTCCAGCAGAGATTCTCCATCCGTCAATGCTCTCACTTTTGCTTCTGCATCCCCGTGATTTAAGAAAAACAAAAAGTACCTATCTTCTTTCTGCCTTGCGCAGACTTCCACACCTGGAATTTCCTCCCAGAGAGGCTCTAGCCCGGCCTCTTTGGCAACTTCCCCCACAAAATCCGCATAGAAATCCGCATCCCCCCGGGAAGCTGCATAATAGGCGCTGCCACTGCCATATCTGTTTTTCGTAAGCACAGGTGCCCCTGCATAAAAATCCTTCTCATAAAAAGCAAGTGCCTGCGCATTCCGGGTATAAAGAATATCACACAAAAGTTCACACTCGTATGTTCTGCCATTCCATTTAAAGCTGTTTTTTGCCCCCCGGGGCAGGGCATCTGTCTCTTCCACCCAGATTCCCAGCACATCCTTAAGTTTCCCCGGATATCCTCCGGTCTGAACCAGATCGTGTTCATCCACAATCCCGGAGAAAAAAGTTGTGACAAAGTATCCTCCCTCTTTCACAAACCTTTCTATTTTTTCGCTACAGCCTTCCTTTACCATATAAAGCACAGGCGCAGCCACCAGCAAATATCCATCCAGGGAATCTGTCACGGAAATGACATCCACAGGAATATTCTTCTTATAAAAAGCATCATAATAGCGCTGCACTTCATCCAGATACTTTAGATCACAGCTTGGCCCGGCAGAATATTCCAGCGCCCACCAGTTGTCCCAGTCTACTAAAATGGCCGCCCGGGCCTTTACCCTGCTGCCAGGGATCTCTCCTCCAAGCCTTCCAAGCTCCCGGCCTAATCCCTTTACTTCCCGGAATACCCTTGTATATTCATGTCCTGCATGGTCGATGACTGCGCCGTGATATTTCTCGCATGCGCCAATGCTCCTGCGCATCTGAAAAAACAGCACAGAATCGGAACCATGTGCAATGGCCTGATAGCTCCACAAACGCATAACACCGGGACGTTTCAGCGCATTATAAGAAAGCCAGTTGGTAACGCTTGGCGTCTGCTCCATCAGTACAAAAGGGGCCCCCTGTTTCAGTCCCCGCATGAGGTCATGGCTCATTGCTGCAGACGATGGAGGAGCATCATTGGCCGGATAATTATCCCATGACACAAAATCCAGATATGCCGCCCATTTCTGGTAATCCAGATTCTTATAAAACCCCATCATATTGGTAGTCACAGGAATCTTTGGCGTCACCGCCTTGATTTCCTGATATTCTGTCTTATAACATTCCAACACGGAATCGGAAAAAAACCGCTTATAATCCAGAGAAATACCCTGAAATGTCGTCCGCTCCCTTTCAAAATGTTCACTAAGCATACTAGGCGCAGGCACTTCCCCCCAGTCATAAAAAGTATGCCCCCAGAAAGACGTATTCCACACCCGGTTCAGTTCCTCCATGGTCCCATATTTTTCTTTCAGCCACTTTCTGAACCCTCTTTCGCAGTTTTCACAGTAACACTCACCTCCGTATTCATTGGACACATGCCAGGCTATGATATTATCATAGTTCTGGTACCGCTCTGCCAGCTTACGGGCAAGGCGGGCGGAATACTTCCGGTAAATAGCGCTGTTGGGACATGAATTATGTCTGTCTCCAAACTTCCGCTTCATTCCCTCGAAATTTGTGCGCAGCACCTCCGGGTACTTCCGGGCCATCCAGGCCGGATGCGCAGCGGTTGAGGTAGCAAGGATCACTTGCAAATCATTCTTCCTTACCAGCTCCATGATCCTGTCCAGTCTCTCAAAGCAGTAAGTATCTTCCGAAGGCTGTAATGCTGCCCAGCTAAACACGTTCAGCGTTACACAGTCAATCCCTGCCAGCTTAAACAGCCGCATGTCCTCCTCCCACACTTCCTCCGGCCATTGTTCGGGATTGTAATCTCCTCCATAAGGTATCTTCTTAATTTTCTCTGAAAAAGTATCATAACTCTCTTTTTTTCCTACCTCAAATGAAAAGCTCTCCAGCTCCACATCCCCCTGCAGTTCTATCTTAAGTGTCCCATGTATCTTAAGCTCCTCCCCACGATCCTGCAGTTCATCTGTGCCGCCTCTGGATATCTGTCCCTTCAGATTTTCCTTCTGGATCGGCAGTATGACCTTTGAAAACTCCTGTCTTGCTCCTTTCCAGGATACAACATGTTTCCACTGCCCTTCGGTTCCTTTTTCTTCTTCCGTTATAAATACCCTGACGCCCCCTTTATGCCTGCTGCGCAGGTTCATCACCAGAGAGCTTTCTTCTCCCGTCCATACAAAGTCACGGTAAAATAAAACTGCCCTTTTCTCTGATTTTAAAACTGAAGCGCTGCTTTGCCCGCCACCTGCATGGCAAAGGACTATATTTTCATAATCATCATAATGGTCGGCCGCCGTCAGCTTTACAGGATCACGCATAAAAGTAGTCTCTCCCTTAATAAAATTCCTGCACTCCAGCTTCGCACCGCCAATCGCAAAAAGATACTCTCCTTCTTCCACAATTTTCCGCCGGCCGGCCACATCATAAACTGCAAGCTCACTGCAGGGAATTTCCAGTTCTGCCTTACACTTTTCCCCCGGTGCCATATCCTTTAACCGAGTAAATCCAAGGAGACGCTTAAGAGGATGTCTAATACGTGACGGGGAAAGACGCTTTCCATAAATCTGTACTACTTCATCCCCCTGCAGATCCCCCCTGTTTTCCACTTCTACGCTTACGTACAATATATCTTTCTCCTGTTTTATCTGTAAATTCCGATACCGGAATTCCGTATAGGAAAGCCCATATCCAAAAGGGTACAGGACTTCTCCTTCAAAATACTGGTAAGTTCTCTTTCCTTTTATAATGTCATAATCATCCATATCCGGCAGATCATTTACTCCCCGGTACCAAGTCATGGGCAGACGGCCGGAGGGATTAGCCTCCCCAAACAAAAGTTCTGCGGCGCCATTTCCCATCTCCTGGCTTCCTGTAGCCATTTGTAAAATGGCAGGCAGATGTTCCTGCTCCCAGTTAATACTATAAGGGTAGTTGGTAAACAGCATCAGCACAATATTGGGATTCACCTTATATATTTCCTGCACCAGCTTTTCCTGGCAAGGCGGCAGAAGTAAATTTGTCCTGTCAATTTCTTCCTTACTGTTGATCATGGGATTACATCCCAGGGCGACCACCACTTTTTTTGCCTGCCCGGCCAACTCTGCCGCCTCACTGATGCCGTCCTTTACCACCTCCTGCACAAAACATATGGCATCTTCCTTTTTTCCTGCCCAAAGATACTCATCCTCTTTATTTGGCAAAACCTGCAGCCCTTCTACAGCATTTTTTCCAGAAACATCTCTGCTTACGATTCCCCGTCCATCCCAGCCATAAATCCGCAGTCCTTCGCCTGTCTCTTCCAGGGAGAATTTCTCTTTCACAAACCACCCAAAAGGCGCATCCTTATCTGCCCAAAGACAGCCATCATCGTGAAGGCTTACATATTTTTTCAACGGCGGCACATATAACGTGGTACTGCCAGATCCCCAGTCATTAACTTCAAAGGCAACTGCCTGCCGGATATCTTTTGTCAAAATAAGTCTATGCTCCCCGTCCAGCCCTACATATCTGTTTCCGGCACGAAGTTTCATCCACGGCAAACCGTTGGTAAAAGGAATCTCTCTGCCCAGCAGATTTTCCATACCCTGTTTCAGACTGACACGGTAAGGCGGATGACCTCCATACCAGTCCTGAAACCATGCATCCCCTGCCAGCCCGATCAATACCACCTGTTCAGTCCGGCCAAGAGGCAGAAATTTCCCTGTATTTTTCAAAAGTACTCCACTTTCCCGGGCCATTTTCCTGCTAATGTCTGCTGCCTTTTCTGTATTTATATCTTCCTCCCCAGTGCCAGCATAAGGGTTTTTATCCCCGTCATACAGCCCCAGCCGTAGTTTTGTCCTAAAGCTGTTTGCCAGAGCCGCATCTATGTCCCTCTCCGATATCAAATGGCTCTCATAAGCTTCACGTACTGCATTCTCCACAGTCTGCGGGTCATCCGTAAAACAGTCCACCCCCGCTTTCATGGCTTCTGCAACAGTTTCACCATGGCTTTTAAAATAATGATGGGACTGTACTGTCTGGGTCATATCCCCTCCGTCACATACCACATGGCCGGAAAGTCCCCACTTTTCTTTCACTAAATCTTTTACCTCGTGATTTAGAATGGCCGGAACACCATTAATTTCGTTATAAGCAGTCATCAGACCTTCCACCTGTCCCTCGGCGACGGCTCTCCTGAAAGGCTCCAGATAATATTCATACTTATTGCGCGGATCAATGGATGAAGACTTCCAAATCCTTCCCTGTTCTACATTGTTTCCGTAAAAATGTTTTGCAGAGGCCGCCATCTGAAGATATTTTTTATCTGTTCCCTGCATCCCACGGATATAAGCGGATGCCATTTTCCCAGCCAACAGCGGATCCTCCCCATAGCCTTCTTCCGTTCTTCCCCACCGTGGATCACGCTCCATATCTATGGTAGGCGCCCAGCGGCTCAAGCCGCCGGCGCCATTTTTATTGAACAGCGCTCTGGCCTCGACGCCTGTCACCTCCCCCGCCTGCTTTATCAGTTCCGTATCCCAGCTTGCGCTCATGCCAATGGGCTGGGAAAAGGAGGTAGTCACCTCGGCCTTCCCGCCGCTTCCCTGATCGTTTCGGGCTTCCACCCCATGAGCAGCCTCCCCGCCAAAGGAAAATGCCGGAATCCCCAGCCGTTCAAGAGCCGGATGCCGGGTGGAAAAAAAAGAAAATTTCTCCTTCAGCGTCATTTCTCCAAGCAGGTACCGGATTCTTTCTTCTATTGTCAGGCTGCTATCCCCAAAAAAATTATTAAAATTTTTTTCCATATCGTCCTCCTTACCGCTACTATAAAACAGGCCATATTTCAGAATTTCCGAATATATGACCTGTTTCCCTAAACAACTTTATTTTGATCTTTTCTTTTTACATAAATATTAATTATTCAACCATTGCTACTTTTTCTTTTACAATTTCTGTCAGCATCTGCTCCGCTTCGCCCATGCCTGTGCTCTCCAGGTCGGAGATCATCTTGTCGTAAGATGCATCAAAGTCAGATTCACTTCCAATGACACAGCTAATCAGGGCTGACCATGCGATTTCATCCAGTTTGTTGCCAATCTCATCAAATTCAACAGGCTTTGTGTACGCCCAGATTGCAGAATATTTAGGTGTTTCAAATTCGGACGCCTGTGGATAAATATCTACCAGAAGATCAACGCCCCATGCTTCACATCCTGCTTTCTGTTCCTCATCATACTCTGCCATAACTGCTTCCGCGCTGACAGTGGTATAACTGCTTCCAGTAGCATCCATCACACCGTTCCCGTAGCAGGGGAATGGATAATTGTGGAATCCTACACCTGTATTTTTCTTATAGTCTTTATTGCTGTTGGACTCATCAATTTCTTCCTGGGTGCGGTAGCGGTGTCCTTCTTCATCCAGAAAATAATTGGTGCCTTCAATTCCCCAGTTTACCAATACCTGGCCTTCGTCTGAACAGAGGAAATCCAGATACTTAATTGCTGCCACAGGGTCTTTACATGCGGTAGTGATGCCAACTCCCTGTCCTGTCGTAAGGCCCTGGTACATCAATGAAGGGGCTTTTGTACCGGCATCCACGGTCAGAGGAATGCCGCAGTAAGTCTTGTCAATTTTGCCGTCAGCTTTTAAGATTTTTTCTCCATCGGCATAATCCCAGTCTGTGTCAAAAAGTGACAGCACGCGGCCTGTTGAAATCTTTGCAATGTAGTCTTCATGGGTCTGGGTCGCAAATTCATGATCCAGAACGCCTTCATTATACATCCTGTTGAGCCATTTAAAATACTCGCGTACATTTTCGGAACGGAATTTATAAACTGCATTATAATTCTCATCTATCAGCCACTGTCCGTTGTCCGGCGCGCCCTCTGCAATGTATCCCGCAGGATTTCCCAGAGTAATCATCCAGTGCCAGTCAGAGGTGGAAAGTGTAATACCGATAGTCTCCATGCCATCCTCTGTGGCCGGATGGGCTGCCATGTAAGCTTTCAGCATTTTTTCAAATTCATCCAGCGTCTTTGGCACTTCATAATTATTTTCCTTCAGGACTGCCCACTGAATCTGGGCATTACCGGAGTGTTTATAGTTTGTTCCGCCTACTGCATAGGAAGATAATTGATAGATTGCCGGGTCATCCTTTGAATACTTCAGCTTGTCAAACTCCTCCCCATACAGTTTTTTGATATTCGGGCCGTATTGTTCAATCAAATCTGTCATATCAATCAATGCGCCTGCATCAATTAAGCTTCCTGCATCTCCTTTTGCATAAATCATGTCGGGGTAATTCTGTTCTGCGATCATCAAAGCTACCTTCTGGTCATCAGAAGATACGGGATATTCGGTTTTCAACTTTACCCCTGTCTTTTCCGTCAAAGCCAGCGCAACCGGATCCGTCCATGGGTCTTCCTGTCCGTCTGCATTGTAGAAGGTCAGTTCGATAATGCCGTCCCCACTTTCACTACTTCCTTCACTTCCACTGCTGCCTGCCGTTTCAGATGCATCCCTGCCTTTCCCACCACATCCGGATAATATGCCGGCTGCAAGAGAAAAGGTCAATAATAAGGTACATAACTTCTTTGCTTTCATAATTTCCTCTCCTTTATTTGTTGTTTGCCATTTACTTTTTGTTTTTAATCTTTTACTGCGCCCAAAGTCATGCCGCCTACAAAATATTTCTGTAAAAAGGGATACACGATCAGAATAGGCACGGTTGCCACAATGGTAATTGCCATACGCACGGACATAGGAGATACTGCGCTCTGGAGCTGATTTGCCTGTGCGTGGGGATCAATCTTAATTGTAGCCTTTTCCATAATTTCATACAATACATACTGCAATGTAGGAAGATTTCTTGCATAAAGGTAAGTATCCATAAATGAGTTCCACTGTCCAACTGCCAGGAACAATGCCACCGTTGCAATAGTGGGCGTGCACAGGGGAAGAATTACCTTTGCCCATATGACGAAGTCGTTTGCCCCGTCAATCTTTGCCGCTTCCTGTAACGCCAGCGGCAGTCCCTCAATGAAAGAGCGCATCAGAATAACATTGTACACCCAAATCAGCCCGGGAATGATATATACCATAAAGTTGTTACTTAGATGGAGCGTTCTTGTAAGAAGCAGATATTCAGGTATCATACCGCCGCTCACATACATGGTAATAATAAACAAAATGGTAAAAGGTTTATTGAAGTAGAAGTCTTTTCTGCTGAGCACGTAAGCCAGCATTGCCGTACATACCACACCGATAATAGTTCCCACCAGTGTTCTAACTACAGACATGATAAATGCACCGCCCAGATTGTTTTCTTCAAATATGTATATATAATTGCTAAGCGTAAACTTTCTGGGAATGATAAAATTGATATTTCTCATGGTATCCATCGGGTCATTTAGGGAAATTGCCAGTACGTTCAAAAACGGATATACCGTCATGACAATCAGCAGCAGGCAGAATACCACCAGCACATAATCTAGGGCCTTTTCACTTTTGCCCACATTTTTGATCTGATAATTATTGTTTGCCATCTTTCTGCCTCCCTACACAAGTTTACTTTCGCCAAGCATTCCTGCAATCTTATTGGCGATAAACAAAAGGATGATGCCCACCACCGACTGGAACATGCCTATGGCAGTACCAAGCCCGTAATTATTGCTTCCGATACCGCGGATATAAGCAAACCAGGAAAGAACCATTGCGTGATCCTGTACGATACCATTGCTTAAAAGCATCTGACGTTCCATACCTACATTCAGCGCCCCGCCAATGCTCATAATCAGCAAAACAATTACTGTAGGTTTAATACTGGGAAGGGTAATATGCCAGATCCTTGCGAAACGGTTTGCCCCGTCCACTTTTGCCGCCTCGTAAAGCCCCTGGTCAATCCCTGCCATGGCAGAAAGATAAATGATTGCGTCCCATCCCATCTCTTTCCAGACATTGATCAGACAGACCACGATCCAGAACATCGGAGAATTAGTGGACATCAGATGGAGCTTCGTATTCAGCATCGTATCCACTGCACCGCCATCATTTAAGAGCATCTTGGCAATGCTGGCAATGATGACCCAGGACACAAAGTGGGGCAGATAAGACACTGTCTGTGTTATCTTCTTAAACCGGGTAAAGCGGATTTCATTCAGCACAAGCGCAAAGAAGATAGATGACAAAGTTCCAATTGCAATGCCCAGAATACTAATTCCTATCGTGTTAATCATTGTCTGGGGGAACAGGCGGTCTGTAAACGCCTGGATGAAATTGTCAAATCCCACAAACTTACGCTCCCACACTGGCAAAGCAAAGGAATTTGGTTTCACTTCCTGAAATGCCATTGTCCATCCCCACAACGGCAGATACTTGAACACGATCAGCCATATGACGAATGGTACCGACATGGCCAAAAGATAGCGCTGTTTCCACATTAACTGCATGGAAAACTTTTCTTTTTTGATTTTCACTTTTTTCTTCACTTCTGCAACCTCCCTTTCTGCCAATATTATATAGAAATATCTCCCTTTCCTGATACCGTTATTTTTGTAGTCAATTTGCCCTAATTTTCTTACATACGTACTTCAAAATCACAGTTATTCAGCTATTTAACTAAAAAAACTGCCGCTAAACCGGCAGTTTTAACAATTTCTATTCACTTATCATCTCTTTTTTGTACTCCTTTGGACTGATGCCTACATACTTTTTAAATTTCAGATAAAAATAATCTATATTACTGTAACCCACCTGCTCCGAAATCTGATACACTTTCATATCCGTTTCCCGCAGAAGCCGTTTGGCATTTACGATCCGTATGGTATCAAGTATATTGTTAAAGCTGTCCCCCATTTCTTTCCTAAAAATCTTTCCCAGATAGTTGCTGTTATAATTAAACATCTTCGCAAAGCCTTCCACTTTAAGGTCCTTGCTGTAATTTTTTTCCATATAATAATACATCCGCTTAATGACCGTCCCGGAATCATCACTGCCGATCTGCCTGCTCATATCCTGCAAAATCCTGCAGTACAAATCCATAAGCAAATTTAACTTTTCCGCCCTGTTCATGTCCTCCATAAGCTTCATGATCTGCCCTGTGAGACTCCCGTATTTCTTCTCGATTTCTCCGCGGATAATCATCAGATTGTACATGATCTGGATTTTGATATCCATTTCCTTCATCAAACGCTTCATGCAATAAGTCTTAAATTTTTCCACGCATTCCGCTATCCCATCCAGATCCCCCACTTCAATCAGCATCACAAACTGCTCTGTGGATGGACATTCCACTGTTTTCTGCTGCTGTTCAATGGTATCAATGGAAAGCACATCATAATGTCCGAACAAAAATTCCTGTTTAAGCATAAACTGGGCAAATTCATAAGAATAGCACAAGTCATACCACTTATTTACATTGTGGCCCACTGCAATAAGCAGCCCTTCCCCGCATTTTCTGCCAAGCCGCTCATTCCGCTCCATAAGCAGTTCTACCCACCTTTTATAATCCAGTCCAAAGCTTACCAGCACAATCTGATTGTCCATCACCATTTTTTCATCATACAAGCCTTCCCTGTTTAAAAAGTATTTAACCTTTTCCTGGAATTCTCCTGACTCCTTACGGCTTAACATTTCCCGGTCTGTAAGAATTGCGGCGCATAGTATTTCTTCCCCAAAGGAAATCTGGTAGCGTTTCATCTGTTCTTCCAGAATTTCCTTTGCATCCATATGCAGAATAATTCTACGGAACAATTCTTCCCTGGCAATATCTTCATTGGCAGAATGGTAACTGCGCTCCCCTTCCTTATGTACCAGTTCTTCCCTTATTCTGCGCACACACTCCCCCAGCTCATCCTCATCAATGGGCTTAAGGAGATACTCCTTCACCCCAAGCTTAATTGCTGATTTGGCAAATTCAAATTCCGAGTAGCCGGTAAGCAGCACAAAGCAGCCCTCATAGCCTGTCTCCCGGGCAGCCTGGATCAAATCAATTCCGCTCATCCCCGGCATCTTGATATCCACAAAGGCAAGATCCGGTTTATATTCCAGCAGCTTTTTCAGGCCGTCCCTTCCGTCTCTGCCATCCTCGCAAAAGGCAAACCCTTCCGCTTCCCAGTCAAGCAAATCCTTAACGCCCCACCGTATCATTTCCTCATCGTCAATTATCATTACTTTGTGCATACACTTTTCCCCCAAGTTCAGCAGCCTCTGGCAGCAGAATCTCTACCTTTGTATAACTTCCCTCCACGCTGTCAATTGTAACTCCATAATCATCACCATATTTCAATTTCACTCGCTGATGTACATTGCTGACACCGATATGTTTTCCATTTTCACTGTAACTGTTTAGTCCCCGGCGCAGCCTTTCCAGTTTTTCCGTATTCATGCCCAGCCCATCGTCTCCGATAGTAATAGCTGTTTTTCCGTCCTGCCCGGCAATTCGTATATCTATGGTTCCAACCCCTTCCTTGCCCTCCAGCCCATGGATAATAGAATTTTCCACAATAGGCTGCATAATAAGAGGAAGGATGAAAACCCCTTTTAAATCCTCCTCCACATGAATATGATACTGAATTCTCTCTCCAAAACGATACTGTTGGATTTTCAGATAATGCTCTACCAGCTCCGCCTCCGACTGGATCGCCACCTCGCTGTTTCCCGCCTGTAGTGTGCTTCTCATAATCTTGGCCAGCATTCTCACCAGTTCTTCAATATCATACTGCCTGCTCTTACGCGCCCGCATCCGTATGGTTTCCAGCGTATTATACAAAAAGTGAGGGTTGATCTGGCTTGCCAGCATTTTAAATTCCGCGTCTTTTTGTTGGATGGTAAGTCGCTCTGCATGAAGCCGCTCCCGATAAATTTCCGCCAGAAGCCTTTGAATCTGAAAAATCATGGTTCCCAGATAATCATATAAATCACTGATTTCATCACTGCCCCCCAGCTTTTCCTCCAACTGGAAATTTCCTTCCGCCGCCTTCTGCATCTGGGCACGGAAATTTTCCACCCGGCTGCTGAAAGAATGGGAAAAAAGTAATATAATCGTAATGGAAAGTACTGCGCTTACCATAAAAATAGCTGCACTCCCGGCAGTCTGACTCCCTACCTCACGCAGAATGTCGTGATAAGACTTAAAACTAAGAATCTGCAAAAAATCCTGTGACTCAATCAACGGAATAGTCTCGCAGGTCATCACATACTCCTGATTCCCTAAAAAAATATTTTTTTGGCTTTGTCCGTTTTCTCCGCCCGTGACATATTCCTTGATCTGTTCAGGTTCTATTTCATCTCCAAGATCAACAACCACTGTTTCCCCATTCAGCAGTACAAAGGTGTCGCAGTTCCTGTCCTGCAGAAGTGTGTGGAACCGTTCAGGGCGGATATAAACTGCCAGCACCCCCACTTCCTCTCCTTTTCGCGTTTTCAACATCCGAAGCATGGAAAGTGCATTGTAATCCGCAGCCGGAACCGGATGGAAGTGCCATAAAGCGCCGCCGTTTTTCCGGCTCACAGACTTATACCAGTCTTCCTCCTCCATCTCCCCAGTTACCTGGATAAAACGGGAGTTTTCCACAATTGTGGGATTCTTCATGTATAGATTCATCCAGGCAATGGTACTGTTATAATATCGCCCATAGTCCAAAAAAGAAGTAAAATCTCTGTAATCCCGGACCATATCCTGATAATCTGTATAGCGTTTTAAAGAAATTTCTTCCAACTGTTCGTCAAAGTAAAAATATTTGGTGACAGTACTGACAGTACTCATAATTTCTTCCGCCTGTCTTCTTACCATCTCCATTTCAGACACTTCTACATTCTTCGCCTGGTCGATCAAAATACGGGACATGCCATGAACCAGATACATCCCAATCAAAATAATCGGCAATGCCCCGCCTATCATATATACCAACAGCATACGATACCTGAGTTTAATGCCTAAGATCCTGTTAAAGTAAGACTTGACTCTCTGTGTCATATGTTGTTCTCCATTCCTAAGCAATCGCAAACTGACTATTATACAGTTTCGCATAAAACCCGTTCTTTGCAAGAAGCTCCTTATGGTTCCCCTGCTCAATGATATGCCCGTCCTTCATGACCAGAATCACATCCGCATTCTGAATAGTTGACAGTCTGTGGGCAACAATGAAGCTGGTACGCCCTTCCATCATTACTGCAAAAGCTTTCTGAATCTTGATCTCTGTCCTTGTATCAATAGAAGACGTTGCCTCGTCTAAAATCAGCATGGGAGGAAGGCTGAGCATTACCCTTGTAATACAAAGCAACTGCTTCTGTCCCCCCGAAAGGCTTCCTCCGTCCTCCCCGATCACTGTATCATAACCATTGGGAAGCCTCTTAATAAAACTGTGTGCATGGGATGCCTTAGCCGCCGCAATAACTTCCTCCTGTGAAGCATCCGGCTTTCCTACTGTAATATTATCCCGGATGGTTCCCCGTTTCAGCCAGGTGTCCTGCAGTACCATACCATAAGAAGTTCTTAAAGACTTTCTGGTGATTTCCCGGATACCGCTGCCGTCCACTGCAATCTCCCCGCTGTCCACGTCATAAAACCGCATAAGCAGGTTAATAATCGTGGTTTTTCCACATCCTGTAGGACCTACAATGGCAATCCTCTGGCCCGGCTTTACATGGAGGTTTAAATTTTCGATCAGATTCTTTTCCGGCACATAGGAGAAAGAAACATTCTCAAGCTCTACCTGCCCCTTCACATCTGAAAGAATCACAGCATCTTCCCTGTCAGGCTCCTGGGGTTCTTCCTCTATCAGCTCAAAAATCCTGGCCGCACAGGCAAGGGCATTCTGCAGCTCTGTAATTACCCCGGAAATCTCATTAAAAGGTTTGGTATACTGGTTGGCATAGGAAAGAAAACAGGTAAGCTGCCCCACGGAAAGCCCTCTGTTTAAAACAGCAAGGGCCCCGGTCAGCCCTACCCCTGTATAAACAAGGCTGTTGACAAAACGGGTACAGGGATTGGTAAGGGAAGAAAAGAAAATTGCCCGCAAAGAACACTTTTCCAGCCTGCCGTTAATCTCATCAAAAGTCTCTAATGTCTCATCTTCCCTGTTAAATGCCTGAACCACCTTCTGATTCCCTATCATCTCATTGATCAGAGCCGTCTGTTCCCCTCTCGTCTCTGACTGCTGCTTAAACATGCTGAATGTCTTTTTGGCAATGAAGCTGGCCACGAACAGGGACACAGGCGTGATCACCACCACCACTGCTGTAATTCCCACATTCACGGAAAGCATGAACCCGAGCGTCCCCAGAATTGTGACAATCCCGGTAAAAAGCTGGGTGAACCCTATTAAAAGCCCGTCTGCAAACTGGTCCACATCCGCAACCACCCGGCTCACAATATCCCCATGGGAGTGGGCGTCCAGATACTTAAGAGGCAGTTCTTCCAGCCTCTGAAAAGCTTTCTTTCTGATATCCTGAATGACATTGTATACAATCCTGTTGTTGCAGACATTCATGATCCACTGGGTAAAAGCTGTCAGAAGAATAACAATTCCCATCTTCCGAAGAATCCCGAACAGACCGGCCCAGATTGCCGAAACATCCACGTTCAGCCCGGAAGGATCAAATATAAAGGCAATTCTGTCCACCGCATCTCCCGTTAAAATAGGAAGATACAGGGTAAGTACCACTGATACTACCGCCATCAGTATGGTCAGCGCCATCAAAAACCTGTAAGGTTTAATATACTTAAGCACTTTGATAAGCGTCTCTTTTTGTCTGCTGTTTCGTTTTTCCGTTTTCATGCGCCTGCCCCCTCCTTCCTCTCAAACTGGCTGTAATAAATCTCCTGATACGTCTCGCAGTCCCTAAGTAATTCCTCGTGCCTGCCTATCCCCGTCACCCTGCCGTCATCCAGTACAATGATCTGGTCCGCATGAAGCAGGGATGACGCCCTCTGGGACACAATAAAGACCGTAGTCTGCCCCGGCATTTCCTTAATGGACTTTCTAAGGGCAGCATCTGTTGCATAATCAAGAGCCGACGCACTGTCGTCTAAAATGAGTATTTCCGGTTTTTTCACCAGTGCCCGCGCTATGGAAAGGCGCTGCTTCTGCCCGCCGGAAAGATTGCGCCCCTCCTGTTCGATCATCTCCTCAAGCTTTCCTTCCTTCTGCATTACAAATTCTTCCGCCTGGGCAGTCCTTAATGCCTCCCATAGTTCTTCGTCGGTGGCATTTTCATTTCCCCAGAGGAGATTTTCCCGGATAGTTCCTTTAAACAGCACCGCTTTCTGCATTACCACACCGATTTTGTCCCGAAGGTTGGTCAGATCATATTCCCTAACATCCCTGCCATCCACTTTTACTGCGCCCTTTTCCACATCATAAAATCTTGGGATAAGGTTTACAAGAGAAGACTTCCCGGAACCAGTGCCCCCGATAACGCCGATGGTACTGCCCCTTTCCGCTTTAAAATGAATATCCGTGAGGGCCTCTTCGCCTCCTTTATGATAGCGGAGAACTACATGATCAAATTCCACTGTCCCGGCAGTTCCAGCAACAGCCGACCCAGAGGACAGGCCCTGCCCCATGCCTGCCGGAATCTCAAAAATACTTTCTATTCTGTTACCGCAGGCCACTGCTTTGGTTACGGTAATGATCAGATTAGCAAGCTTTACAAGCTCCACAAGAATCTGGGACATATAGTTCACCAGCGCCACTACCTGTCCCTGGGTCAAAATCCCCGCTTCCACACGCAGTGCCCCCACATAAATGAGCATCATCAGCCCGCCATTGATCACAATATAAGTAAGAGGATTCATAAGGGCCGAAACCCTGCCTGCAAATTCCTGCACACGCTTTAAACTGTCTGTCTCTTTGTCAAACTTCTGTATTTCATGGGCTTCCTCACCAAATGCCCGGATAACCCTCACACCGGTAAGATTTTCCCGGGTTATGCCAAGTACCCTGTCAAGCCCTTCCTGAACCTTTTTAAATATAGGGATGCTGATCAGCATAATACCAAAGACAATCACCGACAGAACCGGAATCACCACTACGAAAATAAGCGCTGCCTTCACGTCCACCGTAAAAGCCATAATCATTGCACCAAACACAATAAAGGGGGAACGTAAAAACAGGCGCAGCACCAGATTCACTCCGGACTGCACTTGATTAATATCGCTGGTCATTCTTGTGATAAGTGTGGACGTCCCTTCCTTATCCATCTGGGAAAAAGAAAGGCTCTGGATATGGGCAAACAGGCCATGACGAAGCTTTGTTGCAAAACCAACAGCCGCCCTGGCCGCAAAATACTGTGCTGTCACCGAACACACAAGACCTATCAGCCCAAGCGCTGCCATTACCAGACACATCCGTATGATGTACCCTTTGTCACGATTGGCAATCCCTACGTCAATCATGGAGGCCACCACTAAAGGCACAATAAGTTCAAAAGAAGCCTCCAGTAATTTAAACAGAGGCCCTAACACACTTTCTTTTTTATAATCTTTCAGATAAACAAGAAGTTTTCTCATTTCAATCCTCCCTGTCGGAGCTTCTTTCGCACATACACGCAGGCCGAATAGCAGATCCGGCCCTGCGTTTTGCATTCCTAATGCCCCGGCGAAAATCTGCCCTAATTCAAAAAATTCTCTATGATAACTGCCTCCGCTGCTTCATCGCTAAGGCCGAACGTATTTAATTTGATCATCTGTTCATTGTTTATTCTGCCGATGGCCGCTTCGTGTATGATGGCGGCATCCACGTGCTTTGCGTCGATCTCCGGAATGGAGCAGACCTGGGCCTGGTCCATGATAATGGAGTCGCACTGGATATGGGCACGGCAAAGCGCATTTCCAATTGCCTTGGGGTGGAATACCTGACGGGAATCCCCCCTTGCCACAGAACGGGAAATGATCTGCGCAGAGCTTCCGGCGCCGTTCAGATGAATGTCCATATTGGAAACTGCGCTCTGCTTATCATGGGTCATCAGTTTCTCCACCACAAACAGCTTCGCGCCTTCCTCCAGCTCCACCTGTGTCTCCCGCTTGGTGGAATCCACACCCTTGATCTGGGCTGTATCCAGCGTAAATACCGCATCCCTGCCCACCAATATTTTCGTCACCGGATTTAAAATTCTGGCTCCTGTCCCTTCCCCTTCGCCATAATGCTTTTCCTCATAACGCACATTGGCATTTGCCCCCACGTGGAAGGTATGGATCCCGTCATGGCGGCTGTCATTGCACCCGCTGTTATGGATGCCGCATCCGGCCACTATTGTCACCTGCGCGCCGTCTTCGATATAAAAATCATTGTATACTTCATCCGTCATGCCCGAAGCGGCTACCACCACGGGAATATGCACCTGCTCTCCCTTTGCCTCCGCGCTGATAAATACATCAATTCCCTGCTTATCTTCTTTTCTCTTAATAGTTATATGTTCGGTATTCCCATGACAAAGAGAATACCCATTGTATCTTAAATTGTAAGCGCCTTCCTGCTTAAACCCTTCACTGTCTATTTTTTCAAGAATAGATTCCGTTATCTGATCGATATTAGCCACTGTCCTCTTCCTTTCTTTCAAAAATCTCTATGCCCTGTGTGCCGGGTTCATACAACTGCATCCCGTATCTTCATTCACAAGCGTCGGGAAAACACTTTCCCGTCTGTCCAGGGCTTCCACTTTTCCGTCCTTGACCACCATGATCCTGTCCGCCATCTGGATGATTCTCTCCTGATGGGAAATCAAAATAAGGCTTTCTTTTTTATTTTCATGGAGCTTTTCAAATTGTTTCACCAGCATGGAAAAACTCCACAAATCAATGCCTGCCTCCGGCTCGTCAAAAATACATAATTTATGAGGCTTTGCAAGCACTGTGGCTATCTCCAGACGCTTCATCTCACCGCCGGATAAGGTATTGTCTACCTCCCGGTCTATATACTCTCTCGCGCACAGCCCTACACCGCTTAAGTAATCACAACACTTATTTTCCTGCATTTCATAACCTGCCGCAAGGGACAACAGTCTCTTTACCGTCATGCCTTTAAATCTGGGGGGCTGCTGAAATGCAAAGCCGATTCCCATATTGGCTCTCTGGGCAATACTATAACCTGTGATATCCACGCCGTCCATAACAATACTTCCACTGTCCGGTTTCTCAATTCCCATCATAAGCTTCGCAAGGGTGGACTTGCCGCCCCCGTTGGGCCCTGTAATTACCAGCATCTCTCCGTCTTCCACCGCAAAACTTATATCTTCTATGATACTTTTTTCCACACCGTTATCAAGGGGATGGAACACTAAATTTTTAACTTCCAGCATATCTGACCTCGTTTCTGTGCAGCATCCGGCATATCAGGGCAAATCCTGTCTTTGCCGCTGCTTATTCCTCCACTTTCGTTATTGCAAATATTTATCAAACTTTTCATTTGTCTCATTCAGGAAAACAATTCCCAGGATTCCGGGACCCGTGTGGGCACCTATAGCGCACCCTACCCGGCCTTCCAAAAAGCCTTTTATATGGTAGCGTTCCTTAAGCTGATCCTTAATGTAATCGTAAGCTTCCTTATCTGTGCCGTAGCACACGCCTACCACCTGATTTTCCAGATTCCTTCCCTTCTCGCCCACCATATCGAGGATACGCTTCTGGGCCTTCTTCCACCCCCGGACCTTCTCCACTGCTTTTAAGGAACCCTTTTCATCCACGATGATAATAGGCTTGATATCCAGAACCGTCCCTGCCAGAAAAGAGGTCCTGCTAAGACGCCCGCCTTTAAACAGATAGTCAAGCTCCATGACCGTAACTGCATGTTCCATATGCCGGCAGAAAAACTCCGCCGCTTCAATCAATAACTCTCCAGACGCGCCGTTCCTCTGCATACGGAGGAGACGTTCTGCCACCAGCCCGTAACCTACCGACGCACATTTCGTATCTATAATCGTGATTTTAAAATCAGGATACTCCTCCAGCACTTCCTCATAAGCCAGCTTCGCCGCATTAAATGTCCCTGCAATCCCCGTGGAAAAGCATAAATACAGTACCTCATCCCCTCTCTGTGCAAAGGGGAGAAAATGTTCGTGAAACATATACTGATTGATATGGTAAGTCTTGATATCTCTGCCTGATGCCTGTATTTTATAAAATTCATCCGGGAAAATCGTCTCACCGTCAAAGTAATCCTTTCCCTCTATGGTAACAGGAGTCGGCATTACATAAAGCTCATATTCCTTAATTATGCTCTCCGGCACATCGGAGGCAGAGTCTGTTATAATACAAAAAGCCATTTTTCTTCTCCTTAACCTTTTATAAAAATTTCCAATATTACTATACTACATTTAATGATTTTGTGCATCTTAAAAATTTCTAAGCATACTATAAAGAAAAATTGCTGCATTTTAAGGGATTCCTGCTGCCCAGAACACGCCGGACTGCAGCCGGATAACCTTTGAAATGTAACGCGAAATCCATAGGAATGATATCATGTACCGAAATCAGATCACACCCAGAATCAATTTTATACAGTTATTGTCGTATGAACGCCCGGATGCCGTCGCATGGATTAACGGCAGTGCTGAATATCCCCGACTCAGCGGGCTTGTAAAATTTTACCAGACCTCTTATGACGGCATATTGGTGGAAGCGGAAGTTTTCAGCCTTCCCAATATAGACCAGCAGGGGGCCAGCAATTTTTATGCCATGCATATCCATGAATCAGGCGACTGTACTGACAACTTCCAGCATACAGGAAACCATTACAATCCCAGGCAGGCCCCCCACCCGGATCATGCCGGCGACCTGCTGCCTCTTATGGGAAATCAGGGCTACGCCTGGTCCGCCTTTTATGATAAAAGATTTACTCTGGATGAAATTATAGGCAGATCCGTTATCATCCATTCCGGGCGCGATGACTTTAGCTCCCAGCCCTCCGGTGATTCCGGCACGAAAATCGGCTGCGGGACCATCAAACGCGCCATATGAGTTTTCCGGTTCTGCCTGCCGGAAGAAAGGCTTTACAAGGCAGCTTTTTGTAATAAAACCCGGGCTTTTTCTTTCCAGCCCGGGTCTATCTATTCTGGCACGTATTTAAAACTGCTTTTTGCAGGAATATACGCCGCCATATTTATCTGTCTGTGGAATCATACATCTTCTTCCAGATCAAAAAGCCGTCCTGTGGCAAAAGGACTTCCCACGTCACACCTTCCATGATGGTACGCTTTGCGCACGTCTCCCGTCTGCATCTCCCCGGAAGTCTCCACCTTTATGCGTGAAACTCCTGTCTGGGTCATAGTATCCAGCATGTTGATTACTTCATTTATATTATCTGTCTTTGCTTCAATGTTATTATCCATAGTTCCTCCTACAGCTCTTTAACCGTCATAAATGTCCTCATTTCCAGTCTGGTTTTTCTGCATGTAAATGGATGCTGATATATATTTGAAAATGGCTCCGGGCAGACAATTTTAATGATGGAATAACCGGATGCCTGTAAATGCCATTACCATATCATACTTATCGCAGCATTCAATTACGAGATCGTCACGGACTGACCCTCCGGGCTGGGCAATATATTTGACGCCGCTCTTATAGGCCCTCTCAATATTATCCGAAAAAGGGAAAAATGCGTCCGACCCCAGAGTCACATTTTTGTTTCCGTCCAGCCATGCCCTCTTTTCTTCTCTTGTAAAGACAGGCGGCTTTTCCGTAAAACGCTTCTGCCACTCCCCTTCACGAAGCACGTCCTCATACTCCTCTCCCATGTAAACATCAATGGCATTATCCCGGTCCGCCCGTCCTAATGTATCAATAAACTTAAGGCCCAGTACCTGCGGAGACTGGCGCAGATACCAGTTGTCGGCCTTTTGGCCTGCCAGTCTGGTACAATGTATCCGGGACTGCTGCCCTGCGCCGATGCCTATCGCCTGTCCGTCTTTCACATAGCAGACGGAATTGGACTGGGTATATTTAAGAGTGATAAGGGCGATTTTCATGTCGATCAAAGCGGATTCCGGCACTTCTTTATTCTTTGTCACAATGTTGGAGAGCAGGCCGCCGTCAATGTCCAGCTCGTTTCTTCCCTGTTCAAAGGTTATTCCATATACCTGCTTGCGTTCAATGGGTGCTGGCACATAAGAAGGGTCGATCTGAATAATGTTATAGTTTCCCTTTTTCTTTGCCTTCAAAAGTTCCAGCGCTTTCGGTGTATATCCCGGGGCTATGACACCGTCAGACACTTCCGGTTTGATCAGCCGGGCCGTATCCTCGTCACACACATCGGACAGTGCAATAAAATCCCCAAAGGAGGACATTCTGTCCGCCCCCCTGGCCCTTGCATAGGCACAGGCCAGCGGCGATAATTCCTTCTGCGTCTCCACCCAGTATATTTTTGCAAGCGTTTCCGTAAGGGGAAGACCTACCGCCGCCCCTGCCGGGGAGACATGCTTAAAAGACGCTGCCGCCGGAAGTTTTGTTGCCTCCCTTAATTCTTTTACTAACTGCCATCCGTTAAAAGCGTCAAGAAAATTAATATACCCCGGTTTACCGTTCAAAACTGTAACCGGAATGTCGCTGCCGTCCTCCATAAATATCCGGGAAGGTTTCTGGTTCGGATTACATCCATATTTCAATTGAATCTCGTTCATTTTTACCTCTTTTCTCCTGCCTATTTTGCACCCGGCAAAACCCACAGGCTTATCTGCATATTTCTGCCCTGCACTGGTTACTTATTTTTGTTTACGATCCGTGTTTCATATTCTCCGGTTGCAATGTCAATATACCTTACAAATAAGGAAACTTTATTGTCTTCATTTAAGCTCTTCCATATTTTATCCGTAAATTCATCAATTCCGCCTTCGATCCCCACTAGCTTAGGCTCACCCTCGAAACTTGGAAGGGGATTCCCGTCATGCATATAAGTATGGATAAAGCGCCCCTCTCCTGCCGCAGGATTCTCATAAGCATACGTATACCTGTTGCAGCCCTTAGGACTTCCATTATTGCTCTTTAAGATGGACATTACATAGTCAAACTTTCCCTCTTTCACATTCATCATACCCGAAATCCTAGGCGTATAATTAGGCCCGTCCGGTTCAAACTCCCGGCTCCTTAAGGACTGCTCAAAAGTAAGCCCTTTTTCAAGTCCCCCCACAACCGTATCTGTCTGATCCCCATTGGTCACCACCGTCCTGTGCCCCAGCACCCTTACCGGCGCATAAATAATAAGGCTGGGATCCTCCAGTCTGGAAGGATCAAAAGCCTGGGTCCTGATTCCTTCCCCCTCCTGTACAAAAATCCGGTTGCGGCTGTTCCCGCTCCTGCCCATAATGAAATAGGCTGTAACCGCCTTCTTCCCATCTTCGGAGACACCGATCACGATTCCTCTTCCCGGATATTCATTTTCCTCCAGTTCCTCCACAAGCGACAACATTTTCATTTCTTTTCCCTCCATGATCCAATTGTAAACTCTGCCACGCTCTGCATACCTGCCCAGCACCGCTGCACTCCGCAAAGCAGCTTTTTGTAAAAAAACGCCTGGACATACTGCATCACAGCAGACTGCCCAGACGGCCGGCTCACTCCATTTCCGGTACACTCCCTGTAGGTTCTCCTACACAGGTATTTCCTGTTTCCGTCAGTTGTGTACTTTATTATTATCATAATGGAATCCTTTTTTTTATGCAAGCATATTTCATAATGTTTCCTTAAAATAACTTTTTTCCTATTTACAATTGTTAAATTAGATACTATACTGTTTTGTATTACATTCTATATTTTTATGAGTAAAGGAGATAGTAGTAGTTATGAAGAAATTGAAAAAGTTGTTAGCTGTTGTTGCAACTATGGCAGTTGTGTGCATGACACTGACTGGATGCGGCGAGAAACTGCCTCCTGCTGACCAGACGATCAGTTCCCTGTTTGAACTTGCTGCCAAGAACAATGCGGCCCCTATGAAGGATTTGCTTGGCTTTGCTTCTGAGGAAGAAGTAAGAAGCGCATTCTTTGAGGAAGGTGCTGATGTAGAACTGGTTGATGAATTGAAAAGTGAGCTGGAAAGCGCCGGAGTTGAATTATCTGAGGAAGATGTTCAGGATCTTACAGATTCACTGGAAACAATGCTGAACAAGATTACCTATACAGCAGAAATCACTTCCCAGGAGAAGGATACCACAGTTGTAACTTTAAAGGTAAACGGCTTCTCTTATGAGGAAATGACCAATATTATCATGGATGCTGCAAATACCATGATGGAAAGCATCACAGAGGAAGACCAGATTGCAATACAGAACGGTGATATGGAAGTATTTAACAATTATATGCAGCAGTACGTAAAGGATTTCGTGGCTGGCCTTGCAGCATTAGAGCCCACCGCAGACCCTGTTGAATTTACTGTTAACTGCGAAAAGCTGAGTGTTGAAGTAAACGGCAAGGACAAAGTAGCATGGCTTCCCAGCGATATGGACGGCTTCTCTGTTGACGTTGAAAATGCAATGTTCCAGTAAATCAGAATGATTTTAAATGAATACATACTAAACGCCGTCCCGCAAAGCGTGGCGGCGTTTATTTTTACCCTTCTATACCCTGCAGGCCCCGTCAACAGAGAGAATTTCTCCTGTCACATACCTTGCCATATCACTGGCAAGATAAAGGAATGCGTCTGCTACTTCTTCCGGCTCTCCCGGTCTCCCCATGGGTATCTTGGCAGAAATTGCATCTACTGTCTGCCGGGGAAGCGCTGCCACCATATCCGTTCTGGTCACTCCCGGTGCCACAGCATTTACCCTGATCTGGTCTTTCCCTAATTCTCTTGCCAGAGATACCGTCATACCATTCACGGCAAACTTGCTGACGGGATAGCCAACACCGGAAGACTGTCCCGTAAAGCTTACCATGGAGCTGGTGTTGATAATACATCCCCCGCCCTGTTCCTTCATGATCTTTGCCGCTGGAAGTATCGCATAAAACAGTGCGCACACATTTAAGCTGATAATTTTATCAAACTCTTCTGTCGTATAATCATATAGGGGCGTACTTTGTGAGATTCCTGCATTATTGACCAGGATATCTATTTTACCATATTTGTCCTTTACTTCCCGGACTGCCTCCCCGACCTTGAGTGCATCTGTCAGTTCCGGCCACATGCCCGAAACCTCCCACTGTGGATTTTCTTCTTTAAGCTTTTCCAGCGCCTTATCTACCGTTTCCTGCCTTGAGCCAAATAGAACTACTTTGGCACCGTTTACAAGATACTTGCGGACAATTTCAAAACCTATCCCTCTAGTACCGCCTGTCACAATTGCCACTTTTCCATTTAATAGCATAACTGATGCCCTCCTGTTTTCTAATAATTCTTTAAATTTGCAGTTAATAAAATATTATATATATTATATCACATTTTTATAAAAATAGGGGCTGA
Source organism: Lachnospiraceae bacterium (assembly GCA_009911035.1). GTDB lineage: Bacteria > Bacillota > Clostridia > Lachnospirales > Lachnospiraceae > Suilimivivens. The sequence goes on from QXWO01000005.1 coordinate 118,575, forward strand.
CAAATATGGAAAAAAGTGTTATGTTAATCATATAAGAACTATTTATATTTCACCGGGCTTTCAGTCACGCGCAATAAGGAGGAAAGACATGATTTTAAGGTGGAAGAAACAATTAACCGCCCTGGTTACTGCCGCAGCATTTTTTGCATTATCCGGTATTACGGTATGTGCTGCGCCGGCTACGGGCACAACAGCAGTTGCAGGACTTTGTTCGCATCATGCTGAGCATACTGCCGAATGTCTGACACAGGTATCCTGTGGGCATGCCCATACACAGGACTGCTACATCCAGACGGCAAAATGCCTTCATATCCACACCCAGGACTGCGGATTCAGAAATGGTGTTTATGAAACCTGCACCCATATCTGCAATCAGGGAACCGGCTGTATTGCATCTGCATTGAGTTGCAGCCATGTGCATGATGAAAATTGCTGTTATACGGAAGGCAGTTCCTGCGGGTACTCCTGCAATAGCTGCCATGCAGTTCAGCAGCAGCCCAGCCAGAATTATTATGGAGGAGGCAGGCATCACGGTTCACATCACGGCCGTCGTCATTGTTAATTGTTAACTTTAATACAAAACCGCTGTTTCCCATGTTTTAATCAGGAAGCAGCGGCTTTGTATTGTGTTTGCCTGTGTCTTAATTTTTTGTATACCTGTTCTTAGGCGCACGGATCCTTTTCCCTTTACAAAACCGCAGGGTAATGCACGCAGGATCAGCCGCATATAGAATCCTTTCAAACCGTTCCCTTAAGCTTTCTGCTTTAAATGGGCTGATCATTCCATCATCCAGTACTAGCGCATCAAAAAAGTATCCTGTCTCAAAAGAACCTGTTTTTCCAAACAATTTTCCGCCTCCCTTTGTTGCCATATAAAACACCTCCGCTGTTTTAAGAGACTCAAATGGTTCATACAAAGCGGTTATGCGGGACAATTGCATAGCTGAAACCATGACGCGGAACATATTGCAGGTATGTCCCCCGGCAATATCACTTCCCAGCGCACAGGGCACTCCATAATTCATGGCCTTGCGCATTATCATCAGCTTTTCCGTCCCCATATCCATACCGGAATTGGGACATTGCACATAAATAACACCCAATTCTGCCATATCCAGCAGCTCCTCCGGCTCTGCCATATTATAATGTACAGCCGCGGCAGGATGCCCGCCAAATAATCCAAAATGTTTCAATACATTACCGTAAGTCTGTAATTGCGGGAAGCGCTTTCTTACCATTTCTACATCTTCTGTGCCCTCCGCCGCATGGGTGATCACTGGCAGTTGATGCTTTCTGGCCGCATCTCCGAGAAATTCCATAAGCGCATCGGAACAGGTGGGAACAAACTCCGGGGAAAGCGCATAATTAACGCAGGGATTTTTATTGGCATATTTTGAGATCAACAATTCCGTTTCACGGATCGAAGCTTCTGTACTTTCTGCTGCCGCTCCATAGGCAGGCAGATCGGAATTCATTTTCCCTATAAGGGCGCACATCCCACTGTCAAGATACTGCTCAAACAAATTCTCCGTTGCTCCGTAATCCGTGGATGACATAATAGCCCCATGCATGATCCCATATTTCCAAAAATCCATGATCAACTGTCTGTTTACAGCAGCATAAACCTCCTTTTCCCGGTATCTTCTTTCAGAAGGATAGGTCAGCTCCCCAAGCCATTTGGAAAAAGGCATATCATAGCCCAGACCTGCATTGGGCAATTGTGCTGAATGGATATGTCCATCGGTAAAAGCAGGTATCAGGATCTGGTCGCCGAAATCCGTCACAGGAAAATGCATCATTGATTTTGGAAGGACAGAATATATCCCATTTACCCTTCCATCTTCCTCCACACAGATATAGGCATTTTCATAAATCTCAAAATCATTCTGAACGGGTGTATGAATCACTCCCCCTGCATGGTATACGTGCATAAAATCTCCCCCTATTTCATTATTCTGTGTAATTTTGACAATTCCCGGGAAAGCAGCAGCAGACATACTGCAAATACGGCCATTATGACATTGATATTCCAAAATGCCATTAAAATAAATATTCCGTTGCTGATAATCCTTGCGGCAAAAAAACAGGTTTCATTGGCCAGCCAGTACTCCACTTTATATTCTTTTTCGATCCTCCCGTCATTACTCAAATTTGCCTGTATATTCTCGTTAATCAATATCACAATGCTTTTGGATATGGTATAAAACAAGTTAAATATTATAATTGTCACTGCCCTGCAGTCATACACCATAAGCCCCAGTGATGCCGTTGTCATAACCATAGAAACCTTAATGACTGACTCATAATGCCGCTTATTCATAAACCGGGCAAATAAAATACCAATTGCACAGGTGATCAGACTGAAAACAGAAGTAAAAATTCCCAAGCTGAAACTATCGGAAAAGACTTTTATTATATAAATAGTAACAATATACGCAAATGCACCTTCTGCATAAATTATGCCATATAAAAATTCTGTCCGGTACAATTGGGTAAATATAAAATCGCCTTTTGTCAGCCTGAAATAGTCCTTCATATTTGTTTTCTTTGCTTTGGGAATATGTTTAGGCTTAAGGTAAAGGGACAACCCGATCCTGATCAAAACGATCACCACAACAACTGCCAGACTTTTTATGAAACCGCTGGCATACATAAGGCTTCCAAAAATTAAAGGAAAAATAATTGCCAGCACCGCCTGCACTGCCGTGAAGCTGCCTGTAAAACCTGCCCTCTCCTCATTAGTGATCTCGTCTGATTCGATCATATTGTAAACGGAATAATAAATGCCTTCTTCAAGTCCATATAAAATACCTGCCAGGCATATGTAATCAACAATTCTATCCTTTAGGAAAATAATAGTACAAAAATACAGCAAATCCAGCAAAATGCCAATGCGCAAAAGAAGAATCCTATATCTGGACTTTGCAAAGTTTCTTGTCAGGAAAATTGCAGCATAAATCGCTGTTACGGCAGCCAGTTTGTAAATTCCCAAAGGCAGAATATTATTATCTGATATAGTAAAAAAATAGAGTACCAGAAAGCTGTCAATAAAGCTTGTCAAAATATTTTTTAGTATTCTCAGTGCAAATAAAATTTTATAAGTATTCATGCCCCACCTATTTATGTAAACAGAATTTATTTACTTCGTCCCTAATAGGTATGGAATTGGCAGCCCCCTTTCTGGAAACGGCAATTGCCGCTGCGCCGGCGCACATCGCCAAAACCTCCTGCACCGGAATTTTTTCCTGCATCAATGCGGCAAAGTAACCTGTAAAAGTATCTCCGGCAGCCGTCGTATCTACCGCCTTTACCTTATAAATGTCCTGCCTGTACCTTTTTCCCCGGCAGCAATAAACAGCGCCTTTTTCACCCAGCGTAAGCATAAGATCCGTTTCGGGATACTTTTCCTGCATTACATCCAGCATTTTATCGTAATCCCTTTCTCCTGATATCTGTCCTCCTTCAATTTCATTGATCAATAATACAGAAATTTTTGAAAGATCACAGGATTTTATTTTTTCATTATACGGAGAAGGATTTAAATAAATCCGCATACCGTTTTCAGAAGCTTTGTCAATGATATAATCCAACAGATTAATTTCATTCTGGATAAGAAGGATATCCCCACAGCCAAACTGTCCCAATACATCGTCTATGTACTCCCTTGTCATCTGCTGGTTGCTGCCGCCATATAGCAGTATGCTGTTTTGGCCCTCTTTGTCCACCTGGATAATTGCATGGCCGCTTATCCCCGGTACCTTTCTGATGAAGGAGCTATCAACTCCATTTCTTTTACATATGTCCATCAGAAGCTGGCCGTCTTCCCCGACCAGCCCCGCCATATATACTTCTGCACCTGCCCTTGCCGCGGCAATTGCCTGGTTTAACCCTTTTCCTCCACAAAATACTTCCATATTATAGGAAGAAATCGTCTCGCCGGCTACAGCAACATGATCCACACCATAAACATAATCGTAATTTAAAGATCCAAAATCAAGTATTCTCATAAAAGTCCTCTTTCCGTGATACCATTGCGTATTTCAAATTTCTGGTTGCAGCCCGGAATCCTTCCCATTGCACCATAGTTCCGAAGTCTTGTGCATCCACTCTTTCATTACCGGATAAATCTGTTGGTATTGTTTAAAATATTCATGGTAAATCTTATAATTTTCCTTGTCTGGTTCAATCACTTTCTGATACCGTACCATATGCCTTACCGCTTCCGGCAGGCTCCCATATATACCTGCCGCCACCGCCGTACAAATTGCAGCCCCCATGCACACAGACTGGCAGTCTTCAGGCACATTGATCCGGACATTGCTTACATCTGCCTGTATCTGCATAAATACATCCGAGTTGGTGCTTCCCCCCGATATGTTAATTTCTTCTATCGAAACCCCTGCCCTGCGGTACTGCTCCAGCAGATTTTCCGTTCCATAGGAGATACTTTCCAGAATACAGCGGTAGATATCTTCCTGGGTGTGTTCCAGAGACAGTCCGTATATCATCCCTCTGACACGAGTGTCATAATGTGGATGACGGTTTCCCTGAAAATAATCCAGCATTACCAGCCCCCGGCTTCCAACAGGAACCTTTTTTACAGCATCTTCCATCCGGGCAAAAAAGGATTTTGCATCTCCTTCTTTTGCTATCTCCTTCCGAAACCACTCAATAATAGAGTTAGAGCAAAGCTGTCCACGGAAGGAAGTGTAATATCCTTTTATTAAATGGCTGGGTCCTTCATTAATAGTGCTGTCAGAAAACATCATTTTTTTAGTAAGGAGCATCGTAAGATTGGAGGAGCCTGTCATCAATGCAACTCTTCCCTCTTTATATACCCCCATTCCCAGGATTCCTATGGACGAATCCACTCCTCCCTGGGCTACAAATGTGTCCGGCATAAGTCCAAGTTTATCAGCACATTCTTTTGTCAACGTACCAATCAAATCTCCTACAGCGTAACAGTTTTCATCGGGAAAGCGTCCTACAGCATCAGAAAGTCCGGTTTTTTCATAGAACCAGATTGGAAATCCTTTTTTATCGGCATGATAACCCCAGTTGCACGCTGTATTGATATTGACGGACCATTTCCCCGTTAAAAACCATGTTAAATAATCCTGACACTCACAAAATATTTCCGCTTTTTGATATATATCCGGTTCATTCTTTTTCAGCCAGAGAAGCTTGCAGGGCATCCATTCCGCTGAAAGATGTTCGTCTGTAAGCCGGGCAATTTCCTCAGCTTCTTTGACGGCTCGGATATCCATCCACATAATACAGTTGCGGAGAGGATTTCCTTTTTTGTCACACACCACAACACTGCAGCAGGTGGATCCCATAGATAAGCCTAATATCTGCTCTTTTCTGATGTGAAATCTGCCCATCCCTTCTTTGACCGCTTTCTCAAGCGCCAGAATCCAGTCGCTCACTTTTTGTTCCACCCATGTATTATGGGGACGGAGCAGGTCGTAATGCGCCGCATAAAATCCATAGTTTTTACCATATTGATCATAGAAACCAACCCGGAGGCTTGTAGTTCCCACATCGATTCCCATTAAAATATTCCGTTCCATTCAGGCCACCTCTTTATCTTAAAACCTGTTAAGAGAAAAATTTTTATCAATCCCCATAATAAATTCTATTACCAGTTCTCCCGTCCTTTCCAGATCCTTTAAATCCAGCACCTCCATGGGGCTATGGCTGTAGCGGTCAGGCGTTCCCATATCCATGCATGGAATACCGCCCTCCTCAAGCTGTAAATAAGCAGAGTCCGACAATGCGCCCCGGGCTGCCTGCCGTTGAATAGGTATCCCTGTTTTCTCCGCAGAACGTTTTAAATGTTCCAGCATGGGTTTGGGTATAATATTTCCATTCAGCGTCCCTTTTCCGTGGAAATTAAAAAGATTTACGGATACTCCATTTCCCAGCATGACATTATTGCTCCCTTTTAGATCCGGCGTATCCCCTGCCCCTGCCCCTAATAAGCATATAGCCATATCCGCATGCGCCTTTCTTTGTGCAAGCATGGCTCCTCTTGCATTAAATTCTTCCATCACCGTTCCGGTTAAATAGACACTTGCTTTATGAGGCGTCCTGCTTAAGGTTTCCGCTATCTGTAAGAGCGTGGTAAGACCTGATGCATCATCCGTGTAAGAACCGCATATTCTGTCATTTAAAAGTTCTTTATAGTACGCATCATAGACAACCGGACAGCCCGGCCAAATGCCAAGCGCCCTTACTTCTTCTTCTGATGCTGCCCCGATATCTATGAACAAATTTCCTATTCCTTCTGCCCTTTCCTTTTCCGGCGAAGCAAGGACATGATAAGATTTCATTCCAAAAACACCTGGGTAATAATCTCCGTTTTCACTTCCCACCCTGACGCCCAGTCCTTGAAGAACCTTTTCAGGAACACCGCCTACCCGGTCCACTTTCAGGAAACCGTCCGGAGTAATGCAGGTAATGACAAATCCAATAGTATCCATATGTGCAAAAATCATGATAGAAGGCACTGATGAGTCTGTTCCCGGAAACGCTGCTATTACATTGCCTGCCTGGTCAGTTTCAACTTTATGGGCATATTGCTTCATATCCTCATAAAACCTGCGGGCCATTTTTTCTTCATAACCGGAAAGCCTCGGGATTTCCATATACGCTTTCAGCTTTGCCTTCAATTCCTCCCGTTCCATATTTGTTTCCTCCTCCCTTAGCGCGTGTTTGAAAATTGCTTTCTTCAAACACGCTCTAGTCAATCGCACTGATCGTTTTCTGTATTATGCCTATAAATTTCTCCTTATCACACCCAAAAGCAATGTGCACATTCGGCGGCTGCTTCAGATAGTGATCCATATCCGCCACCGTCTCACCATAAGTAAGCTCACCTTTTGTTTCCACATCCACATACACATGTTTCCATTCCATACATTCCGGGCAGATAAGTGCAGCGGCAGCCAGTCCATCCCAGATATAAATGCCCTCCTCCGGGAAGGGACGCTCTCCGTCCCCCGGATAAAACATCAAATCGCCAATAAACTTTGAAACCCTCTTTCCATCGGACAGCAGGCAGTCCAAATCCTTCCTTGTTACAGGCGTACGGTAAGTTACATCTGTTCCAATCATCTTGATCGGAATACCGGACTGGAACACAATTTTAGCGGCTTCTGCATCTGTATAAATATTAAATTCCGTCCTAGGGGTATGATTGCCGTAATATACAGCGCCCCCCATAATTACGATTTCCCTGATGAGCTCCCTGTCTTCCAGATATACGGAAAGGAGCAGCGCCACATTTGTCAAGGGGCCCGTCGCAAGAATAACAATCTCTCCCGCCGCTTTCTGGACTTCCCGGTGAAGCAGTTCTACCGAATTATACGGGCTAAATTCTCCCTGTGCTTTCGGCAGCGCTGCATTTCCAAGACCTCCCTCACCCATGACAGAAATATCCAGAGCTTCAAATTTTTTCATAATCGGGTAGCTTCCTTTGGCAACAGGTGCCGGAATGCCAAAGTACTCCGTAATATCAAGTGCATTCTGTGCTGTAACTTCTCTGTTTAAATTACCTGCAACTGTCGTGACTGCCCTCAAATCAATGTTTTTGGCCGCATGTACCATAAGCATGGCAAGGGCGTCATCTGTGCCCGGGTCACAGTCCATCACAATAGGGATTTTCTTCATCTGTATCATCCTTTCCGCTTTATTTTTGATCTGCACTTACTGCTGGACACCCAGCATTTTCATTTTTAGCTTTTTCTCGTTTCTAACCTTGAATACGGAATACAGGGTAATGCCTAAAATAGTGGTAACATATGGAATCATCTGAATAAACTGCGCCGGCACTGCGAGAACCTGCAAATAGTTTGCCGCAGAATCTGCTGCCCCAAAAATAAGCGCTGCAAGGAGCGTTCCCCAGGGCGTATTCTGCCCCATGGAATTTGCCGCCAGAGCAATAAATCCTCTTCCCGACGTCATATTTGCCGTAAATCCGCTCATGTAGCTCATAGATAAAAATACACCGGCCAGACCGGAAAAAAATCCGCTGATCAAAAGGGCAGTATAGCGCGTCCTGATCACGCTTATCCCCACAGATCCAACCGCCTTTTCATTTTCGCCTACCGCACTGATACGTATCCCCGTTCTTGTCCTAAAGATAAAAACATGCATAACTGCAACTAAAAGTATTGCTGTGTAAGTCAGAACGCTTTGTCCTGAAATTATTTCCCCCAGAACAGGAATATCTTTTATCAGAGGAATATCAATCTTAGGAACTGTCAGACTGTTCAGTGCAGTGGAAGCCCCCTTACTGCCAGTCAGCAGGTATAATGCAAACACTGTGCCGCCCTTTGCAATGGCATTGACCGCCAGTCCACACATAATATTGTTTGCCTTTAGCTGTAAAATGAAATATGCCAGGATCAGGGAAACTACCATTCCGCCTGCCGCACCGGCTGCAACACCTGCAAAGCAGCTCTGTGTCACTGCCGATATGACTACCCCGGTAAGCGCACTGATCAGCATCATCCCTTCAATTGCAATGTTGGCGACTCCCGCCCGTTCAGATACCACTGCCGCCATACCTGCTAAAATCAAAGGAGTGCTTACTCTTAGAATTGAATATGCAAAGGATGTGGTGAAAATAATATTGAACATCTGCTGCATACTATGCCACCTCCTTCATCTTTTTCTGTTCGTCCTTTACCGAACGAATCACCATCTTATGCTTCGTTCCCGACAGGAAGGCGCTTGCTGTGATCAAGAGCATAATAATACCCTGTATGATACTGACTGATTCATTAGGCACACTGGAAACTCTGGCCATAACATCTGTCCCCACCCTTATATAGGCCAGAAAAAGCGCGCCAACCGGCACCAGTGCCGGGTTGTTGGCTGCTAAAATCGCAACTGTCATGCCATCAAACCCATATCCCGGCGTACTCTGCCATTGAAATCTGTCGTACATACCCAGAAGTTCCACAGCTCCTCCCAGCCCCGCAATAAATCCGCCGATGATCTGGCAGGAAAATATCACTGCAAATGTATTGATACCTGAATATTTTGAAAACCTGGGGTTTTTACCCACCATACGTATACTATATCCCCACTTGGTTTTATACATGAAAAACGCTGTCAGTACCACCATAAACAATGCAATGAACAGCCCTGTATGAATGTTGGTTTTGGAAATAAAAGACTGTAGCTTTGCGTTTTCCGGTATTAAATAGGAGGCAACAAATCCTGATCCCGGATCACGGATAAAATTCAGCAGGACAAAGATCGTAAAATACTCCAGTATGGAATTGAACATCATGGACACTACAAATTCATTTACATTCCACTTTGCCTTTAAAAACCCTGGTATGACAGCACAGATTCCTCCCACCGCCCCGCCAATCAGCACTCCCAGAAAAAGGGCAATGCCTGCAGGCAGTTGCAGTTTAAGTAAAAGTACTGCACAAGCCAGAGCTCCCACTAAAAAGGAGCCGTCCCCTATCAGGCTGAATTGTTTTGCCTGAAACATAACGCAGGCTGCCAGACCTGTAAATATAAGAGGAATCATACCTTCAATAACATTTCCGATTCTTCTTTTCGTTGAAAGAGGCCCGGCAATAAATGTCTTTAATGCTTCCACCGGCTCATTGCTCACACACAAAATAATTATAAACGTTACCAGGAGCGCAACTGTAATAGCAATCAGTATACTTAAAAATTGAAATAATGCTTCCCTTTTTTTATTCACTTAAACACCTGCTTTCTTATCCTAATTTCAGGATGATATCTTCAGGCTGCTTCATAAGTCCCAGCATGTAGTATCCTAATTCTTCTTCCGTGACATTTCTGCTGTCTTCAAAATAAGCGACAACTTCTCCTCCATAAAATACCGCAAGGGAATCGCTAAGCTCCATCACTTCATTTAAATCCGCAGAAACCAGCAGAACCGCTGCCCCGTTATCCCGTATTTCCACCAGTTTTTTATGAATGAACTCTGTTGCTCCCACATCGACGCCTCTTGAAGGCTGGTTTGCAATCATAATCGCCGGCTCTCTGGCAAATTCTCTTGCAATCACGACTTTCTGCATGTTCCCGCCGGAAAGCATACTCACCGGCTGTTTATAAGAACTGCATTTAATCAGGAACTTGTCCACCAGCTCCAGGGCCAGAGCGGCTATCTTTTTATTACTCAGTATGGGGCCGTGCCCTATCATATCTTCCCCCAGTTTATCCGAAATCAGATTATCGCTGATCGATGCTTCTGTGGCGACGCCATAAGACATTCTGTCCTCCGAAATATGTGACAAACCTGCTTTTCTTATTTTTTTGATGCTAAATTTGTCTACATACTGCCCGCATATGGATACTCTGCCCTTATAGTCCTTGCGCATACCTGAAATGCATTCAACAAATTCAGACTGTCCATTTCCCTCTACACCGGCAATGCCGAGTATTTCACCTTTTCTTACTTTCAAATTTATATGGTTCACCGCATGTTTGCCGTCTTCATTTATACAGGATAGATCCTCCACTTTCAAAACCGCATCCCCGGGCTTTGCCTTCCTCTTTTCAACAGACTTGATCACATCCCTTCCTACCATCAGCCGGGATATACTCTTCTCATCCAGCTCCTGCATGTCGTATGTCCCCATGCTTTTTCCATTTTTCATAATGGTGATCCGGTCGCATATCTGCTTGATCTCTTTTAGCTTATGGGAAATAAAAATAATTGTATGGCCTCTTTTCTTAAATTCCGTCAGCTCATGAAATAGTTCTTCTGTCTCCTGCGGCGTTAAAACTGCTGTCGGTTCATCCAAAATCAAAATTTTTGCACCGCCTGCAAGGGCTTTCAATATCTCCACCTTCTGCTTCATTCCCACCGGAATATCCGCCACCCTGGCGGTACATAATATTTTGAAATTATATTTTTCCGCTATTTCTTCGGCCTGCTTAATCATCATTTTTGTATCAATCAGTCCGTTTTTTCTTGGCTCCTTTCCAAGATATATATTCTGTGCCACCGAAAGGGAGGGCACTAGCATAAAGTGCTGGTGAACCATGCCAATGCCATGGGCAATTGCGTCATTGGGCGAAGTAATTTTTATTTTTCTGCCTTCCAGATAAACTGCTCCTTCTTCCGGCTGGTGTTCCCCGTACAAAATGTTCATCAACGTAGATTTTCCCGCACCATTTTCTCCCATAAGTGCGTGAATCTCTCCTGCTTTTACTGAAAAATCTACTTTATCGTTTGCCATGACCCCATTCGGATATATTTTAGTAATTTTAGACATTACCAGTAAATCTTCATTCATATAAAACCATACCTGCCCTTCTCTTTTTTGCCTGATTTTATAGAAAAGAGACTGCTTTAATACATGACCATATAAAGCAATCTCTTTTTTACTAAACGAATCAGGGCGCTACAGAGTTGATAATTTCCCTTACTTCTTCAGTTGTAAGTCCATATGCTGATTTTACACTAATTTCACCCCTGGCAATTGCATCAGACGCTTCGTCTATCTTCACCTTAACGTCTTCCGGGACAAGCTTCTGATAAAATTCGTTATCGCTTAAACCAACCGCCCCGTCGGAAAGGCCAAGTGCCTCCTCCTGTCCCCAGGGCAGGGTTCCTTCCTGTATCATCTCATAAGCACGTACCAGTGTTGCATCCACATTTTTCATTACGGAAGCCGGAATAAGCTGGGCCTGGGCGGGATCACTTTCGGCATAAAGCATCGCCTGGTCAGAATCAACGCCTATTGCATAATTTCCCGTTTCTTTTGCTGCCTCTAATGTGCCAATGCCGGATGCGCCTGCCGCCGTAAAAATAATGTCCGCTCCCTGATTGTACTGCGCCAGCGCCATTTCCTTACACTTCGGGCTGTCACTGTAGTCATCAACATATCCGCAGATCACTTTAATATCCGGGTCAACAGACCGGGCGCCTTCAATAAAGCCTATCATAAAGTCATTGATCACAGCGCCGTCAGCACCGCCCAAGAATCCGAGAATACTTGTTTTACTCATATTTGCTGCCATAATGCCTGCCAGATAAGCCGCTTCATTGGACTTATAGGAAATAGAATATACGTTAGAATAATCTCCCGCTGCATAATCAACTGCCGCGTCAAATATAATGTATTTGATATCAGGATAATCCTTTGCAACATTCTGGAAAGGTTCCTGAAGCTGCCAGCCAGACCCAATAATGATGTCATAGCCTTCGTCAGAGGCATCCAGCACATTTGTTTCATACTTTGTAGCGTCAGATCCCATCTCAATAACCTTTACCTGCGCGCCGTAGTCTGCCATGATCTGGGAAGTTCCCTTGTTTGCCGAGTCCAAAAAGGACATGTCACCCAAATTACCCGAAAGCAGCAGTGCAATTCTGACATCCTCCTGGGACGGCGCTTCTTCCTTTTCCGTATCCTGTTCTTTTTCTTGTCCGGCCTCATTGCTTTCGGAGTTTTGCTGAGCCGTCTGTGTTTCTTCTGATGTCTTTCCACACCCCATAAGTGACGTCATAATCATAGACATACTTAAAATAATTGCGACAATTTTCTTCTTCATGCTTACCTCCTTACTGTGTTTACTTTTTCCATAAAACGTGCCACCCTGTCATATTCAACAAAATTTTCAAATTTCCCATCCTTTTTAAAATAAGTTCCCACAATTGCCCCATCGGATACTTTCAACTGCATTTCAATTGTTTCCAATTTACATCCTGTATTGCAGAATATGTAGGTGTCAGGAATTGCTTCTTTTACCCGTTTCAATATGGACGTATCTGTATCTGCCCCTGCGGTTGCCCCTGATACCAGCAGTGCATCAGGATTGTTATTAAAAACATTTGTTTTGGCAATATCCACGATATCTCTGTTTCCCAAATATACCGCAGCCTCCGGATAAATATTATATAAAAGTTTCGTTTTATCTTTCAGTCCCAGCCTTTTCCTGTGACGGCTGATTTCCCCTGCATCGTTATCCCATAATCCCAAATCGCCTGCATATACACCGCTCATCACTTCCCTGATGAAACATGCCCCTGTTGCTGCTGCAAGATCAAGTGATGCATAAGGATCCCAGAGAATATTGACTCCAAAGGGAATTTTTATTTCTGATTTCAGCTCGCCAATTACCGCTGCCATGGCTGCCGTTGTTTCAGGGTTTACCTTCTTTAAATAGGGAAGGGAAAATTCATTGGAAAACATAACTGCATCCACGCCGCCCTTTTGCAGTGCAAGGAAATCTTCTCTCGCCTTTTCAACAACATAGGACATTCCCTTTTCTTCATTGTAGTTTAAATCTCCCGGCAATGCTCTGATATGACACATGGCAATAATCGGTTTTTCTGTATTGAACAAATCTTTTGTCCATCCCATTTACTATTTCCTCCATTCTTATAGTGCACCGCCAAGGCTGATATATGCACTAAACACATTTGATCTCTATGCCGTTTTCACGGATGCTTTCTGCCATAGAGTGGGAAATCTGATTATCAGTTATAAGCATATCAATATCCGACAAATTACAGAATTTAGATACAGCGATTTTATCAAATTTGCTGTGGTCTGCCACCAGAATGATTTTCTTTCCCGCATTTACCAACAGCGCTTTAATTCCTGACTCCACGTAATTGGCATTAGATATGCCAAATGAAGTGTGAATGGCATCGGCGCTTAAGAAAACTTTATCAACCATCATATTTCTTATAAAATTTTCCGTAATGGAGCCGACCAGGACATTATATCCCTGTCTGACGATCCCACCGGTAAGAATCACCTGGATAGAAGGATGATTATTTAAAACTGTTGCAATTGACATATCATAGGTGATCACTGTTAACTGCTTCTTGCCGGAAAGGCACATTGCTATCTGGCAGGTAGTAGTCCCTGAATCAAAAAATATTGCATCGCCATCCTGGATCTCATTGGCTGCCTGTATGGCAATCCGCTTTTTTTCATCCATCCGCAGAGCTACTTTTGCATGGTAAAGATATTCAAAAGTTGTACTGACATTGGACAGCACTGCGCCTCCATGTACCCTGCGGAGATGCCCCTGACGCTCCAGTTCATTAAAATCACGCCGGATCGTAGCAGTTGATACATCTAACTCCTGGGCAATTTCCTGTACGTCGATCCTTCCATATTTATTCAATTTTTCCATAATCATCACGAGCCGATGATTTGCCTGATTTACGCTTGCGTATTCATTCATATCTCTTTCCCTTTGATAGTAAAATTATAATTTGGCTGGTTTTTTGTTTCAATAGAATGTACATTATTTGTCGTTTTACGTATTTTTATCGTCATATTCTCCTAATTAGTCATGTGACATTCAGCAGTTTTTTATGCATATTTTATTAATTCTTTCTTGTTTCTGCTCATTTTATGTTCATTTATCCCCACATTAAAGTGGCTAAATGAACATATACGCTGAATTTATAGTATTTATGCACATATTTTGACTGTTTATCCGTGTTATATGTCATAATGGACACAATATATTCAATAATTTTGTACAAATAAACATTTAATCAAGCAAATATCGGATGCCGCGTTTTGCGACCTGCCTTATGTTAACAAACGCTGCCTCGCTTCGCGAGCCAGCTTATTGTAAAAAAAGCAGATGCCCTGCACTGGCATCTGCTTTTAACGATCAATATTCATTTATGCAAACTTTTCCCAGAAGCTTTCCTGCCCTACATATTTCAGCACAAGCGCAGAGGTCGCCGGTAAAGTAACAGAAATCTTTCCTGCCACTGATGCATACTCCTTTGGCTCCGTGGAATACCCCTCCGCATGGGTAAGCATCAGTGTTTTAACTTTACATTCTTTCGGAATTCCCAACTGCCATATCGACACATTCCTGTTCATCTCATAATCGTTATTGTTGACCAAAACGATAGTTGCTTCTTTCCTGTTGAATCTTCCGTAACCAAGCATATTATAGTCACGGTCAATATATTTCAGGGAACCTGTGAGAATTTCCGGATTTTCCTTGTGAATGCGAATCATTTCCCTGTGGAATTCTATCAGCTCTTTATTTTCATGCCCCCATGGATAAGTCCTTCTATTATCCGGATCAGTAAATCCGCAGACCCCGGCCTCATCCCCGTAATAAATCGTAGGCGCACCCGGCCACGTCATCTGAATGACTACCGCTTCCCGCATGACGGCTACATTAACGCCCTCATTGGCTGCCTGTGCCCCCAGGGAATTCGTCCTTCCCACCTTCTTGTTGGTTCTGGTAAGGAATCTGGAATGGTCATGGTTGGAAAGTTCATTCATTGCTATATGGAGAGAGGGGGTGGTGAAGCTGGACATATGATGGTTCATTGCCCCTATAAAGCTGTCTGCATTGCCGTACAAGTCGCCCCTGTAATCGTCGCTGTGCTTCTGCATACCTGTCAGGAACCATGTCACAGGCTCCATAAAGGCATCGTAATTCATGACCGTATCCCACTCTTTACCGTTGAGCCATTCCCTTGGAGAACCATAATGCTCTGCCAGCACTATGGCATCGGGATTTGCCTCCCGGACAGCCCGTCTGAATTCTCTCCAGAAATAATGGTTATATTCCGGACTGTGTCCCAAATCGGCTGCCACATCCAGACGCCATCCGTCTGCATTATATGGGGGTGACACCCATTTGGCTGCAATCCGCATTACATACTCAAAGAGTTCCTTGGACTTTTCATAATTCAGTTTCGGCAGGGTATCATGCCCCCACCATCCGTCATAGCTCCCGTTATAGGGCCATGCATTTTCATTATAAAACTGGAAATAATCGTGATAAGGGCTTTCCCTGCATATATGTGCGCCTTTTTCATAGCCTTCGGCATTTTCATAAATCCGTTCCTTGTCCATCCATTTATTAAAGGAACCGCAGTGGTTAAATACGCCGTCTAAAATCACACGCATACCTCTTTTATGGGCTTCCTCAACCACCTTTGCAAAGAGTTCATTGCTGGCGTCCAGATTCTTTTTGTTGGTCACTCTGTCAATATATCTGGATGCAAATCTGTTTTCATGCTGGTCATAGTTCAGCAGTTCACCCTCATCGCTTACAATTTTTCCCACATGAGGATCGATGCAGTCATAATCCTGAATATCATATTTGTGATTGGAGGGGGAAACGAACAGCGGATTAAAGTAAATTACATCCACCCCAAGCTCCTGCAGGTAATCCATCTTATCCAGTACCCCCTGCAGATCTCCGCCATAAAACTCACGGACGCCCATAACAGCCGGATATTTATTCCAGTCTTCCACCCTTACCGTCTTGTCGCCAATATATTCGTACTCTCCCGAAAGGACATCGTTAGAAGGATCCCCATTGTAAAAACGGTCCACGTAGATCTGGTACATGACCGCTCCCTTGGCCCACTTAGGCGTCTTGAATCCCGGAATCACACGAAAGGCATATTCCGGCATTGTCTCCTTTACCACGCCTCTTACGTCATACAGACACATTATCTTCCCTACCTGGACCTCAAAATGATAAGAGTACTCTACGTCTTCCACTTCCGTTTCACAAGCAAAATAATCAAAATACTCATCACCGCTTTCCCAGGTCATAAGATGCTTCTGCCCGTTATTCACCATAAATACTCTGTCAATATTATTGATGGCCGCCCGGAACCTGATTGTAATTTTAGAATAAGGATTCGGCTCACAGGGAGATAAATAGTCCTCCGTTGTATCACTAAACATCGCTTTCCTGTTGACAACAGGCCGCATCTCCGCGATATAATGCCTGCTGTAATCTACTTTCAAAAACTGATCCAAGTCCATACTGTCAACTCCGTTTCCTCGTGAAAAATAGTCATACATTTTATATTATACTATATAATCCTGTCAGTTTACAACCCCCTGTGGCGGAAAGCAATTTCAAAATAGCCAAACAGCTATTTACAATGCTGGGTATAGGACAGTAAAAAAGACAGTAACAAGTTACTGTCCTTTTTAGAGAAGGTATTTCTTTCTTATGGGGTATAGCAAAAAACTATATAATGTATTGGGGGGTTACAAGTAGTATAATAGCATAACCTATACTTTGCGTAAATACTCACGATTCACAAATATAACAATTTACTGCAATAATTTTTGTGCATATTCACTAATTTTCTGGCAGTGCTTCCGAAACAGCGCCTTCAGTGCCAAATAAAGCCTCAAATTCCGCCCTTCCAATCTTTTCTTTTTGAAGGAGAAGCTCCGCGCACCCATGCAGTACATCCGCATGTTCTAAAATAATTTCCTTAGCCTTTGCATAGCAGTCATCAATAATATTTCTTACTTCTCTGTCAATTTCTCCCGCGATCAGTTCACTGTGGCTCTTTGCATGGGCAAGGTCCCTTCCGATAAACACTTCATCGTCATCGCTGTCATAGTTGATAACGCCTATATTTTCAGACATACCGTATCTGGTCACCATATCCCGGGCCGCCTTGGTAGCCTTCTTGATATCGCTGGATGCGCCTGTCGTGATATCGCTGAAAATGATTTCCTCGGCGATCCGGCCGCCTAATGACACCATAATATCCTGCAGCATCTTGCCCTTCGTAATGAACATATCGTCATTTTCAGGGAGAGGCATGGTATAACCTGCTGCCCCAAGCCCTGTAGGAATAATTGATACGGTATAAACCGGCCCTACATCCGGCAGTACATGGAACAAAATTGCATGGCCGGCTTCATGGTATGCTGTAATCTTCTTTTCTTTGTCTGTAATAATACGACTCTTCTTTTCTGCGCCGATTCCTACTTTAATAAAGGATTTCTTGATGTCTTCCTGAATCACATAGCTTCTGTTGTGTTTGGCCGCCACAATAGATGCCTCGTTCAGAAGGTTCTCCAAATCCGCTCCCGTAAAACCTGCTGTCGTCTGGGCAATCTGTTTCAGGTCCACGTCCTCTGCCAGCGGCTTATTCCTGGCATGTACCTTAAGAATATCTTCCCTCCCGCCTATATCCGGCCTGTTAACGCTGATTTTTCTGTCAAACCGTCCCGGACGCAGAATCGCTGGGTCCAGAATGTCTACCCGGTTAGTAGCTGCAAGGACAATGATTCCTTCATTCACGCCAAAACCATCCATCTCAACAAGAAGCTGGTTCAAGGTCTGCTCCCTCTCATCGTGGCCGCCGCCCATACCTGTTCCCCGGCGTCTTGCCACTGCATCAATCTCATCTATAAATACAATACAGGGGGAATGTCTCTTGGCGTCCTCGAACAGATCCCTTACTCTGGAAGCGCCCACGCCCACAAACATTTCCACAAAATCAGAACCGGATATGCTAAAGAAGGGAACTCCCGCCTCCCCGGCAATCGCTTTGGCCAGCAGGGTTTTTCCGGTACCAGGCGCACCCTCTAAAAGCACGCCCTTGGGAATTCTCGCCCCTACCTTGGTAAATTTAGCAGGCTCCTTTAAGAATTCCACAATTTCTTCCAGTTCTTCTTTTTCTTCCTTAAGTCCCGCCACATCTTTCAGGGTAAGTTTGCCGTCCCCCATGGAAAGCCGTGCCCGGCTCTTGCCGAAATTCATCATCTTACTGCTGCCGCCTGCATTCTGGCTGTTCATCATCACAAAAAAGAACACCATTACAATAATTGCAAGAAGCACCGGAAATACGCTTGTGAGAAACCAGCTTTCCTCCTGGACCTTCTTTACATCCGGGTTGATTCCGTGGTCAATAAGAAGTTTTTCCATTTCCGTCACATCCGTCACATACAGCGTCTTGGCAGGGCCGTTTGCGAGAATAAAATTCACTTCTCCAGCCGGCGTCTGCCGGCTGGGTGTGATGCTTGCATAAACCACATTACCGGCTTCCAGATCCTGAAGCAGTGTCCCTCTGTTGTACTCTACCTGATCGTTATCCAGAAGGCTTGGTATGACCAGAAGGGCCAGCAGAAGCAGCACCAGTATGAAATATACATTATATCCTTTATTTTTTTTATTCAACTTTGTTACCTCACTTACCGGGAAGCCCCGGCTATGTTTTTATTCAAATTCTATTATGCCGATATAAGGAAGATTTCTGTGTTTCTGGTCATAGTCAAGCCCATATCCCACAATAAACTTATCGGGGATCACAAACCCGTTATAATCCACATGCACATCCACCACCCTGCGCTCCGGTTTATCCAGCAGGGTACATAGCTTTAAGCTTTCCGGTCCCCTGTCCTTGAGCATTTCAAGCAGATAGCTCAAAGTCCGCCCGGTGTCAACGATATCCTCCACAACAATGACGTCTTTCCCCTTTATCGGTTCGTCCAGATCCTTTACAATTCTAACCACGCCGCTGGATTCTGTCTCCCTTCCATAACTGGAAACAGACATAAAGTCCAGAGAAACAGGCACTGTGATTCTTTTTGCCAGTTCACATGCAAAGAAACTTGCTCCTTTGAGCACACAGATCAAATGTACGGCTTTTCCTGCATACTCTTTACTTATCTGTTCCCCAAGTTCCCTGATTCTGGCGTCCACCTCTTCTTCCGTAAACAACACGCTAATCTTTTCAGCCATTTCAATGACTCCTTTCTTCTCCGGCGGCATCCTCCCGCCCTTTGTACCTATATCTTTTTGTCCAGAATACTGACCTGCATAATTTTCCGGGTATCTTCCCGGACCTTATAGTATTCGCTCATTCTGTAACCGGGCACCCACATAATGTGGGAGCCATCTGCCAGCACATAAATTTTATCCCGCTCCTGCCGGGGAATCTTCTCATTTACGAAATAATCCTGTAATGATTTATGTCCCATTTTATTATTTATAGTGAGGTAATCTCCCCCTCTTCTGGCACGAAACATTGCAGACGAAGTTATTTTATCATAATCAAACCATTTCGTATATGTTTTTTGTGGAATATTTTGAGAATATTCCCGTAAAAACACAGTGATTTCCACCGTTCCAAGCCCCGGCGCCTCAAAAACGGAAGGAAATGTTATCCTGTGTTCGGGCAGCTCTCCCTGACCGGACATATACGCTGTATCCTTTGCTTCTTTCCTTTGTATCATACCCAAATCATATTTTTTATAAACCGCAAGTCCGTAAGGAAGATGAATCTCTCCGTTTCTTTCTCCGGACAAAAGCCGGTCTGCACTCCTTATGTGGGCCGCTGTAATATCCTTTCTGCTTCCCGCCGCCTGACCGATACAGTAAAGAAGAATGCATCCTCTTAGATAGACATCCTCCTTCAGCAGCTCCGGTATCCGGATCTTGACCCGCCCCGGCCCGGTACCAGCCTTTACGCAGCGCTTTATGGCTGCCTTTACCTGCCTGTCTATATAGTCCTGAGCCTCCAGCAGCAAATCTGCCGTCCGGTTCATATTGGCCGATGCCCCCTGACAGATTTCTTCCTCCGCATAGGCCAGAATATGGTGCCTGATCCGGTTCCGGGTATAAATATCCTGTGCGTTGGTACTGTCATGGCAGAAAGGAATGTTCCGCTCCAAAAGCCAGCCTTCAATTTCATTCCGGCTCAAACACAGTACCGGGCGTATCACATTCCCGTTTACAGGACGAATCCCCCCCGCTCCGGCAAGCCCGGTACCCCGGAATAAATGGAACAGCATGGTTTCCGCTCTGTCGTTGCTGTTATGGGCAACTGCAATTTTACCTTTTTCTCCCCCCAGAACCTCCCCAAAGGCCCGGTACCGGATTCTTCTTCCCGCCTCTTCCGTGGAAATTCCGTACTCTTTTGCCCTGCCTTCCACGTCCTCCTCCACAAGATGAAAAGGAACACCCTGCCTTTTGCACAGCTCCCTGACATAATCCGCGTCTTCTGACGCATCCGGCCTGATTTTGTGGTTAACGTGTACGGCCCGGAGGGTAAAAGGAATCTTCTTCCGGATTTCAAGTAAGACAAAAAGGAGGCAAACAGAATCTGCGCCCCCTGAAATTCCTGCCACTACCATATCTCCGGCTTCTATCATCTGATATTCTTTGACATAATTCAGTACTTTATTGATCATACTATATAATATAACGGAATAAGAGGAAAAAAGAAAGAGGCTTACCCTTCTTTTTTCCATATTCCTATGACCAGCACCGTCATATCATCCCGGATACGCCCCCGGCACTGATGAATGCAGAAATTTAATATGGCATTAGCCATTTCTCCGGGATTTTCCAGATTGGTGCTTCCGATAACCTCCGGCAGCATGTCCTCTCCTATTCCCTGCGAAAGGGCGTCCAGCACGCCGTCCGAAATCATAATGATATAGTCCCCATCCATAAGACTCCTGCCCACTGCTTCCATGTCCGGCTTCTGAAAAATGCCAAGGGGCAGGTTCCCGGAGGAGATCCGGTCAACCAGATGCTGTCTCTTGATATAAGAACAGGCGCTTCCCACTTTCACAAAATGGCACTCGCCACTGTAAAGGTCCATGCTGCAGAGGTCAAGCGTGGACATATTGGCATTTTCCTCTCCCGCCATTAACGCACTGTTGATCATCTGGATTGCCATTTCCATCTGAAATCCCGCCTCTAAAAATTTCTGCATCAGCTCCACCACCATAGTACTGTCGTTGCAGGCTTTGTCCCCTGAACCCATACCGTCGGAAAGAACGGCTGTCAGATTGCCTGTCTGGGTTTCAAAAAAAGCATAATTGTCACCGGAAATCTTTTCCGTTTCTTTTACCGCCTTTGCCACCCCTGTCAGTACATGGTACCGTGCTTCCTCCACATAGTAAAAGGTCTGCCAGTCCGCCCCCACGAAAAAGGGGTTATCCTGGGCGCTTACCAGCCGCATGCCAAGAAGCACGGAAAGCAGATCCCCAATCTCTTCCGATGAAAGACTGTTTTTCTTTATATTTTTTACAGTGATGGAAACTTCCATCCTGCCTGTTTCATTTTCAATCAGATACAGATTCTTAAGCTGGATATCCACCTCCCTAAGGGCATGGGAGATCTGCCTGTAACGGCGTTCCCCCATGGGCACACACCTTCTTGCCTCCTCAGCAAGCTGGGTCATAATCTGGGCCATTTCCTGAAGATGTTCTATCATCAAATCCTTGTTTTCATTCAGGCGCTTCTGCCATACAAAGTCCCTTCTGTCCGTGTTCACCTCTTCAGGCAGTACTTCCCGGTTATTTTCAGTCTCCCTAAAGCTTTCCGCCAGTTCTCTGATAGAATCCGCATAAGTAAGTAATTTCCTTCTTCCATATTCCGGCAGTATACTGTTAAATTCTTCTCTTTCGCCTAAAATCTGCTTTTTCATATGACCGCCTCCTGCAAAGGATTATTATACCTGCCAAAGGAAAAATAGTTTGTCAAAAAAAAGCGGCCGGAGAATAAAATTTTTTGACAAAAAAAGCAGGCCGAAAGCCTGCTCAGTTCTCATTTTTAAATAAAATCTCGCCTTCATACACCAATCCAAGTTTATCCCGGGCTACTTCTTCAATATACTTCTTGGTATGGGTATATTTTTCAAATTCTTCTATTTCTCTGGCGCGTTCTTCTTCTGCCGCAATCTGTTCCTCTAACGCCAGTTCCTTCTGCCGGTACGCTTCCTTCTTGGCCATCAGCTCCACACTGTTAAAAGCTACCACGATCAGAAGCATAACTACTACAATATATACAAGGAACAGGCCAAAACGGTTCTGCCGCCTTTTTCTGTATGCAACTTTCCTTGCCATAGGCCACTCCCCCTCCGGCACTGCCATCTGTGTTCAATGCTTGCATAATGTTATTTTAAGTAAATTCACTCTTTCCGTCAACTTCTTTTTCAGGCATCTGCCTGCTTTCTTCCCTTTTTTTGAAACTGCACAGGCTCCTCCCCTCACTTTGCCCCCTGCAAACCGCACTGGTTTGAACAAAAACCGGAGTATACAAAAAAGTCCATGAAAAATACGTTCTATGACCATGGTTATGATTTTGACCAAAAAAGGACTGACACTCTTTTTGTAAGCCGCCATCCCCAGCGCTGCACCAAACACCGCAAACCAACGCAATATGCCGTTATTTTCCTCATAAAGCATATAAAATACACCAATAGCGCAGGCTATCCAGAAAATCAAATCTTCCACCGAGATCAGAAACAGATTATGCCGTATCAGCCGGCGCATTATGATAAACCCGTCATACACAAAAGTGATAAGAATTCCCATTAAAAAGGAATGCAGGAGAAAAGTTACTTCATCAATGATACTTTGGCTCATAGGCACCTACTTGAATAATCTTGAAAGCAATGACTCACCCTTAGCTCCCATATTGGACTGCTCCGAATAAGTGAAACTGTCTATCCTGCCGTCAATATCTACTTCCCCTTTGTCTAAGGTGAGACGGTTCACATGCAGTTCATTTCCCTTGATCATGAGCATCCCCTGCTCGGTTTCCAATATGATCTCATTCTCATCAAAGGACAGCACATCATTCACACCAGTCAGATTACATGTCCTTCTGTTATTCAGTATCAGCTTATGCGCCCGTTTATTTACATTCGTCAGTTCTTCCATAACCACTCTCCTGATACAATCTTCTCTACAAGATTATATTAGGGAACCTGCCATTATAGAATCATTTTTTGCAATCACCTTTATAAATAACGGAATAATTCTTTTGCTTCTTCTTTCCGTACCGTCTCCTGCACGTTTAAGACTTCCACCTTCACATCCTTGTTTCCAAATGCAATGGTGATAATATCTCCTTCCTTTACATTGGCCGACGCTTTCGCCGGCTTGTCGTTGATAAAGACCCTTCCTGCGTCGCACGCTTCATTGGCAACGGTCCTTCTTTTTATCAGACGGGAAACCTTTAAATATTTGTCCAATCTCATTTTTCTGCTCCTCCACCCCGGATTTACCAGATATCCTTGTTTAAAATGCTGCCGCGCTTCGCAAGTCAGCTTATTGTAATAAAAAGAACCTGCGCGATGCAGGCCCTTTAACACTTCATCCTATTCGTTGATCAAGTCCTTTAATGCTTTGCCGGCTTTGAACTTGGGAGCTCTGGAAGCTGCAATAGGCATAACCTCTCCTGTCTGGGGATTTCTTCCTTCTCTTGCTGCTCTCTTAGATACTTCAAAAGTTCCAAAACCAACTAACTGAACCTTTCCATCTTTCTGTAATTCTTCTGCTACAACATCAGTAAACGCCTTCAAAGCCTTTTCTGCATCCTTCTTGGATAAACCAGACTGTTCTGCCATGGCTGTAATTAATTCTGTTTTGTTCATTGCGAACTCCTCCTCTTTATATGAGTGATTTTTTCCTAGATGTCTCTTTTGAAACGCCTATATCTATATATAGCGTCTCTCATAATATTTGTCAAGTTAATTTTCCCATTTCCGGCATTTTTATGCGGTTTTGACGGTTTATCTGGTGCTCGTCTGCCAGTTGTTCCCGTTGGAATTGTGAACGTTATTCTGATTTGTATTATTTCCGCTCACCGTATTTCCGCTGACAGTTGAAACATTATTTTTAATCAGTGAATTACCGCTGACTGTATACTGGTCAGAAATGCCTCCATTTTCAGGATCCAGTTCCGGGAATGAATAAGTAACATCCTGATTATCATCCGCCACTGTGATATTATAACTTCTGGTTATATATCCTTCCTTCCTTAAAGTAATTGTATGATCCCCCGGGGTCTTGGCATAGGTGACCGGCGCAATGCCTTTATAAAGGTTATCCTGGTATACACTAGCACCTCTGGGCGCTTCAATGGTGATATTGCCGTTTCCTTTTATTTCTTCTTCTTTTGCATCGTCAAAAATGGAATTCCCGGATACCGTGGCCTGGGAAAGGTTCATACTCACCGTAACCGCTTTCCCCTCCACCTTAACATACTCAGAAAGGCTGTCATACCCGGAAGCTTCCGCCGTCACCTTATGGATGCCCAGGGGCACCCTTACAGGGTAGGTTGTTTCCACTTTCTCATTATCCACATATACTGTCGCGGATTTAGGTGTTATATCAAATATTATCGTTCCATTTTCTGGCTGTTTTACTTCCACATCTGATAAATCCAGTATGGTTTCCTTATTTCTCTCAATGGTCACTTCCCGGGTTTCCTCAACTCCTTCCCCGGTCAGTCTTACCGAGTAGGTTCCCTCCGGCACTGTAAAGTACATGTCCGGAGCAATCTGGGAAATAACAGACTGTCCAATTTCGATCCAGCCCCCCAGTACGGCCTCATCATTTACCAGATCCAGATAGCCGTGTCCTTTATCTACGGTAATGCTCAGTACATTATGGCCTTTGCCGTTAAATGAAACCACATCCTGGCGGATAATTTCTTCCACGTCAATAGGCCTTTCACTGGAAAATGCCATCACTTCCCGGTCAAGGCTGTATACTTCGTCCCCGATGCTGACGCTTCCGCTTCCCGCATCAAGGTTATATTTTGCCACCCCTTCATAACTCCAGGCATCCCCGGAAAGAGCTACCGTCCCCAGCCTGTCAAGCTCGGCATTATAGGTGATCTCTGCAAGGTCCCCAGCCTTAAGCTGGGCCATTGTCATGGGACTTCCGTACTTGTCCTGCACCAGCGTCCTTCCATCATACCCCATGGTCTTGCTTTTGTTCTTATCCAGCAGATACATATTCACAATATGGTTATCCGGGCTTACATTTTCTATGATAACTGACGCGGAAGATGTGTAAATGTTCACAGGCTGTTCCGCTTCTTCTTCATATGTATCTTCAAATGTAGAGGTCCGGGCCAGACTGGCGCCGCCGCAGCCTGTCAGTATAATGCACAGCCCGCAGATAAATGGTTTTATTATCTTTTGTACATCTTCTTTCTTTATCATATTTAACTCCCATATTGCCACGACCTGCAGGTTTGATGGCAACACAATTTTCTTTTCACGATTGCCCCTTCTTGAACCAACATATATTTTATAAATTAGAGTATAACACGCAGCTACAATTATGGAAAGGACTAAGATATACCATATTTGCTTTTAAATTTTTCCAAAAATGCCTGCTTATCCTTTTCCTGCTCCGTTACCCGCTTTAACTTTTCCAAATTTTTGCCGGGAATCCATGCTTTGCCCGAATTATAATAAAAATTAACTATTTTCCAGAACTTTTCCGGATAGGCCAGCCGGTAGTAAAGCTGTGAGAACTCCTCTTTTTCCATAGGGCGCACCTTATTGTAGGAATTTACCAGATCAAATCCGATACTCTCCGACCAGTTTCCCTTTTCAAGAAGTTTCCTCATAAACAGATATAGATCCCGAACAGGGCTGTCAATCACGCATTTCTCAAAGTTCACCAGATTCATCTCGTCACCGCAGACCAATATATTATGGTACTGGTAGTCTCCGTGGCAGACGAAACGCCGCTTATCTTCCCTTCCGAAAGCTCGTAGTTCTTCTGTGATCTGGAGCGCCAGATTAAAAAAGTAGTCATAATTGCTCTTAAGGAAAATTTCAAAATCCGTTTTCTGTCCCCGGTCTTTTAAGTACTTTCTTACCCTTCTAAGTTCCTTGTTATGTTTTTCAAAATCCATATAGGCAAAATGAGGCGCGCCGCCCTCTGCTGCGGCATCCTCCATACCAGATGCATTGTGCAGCTTTGCAAGCACCTTCACTGCCTGTCTGCACTCATCCATATCCCTTACATTACATTCTCTCCCGTCAAAATATGTCTTAAGGATATAAAAACATCCATCCTGGTCCTGAGTCAGAAGTTCCTGCTCTTTATTCTTAAGAATATTTTCCACATTCTTAAAGCCCATTTCCTGCACGTGCCTAAGCAGTGCATCCTGAAATGCGGCCTTTTCTCTGTGCCCGCCATATTCCTTTAAAATAAGGATACCCTCTCTGGTTTCACAAAGAATAGCGCCCCGGCCCTTCCAGGTGCGAAGCACTTCTATATCATAATTGTCCAGCAGTCCGACGCTTCTGTCATTCACAACGATTACCCCCAATTTGTGTCATATCCTATCATATGAGTAACCGCCATAAAGTATTACTGAAATTCCTTAAGGGTTTTTAACAGAATTTCCTTTTCATTTAAAGATGGGTCGTCCACCACCATGTCCAAAAGTTTCTTAAGGGTCTGCCCCAGCTCCCGTCCCGGCTTCATGCCTGCTTCTTCTATCAGATCTTTCCCCGATACGGCCAGCGTTTTTAAAGATATACACTGATTTTGGGCCATAATGTGCTGGTATATCCGGCGGACCGCTTCCAGCTTCGCTTCCTTTTCCTTACGCATATAACTGCTCTGGGCCCGTATATCCGCCTGTTTTACATCAAACAGGCAGGGAAACACCTTTTCCCCGGTTTTAAGGATTGCACGCCTTACGCTTCTTTCTTCCGGCTCCACATCATAGTCATGGTATTTTACCAGCTTCGCCACCATGTCAATCGTGTAGTTATCAAATTTAAGCCTGTGCAGAATATCACAGGCCATCTTCTCTGAAACGCCGGGATGTCCGTGGAAATGATGGGTGCCCTCTTTATCCTGTGACAACGTCACAGGTTTCCCGATATCATGAAACAGCATGGCAAGACGAAGTTCCCTGCTGGCCTTAATCTCCTGCATGGATTTTAAAATATGCTCCCCCACCGTATAACAGTGATGGGGATGATTCTGGACCGTTTCCATGCAGGCGTCAAATTCCGGCAGTATCACCGCTGTTATCCCTGTCTCATAAGCAGTCCTTAACTTCTCCGGGTGCCGGGACAGGGCCAGCTTTACCAGTTCCGTCTGAATTCTCTCTGCGCTGATCTGACGCAGATTTGGTGCAAGCTCCTTTATAGCTTCTCTTGTTTCCTGCTCAATGTCATATCCAAGCTGGGCAGAAAAACGCACCGCGCGCATCATCCTAAGGGCGTCCTCACCGAAGCGTTCCCTTGGGTTTCCCACGCACCGGATCAGCTTTCTTTCTATATCTTTACGCCCTCCGAAAATATCTGTCAGCCCCGCCTGTTCATTGTATGCCATGGCATTGATCGTAAAATCCCTGCGCCGCAGATCCTCTGTCAGGCTGGCCGTGAAGGTCACTTCCTTCGGATGCCTGCTGTCTTCGTAAGCGCCGTCAACCCGGTAAGTAGTCACTTCGAAGCCTTCCCCCTCCAGCATGACGGTCACAGTTCCATGGGCGATCCCCGTATCTATGGTGCGCTTAAATAAAGCCTTCACCTGACCGGGGGCAGCGGAGGTGGTAATATCCCAGTCATCCGGTTCCCTCCCCAGAAGGCAGTCCCGGACGCACCCTCCCACTGCGTAGGCTTCAAACCCGGCTTCCATAATTGTATGAATAATAAAACTTACTTTTTCGGGTAATTGTATTCTGGCTGTATCTGACATCCCTGCCTTCCCCCACAGCATCATTCTATGATCTTATTAATAGGCCCTGCCCCAGTAAACCATCTTTTTCGCAGGCTTTCCGCAGTATACGCAGGTATCGGATATGCATTCCTGCTTAAAAGGCATACAGCGGCTGGTAACAGCCATATTTTCCTTAATTGCTTCTTCGCAGGCTCTCTCCCCGCACCACATGGCTTTCACAAATCCGGCCTTTGTGCTGAAAATTCTTTCAAACTCCTCCCGGCTGGCGGCTGTATAGGTGTGGGCCTCTAAATGCTCTTTCGCCCGCTTAAGCATGTCATCCTGTATTTGAGTGAGCAATTCTCCCACAGCTTCTTCGAGTCTGTCAAGCTCCACTTCTATTTTTTCTCTGGTATCCCTGCGGCAGATAATACACTTTCCTGCTTCTATATCTTTGGGACCGATCTCCACACGCATGGGAATACCGCGCATCTCCTGTTCAGAGAACTTCCAGCCGGGACTCTTGTCACTGTCATCCACTTTCACACGGAAGCTGCCCAGCCTGTCTCTCAATTCATAAGCCTTGTCAAGTACCCCTTCCTTTTTCTGCTGGATCGGTATGATCATCACCTGAACAGGCGCAACCTTGGGAGGAAGCACTAACCCGGAGTCATCTCCGTGTACCATGATAATGGCGCCGATGATTCGGGTGGACATTCCCCAGGAAGTCTGATGGACATATTTTAACTGGTTGTCTCTATCTGTAAACTGGATACCGAAAGCTTTCGCAAAGCCGTCCCCAAAGTTATGGCTGGTACCGGACTGGAGCGCCTTACCGTCATGCATAAGAGCTTCTATGGTATAAGTAGCTTCCGCCCCTGCAAACTTTTCTTTATCTGTTTTGCGTCCCTTTACTACAGGAACCGCCAGCACTTCTTCGCAGAAATCCGCATACACATTTAGCATCTGTTCGGTTCTTTCCGAAGCCTCTTTGGCAGTTGCATGGGCGGTATGCCCTTCCTGCCATAAGAATTCTCTGGAACGCAGAAACGGCCTTGTCTCCTTCTCCCAGCGCACCACACTGCACCACTGGTTGTATACCTTGGGCAGATCCCGGTAAGACTGGATATCTGACTTATAAAAATCGCAGAACAGAGTTTCCGATGTAGGTCTTACACACATTCTCTCAGGAAGAGGATTCAGCCCCCCGTGGGTCACCCATGCCACTTCCGGCGCAAACCCTTCCACATGGTCCTTTTCCTTTTCCAAAAGGCTTTCGGGAATAAACATGGGCATGTATACATTCTCCACCCCTGTCGCCTTAAACCGTTCGTCCAACTGCCGCTGGATATTTTCCCAAAGGGCATATCCCGCAGGCTTGATAACCATGCAGCCCTTTACGTTGGAATAATCAATCAATTCCGCTTTCTTTACCACATCTGTGTACCACTGGGCAAAATCTTCGCTCATGGACGTAATTGCTTCTACTAACTTTTTCTCTGCCATATTTTCCCTCGTTTCTGTACCGCAATCAATACTTGAATTATTCCATGATTGTAGGAAAATTTTCAGTATTTGTCAACGGTCTTGGACAAAATACACGTAAATCAGTTTCCAGATTCCCGGCAAAAGCAGTAATCCTACAGGCCGTGCAGCCTAAAATTCCCTCTGGTGCCTGTGCAGGGCTTCCCCCATTGCAAGCAGCAATATGATAAAAGGAAAGTTCAGCACCTGGGCAAAGCTTACCATATTATGGACAAGGTAACAGACTATGCACACACTAAACAGATAAAAGGACGGATTTTTTTCCCCCTTTTTCATACACTTTTTTACATTATAAATAAGAAGTGAAAGGTAAAGCGCCGCGCCAAGAATCCCTGTGTTGACCAGACAGGTAAGAAGTTCGTTGTGGGCATTGGTAAGCCTGTTTTGTCCAAAATTTTCCCTAAGCATTACTGCTGTCTCCGGCAGGGAATAAGCATAGGCAGAAAAGCAGTCAGGCCCTACGCCCAGCAGTTTGTGTAAAAAAGGCATCCTGCCATACATCTGGACCGCACTGTAAATGGCAGCCCCCCTGCCGTGTCCCCATGCCTGGTTAAAAAGAAATTCCTCCCTGCCTGAAAGACCGGGAATTCCCATCCATGTATTTATCCCTGTAAGAACGGCCCATCCCGCCGCGCCAAATACAAGAAAAGCCGCCATGATTTTATGCGTGGTATTTACCCTCCGGCACTTTTGGGCTCCGCCACCCCAGTCAGTTCCCTGCTTCCTGCCTGAATACTCTGCTTTTTCCCGGTGCCCCATAAACAGATAAATTCCAAGGGCAGCTATACCTGCCCAGAAAGGCAGGGGAGAATCTATTACTCTGGCGCATAGACTATCTCTGTCATAATTGTAGCCCCCGGGCAGGAGAAATCCTATTCCCCTCACCAAAATGGCTGAAACTCCCCAAAGAAATATCAGGTAAAAGAAATCCTTAAGCCACTTTCTATTTTCCACAGCTATCCATAATGACAGATAAAAAAGCGCGCCATAAAACAGAAAAATACTACTGCTTCCCTGACAGAAGCCTGCCATAAATCCCACAATCATATATAGTATGTACAGTCCTCTTTCTGCTTTTACGGACCATCTTCTACTATTTTCCCTACCCTTTTCTTCCCCAAACAAAAAGCTGCAGACACCAACCGGAAAGAGCACAGAAAAATATCCACAGAACCAGTTGATATTTCCCAGCGTGGATATAAAGGAAGCCTGCCTTATTTCTAAAGGAATCAGATACACCGAAAACCTGTCCAAAATCCCCAGCACAAATACCCCGCCGGATGCCAGAAGCGCTGTATACCGGACTGCCCGGCCCCCTTCCCAGAATCTGGAAGTAAAAAAGTACATCCCGCACAGCGAAAGTAAAAGCACTGTCCCCATAAACCATCCTTCTGTCCCCCACAATGCCTCCTGCCTGTAATCAGACATGACAAACGAAAGAAAAATCTCCGCGGCATACATCAGCACCAGCAAATCCGTCATGGACACTTTATCCCAGTCAATGAGATAAGGCGCATGCTCCCGGAGCCCTTTTGCCAGTGCCCGGCATCCCACAAATACGCCGATCAAAGCCAGGATTCCCAGCGCCGCCAGTGAGCAGTAGATGAAAAACTCATACTTCGCCCTCCCGATATCCACATACCCCTCCCGCATATAAAAAGGATATATACCAAAAATCAGCAGCAGATATGCCGTGACAAATAGTTTTCCCGCTTTCTTAGCCATTGCTCCGCCTCCGCCGGACTTAGATTCGGCATGGACCATGTAGTGCCTGCCATTCAGGGTACAATGCCCTTTCCTGGCACATCCAAAAGTCTGAACTGCCGTCTTTGATAATGGATTCCCATACGTTAATGTGACAGAATCAGTATAGCAGGGAATTTCCCTCTCTGTAAATTTAATTTTGCGTACTTTCCTTTTCCTTGCCCCACAAATATTTGCATGTTTCACAAATTATGACCAGAGACAGCGGCCCTTTTATGATTCCCCATACACCGAACAACTGTATCCCTGCAAAAACGGCAAATAAAATTCCTACAGGCCACACGCCCACACGCTCGCCAATCAGCTTTGGCTCTAAAAATTCCCGGATCAGGGCACATACTGCATAAAGGCAGAAACACAAAAGAGCCTGCCAGTAGCTTCCGTTTATCAGCCGCAGCAGTGCAAGGGGAATCAGCATGATCCCCGTACCCACAAAGGGAAGCATGTCCATAAATCCTGTTAGGATTCCGTACAGAACTCCTCCCTTCATGCCCATAAACGCCAGCGTCACCGCACAGACTGTACTAATAATACACAGAATGATTATCTGGGCTTTAATGAAAGTTTTGATATAAATTATAACTTTGTTTCCAACCTCCCTGACGGCTTTAAAGTCTTTTTCCTCTTTCAGTCTCCCCATAAGCCTGTCGTAATCCTTCATCATAAGCAGTATGGCAATTATCATGATTACAATGAAGCTGATAAACCCTACTATATTTTTCATATACCCTACGGATTTTCCCATCATATCGGGCAGAACTTTCACTTCAAGATTTTCAATAAAGACATTGACCTGTTCCAGTATAAATTCCTCGATCTTTACTCCGTCCACCCCAAACTGCTGCTCCATCATGTCACAGCAGTTTCCAAGCAGAACGCACAGCCCTTCCTGGTAATCCGGCATCTGTGCAGTAATCCTGCTGCCTCCTGTCACCAATGCCAGCACTAAGATCCAGGCCAGCACTAAAATAAGCAGACAGATGACAAAAAGAATCAGCCCCGCTAAAATGCTCTTGCGCACCTTTATTTTCCGGTGAAGTTTCAGGACTAACGGATTTAACAGTCCCGCCAGCAAAAACGCAATAATAAAAGGAGACACAATGGGACTTATAAACTTCATGGAAAAATAAACCATGAAAATTATTCCCGTCATAACCAGATACTTTTTTGTGTCCCCTGTCAGTCCTCTTTTCCCTGCAAACAACTTATCCATAAAAATCACCCACACTTCACCAGTTTATCTCTAAATATCTACTGGTAGTATGGGTAATTTAAAATGAAATATGAGCATACTTTTTAAATTCCTCTGGTAAAGAATGGAAGAAAAATCTCTCCCTCCGGCTGCTTTTTAAAAGTCATTCTTTTCTTTGCTGCGGGATGGTCAAATGCCAGACAATATGCACACAGCGCTGCACTTCTGCATCCTGCCTCCCGGCTCAGTTCCTTTGACCGGAGGCTTCCATATTTATGATCACCGAGCAGTGGCAGACCTGCATGAGACATCTGTGCCCTGATTTGATGATGCCGGCCTGTCACCAGCCCGATTTCCAACAGGGAGATCTCATTCTCCCCCGAAATCCCGCCGTATCCGCCGGGAACTAAATTTTCGTCCAGCATCACCAACGTCTTTACAAGCTTATAATCAAGAACTGCCCTTTTGGCCCCCTGGAAGATCTTATCCACAACAAGGGTCTGATTGATCTTCGAATCTTTATACAGGTAATCTTCCAGTCGTCCCTGCTCCTTATCCGGCCTGCCGCAGACAACAGCATAATAAGATTTCTGCATCCGTCCGTCTGATACCTGTCTGCTAAGATGTGCCGCTGCCTGCTTTGTCCGGGCAAACGCCAAAAGCCCGGAAACCGGCTGATCCAGCCTGTGAACGATTCCCAGATAAGGCTCGCCTTTTCCTTTCCATTCAGGCTTTTTCGCCAGATAATTCTTTAATTCGCTGACCATATCCTGCTGCCCGGTCCTTGAAGTCTGGGTGGCTATTCCCACGGGTTTATACACCACTATTATATGAGCATCTTCAAAAATAATATTTTTCTGCACTAAAGCTCCCTCCGTCTTCAGGATCGCAGATCATACCTTAAACCGGTATCCCACGCCCCATATTGTCTCAATATACTGGGGTTTGGCAGAATCATATTCAATCTTTTCGCGTATCTTCTTAATATGGACCGTCACTGTTGCAATATCACCGATAGAGTCCATATCCCAGATTTCCCGGAAAAGTTCTTCCTTCGTATACACGTGGTTTGGATGTTCCGCAAGGAAAGTCAGCAGGTCAAATTCCTTTCCGGTAAATGCCCGCTCCACCCCATCGACAGTAACTCTTCTGGCTGTCTTATCTATACGGATACCGCGGATCTCAATAATATCATTATTCTTCATGGTGGAGCCCACCAGTCTGTCATATCTTGCCATATGGGCTTTCACCCGGGCAACCAGTTCACTTGGGCTGAAAGGTTTGGTCATATAATCATCGGCCCCCAGTCCCAGCCCCCTTATTTTATCTATATCATCTTTTTTGGCTGATACCATAATAATGGGAATGTTCTTCTCCTCCCGGATTCGTTTGCATATTTCAAACCCATCCATCCCCGGCAGCATCAGATCAAGTACGATCAAATCAAACTTTTCAGCCATCGCAACCTGCAGACCTTCGTCTCCCTTATTGCAAATCTGGACATCAAATCCGCTCAGCTCCAGATAGTCTTTCTCCAAATCTGCAATTGCCTCTTCATCTTCAATAATCAAAATCCTGCTCATATCTTTTCCTCCCTATCATTCTTTCCTATTCTGCTTCCTGATATTTTCGGATTACAAAATGCATACAGGTGCCTTCCTCTTCCCTGCTGGTCGCCCAGATATACCCGCCAT
Source organism: Lachnospiraceae bacterium (assembly GCA_009911035.1). Classification (GTDB taxonomy): domain Bacteria; phylum Bacillota; class Clostridia; order Lachnospirales; family Lachnospiraceae; genus Suilimivivens. The sequence continues at coordinate 152,978 of QXWO01000005.1, forward strand.
GGTCTTCCACGATTTTTTTAACGATGGAAAGTCCTATGCCGCTGCCCCCCTGGGCAGAATTGCGGGAAGTATCTGTTCTGTAAAAACGCTCAAATATTTTGGGAAGATCCTTGGCCGCAATTCCTTTTCCATTATCTTCAATTTCCACACGTATGGAGTCAATTTCGTCCAGGATCCGGATGTCGATCTCTCCTCTTTCCTTGTCGATATATTTGACGCTGTTTCCTATAATATTGTTGATCACTCTTTTAAGCTGTTCCGGGTCTGCAATAATTACCGTATTCGGTGCTGCCAGATTGGAGTAATTCAGTTCAATATTCTTCGACTCCAGATCCAGTCCTACCTCCTCGATACAGTCTCCGAAATACTCGGATACATTTATCTTATGGAAATGATAGGGTATCCGGTTGGAATCAATACCCGAATAAACCGTCAGCTCATTGATCAGCCTGTCCATGTCATTGGCTTTATTATATATGGTTCTGATATATTTATCCATCTTTTCCGGTGTGTCCGCCACACCGTCCATGATGCCTTCCACATAGCCCTTGATTGCCGTGATGGGCGTTTTCAGGTCGTGGGAAATGTTGCTGACCAGTTCCTTATTCTGCTTTTCTGCCAGAATCTTTTCATCTGTGGACTCTTTAAGGCGCAGCCGCATATCCTCATAATTCCGGTACAGTTCCCCAATCTCCCCGTCATCCTTGTCAGGAAGCATATATTCCAGATTTCCTTCCGCAATATTCTGCATGGCAATATTTAACTGGTTGATTGGGGCAAAAACCCCGCGGCTTATCCAGTTGGTCAAAAACATACTGGTAAAAATCAAAATCAGCATAATGGCAATAGCCATGTCCACAAACAGCTTCCTTGATAAAATGGTGTTTGCCCGTGAAATAACGAAAAAGCTTCCCTCACTGCCGTCTTCAAAGTAGAAGTCTATCTGCCTTACCAGCTTTTTCATATCGTCATAATAAATACTGTGTTTCTGTTCCTGCTTCACATTTTCTTCATCAAAATCCGGAAGATTGTCAAAAATCTGAATCGCTGCCAGCTCATTTCCCGTATATAGCAGCTCATTCTGCTTACGCACAATGATATAAGAAGATTTGTTGGAAATCCTTTCATTGATTTGGGAAAGGATGTTCTCATCTTCCATGCTGGAACGGTCGCTGTCCAGAATTTTCTTTACCTCATCAAAAATTTCGTCTGAAAGCAGTCTGGATGCCTGCGCAGGATCAATCAGCATATTATAATCATTATTCCTGAATCCATATTCCTCCTGCTCTTTAATCAGGTATCCCCCGATAAAGATAAAGGCTGTGCTGGCCAATGCCAGAGGCAGCAGAATGATTGTCAGAAACGTGATTACCAGTCTGGTCTTAAACTTCATAGTAATCCTCCACTGTTATCTTAATCCGCACATCTTTACTACCGATTATAACACATACATGAATAGGCTTGTTATTAAAGAATAAATGAATCTATAAAAAATTTATAAATTATTAAAATGAAATCTTGACATTGCAGGACAATCCGATATAATAAAACAGTAATCATTACTATTTTTAAAACCAGAAAGGAATATTCATGAATCTTAAGCGCAGTAAGCAGCGGGATTCCATTAAAGAATTTCTGGCATCCAGAAAAGACCACCCTACCGCGGATATTGTTTACATGAATGTCAGGCAGTCTTTTCCAAATATCAGTCTGGGAACTGTGTATCGGAATCTTACTTTACTTGCTGACATCGGTGAAATTACCCGGCTCCGGGTAGGGGACGGCATTGATCATTTTGATTATGATACCTCACCCCATTATCATTTTGTCTGTTCCATGTGCGGCAGCGTAAGTGATTTGAACCTGCCGGTTTCCTCAAAGATGACAGAAGCCGCCAAGGAAGGTTTTGAAGGTGAAATTGAAGGCCAGGTAACATATTTTTATGGCCGCTGCAACAAATGTATCCAAAAATCCGGCTGTCAGTCTGCCCTGCAGCACGGCCTGCCGGATTAATATATAAAGAAAAGGAGATCAAATTTATGAAATTTGTATGTCAGGTATGTGGTTATGTTTACGAAGGAGATGCTGCACCGGAGAAGTGCCCCGTCTGCAATGCACCCGCTGAGAAATTCACAGCACAGGCTGATGAAAAAGTATGGGCTGCTGAACATGTGGTAGGTGTTGCACAGGGTGTGAGCGAGGATATTGTTGCAGATTTAAGGGCAAACTTTAACGGTGAATGTACAGAAGTCGGCATGTACCTTGCAATGGCAAGAGTTGCCCACAGAGAAGGCTACCCTGAAATCGGTTTATACTGGGAGAAAGCTGCTTATGAAGAAGCTGAACACGCTGCAAAATTTGCTGAACTGTTAGGCGAAGTAGTTACAGACTCCACCAAGAAGAACCTTGAAATGAGAGTGGAAGCTGAAAACGGCGCTACAGCAGGCAAATTTGACCTTGCAAAGAGAGCAAAAGCTGCTAATCTTGACGCAATTCATGACACCGTTCATGAGATGGCCCGTGACGAGGCAAGACACGGCAAAGCATTTGAAGGACTTTTGAAGAGATATTTCAGCTAAAAACTTTTAATTTCACTATTATTTTGGAAGGAGATATGAATCATGGAAAAATATTTTTGTAATCCCTGTGGCTACACTTATGATCCCGAAAAGGGCGATCCGGAGCATGGCATCGCACCTGGAACTAAATTTGAGGATATTCCTGATGACTGGTGCTGTCCTCTTTGCGGCGTAAGCAAAGACATGTTCCAGAAATGTATTGATAACTTTAACTAAAGCTAAAGAGGCTGCCGCTTTCGCAATTAAAAATTGTGGGGTGGCAGCTTCTTTTTTTAAATACCTTCACTCTGCACAAACCGGCGTTTACTGCAGCTGAAGATATAGCGATTCATTTTATGAAATGCCAAGAAGTTTTAGTTCATGTTCATATAGAAGCTCATTTGCATCAGAAATTGTCATATTGTGATGCAGGGCAAAAAGGATAATGGCATCACGCTCATCCCTCGCATATAATTCACGATTTCCGGAAATTTTTAAAAGTTTCTGTGTTTCTTCAACGGAAAGCCTCATCCCAAAGGCAAGCGCAATCAGCTTATTACGGGAAGGGAATTTCCTTCCTGCAAATATCTGATAAACATATACCCGGTCCAGAAGAGAATTATGAATAATATCCTTTTTTTGGAGATTCTTTTCAAAAAGCAGTGTGCGTAAGTGTTCTGAAAGGCTGGTGGTCAGTATATTATTTTGATTTGATACCAAAAAATCCTGAATATTTCCGGCCTCTTTTATCTCATGATTAAGCTGTTCCGTGGTTTTGGTAATCGTCATCCTGCTTGCATCTCCCTGCTAAAAAGAATATAATCTACTAACAATGTTATAACATCAAATCAAAAATGAGACAAGAGAGGGGCCAAAGAATTCAATGGAGTATGAAAGAATCCGCTTATTAAAGGAAAGTGAAAAAAATACTGTGGAGCTGGTGTGTGAAAACAGCACAAAACAGACTTTTATTAGAAAGACTCTGAAAGGATGCACATCCGTATACCAGAAACTCCAAAGCTTACAGCATCCATATTTGATAAAAGTATATGCCGCCAGTATTTCAGATAATACCACAACAGTCCTTGAGGAATATATTGACGGACGCACCCTTGGAAACGTGGAATTATCGGAAAAGCAGATTGTCACAACGATGCGGGAACTTTGTTCCGTTCTTGAATATCTGCATGGCTGCGGAATCATTCACAGGGATATTAAGCCGTCCAACATCATTTTTGCAAAAGACGGACATATTCGCCTGATTGATTTTGATGCGGCGCGGTTTACGAAAAATGAGGCCGATCATGATACGGTTTTGCTGGGAACACGCGGTTTTGCCCCGCCAGAACAATACGGTTTTGCTCAGACAGATGAACGGACAGATATTTATGCACTTGGTATGACGATGAAACAGCTTTTGGAAGAGAAAGCGGACAAATTTATATATCGCCGCATAATCGAAAAATGTACCAATTTAAATCCCGATAAAAGATACCGCCGCGCATCCCAGGTAGAGAAAGCCCTGTCAGGAAAACGATATGCATTCATGTGGTCATGTGCTGCTATTCTTTTGGCGGGTATATGTTTTACCGTATCTGGTTCACTTACGGCCAAACCGGCTATACCAGAGGAGGAAGAAGAAAACACGGCGCTGATTGCCTTGGATGCACCTGAAAAACCGCATTGGGACGGCGAAAGCGGAATTGCAGTATGGGGAAACGTCCCGGAATCGGGAATTGACGGAGAAGTCAGCTATCTTTACAGAATTTATCGCAAAGATACACCGGAAGCACCGGATCCGGAAAAGGAGAAATGGGCGCTGGAGGGAGATATGAGGGGAAATGGCGCGATTAATGAGGAAAATAATACCTACAGGGTCAATATGGCTAATGAACTGACTGAAAATGGATTTTACTATTTTGCAGTATCTGCCGTGGGAGATGGCATCACTTATGAAGACAGTCCCTATATAATGTCAGATGCTTTTGAGTATACAGGGGCGGATGCACCGATGCTCCCTGCTCCGGAGGGACTTGCATGGAAGCTGTTTGAAACAGATAAGGGCCGACAGTATTATGCTACATGGAGCAATCTGGAGGATTATGAAGACAGGGACAGCTTTGATGTGACTGTATATGATAAAGATGGCAACTATGTAATGAATAACATCTGGACGAAAGCATATGTTGTCGAGAGAGCGAAGAGCGGAATTATTGTCAGCGGAGAATTTTTATCGGATCTGGATGGCGCATACCGTTTTACAGTTCAGGCTCTGACATCCCGTCCAAACGAATACAAATCCAGCCCTATGCCGAATCCTGTTCCGGAAGAATATTTCAGTCCATGGTATTACCGCTATTAGTGACCTTGGGTATGTAATCCTCACGGCAGCTGCCAGATGCCTGCTGGCAGTCGCTTAGCTCGTTGCCCACGGGAATAAAAGTATGCTTCCGGCATACCAAAAAATGAAATAGATTCTGTATTATTAAAAATAGTATATTTAAAATATATTAAGAAGGAAGGAAAAGGACATGAAGAGAAAAGGATTTTTGAAAAAATTGATTGGCGCATTATGTGCAGGCATGTTAATAAGTATGCCGGTTACTGTCAATGCGGCTGAAAAGGAAGATGTATTGGGAACCTGGACTGGCAGCAGCTGGGCAGGTGTTACCTTTGATGAGGAAGGGGCACAAGATGCGTGGAACAAAAAACCCTATACGATGGAATCTGGTTCCCTTACAGTAACATATAAGAGTTCAGGAACCACAGAAACAATTGATTATGATTTTTGGAGAGGATATAAGATAAATGACGTTGCTGAGGATGAGTATGCAGATGCTGTGCTGTACAAGATAATTGAACCGGGAAAAACAATGATGGCCTGGAATGTATTCACAGAAAAAGGAATGAGTGAATGGCAGACCTATGGCTCGGCAACAATAACCAAGGTTGAAATCTCAGATACGGATTCCGCAGATTCGTCCAGTGCAGGCCCTGTTAGTTCAGGCAGCGGATGTGATCATTTTTATGAGTGGAGCATAACAACGGAGCCTACAGAAACAACGGATGGTGAAAGCTCCTATATGTGTATATATTGTAAGAACATCAAAGCAAAACAGCCGGTCAGTGCAGATGCAGCTATCCGCAAGACTCTGCTGGCATCCATTAAGAATGCGGAAGCAGGAACCACTGTAACCTTCGATAATAAAGCATGGCTCTGCTATCCACAGGGTGTGCTTGATGCTTTAAAGGAAAAAGGAGATGTATCCTTAAAAACAGATTTTACATATGGAGGGAATAACTACAGCTTTACTATTCCTGCTGGGAGTGATTACACAAATCTGGAACAGGCTGATTTCTATGGATTCATGTACCTGCTGGGTGCATTTAATGGGAGTATAGTTGAGTAATGGAAGCGTAGATCATTTCCATAATAATAACAGAAGGGTTTTCTGTGATGAAGTCAAATTGAAGATTCTCCCGAACTTACTCCTGCAATGAAAAAAGTGTTTCGTTTATCTGCAAGAAATCGCAATACACAGAGAAAAACAAATATTTCTTAATTCTGATATGAAATGAGGGAAAATTTTATAAAACAGAAGCATTAAATCAGACATTGGGAATACGAACACTGCATTAACAGACGTTGCCACGCTCCGCGAGACAGCTTATTGTAATGAAAAACACCTCCAAATCCGGTCTCACAACCGTATGGAGGTGTTTTATTTATCCGGCTATTCAATCAGGGAATATCCGTAACCGTTTGCAAACGCATCCACTTTATGTCCTTCCCTGCAAAGAGGGCAGTCTTCCGGATTGTAAGACCTGTAATCCGGGATATCCGCAGCGGTGAACAGGGCATTGATCGGAATACCCATTACACTGTTAGCCGCGCTGAATATAGAACTAATTCCGCTGATCTTGGCATCATAATAGCCAAGCGCCCGGGCAAGTTTCAAAATTGTCTTTCCCGTAGACGCAGAGTCCATCAAAATCAGCACGTTTTTGTTCCGTATCATGGGAACCAGATTTTTTCTGAAATGAAGCTCTCCTGCATTTGAATATTCCGGGGGTACAATATAAATCGTATTATGGGCATTCATGGAATAAACCCCGGCTCTTGTCAGTTCCTCTGCGAGAAATGCACCGATGATCTCCGTACCGTCAATACAGACTATAGAATCCACGATTGTTGTGGATGCGATCTGCTCGCCAAGGGCTTTTGCTGCCCCGAGAGCTTCACTTAGTCTGCATTTTAAAGTTGTCATATCCAAAAAATAATTTACATGGGAACTTGGCGTAACAAAGTGCCCCGGTATTGCTTTCAAAACAACTTTAGAATGTGTCTTTGATTTAATTTTAATTTCTTCCTGCATAAATATCCCTCCTATATTTTTTGCTATATAAAATGTTTATTGTAACCTGAACTTTGCTACCTCCTCATTTAATTGGCCTGAAACTGCCATATTTGCATCTGCCTGGGTGCTGATGTCCCGCATGCTTACCGTCAGTTCCGTTGACCTCTCTGCCACATTTACGACACCTTTGGCATTATCTTCCATCACATCATTGAGCATGGAAGCAGTTTCCTTAATGCTGTCAATGTTTTCCCTTACCTGTTCGCTTTCCGCTGCAAATTCCTGCATAATGGCAGTCATGCTTTCAACGTCTTTCTGGTAATCCCCGCTGGTTTGTAAAAGCTTTTCATATCCGGCCATTGCCACTTCTTTCATAAATTTCAGCATTTGCCCTGCTTCTCTGGAAAGTTCATCGACTGATTCGGTCACATTTGTGCTGACTGTCCGTATTTCCGCTGCGGCCCTGGCGGAATCTGTTGCCAGCTTGCCTATTTCATCCGCAACAACAGCAAATCCCCTTCCTGCTTCTCCCGCTCTGGCCGCCTCTATACTTGCATTCAGGGCCAGCAGATTGGTCTGACTGGTAATGCTGATGATATTGGCAGTCAGTCCTCCAATCTCCTGGACAGCTTTTGATTTCTCTATTTTTTCATTGACAGAAGCAATCATATGCTCTGCCTGCTCCCTGGCATTTTTCTGGCTTATGACAGCTGCCTCATATACTTCCTTTGCCTTCTCATGAATTGCTCTCGAGGATTCCTTTTCACTGTTTGCCTTATGGGAAATCGTCTCAATGGTATGATATATTTCTTCAATAGCGGCGTGGACCTGTCCCAGAGAGCTGCTGGTCTCCTCCATTGCCGCACTCATCTGCTCCATAGTTGCTGACACATCTGTTATGCTGCCTTCTGCATTATACAGGTTCTTTACAATGTGCTCCGATGACTTGGCAAGGTTTTGGGAATTTCCTGCAATATTCAGCATGATCTGCCTGATAAACTCCAGCAGTGCATTCACGTTATCCGCAATTAGTTCCATCTCATCTCCGGTCCTGACCTCCAGCTTCTGGGTGAGATCTCCTTTATTATGGACAAGCTCATATATCTTCTTATCTACAGTGCGCAGACTTCTTATGATCCCTCCCACAATAATGTTCAGACAAATGATGGATACTACAAGACAGATACCTCCCAGACCAATCACCCAGCCTCTTGCCTCATTTAAGGCGGACACCACATGGGCCGCATTGTAATCGCACCCAAGAACTGCCACTACCCTTCCGCTGCTGTTCACAACAGGCTGATAGACAGAAACAAGGTCACCATCCTCTGTACGGTCAATGTAGTCCTGCATATACTCCTTTCCCTGAAAAACCTCTCTAAGCTCTTCATAGGAGACTTCAAACACTTCCCCCGGTCTGGACTGGTTACTGGTTTCGTCTGTGTCCACGCCAAAATATACCTGTTTTCCGTCTGTATACAGGGTGTACATAAAGGCCACTCCGCAGTCCTCTTTCAGCTCCCGCATCTGGGATAGAAGTTTCTGGTATTCTTCCTGTGTTTCGCTGCCTGGCCCTATCAGTTCCACTGCATCCCCATCTAACTGCTTCACGGCAAGGACCGCCGCCATGTCTGCCTGTTCCAGCCCTAACTGTACCATGGATTCTTCCATGTGCCGGAAAATACATATCCCCATGACCAGACATACTGCAATGATCAGCAGACTTGACGGCAGCAGAATTTTTATTTTAACCCCAGCCCTTCTTGTTTTTTGTTTCACAAAGACCACCCTCCCTGATAACCGTCTCCCCGTTATTTTGTTTTATTCCAGAGTATAGCTGTTTAAATACTTCTCCTGCTCCGGTGTAAGCACATCAATCTTTTTGCCAAGAAATGCCAGCTTTCTCTTGGCCACATCCTGATCAACTGCTCTTGGCACATCAATCAGTTTTTCCTCCAGTTCGCTGCCATGCTCCACCAGATATTTTGCAGACAATGCCTGAATAGCAAAACTCATATCCATGATTTCTGCTGGATGTCCGTCTCCGGCCGCCAGATTTACCAGACGCCCTTCTGCCAGAACGAAAATCCACTGCCCGGTGGGTAGCTTGTAGCCCATTATGTTTTTCCTCTGCTCTCTGGTTTCCACCGCGATCTCCCGAAGCCCTGCCATATCGATTTCACAGTCAAAATGGCCTGCGTTGCACAGGATTGCCCCGTCTTTCATGACTTTGAAATCTTCCTCATCAATTACCTTGTCACATCCCGTTACAGTTACGAAGAAGTCTCCCACCTTCGCAGCTTCGTTCATGGGCATTACGTCAAATCCGTCCATAACAGCTTCAATAGCCTTGATAGGGTCGATTTCCGTTACGATTACCCTGGCGCCCAATCCTTTGGCTCTCATGGCAGTGCCTTTACCGCACCATCCGTATCCAGCCACTACGACAATTTTGCCGGCCACAATTAGATTCGTGGTTCTGTTAATGCCATCCCATACAGACTGCCCGGTTCCATAGCGGTTATCGAATAAATGCTTGCAGTCTGCATTATTGACGCGTACCATGGGGAATTTCAACTCCCCTGCCCGATTCATGGCTTCCAGACGGATAATACCTGTAGTGGTTTCCTCACAGCCTCCGATAATGGCAGGTATCAGCTCCGGCATCTGGGTGTGGACCATATTCACCAGATCTCCACCGTCATCAATAATAATATTGGGACCTGCCTCCAGCACGTGGCGGATATGGGTATGATACTCTTCCGGGGTACAGTCATACCATGCGTGTACCTCAAGCCCTGCTTTCACCAGCGCTGCCGCCACATCGTCCTGGGTAGATAAGGGGTTGGAGCCTGTGACAAACATCTGTGCGCCCCCTGCCTTTAATACCAGACACAGATAAGCTGTTTTTGCTTCCAGATGAACGGAAAGGGCAATTTTCTTTCCTTCGAAAGGTTTGGTTTTGCCGAACTCTTCTTCCAGTGTACGCAAAAGGTCGCAGTTTCTTTTCACCCACTCAATCTTACGCTCACCGGATTCGGCTAAATTAATGTCTCTGATTTCACTGTTCATTTTCGTTTCCTCCAATTAAAATGATAAGAATTTTCAGCCGAATTTTTATTATAGTGATGGTCGTCTGTCCTATCATCACTTTTAATAAAAAACAGGAAAGCCTGCTTAATATTCCTTTTTATCCAGTTCCATACGCACGATGATTTCGTTTATCTTCTGATATACCAGCTCCTCATCCAGTGTCAGCACTTTCCGGTTCTCCATAGTCACTTTTCCGTCAATTATGACCATCTCCACTTCGGAACCGTTTGCCGAGTAGGAAAGCCCTGCAATCAGATTATTCCTAGGTGTTAAGGACGGGGTTTTCAAATCAAGAATGGCAATATCCGCCTTCTTTCCAACCTCAAGTGAGCCTGTCTCTTTCGCAAGCCCTAAGGCTTTTGCCCCGTTTATGGTGGCAATGCGCAGGCCCTCCCTTGCACTGACGCACTGGGGAGTCCTGTTAACGCCCTTATGGATCAAAGTAAGAAGGTTAAGTTCGTGGAACAGGTTCAGGCTGTTGTTGCTGGCCGCACCGTCTGTTCCCAGACATACATTTATTCCCTTTTCCATCATCCGGGGAACCGGGGCAAAGCCGTTGCCCAGCTTCATGTTGCTGGCAGGGTTCGTTACAACGCTGACATTTTTCTCTTTTAAAATATCCATGTCGCTTTCCGTGATCTGCACACAGTGGGCGGCAATTGCCGGAACGTCAAACAGTCCGTTTTTATCCGCCATCTCAATAGGGGAACAGCCGTATTTTTCTTTGATCTGCTGTATCTCGCTCTCACTTTCAGACAGATGCACATGAATGCCCATATGGTTCTTTTTTGCCTCTTCGGAAACAATACGCATATAGGCGTCATCGCAGGTATAAGGTGCGTGGGGCCCCAGCATAAAGGTAAGTCTGTCACAGTCTTTCGCCGCATCCCTTTCCTCGTAGGCCTGACTTAAGCGCATCTGTCCGGCTTCATTGTCGCCTTCTCCCACCAGTCCTCTGGATATCACCGCCCGCATACCGGACTCTCTTACCGCTCTGGTGGTCTGGTGAATATTCATCTGCATGTCGTTAAAGCAGGTGGTGCCGCTTTTCATCATCTCAATAATTGCAAGGCATGCGCCCCAGTAGGTATCTTCATCGGTCATTTTCTGCTCAATAGGGTCAATAGATCCAAACAGCCAGTCCATAAAGCTTAGATCATCAGCCACATTTCTCATAAAGGACATATAAGAATGGGTATGGCAGTTAATAAGCCCCGGTATGGCAAGCCTGTCTTTTCCGTCAATGACCTTCTCCTCCATAAACCCTTCCGGTTTCCGGCCGATAGCTGCGATCCGGCTCCCTTCAATATAAATATCCGTTTCCTTTACTACATCCTTTTCCCCTTCCGGCAGCACTGCCAGAATATTTTTCAGTACGATTCCCATTCTAATCCTCCATTTTTATAAATTTACTATATTTCTGTCCTCACCTTTCAGAAACGCCTCAATATTCCTACAGGTTTCAGACACACATCTCCCTCTTGCCTCCGTACTTGCCCACGCCAGATGGGGCGTAATAATGAGTTTATTGCTGTCCTTTATTCTGCTTAAAGGGTTGCTGTCCTTCATTGGCTCCGTTCCTGTCACATCCAGCCCGGCCCCCGCAATATACCCTTTCGTCAACGCTTCATATAAATCCCCGTCATTGACCACCGGTCCTCTTGCCACATTGATCAAGATAGCGCTTTCCTTCATTTTTTTAAGGGCCTCTATATCAATCAGGTTCCTTGTCCTGTCACTTAAAGGGCAGTGAAGGGACAGAAAGTCCGCTTCCTTTAAAAGTGTGTCAAAGTCCACCCGCTCATACTCTGTACAGGTACTGGTACCGGAAGCGGAGTAAAAAATAACCCTGCACCCAAATGCCTGGGCGATAGCCGCCGTCTTTTTTCCGATATTGCCCATGCCTGCAATTCCCCATGTCTTTCCCGCAAGTTCCGTAAAGGGAAGGTCAAAATTGGAAAAACGATCCTGGGCTGCATAAGCGCCGGACTTTACATATTCATCATAATGCCTTAGCTTTTCAAGGACATAAAAGCAAAGGGCAAATGTATGCTGGGCCACTGCGTCCGTGGAATAATTCACCACATTGGCCACCTTGATCCCCCTGCTTTTGCAATAAGCCAGGTCTACATTATCATAACCTGTGGCAAATTCACAAATCAGTTTTACATCTGCCGCATCTTTTAAAGTTTCTTCATTCAAGGGCGCCTTGTTTGCAACAATGATTTCTGCATCCCTCACCTTTTCTTTTACATCTGCTGCCGTAGTGTTGGGATACATCACCGTCTCTCCAAGATTTTTGATCTCGTCCACGGAAACATCCAGTCCCACACTATTTCTTTCCAATACAACAATTTTCATATACAGTTTCCTTTACTATTTTACGATAAATCCAATCTATCATTGATTTGATGCAGCTTGTGCACCCCTGTTTTATTATTATACATAATTTTAACTGTTTTGGACAGAAAAAATTGCGGAAATCACTTTGTATCATATTTTTAGTGTGCAATGGTTTATAATTCCGCTTGACATTTAGATATCAAAATGATATCATACAAATATCAAACAAAAGGAGAAAATGATTATGGAAGAAAAAATTTTAGAAAATAAGAAAAACGGGTTCTCCATGCTGCTGCTTTTTCTGTTCCTGTATCTCGCTGCAATAATCGTTTTAATTTTAGGTACCTTCTGTCTTAATATTGGCATGGGCAGAATCACATCCTGGGCAGGCACAGCGCTCCTCATTATCGGAATTGCTTATCTTTCCCTTGGATGGATTCCCTTTATGGGGCTTAAGGTAATCAAACCGCAGGAGGCTCTGGTGCTTACCCTCTTTGGTACTTACATTGGCACCCTTAAGGACGCTGGTTTCTATTTCGTCAATCCCTTCTGTTCCAGCTTCAATCCCGCTGCACGGACGAAGCTGAACCAGAGCGGGGATGTAGACGGCAGTACACTGGGCCGCCTTGCCATCGGCTCAAAAGGCCCGGAGACTTCCCTTGAAACCGTCAGCAAAAAAATTTCCCTAAAAGTCATGACCTTAAACAACAACCGCCAGAAGATCAACGACTGTCTGGGAAATCCCATTGAAATAGGCATTGCAGTCATGTGGAAAGTTACCGACACGGCAAAAGCTGTCTTTAATGTGGACAATTACAAGGAATACCTGTCCCTGCAGTGCGACAGCGCCCTCCGGGATATTGTGCGGATGTATCCTTATGATGTATCTCCCAATGTTGACACTACCGGAGACGGCTTAGCCGACGAAGGAAGTCTTAGAGGTTCCAGCGAAGTGGTAGCCGGAAGGATCCGGAATGAGATCCAGAAAAAAGTGGATGAGGCAGGACTTGAGATTCTTGAAGCCCGAATCACTTACCTTGCCTATGCGCCGGAAATTGCTGCTGTCATGCTCCAGCGCCAGCAGGCATCTGCCATCATAGATGCCCGGAAAATGATTGTAGACGGAGCCGTAGGTATGGTGGAAATGGCTCTTGAACGTCTGAATGAAAAGGAGATCGTCGCACTGGATGAGGAACGCAAGGCCGCCATGGTGTCCAATCTGTTAGTTGTCCTGTGCGGAAACAAAGATGCCCAGCCCATTGTAAATTCAGGAAGCTTGTATTGATATGACCGATAACGCCAAAAAACAAATACCCTTACGGCTTTCGCCGAAACTTTATAATGCTATTGCCGCATGGGCAGAGGATGATTTCCGCTCTGTCAATGGACAGATAGAATATTTGCTGACAGAATGTGTCAGACAGCGGAAAAAGAATGGGAAACCGGTCCCCAGTGAATTTGACATTCCCCCGGAACTGGATATTTAACCTCTGCACCGGCTTATTACAACCAACACCACCACACTTTATGAGACAAATTATTTGGGCCTATTCCCACATGGGAAGGGCCCATGCAGGAAAGGCATAGGTATAAAAATGATTCTTGTAAACACAGATTACATTAACGGAAAAGAACTGGAAATGCTGGGACTGGTAAAAGGGAGCACCATCCAGTCAAAGAACATCGGCCGGGATATCACCCAGGGATTTAAAACCATCGTAGGCGGTGAGCTGAAAGCCTATACCGAAATGATGAACGAAGCCAGGGAACTGGCAACGAAACGTATGATAGAAGAGGCGGAACATCTCCATGCCGACGCAATTGTCAACGTCCGCTATGCTTCCTCCGCTGTTATGCAGGGAGCCGCAGAAGTTATGGCATACGGCACTGCCGTAAAATTTTTATAATTAAAATTAATAGTTGACAACACACAACCCCTGCGCTATGATAAACAAACACAGCCGTGCTATGTGAGCCAGCTTATTGTTCTGACAGATGTCCGGTTTTACCAGAGATTCTATGTAAAAACTTAATAATACCGAAACCGTTGAGGCGGAGATAAAGGTGATGATGCTCCTACAGAGAGCCTGGTGTTGCTGAGAACAGGCGGAAAACAAGTCATCAAATGGACCGCTGAGGGTGCAGTCAACATATTATATGAAATAGTTTTAGAGCATATTTTATAAGTATTCTGCAACGTAAGACACACGTCAGTTGTCAGGGATATGATGGTATCCTGTTAAGCGTACAGCCTAAGGCTGTAAACCAAGGTGGCACCGCGGATAGTTAATATTCGTCCTTGGCAGAAGATAAACTTCTGCCAGGGGCGTTTTTTATTACAATAAGCTGTCTCGCGGAGCGTGGCAGCGTTTGTTACCATAAACCGGCTCACAAAATAGGACGGCGTATCCGTTGTTCTTTAAAAATTCACACGAAAGGAAGCAGATAAAACCATGGAAAATTCATTTATGCCAAACTCAAAGGGGCGCTTCGGCGCCCACGGCGGACAGTATATCCCTGAAATTCTCATGAATGCCGTAATAGAGCTGGAAGAAGCTTACAACCATTACAAAGAAGATCCGGAATTTAACCGTGAACTGACCGCTCTGTCAAACGAATATGCAGGCCGCCCAAGCCGTCTGTATTATGCTGAAAAAATGACGAAAGATTTAGGCGGTCCGAAAATTTATTTAAAAAGAGAAGACCTAAACCACACCGGCTCCCACAAAATCAATAATGTCTTAGGACAGGCCCTTCTTGCCAAAAAGATGG
Organism: Lachnospiraceae bacterium; assembly: GCA_009911035.1. GTDB lineage: Bacteria > Bacillota > Clostridia > Lachnospirales > Lachnospiraceae > Suilimivivens. The sequence goes on from QXWO01000005.1 coordinate 168,102, forward strand.
GTAAAACCAGACTAATTGCCGAAACCGGAGCCGGTCAGCACGGCGTTGCCTCTGCCACCGCCGCCGCATTGCTGGGCATGGAATGTGTTGTTTTTATGGGAGAGGAAGATACCATAAGACAGGCTCTTAATGTTTACCGGATGCGCCTGTTAGGCGCCAAGGTCGTTTCCGTCAAAACAGGGACTGCCACCTTAAAGGATGCTGTATCGGAAGCTATGCGGGAGTGGACCAGCCGGATCGACGATACCCACTACTGCCTTGGTTCCGTCATGGGCCCCCATCCCTTCCCTACCATCGTACGAGATTTCCAGTCTGTCATTTCCCGTGAAATCAGACAGCAGGTTATGGAAAAGGAAGGACGGCTCCCGGATGTGGTAATGGCATGTGTGGGCGGCGGCAGTAACGCCATGGGAACCTTCTATCACTTTATTGAAGACAAAAATGTGGAACTGATTGGCTGTGAAGCCGCCGGACGGGGAATTGACACCTTTGAAACCGCCGCCACCATCAGCACCGGACGGCCTGGTATCTTCCATGGCATGAAGTCCTACTTCTGTCAGGACAAATACGGCCAGATTGCACCCGTTTACTCAATCTCCGCAGGACTGGACTATCCCGGCATCGGCCCGGAACATGCATGGCTTCACGACACAGGCCGGGCAAAATATGTTCCCGTCACAGATGATGAAGCGGTGAATGCCTTTGAATACCTTTCCCGTACAGAGGGCATCATCCCGGCTATTGAAAGTGCCCATGCCATCGCCCATGCCCTGAAAATCGCACCCAAATATTCCAAAGACCAGATTATCGTCATCACCATTTCCGGGCGTGGAGACAAAGACTGCGCTGCTATCGCCCGCTACAGAGGGGAGGATATCCATGAATAAAACACATAAAATAGCAGATGCCTTTGCGGCAGGCAAAGCCTTCATTCCATTTATCACCTGCGGGGATCCGGATTTGGAAACCACGAAGGAAATTATCCGTAGCATGGCTGCAAACGGCGCTGACTTAATTGAACTGGGAATTCCCTTTTCCGACCCCACTGCAGAAGGTCCAATCCTCCAGAGTGCCAGCCTGCGCGCCCTAAAGGGCGGCGTCACCACCGACAAAATATTCCAGATGGTAAGGGAATTGCGGGAAGATGCCTGCGCTCCTGTAAACCTGCCCATGGTATTTTTGACCTATGCTAATGTAATCTTTTCTTACGATGCGGAAAAGTTTATCCGTAGCTGTTCAGAAATCGGGATAAACGGGCTGATCATTCCGGACCTGCCCTTTGAGGAAAAAGGAGAATTTAGCGATATCTGCCAGAAATACGATGTGGCCCTTATTTCTCTGATTGCCCCCACCTCCGCAAACCGGACTGCCATGATTGCCCGAACAGCACAAGGTTTTGTTTATATTGTATCCAGCCTGGGAGTATCCGGCACTGACACCAAATCCGATACTGATATTTCTTCCCTTGTAGAGCTGGTGCGGGAAAACACATCCCTTCCCTGTGCAGCAGGTCCCAGCGTTTCGACCCCTGGACAGGCGGCCATGCTGGCCCAACATGCGGACGGCATTATGACAGACGCCGCCATCATAAAATTAATTGAAAAGCATGGAAGGGACGCTGCCGCTCCGGTAGGCGAATATGTAAAAAGTATGAAAGAGGCCCTGCTGTGTGTCTGACAAACAAACGCCGACACGCTTCGCGAATCGGCTTATTGTAATTAAATATACCCGGAAGGAAAATCATGATCCTTCCGGGTACTCTCACTTATAACCACTATATTATTATTTTATAATCTCTTAAGCAGTTCTTCTCTCTGTGCCTCATAGCCGGGCTTTCCAAGAAGGGCAAACATATTCTTCTTATAGCTCTCCACACCAGGCTGATTGAAAGGATTCACTCCAAGCAGGTATCCGCTTACACCGCAGGCGAATTCAAAGAAGTAGAACAGTTCTCCTAAATAGAATTCATTCACTTCGGGAATCGTCACCATGAAGTTGGGGACCTGTCCGTCTGTGTGTGCAAGGATTGTGCCGTTCATTGCGCTCTTGTTGACGAAATCAACACTCTTGCCTGCAAGATAATTCAACCCGTCAAGGTCCACAGCTTCCTCCTGTAAGATGATTTCCTCTCTGCTGGTTTCAATATTGATAACAGTCTCAAACATATTTCTGGAACCGTCCTGGATAAACTGGCCCATAGAATGCAGGTCAGTGGTCAGGTCAACACTTGCAGGGAAGATACCCTTCTGGTCTTTTCCTTCACTTTCACCGTAAAGCTGTTTCCACCATTCAGAAACAAAATGTACACTGGGTTCATAATTTGCAAGAATTTCAATTCCTTTGCCTTTCCTTAAAAGGATATTGCGCAGTGCCGCATATTTCACTGCGTCATTTTCTTCAAAAGGAGCTTCTAAAGCTGCCTTGCGTCCAGCCTGCGCGCCTTCCATCAGTTTGTCAATGTCTGCGCCGCTTACTGCAATGGGAAGCAGGCCCACGGCTGTAAGAACAGAAAAGCGTCCGCCTACATCATCGGGAACCACAAAGCTTTCATATCCTTCTTCCGTTGCCAGATTTTTCAGAGAGCCCTTTGCCTTGTCCGTGGTTGCATAGATTCTCTTTGCAGCTTCTTCCTTGCCGTATTTCTTTTCCATCATTTCCTTAAATACACGGAATGCAATGGCAGGCTCCGTGGTGGTGCCGGACTTACTGATCATATTGATGGAGAAGTCCCTCTCTCCGATCACATCCATCAAATGTTTGATATAAGTAGAGCTGATGGAGTTACCCACAAAATAAATTTCAGGGGTTTTTCTTACCTCTTTGCTGACGGTGTTGTAAAAGCTGTGTCTTAAAAATTCAATTGCAGCCCTTGCACCCAGATAAGAACCGCCGATTCCGATTACAAGAAGGACTTCCGAATCACTCTGGATCTTGGCAGCCGCCTTCTTGATCCTGTCAAATTCTTCCTTGTCATAATCTACAGGCAAATCGATCCAGCCAAGGAAATCATTGCCTGCTCCTGTTTTGGAAACCAGCAGATCCTTTGCATCCATAGCCAGCTTTTTCATGGATTCCACTTCGTGGTCCTTTACAAAACAGGCAGCTTTGGAATAGTCAAATGTTACTTTGTTCATAATATCCGCTCCTTTTTATAAAATGATTTTTCTTAACCAATCCGTATTTAGTGTAACAAATGCATATGGGTTTTTCAAGAATTTAAAGCATTTCTTTCTTATAAACTGCCCTCTCGCCGCCTATAAACTTTCCTCTGGTCCTGGCACACACCAAATGGGCCTGTCCAATCCTTTTTGTTGCAGTGCGGACAGGAACCGCCACCTCGTCAAGGTGCATGCCAATCAGAGTATCTCCAATGTCCATCCCAGCCTGTGCCTTTATATGCTCTACCGCTGCCGGGTGGGCAAATCTTTCATAGGCTGTAGTTCCGAAAGAACCGCCGGCTTTAGGCTGGGGCACCACATTGACTACCGGAATCCTCTCCCGTCTGGCGAGCTCTCTTTCTATAATAATTGCACGGTTGAGATGTTCACAGCATTGGGCGGCCAGATACAGCCCGTTTTTCCTGACCACTTCATAGATCCCTTCAAAAACAGCCGCCGCAGTCTCTAAACTGGAGGAAGTGCCAATCCTTTCCCCTGTAACCTCACTGGAGGAACATCCCACCACCAGAATATCCCCTTCCGATAAACAAGCCTGGGCCAGCAGTTCTTCTGCTGCCTGCCCGGCCTGCCTTTTTACCTCTGCAAGAAATATTTTTTCCATTTTCATTCCTTCTTTCTGCCATCGCGCTGAAAAATTCCGGTCTGTTCTTTTAACAGCACAGACTAAAAGCGCATAAATCAACCTGCTTCTTCTCCGGTGGCTGTGGGAATAAGGGCTCCTGCTTTTTTGTCCCAGACAATTGTTTTCTCCTCCCCGGCTTTCCACCAGAAAAATTCCCTGACATCGCCATATTTTACGCAGGTTTTCATGCCTTTATCCGACCGGATGCTGCATTTGTTCAGAACGCCCTCCTGCCAGTATAGATCAATTTCCCCGGCGCCCTGAAGGCGGAGTCCTTTTATACTGCCGCTGCCCCATGCTTTTGGAAGCGCAGGCAGAAGTACGATCCGCGACAGCGTGCTCTGCACCAGCATTTGGGCAATGGCCGCCGTGACACCGAAATTTCCATCTATCTGGAAGGGCGGATGCTTGTCGAACAGATTATCATAGGTGGAACCGGCAAAAAGCTTTTCTATATTTTCATAAGCCTTCTCCCCATCCCAGAGTTTCGCATAGTGGTTGATAATCCAGGCCCTGCTCCATCCCGTATGGCCGCCGCCGGACGCAAGCCTGCGTTCCAGTGTCACTTTGGCCGCCTGTGCCAGTTCCGGTGTACCGTCCACGGAAATCTGTTCTGACGGATACAAACCATACAGATGGGAAATGTGGCGGTGCCCCGGTTCCAGTTCTTCAAACTCCTCCGGCCACTCCATAATATTTCCCTGTTTTCCTATCCGGGTAGGTATCAGCTTATTTTTTGCTTCCTTTAACTGTTCATTTAAATCATCCTCCACCCCCAGCACCTGCGCCGCTTCAATACACTGGTCAAACAGATCCCGTAGAATCTGGTTATCCATTGTTACCCCGTAGATATTGGCTCCCTTTTGCCCATTAGGGAGAATAAATGTATTTTCCGGTGATACAGAAGGACAGGTCACAAGATTCCCTTTATACTCCACCAGAAAATCCAAGAAAAACAATGCTGCCTCCCGCATAACCGGGAAACTTTCTTTCAGGAATTCTATATCCTGTGTGTACAGATAATGAGTCCACTGATGGGTGCAAAGCCATGCCGCCCCCATGACCCAGTAGGAACCGGGATTCCAGTGGTCCTGCACCACCGTATCGCCGTGTATATCTGTATTGTGATGGCACACAAATCCTCTGCATCCATACATGATGCGGGCCGTCTTGCGTCCGTTTGGAACCATCTTTTTGATTATGTCAAACAGCGGCATATGACATTCCGGCAGATTGCAGACCTCTGCAGGCCAGTAATTCATTTCCGTATTGATATTGATTGTGTATTTGGACTCCCACGGAGGCAGCATATCCGGGTTCCAGAGTCCCTGTAAAGTAGCCGGAAGGCCTCCCGGACGGCTGCTGGAAATCAGCAGGTAGCGTCCATAATCAAAATACAGTTTAGCCAGCCCTCTGTCTGCCTGCCCTTTCTTTGCCTCTGCTATCCTTCTGTCCGTAGGGATTTTGTCAAATCCGGCAACATTCTCCAAATCGAATTCCACCCTGCCGTACAACTGGCGGTAGTCCTCCACATGTCCTGCCAGCAGGTTCTCCCAGCCTTCCCGCCCCGCACACTGGAGCTTATCCAGGATAGACGGCTCCAGCATGGCTTCCGTCACATGGTAAGAAGTCCCTGCACAGAAATAAAGAGTCACATCATCCGTATCCTTCACCACAAGATGCTCCCCGATCACCTGCACATTTCCGGTCTGTACATCTGCCACTAACATCATGGAAAAGTCAAATCCGCCTTTTCCCAGATTTCCATACAAACAGATCCCTCTGGTCCCAGCCTTCTTCACACCGTCAAAAAACCGCTGTCTTTCCAGCCTTGCCGTAAACTGAATCTTTCCGCCTCCCTCTGCCCTGAAACGCATTGCCATCACATCATGGGGCTTTGAGATAAATATTTCCCGGCTGTAAAGAGTTGTGCCGCAGGTAAACTTCTGCCTGTATACGGCCTCGTCCAAATCAAGTTCACGGGAATAATTCTCCGGGTTTTCCAGACCTGTAAACTGGAAATAAATATCTCCCAGCGTCTGATAAGGATGCATACTGTTTGGGCACCCTGACATGGCCAGCTTCATCAGCCTCTCCGCTTCCCCGATCTCCCCGCCAAAAATTAGTTCCCTGATTTTGGGAAGCATTTGCCTGGCATCGGGATTATTCCTGTCCACCCTGCCCCCATACCACATAGTTTCCTCATTCATCTGAAGATGTTCTTCCGCCACACCCCCAAACACCATTGCTCCCAGCCTGCCATTGCCAAGGGGAAGTGCCTCCTCCCATTGGCCGGCTGGCTGCCTGTACCATAATTTACCCATATACCTGTCTCCCTATTTTTATTCCCGCAGGCAGCAAATCAGTCAGTCTTGTCTGCGCAGATATCGGACGGCTGCTGCGGGGTTGTTGACTAATTATAATATGCATTTTTTCAAAACACAATCTGTCTTCTGAATATCTGTTTTTGATTTTTCTTGTAACATTTGTCACCAAAAAACATCCTTAAAGGGAATTATCAGATAATTTTCTAATATTTATTAATTTTTTCTCTAATGTTAATATACTAATATGCCGATAACCTTCTATATTATATCTTTACAATATTATTTTCATACTGAGACTCGTAAACAATTAGTCTAAAGGCTTTTGTCTTTGACTACGTGAAATGTTTCGGGGGGGGCACGGATGCTTTCAGTAAAAACTAATTTAGCCGCATGGAATGCGGCCCGACATTCAAAAACAAACGTCAAAACACAGAGTACTCTGACCGAGAGGTTATCTTCCGGCTACAAGATCAACCGGGCGGCGGATGATGCCGCAGGGCTTTCCATTTCTGAGAAAATGAGAAGGCAGATACGGGGGCTTACCCAGGCGTCAGCCAATGCCCAGGACGGTATTTCCATGGTTCAGTCCGCAGAAGGCGCACTCAATGAGATTCATGAAATGCTGCACAGGGCCAATGAGCTGGCTGTCAAAGCTGCAACCGGTACCTTAACAGACAATGACCGTTCTTTAATTGATCTTGAGATCCAGCAGATCAAGAATGAAATCAACAACACATCCAAATATACTGTATTCAATGAGCGCAGACTATTTCCGGATGGCGGATATTCACCCATGTCAACTTCCGGCATGGAGAATTATGAGTATAAGATGACCATTGATTTTGCAAATCAGTCTGTATCGGTGGACGGTTTATCAGCCAATACAATGTCCCGGGCAGGCGTTGCTGTCAGCAGCGGAAGCGCTCTGGCGGATAAGATTGCAAATACACTGGTTCCCAATGCCGTTAATTCCATCTTTCAGGCTTTTCCATCTTTTGCGGCGGCACAGGGGAATACACAGATCAGCTTGGCATTAAATATCTCTTTTATAGACGGTCCCGGCAATACCTTGGCTCTTGCCGGATTCAGGTACAGCTATGGCGGCGGCCCGGCATACTCTATGTATCTTAAAGTAGATGCTGCCGACTTCAATGATGCTGACGCAAGCGGAACGGGATCACGGGCAGAGGTTCTTGAATCTACCATCACACATGAACTGATGCACACGGTTATGCAGTATAACCTGACGGACGGCATGAGCGGAAGATTTGGGGAAAAATATCCCACCTGGTTCACAGAAGGAACAGCACAGCTCGCCGGAGGCGGATTCACTACCGGCTGGAACAATGAACTGCTTCTTTATGCAGAACGGCTGACCGATAAAAATGATAACAGCCAGGACGGAAATATCAGTAATTATTTAAAGAAATTCAGTGTAACCGGCAGACCTTACGGACATGGCTATCTTGCCTCTGCCTATATTGGCTATCTTGCAAATATCAAAGATGGCGGTTCAAAAGATGTAACAGGTCCCAATATTGCTCATGGAATGGATTTAGTTTTTAAGGATCTTCTTGCCGGCAAAAAATTAAACAATGCCATTTACGACCGGACAGGAATGACAGAATCCCAGATCAGAGGATTATTTAGCGTTGGTGAGGCAAACCTGACTGAATTTGTCAGAAAACTGGCATATGAATCCAAAGACGGCGCTGGTTCAATCATCTATCCCAGCTTATCAGACGGGGGCGCAGGAACCCCTGGTTATGCCGGTAATAATTTTATGATCGACCCCAGCCAGATCTCCTATGATTTTTCATTGGGGGCAGCCAATGTACCTATCCAGGTAGGCGCAGAGGCCGGGCAGCATATTGACATAAACTTCTATCAAATGAGCGCCGCTGCCCTGGGGCTGGGAGAGATGAATGTCCGGACAACGCAGGATGCAGACGATGCTATCAACTTTGTTAAAAATGCAATTATTTATGTAAGCAATGTGAGAAGCTATTATGGTGCGATCCAAAACCGTCTTGAACATACCATAGCCAATCTGGACAATGTCGTGGAAAACACCACTACAGCAGAATCCCGCATCAGGGATACGGATATGGCGGAGGAAATGGTTAAGTTTTCCAATAACCAGATTCTTTTACAGGCAGGTCAGGCTATGCTGGCACAGGCTAACCGCCAGTCAGATATTATTCTGGGGCTTTTAAACGGTTAACGGCATTTGAGAAAGGAGCATAAATGGGAGAAATTGTAAAAGTAACCTGCTCCTCATGCAGAGCAGACTGGCAGTGCATAACCGGATGTGGAATCATGCATGGGACTTTAGAAGCCGTAGCTGCTATCTATCCGGAAGCTACCCGGAAAGAAATCAAAGAGTGTGTGGGAGATACTATGTTTCCTGTATATGATTTTGGATTCCATCTGTCCCATTGCAAACATTGCAGCAGCATAACAAGTGTTCCTATATTGAAGCTTCCAGACAATCACAGGGAATTCATTGGAAACTGCGGCAAGTGCGGGCATCCCACAGAACTTATTGAAAGCCCGGAAAGTACTCCATGTCCCGCATGTCACAAAGAGACTCTTTCCGTAAGGGAAAACGGAATGTGGGATTAAAAGATTTAGATTTTATTTTTAGGATGATATCCCCGTAAAAATCTTTTACCGATTCTTACGGGGATCATTTTATTATGACAAACGCCGCCACATTTCACGTGACAGCGTTTGTTTTAAATCAGTTTATATCATGCCTTCTTTCAGCACATCGTGATCCCGCAGTATTTTCTCCACCACAGTTCCTTTCACCACACGCAGGATTGGCTTTTTCAGTGCGTTTAATGGTCCCGGCAGTTCGATCTCCAGAGGGGACTTGCCGTCCATGAGCTTAACGCTGCTATCCAGCAGTTCCCGTATATCGTAAACACTTCCCCAGACTTCCGGCACGCCCCGGTCTACGCCCAGCAGTCCGTACACAGCTTCCATGGCAGTCCTTACGGAATACTCGGTAGTAAATACAGTATCCCTTGGTGTTTCCGCAAACTGTCCCAAGAATGCAAAGTTTACGCATCCGTCAGGAATGACATCAGGACGGTCCCCCTTTGTTCTTGGCATGAAGAATGCCGTGATGTAGGGCATCATAGTAGGAACGCATACCGCACTGTTTTGTGCCAGCTCCGGTATATCCTCCACAGGCACCCCAAGATGGTAAAGCCATTCCTGTGTAATTTCCATACCAGTACACTCCCTCATGGGCTTCTTGATGAAATCTCCTGGAACATCTGTAAATAATCCGTATACCCAGACACATACCTTATCTTTATCCTGTTCCTTAAACTGTCCCTGTCTGTTGATTGTCCAGCTCATCAGCCAGCTTGAATCCATACAGCTTACGATACCTCCGGTAACCACACGGCCGCTTTTGGGGTCACGTTTACAGATGTCCGTGATATAGGGAATAATTTTATCATCCAGTGTGGTGACAGTTGCAGATTCCCAATTTGTCTTTGCTACATCTGAACAGAACTTTTCCGGACGGCCAAAGGCAGGGTCCTGTTTCGCAATATTCTTCCACAGGCTCCAGCATCCGCTGGTTCTGACTTCCGCATCCCCGTTGGGCGCGTGATTCTGGTCCCCATAAATGGTGCCTTCGGTACAGCTTCCGTTGGTCACGAATACAAGGTCGTTTTCGGTAAGCATGATCCCCTTTTCCACACCTTTAACTTTACATTCAATTGCCTTCGCAACCTTCTTTCCGTTTTCGAACTCAAAGATCACATTGGTCACTTCCGTATTAAACTGGAAATCCACGCCTGCTTCCTCAAGGTATTTCTGCATAGGAAGAATCAGCGATTCATACTGGTTGTATTTGGTAAATTTCAGGGCGCTGAAGTCGGGAAGCCCTGCAATATGATGGATGAATCTCTGGAAATAAAGCTTCATCTCAAGGGCGCTGTGCCAGTTTTCAAATGCAAACATGGTTCTCCAATATAACCAGAAAGTAGAGTTAAACACTTCATCGTCAAAAACATCTTCAATGGTCTTGTCATATAGATCTTCGTCCTTCGTCATGAATAACTTCATGATTTCCATGCAGCCCTTCTGGCTTAGATTGAACTTGCCGTCCGTGTGTGCATCTTTACCACATTTTACCGTTGCACGGCAGAGGGAGTAGTTCGGGTCTTCCTTATTCAGCCAGTAGTATTCATCCAGCACGGAAACACCCGGAGTCTCAAGGGACGGAATACTGCGGAACAAATCCCACAGACATTCAAAGTGGTTTTCCATTTCACGTCCGCCGCGCATGATATATCCTCTGGATGTGTCGTAAATGCCGTCGCAGGCGCCTCCTGCTATATCCATTGCTTCCAGAATGTGAATATGGGAACCCGGCATCTGACCGTCGCGAACCAGGAAACATGCGGCTGCAAGTGAAGCCAGGCCGCTTCCTACGATATAAGCATTTTTATCATCCACGCCTTCGGGCTTTCTGGGTCTTGCAAATGCTTCATAGTTACCATTGGAATAGTAAATCCCTTTGCTGTTTTTTTCGTTTTTGCCTATTTCCGTATTCCGGTACTCCTGCCTGCGTTCTGCTTCCTTTTTCCTGATTTCTTTCTTTTCTGCCTTTTTGTGAGTCTTTGCTGCAACGGCTGCTACACCTGCACCTGCTGCAATGGCCGCCATGCCAAGTCCGATATTCTTTTTTCCTGCCATATTTATTACCGCCTTTCTTTCATTGCTTTTCATTTGTTTTGTTTCATGGCTTTATATTATCCCCTAAAAACATATTTTTCTATTTACAAAACAGGCGGAATGATAAAAAACTTATCATTCCGCCTGTTTTGATAAAATATCTTACTTTTTCACCTGCTCAAAATTCTGGATGGAATTCGTAATATTCCCACGCAGGGCTATGCTCATTTTTTTCACAATTATTTTATAATCGTCCTTCATACCATTGCTGATCCAGTCCAGTATCACGCCCACAAATCCATACTTGTAAAACTCTGCAATAAACGTTTTGTCCTCCCCGGATAAGTCTATCCCCATGCTTTTTTCTTCCACCACGCCTGCAATCAGACCGTAGGTAAGCTTGTAAAGATAATTCTCTATCTTTTCCCTGCTGGTACAGCGGTAAATATTTAAAATAAAGGGTTTGTTTTCTAAAATCACCTCAAAGATCTGCATCATGCCTTCCTGCCAGGTATCATAAGTCTTTTTACCCTGGAGGGCACGCTTGCCGTCTTCCTCGCAAACCCACTCTGCAAGGTCATAGATATCTTTAAAATGATAATAAAAGGACATCCGGCTTATGCCGCAGTCTTTTGTCAGGTCGTTTATCGTTATCTTGTCAATTGTTTTGTGAAGAAGCAGTTTTTTAAGAGATTCCTCCAAGAGAAGCTTTGTCGTATTAGGCATCCCTGTTCCCCCTATAATCTTCCAGCACTTTTTTAGCCTCTGCCACGATTCCGGGGTCCGTTCTGAAAATACTGTATTCACTCATGGCGGGAAGTCCCATGGGCACCCCCTCTTTCCGGTAGTCCATACCGCTGTCCAGGATCATTTTGGCTGATAAATGATAGCTTGTGATGTCGGTCTGGTCAAGGAATTTCTTTATAACGCCGGGCGTGACCCCGGCCCCGGCCATAATCTGCGGACCGTTTATTTCTCGTGAGAGTCCGCACAATTGTTTCAGCAAAGGCATTCCCTTTATGCAGTCACTTTCCTGCCCTGATGTAAGCACTGTGTCAATACCAAGTTCCGCGGCCTGCCTGTACACCGTAAAGGGATCAGCACACACGTCAAAAGCCCGGTGCAGAGTTACCTTCATTTCCCCTGCAATTGTGATCAGTTCTTTCATCTGCTGAATATGCAGGCCGCCATCCTTAGTCAGACAGCCTATTACAACTCCCTGGGCCCCTGCTTTCCCAAACATCTCCACTTCTCTTTTGAGAATTTCAAATTCATGTTCTGTATAAAGGAAATCTCCAAAGCGGGGCCGGAGCAGTACCCGTATTGGTATATCACTGTAACGCCTGATCTCTTCATATAATGCAGGGCTTGGGGAGGTACCCCCAATAATCAGCGCCCCGCACAGTTCCAGCCGGTCCGCCCCTCCCTTAACTGCTGCCAGAGCAGATTCCACGCTGTCCACACAGCACTCTAATATGTATTTTCCCATATGAACCTCCCGAATTAAAAAAAATTAAATATTTTAGACAAGAATAAGGCTTCTGCCGCATAATTGTCTGAACAAACGCTGCCACGCTCCGCGAGCCAGCTTATTGTAATAAATTGTAGCATAGAACTATTTTAATATAAATATAATAAACATCAATAATGACATACTGTCCATTTTGTGTTAAAATTTTAATAAACCAAATAGGGGGGAGGCTATCATGAATATACAAGAACCAAATCACAATTTAATCGAACACATTGTAACACTATTAAATGTCCCAGAAAACAGCAATACGGTTTCTGACCTCCAATCGGAAAATGCCAGCCCGGATACGCCGCCTGCTTCACTGGGATCGCAAGACCTTGAAACTGCCTGCGAAGTGATGACATTCATGGACGAAATGCCCGGCGGCTTTTTAATTTACCGCGCAGACGGCAATGAGGAGATTATCTATGCCAACAAAGCGCTTCTAAGAATTTTTCAATGCGACTCTATGGATGAATTCCGCGAAATGACTGGCAATACTTTTAAAGGGCTTGTACATCCTGAAGATCTGGAAGAGGTGGAAGAAAGCATCACGAATCAGATAAAGGGCAGCCAGTTTGATTTAGATTATGTAGAATACCGCATTACTGCCAGAGACGGAAGCATACGGTGGATCGAAGATTACGGCCATTTTGTCCACAGCGACAAGGTGGGGGATCTCTTCTACGTATTTATTGCCGATGCAACAGAAAAAAGAAACCGTCAGATTACCGAAAAAAATCTTATCATTGAGAGAGAAAAGAAAATCAAGAATCTTCTTGATGAATACAATAACGAAAAAAATCTTATCAATCAGGAACATTTGCGCCGTCTTGAAGTAATTGAAGGATTGAGCGTGAATTATGAGTCCATCCTTTACGTTGATCTGGATTCAGACAAGGTTCTGCCTTACCGTTTAAGCCAGCGGACTGAATATCAGTTTAACAATACCCTTTGTGCCCGGGGATATATCTGGTACGCTTCCGATTACATTGCTACTTGGGTTCATCCTGATGACCGTGAAATGGTTACCCAGGCTACCGATCCTGACCATATCCGTCAGAAGCTGCTGGAAGGCAAAACTTATTATGTGAACTACCGTATTATTGTAAACGGTGAAACCCAGTATTTACAGCTCCGCATTGTAAATGTGGGCCGCCCGGATCATATATCCCAGCTTGTTTGGGGATACCGGAGAATCGATGAAGAAGTCCTGCGCGAAATGGAACAAAAGAAACTTCTTGAGGAAGCTCTTTACAGCGCTAATCTTGCCATTGTAGCCAAAAATACCTTTCTCTCCAATATGTCCCATGATATGCGTACGCCTTTGAATGCCATCTTTGGCTATACCGCACTTGCAAAAGAACACATGGATAACAGGGAGTCTGTGCAGAATTACCTCAACAAGATCGAGTCCTCCAGCAGACAGCTTTTGGATTTGATTGAAAAAGTTCTGGAAATCGCATGGACGGAATCGAATGATATCCGAATTGCAGAAAAGGAATGCAACCTCTGCGACATTATGCAGGATCTCCATCAGGCTATGCTTTCCAAAGCCCTTGACAAGAACATAGACTTTACAATCAATACCGATAAGCTGGAGCATTATGATGTTTTATGCGACCCGGATAAACTGAAACAGCTCTTGTCCTATCTGATCCACAACGCTGTGAAGTTTACAAATTATGGCGGTAAAGTCAACATGACAATCAATGAGGTGGAAAATATATCAAACGACTTTGCCGTTTACCAGTTTGTGATCAAGGATAACGGCATTGGCATAAGCAAGGATTTTCTTGCCCATATATTTGATCCCTTTGAGCGTGAGAAAAATACTACCTTCAGCGGTGTCTATGGTACTGGCTTAGGCCTTACGATTGCCAAGAATATTGCAGAGATGATGGGTGGAAATATTGAAGTAAAAAGCACTGTCGGAAAGGGCAGCATATTTACCATCACCCTCCGTCTCCGTATACAGAACGAACCTTTTTCTGATTCCGCTGAATTTGACGATTTCTCCTTCCCACTGCTGGATTTGAAACTTCTGCTGGTGGAAGACAATGAAATCAATATGGAAATTGAAACCGAAATATTACAGGGTCTTGGATTTTTCGTTGATACTGCTCCTGACGGTAATGTGGCTGTTAAAATGGTGGAAGAGTCCCAGCCCGGTGACTATGATATCGTTCTGATGGATATCCAGATGCCCGAAATGAACGGACGGCAGGCGACAGCGGCTATCCGCAGGCTTGATAATCCGGAACTGGCAAACATTCCGATTATTGCATTATCCGCCAATGCTTTTGACAGTGACAAGCGTATGTCCCTGGAAAGCGGCATAAATGCACACCTGACCAAACCCATTGACGTTCCGTTACTGCTGAAAACCATGAAAGAAATTTTGCAGGCCCGGGAAATTTAAACGCTTTACCTCCTGCAGGCCGTTTAGCTGGTTAAAATAGACGCTGCCACACTTCTTTCATACAGATTATTGTAAAAATGCCCCGCAGCACAAAGCTGCGGGGTTTTTGTAATAGTCTTATTTTTTTCCTATTTGCTTAATGGAACGCCCTTTATAAATTTGTGGAGGCATAATGCAGGAATAATCCTGCCCTTTACACTGCCTGCGCTCAATCATTTTCAAAAGTCGTGAAGCCACTTCCTGTCCAATCTGGTATCCCTGGTGAATCGAACAGGTAACTCCTTCCTGCTCCCAGTCATCGCCTGAATAGTCAAAGCAGATTATAGAATAATCCTCTGGTACCCTTCTTCCCTGCTCCCTTAATGCCTGTCTTACCAGCCGGTAAATCATGTAATTACAGCAGACAATTGCCGTACAGCGTGGAATACCTTTTAAAAACTTTTCTATAGAGTGGATAAAACGGTCATCATGGGCCTCATTGGAAATACACCATTTTATATAGTCGTCCTGTAATTCCACTTGGTGTCTTCTAAGCGCTTTAGCCATACCCTGAAACTTCTCAATGCTCTGGTAATTGTCGTAAATAAAAATTCCGGCTATATGCCTGTGTCCTGCCTTAATCAAGAGTCCAAGAAGTCTGTCAGCGCACTGCTTATCATTGCTGATAACGCGGGGATAATCTAAATCCTTATAATAGTTATTATAAAAAATAACAGGTATATTTTTCTGGTATATCTGCTTATAACAGTCCAGATTTGGATTCAGCAGGCTTGCTTTCACGCCGTCTACAATAAATCCCTGAAACTCCTGATGCACTACCGTCAGAAGGCAGCGCCGTTCATTGGCAAATTTATTGTCTGTGAGGAAAATGCGAAGTTCAACCTCACCTGCATGCAGCACGCTCCGGATTCCGTCTATCAGGGCAGAATTGGCCTTCCTGTCCTGTCCCTGCAGTACCAGCCCAACTTTAATATTACCACTGCTGCCTCCCAATTCCTTTGTCAGGGCTACTTCCTTATTTATGTAAGTCCCGCTTCCTCTGACCTTTCGTATCAGTCCTTCCTGATCCAGTCTGGCAAGAGCAGTGCGGACAGTTTCCCGGCTCACTTTCAACCGGTGGCTTAATACATTTTCCGATGGGAGTTTTGAATTATCTGCAAACTTATTCTCATCAATATAAGAACGTAACCAAAGATATGTCTGCTCTGATTTTTTATCCAAAGCTCCCATAAGTGTAACTCCTTAATCCGTAATTACCGGTCTTTTTCCTTCTGCTTTTTCTATCCAGTCAAGCAGGCGTTTTCTCATATCTGCTTTCACATCTGCATAATCAGCATTATCAACCACATTATTTAACTGATACGGATCTTTCTCCATATCATACAGGAAATCATCTGCATAAACATCTGACGATGCTGCCTCGCCGCCATTAACTCCCGGCGCATATACGGAATACGTATATCTCGGCGTCCTGACACATCTTCCCACTCTGCTCTCGGAAATCTGCGCAAAAATCTGGTTCGGTCGTTCTTTGTCCTTCTTTTCCACCACATTCAGAAGGTTTTCGCCTATCATGGCATCTCCCACGTCCACGCCCGCTATGGCAAGAATAGTCTTGGGAAGGCTCTCTGTGCTTACCAGCTCCTCCACTGCCACTCCCCCTTTATAAGGGCCTCCGGCAATAACAAGGGGAACTCTAAGACATGCATCATGGCAGGAACGCTTATAATCGTCATAACCATTTAAATGGCTGTCCCGGTTCCGTGTCTTGAAGTGGGAACCATGGTCAGATGCAAATATGATGATTGTATTATCATACAGGTTTTTCTCTTTTAATTTTTCGACCAGTTTGCCTAAATTCTTGTCCAGATTTTCACATGCTCCCAGATAATCAGGATATTCAATTTCTGCGTCCCCTTTTAATGCTTTCAAATCTTCCGGCAGTATATAGTCTTTAAACTTTTCTTTAGATCCTTCCGGCCCTTCATAATGTTTCCGGTCATTCTGGTGATGAGGCTCAATATGGGATATAGTCATAAAAAACGGCTTTTCTGTATCCCTTTCATCAAAGAAGTCAAGAGCAAGGTCCGTAATGCAGTCTGCCCGGTATCCCTTAAAATCTATCCGGTTATTGTTTTCATCAAATACATATCCATCATAACCGTGTGAAGTAAATTCCAATACATCGGCAGTGCGCCAGAATCCGGTATATCCCCCCCTCAATTCTTGTGGAATGGCAGTGATCGTATGGTCGATCTTTGGCGGCTTTTCTAATTCCCCGTCACTTGCCAGATGCCACTTACCGATATATGCCGTCTCATATCCTGCTTCTTCTATATAATCTGCCAATGTTTTAATATTGTCCGGCAACATAACATTGTTACGGAAGCATCCCGTTTCCGTAGGATATTTACCTGTCTGGAACAATGCACGGCAGGGGCCGCAGACAGGCTGGGGCGAGAATGCATAATCAAATTTTACTCCTTCTGACGCCAGCCGGTCAAGATTCGGCGTAATATTTAACGGCTGTCCAAAGCATCCACAGGTATCTGCCCTTTGCTGATCTGTAAAATAAAATATTATATTATAAGCCATAAACTTCCCTCCACTATTTTTTTATGCCTGTCTTTGCTTCCTTCATCTTGCTTCTTATAAGAGTTGCCACCGCAAGGACAGTTAATACTATGAAAATGATACAATAAATGCTGCTTACAAAAATGGCAGGATTTCCATTGGATATCAGCAGGGCACGGCGGAAATTCGTTTCCGTCATATTTCCCAGTACCATTCCTAACAAAATAGGTACCGCCGGCATTTCCAGCTTGCGCAGCAGCCAGGCAATGATTGCAAAAACCAGTGCCACTCCTACATCAAAATAATTCTTATTCACCGAATAGGCTCCGGCAAAGCAAAAAAGAACTATGATTGGCGTCAAAATCTCCTGAGGGATGGATACCACCTTTGCAAAAAGTTTTGTCAAAAAACTTCCCTGCAAAAGCATAAATAAATTTACGAATATCAAACCAATCATAATTGCATACATGATATCACCCTGTGTCGTAAACAGGCTCAGCCCCGGATTCAGACCGTTGATCATAAGGGCGGAGAGCATAATTGCTACTGTTCCATCACCGGGAATACCCATGGTCAGCAGTGGAATCAGTGTTGCACCGGTTACTGCATTATTAGCTGCTTCTGCGGCTGCTATACCTTCTACGGACCCATGTCCGAATTCTTCCTTATGTTTAGACATTGCCTTTGCCCTGTCATAACTGAACCAGGATGCTTCTGACGCTCCGGTTCCCGGAATAATGCCTACCATAACGCCTATGATAGATGACAGCAGTGTAGGCCGAAGTAACCTTTTATATTCATCTTTCGATATTTTTCCATTATCATGCATTTTCTCTGCATCCAGAATAAGCGGCCCTGGCTTCTTTTCTGCCTTTGCCAAAATTTCCACAAGCGCAAAAAGTCCGATCAGGCAGATAGCAAGATCCAGCCCCAGGTATAAACGGGAAATTCCAAGGGTAAATCTGTCATAACTTGTCATGGGGTCTGCCCCAATGCAGGAAATCAAAAGCCCTACACAGGCGGCAATAATACCTTTAATCATACTTTTCCCAGAAACACCGGCAATAATCGTCAGACCAAACAGACACACCATAAAATATTCCGCCGTACCAAGCTGGGCGGCAACCTGCGCCACCTGCGGTCCTAAGAATAAAAGCATCAGTGCGGAAAATACCCCGCCGAAAGTAGACGCATACAACGCAATTTTAAGCGCCGCCTTTGTACGTCCTTTTTGGGAAAGAGGATGTCCGTCCATCATGGTAGCCGCCGCATGGGGCGTTCCCGGTGTATTGATCAGTATGGCAGATACGCTTCCCCCATACCCCCCTGCACAATAAATACCCAGTAGGAACATCATGCCCGGAATTGCCGTCATCTTATAAGTAAATGGCAGGAACAGAATAACACAAAGAATTACCGTAAGCCCCGGAACCGCAGCAAATACTGAACCAATAAATACGCCCAGATTCATCCAAAGGAAGTTTTCTAATGTAAACAAATGCTCTAAAGCCGGACCAATAAATTCTAACATACTCTAAAACCCCCTTTCTCAAAAGCTCACGTTCAGCCCGAAACGGAACGCCACCCAAATCAGTACTGCCGCTGTCAGCGTAATAGCATAATAACTTTTCTTACGGCAGCGGAAGTAAACCAAAAATCCCAGACAACAGAAAATTGCTCCTATAACAAATAAATCTGTGACCCGGCAGATCACGTAAGTCAGCAGCAAAATAGCCAGGATCTCCAGCGCTTTTACCTCCACCAGTAAGTTCACTGTCTTTGTAGTCCATGGACGCTTTTTAACATAAACATTGTACAATTCTTTCAGCAAAAGCACACCGCTGAAAATCATCATAACTACCATAAGCAGCGTCGGGAACACGCGGCCGTTGACCACATCTGTATCAGATACTGGTACCTGATTCGGCATAATCAGCAAAACTACCAGTCCAAGCACCAAAAATACAATTCCTGCAACAAATTCTATGGGCAGGTTTATTTCCTTTTTGGCAAGTTTCTCATCTATCTCATCTCTTTTTTTATCCAGCCGGTCTATCCAGCCTTCTTTCTCTTTCATATCTAAACTCCTTTCCATATGAAATAACCAGGCACTCCATTAAGAACGCCCCATTAGATCAGACGCCGATACGCTTCGCGAATCGTCTCATTGAATGAAAAGAGGATGGGCAGTCCTATCTGGTCCTGTCCATCCTATGAAGAGGTTCGATTAGTTTACTACGATATCATAATATTCATTTACAATGTTCTGAACATTCTGGATATGGTCCTGAACATCCTGCTCGCTCATAGTATCCACTTCCAGCATCATGGTATCGCTCAGCCAGGATGCCATTTCAGCGTCTGCAAGAATATCATCATATAGTTTCTTAAGCTCGCTTACTGTTTCAGCCTTGGTGCCAGAGCGGGCAAGCACAAAGCAACGGTTACGGAAATAAGGATATCCATACTTTCCTACACCTTCAACGCCTGCAAACTCGCCGTCTGCTATATCCTCACCGTCAAATGCACAAACGATGGTAACACCGCCCTGCTGATAGGTTTCCAGTATCTGTGACTGATGGGAAACTGCAAAACTGGTTTCTCCTCTTGCCACTGCCTGGGCTGCTTCTGCTGCCGAACTATAAGGTGTGATCTTTAATTTCTCGCCATAGCCCATAGAACCGAAAAGCGCTGCTGCCAAAAATGCTTCCGAACTTGTTGCGCCATTTGCTGCCACACTGATTTCATCCACGCCTGCCAGATAAGTTTCCAAATCGCTCATTCCATTGATGTTAAGACTAGCATCTGCGGACATTACAAACACGGAAGAATATAAATTCTCTACAAAAACAAAATCATCATATGTAAATTGCAGTTTGGCCGGGTCTAAAATCGGAGTGATCGAGAATAAACCTTCTCCTGCAAATACCAGTTCTGTATCATCCGCTTTCGTATCAGCCACCCAGTTATTAACCGTAGCCGCATCCCCTTTGATTGCATCGGCTACAAGAATAATATTCTTGGAATAGTTAGTTGACATGGAAGCTGCCTTTTGGCTTACCATTGCCGCAACGCCTGAAGGCGCCCACGGACAGGTGACTGTCCAGCTTGCAGTTTTGCTTCCTCCACATCCCGCCAGCAATCCTACTGCCATTGTGAGAGTCAGAACAGCACTTAAAATTCTTTTTTTCATCTTCACGTCTCCTTTTTCATAATTTTACGATCCCTGCAGTTTTTCGCACATCTCTGATGTGATTTCACTATAACATATTTTGATTTTCTCTCTCAACAAGTTTTGACCAGTAGTTTAAAAAGTTGTACGAAATAGGCTATTTTTTACAAATCCTGTCTAATTCATTCAAAAAAATTAGTAATTTTTTTGGTAAATAGCAGCTATCTCCTCCAATCTGCTAATAGAATAGCTAAAAAATTCATAATAGGACTCACAAAAATAATTCTTAGGGCTTTGACAGTCTGCAATGACCCGGTGCCTTCTGCATCCGCCCCTGCATATGGGGGCATACTTACATTTTTTACAATCCTCATGCATAATTGCCGAATCTTCTACAAAATGGATCTCTTTTCTTTTTTCGTGAATTTCTTCAAAAGAATTCTGTTTTAAGCTGCCCAGCTTATATTCATCCAGCACATAGAAATCACACGGATAAACGCCTCCGTCAGCTTCCACCACGTTCTGGCAGGAACATATACCGCTCATGCCGCACACATCCGGCTGCATGAGAAGAAGCATTCTGACATACTCTTCAAACTGCTGGATATGCACCATGACTCCTTTTCTAAAATCGTTATACCACAAATCAAACAGGGTTTTCAGAAAATGTCCGTAAGCTTTGGGCGTAAGCGTATGAGGAAAACGTTCCGTTTCCATTCCTAAGGGATTCAGGCAGGGAATAAACTGCAGATACATAAAGCCGTTTTGTTTAAAATAATCATAAATCTGGGTAATTTTCTTTGCCGTTGCTGCATTCACCACTGTCAGAATATTGAAATCCACCTCATACTTTTTCAGCAGTCCGATTCCCTCCATCACCCGTTCAAAGGTTCCCTGCCCCTTTTTGTCAACCCGGAAAGAATCATGGGTAAACATAATGCCGTCCAGGGAAATTCCCACAAGAAAGTTATTTTCTTTTAAAAATTTTGCCCAGTCTTCATCCAGACAGGTTCCGTTTGTCTGAATGGTATTTGATATTTTTATACCCTTAATATTATATTTTTTTTGCAGCTCCACTGATTTTTTAAAGAAATCAAGTCCCCGTAAAAAAGGCTCTCCTCCCTGATAGGCAATCGTACATGCCGTATCCGAAAAGTCCAAAACTTTCTGTATAACCTTCTCCAGAGTCTCCTCCTCCATAAATCCATAAGATTCCACTTCCCTGTTCTTTGTTTCATCACAGTAAAAGCAGTACTTACACTGCAGATTGCACATCCCAGAAGCGGGTTTGATTAGTACGCTGATATTAGGCATTGCCTTCTTTCCTTTCTTCATTCTGGTTGATTTTACGGATCACACGGCAGGGACTGCCCACTGCAAGGGAATTTTCCGGAATGTCCTTCGTCACCACGCTTCCTGCCCCTATAACAGAACCGTTTCCTATAGTTACTCCGGGTAGAACCACCACACCTCCGCCCAGCCAGCAGCCGTTGCCAATGGTTATTGGCAGGGCATAGGTACGACAGAAATACTCCTCCATATCAGGACCCCAGCCGGGCGTCAGTCTTTCGGACAATTCCACGGGATGGGTTGCTGTATATAGCTGGACATTGGAGGCAATCAGCACATTATTCCCGATGGTTATTTTGTTGCAGTCCACAAACGTGCAGTTCATATTGACAGAAACATTGCTTCCCAGATAAATATTTCTCCCATAGTCACAGATAAAGGGCTGTCCCACAGACACATTTGTACCGATTCCCCCAAATAATTCCTTTAAGACTTTTCTCTTTTCTTCCTTCTGATCATAGGCAAGGGCATGATAGTCTTTCAGAAGTTTTCTTGTAGTGTTTTTAAATTCCAGAAAAATTTTGTCATGGCAGTCATAATATTCTCCCGCCATACATTTATCCAATTCTGTTTTAGATTTATCTATATATTCATCCATACTGCCTGTCACCTCCATATCCCCTGTAAAAATCCAAAGCAACGGACAGCGTGTTTAGCAAACTATCCTTATGTTAAGAAAATCTATCTGCGCACCCATTTCCCGAAAAGGGTTTTCTTATATTTTAGCAGTTCTTCCCTGGCTTCCTGATTATTCCCTGCTTTTTGCAGATACTCTACGCCTTTTTTAATGTCAACAGGTACACCAAGTCCCTGCCCATAGATTACGCCCAGCATGTAAAAAGCTTCCCTATTTGTCCAGTCCACCTGTTCCAGAAATTCTCTTGCCTTCACATAGTCCTGCTGGGTTCCCCAGCCCCGGAAATAACATTTACCCAGATAGCAGACGCCATAGGTAGTATTATGCTCATACCCGTACTTCAAAAGCTGAAAAGCCTTGGCATAGTCCTTTTCTACGCCTTCTCCGTCATAATACAGGGCACCCAGACGGTTGGCGCAGCCGATTCTTTTACCGGTGTCCTTTACCTGGGTCAGCCCCTTCTCGTAGCACTGGGCCGCATAAGATAAATCTTTTGGGGTTCCTTTTCCTTCCTCATAAGCACGGCCGACATAGTACCAGCACTCCAACTGTCCTCCCTGTGCTGCCAGTTTGTACCAGTAAAGCGCATCCTCCAGCTTTCCCTGTTCCTCCAGTTCTTCCCCATAAAACCACTGGTGGATGGGAAATCCCATCTCCGCCCCCCGCTTATAAAGATCTCTGGCCAGTTCCGGGCGTGGTGCAATGATATCTTCATCCCCTTGGCTGTAGTAGCGGTTCAGATTATTGGCCGCAAAGTACATACCGCCCTGGAATGCTTTCTGGAATAAGTCCTCGCATTTGGAAATATTCTGCCTTAAGAATTCCTTATATTCTTTTTCACTGGAAAAAGAGTCCCGTCCCTTTCCCTGAATCCGCAAAAAATCCCACCAAAAATAGGAGTTTGCCACTGTATACTGGCTAAATGCATCCCCCATTTTTGCCTTCGCGTCTACGCTGTCAAAAGCTTCCTGCAGGTTTGCAAAAGGCATCTTCTTTTCCAGTGACGGCGTCAGTTCCCCTGTACGCAGTGCCACCAGAACACCAATTCCGCTGCCCTGCTCTACTGCCTTGTGGATCAGGCTTACTGCCTTGTCATCGTCTTCCGGGAAATCATGGCCGCTCCATACATACTGGTTACCGCAGTAACACCGTGCCAGAATGCAGGATGCATCCCCGTCCCCTTGTGCAGAAGCTTCCACCAGAAGCGCAAACCCTTCTGCTCCTTTTCCGGCACGCAGGTCATAATAAATGTACTTAAGTGCCTGCTCCACCGCATCGCTAAAACATTTTCCCATAGCTATTTTCCTCCCCGTTGTTTCATAACTTCTCGGAATCTTCAGCCTTGATTTTATAAGGCTTTCAGACCCCTATCTCAAAAAAATCACCCACTTTTTTTGTAAAAACACTTGACAAATCGCTCAAAATTTGCGGCGAAGCCGATTGATTATATTTTATTTCAATCGACTGGAGGCGGTTTCTTTGTTACCTACAAATCCCGGCGGCCATGCCGCCTATCAGGATACTTTCGTATCCCAGTTCCTTAAATTTTATCCTGATCCCTTTGTTCTTCCAAAAAGCACCTGGGATTATATCGTGCAGTTCTGGTATCTCGATCTTTCCCAGACGGATTCTATCATGCGGGAATGTTACTCTGTTTTTGGCCCGGAACCAAGGCTCCCTTCCTGCATGCTGCGTTCCTATCTGTTTGCTTTGAAACTAAAAGTGTCTTCTATCACTGTCTGGTGCCGCATGCTCAAGGAAACTCCCCTTTATGCTATCCTCAGCGGTTTCTCTTTCGGTGATACCCCTGGTGTCGGTACTTTTTATGATTTCTTTTCCCGCATCTGGCAGGATGACTCCAACAGCCTTTCCCCGAAAGACCGGTTCCCTAAAATGAAGAAAACTCCCAAGGGGAAGAAGAAAGGTGATAAGACTCCCTGCGATTCTTCCAGCACTGCTTCAAAACTTCTTCCCCTGCTGGAACGCTGGCATTTAAAGCCTGAGAATCCCTTTTTCCTCATTTTCCGGCTTTATCAGCAGCAGTTTCTGGACCAATCCATCCACAGGGGGCTGGTTAATCCCCGGCACCTGGCTCTTGCCGGTGACGGCACCCCTGTCCGTACTGCCGCACAGCAGCGGAAAAAGCGCATTTGCCATTGTAAGGAGAAAGGCTGTTCTTCCTGTAACTGCAAACGTCATTTTTCCCAGCCCGACTGTAACTGGGGATGGGACTCCCACCGGGAATGTTATTTCTTCGGCTACCACCTCTACATGTATGTGGCTTCCGATTCCTTCAGCGACCTCCCTGTGTTTCCGCTTTTAGAGCGGGCCTCCCGGCATGACATGCTTTCCTTCCTGCATTCCTTTTTCACCATGAAAGCGTATCTTCCGGAATTCCAGATTGAAAAGCTCCTTCTGGATTCTGCACATGACGCTTACGCTGTTTATGAATACTGCAGACGGGAAGATATCACACCGTTTATCGGCCTCAATCCCGGTCATACCGGGCATTTTACCTATAAGGACGATTTTACAATTGATGATGATGGTGTCCCTGTCTGTAAGTTGGGCTTACGTATGCATAAAGATGGATATGAAGCTGCCAAACACCGGGCAAAATACCGGTGCCCGAAGTCAGACCGGAAACGTGGCTGCTTCTGTGGACACCCTTGTTCACCGGCGAAATATGGAAGAACCGTACACACCTTTACCGATGACAATCCAAGGTTATTTAACATACCGCCAAGGGACTCTAAAGCATGGGAAACGGAATATGATAGAAGAACTTCCGTGGAACGCTCCAACAAGCGCGAGAAAGAGGACTATAAATTAGAAGACGGCAGGCACCGCTCTACGAAGATGTGGTACTGCCGCCTCTACGGCATCATGATGCTCCAACACCTTGATGCCTGGGAAATGCC
>QXWO01000045.1 GCA_009911035.1 Lachnospiraceae bacterium
GAATTATAGTGAATTACTCCAACTCGCAAAGAGCTGGAGTAATTTTATATCTGACCGCATTATTATTTGGCGCTTACAAAGAGGGAAAGGTACTGGAGCAGAATAAGATAGTCTATGATGTTCCGGCCATCCTGCTCACCATGGCCCTTGTGCTGTTTTCATTCATCATGGCACTGGTGAATCTGGCCCTTATTACTTCCCGGCATATTGTGATCAGATAGTAAGATCCCGCCAGCGCGGCAGGAATCCTGCTGGAGCTGGCGGGATTTTAATCTAAATAGGAGAATAGTTCACGGAGATGGGCTAATGGTGTTTAGCCTTACGGACAGCGGGCCGGGCGGCTGCCTGGGGCAAGTCTTTACTTAACGGCATTTTGGGCAAAATCCGTGGTTACCAATTTGTCATAGGGAACCCGTTCGGGAAGCTCCCCTGCTTCTTCCAGAATATTCTGGAGCAGGGTGAAGGATTCTTCTTCAAATATCAGATTGGTTTTCCAGGTATCCTGCTCGTAATAGCGGGTAACGATGGTGGTAAGGGTTTCCAAGTCGGTTTCCTCAAACTGGGGTTTGATGACTTTGGCAATTTCTTCCGGTGTGTGTTCCGCTACGTAGTCCATGCCTTTTTGCAGGGCGTTGGTGAAGGACTGGATGACTTCGGGGTGGGCGTCTATATAGCTCTGCTTGGCGCTGAAGGCGGTGTAGGGAACATAGCCGGAATCTTCTCCAAGGGAAGCTACTACATAGCCGTCGCCTTTGGATTCAAGGGAGGTGGCGTGCGGTTCGAATTCAACTGTGTAAGTTGTTTACTACTCCAATTTTGTCAGAAAATTAAATCCACTGATCTGGTGGGTTTCTTTGTCAATCTGTATATCCTTTATTGTGCTTTTCCAGAAGGCCTGTTTATGCGCTTTATCCAGTTTAAGGTATAATTCCTGCCAGTTTCCGCTAAAAGCCCTGATAAGGCCCCTGTAGGCCTCCAAGGACACACATTTGGAAGCGTTGCACTGGGAAAGCTTTTTCTCTAAAAGTTCATACTGTTCATCGTAATAGCTTTCCTTTATCCGCCCTTTTTGAAATAAGATGTTAAGGCGGTCCATTTCCCTGCGCAGGGCTTCCGGGTCTTCCTGCTTTTGGCTTTGCTGTTGTTTAAACTCTATGTCCGCAAGTTCTTCGTGGAGCCGGTCAGAAACATGCGTCAGCATATATTCCTCTATTTTGTATTCGGTAAAGTGGGCACAGCTATGCCGGCCGAATTTGTTTCCACAGCGGTATTTAATATAAATGCTTTCGCCGCCGTTTTTAAGTTTTTGCTTTTTCCGGTACCCGGTATAATTGTTTCCACACCAGGGGCACTTAATAAGGGAACTGAATATGTAAGGTTCGTAGTTGCCGGCAGAATAGACTTTTGTTGTGGTAATCTGCCTGATTTTTTCAAATTGCTCCGGCGTAATGTAGGGGTCACAGTAATTCAGGTTATCTTTATCTTTTCCTGCATAGGTTTCATTTTTGAAGAGACGGTCAACTTTATTGCTTGACGGCGCAGCATCCCCGTAGGTATCATTCAGATACTTGATGGTGGAGCGGATGGAATAGCAGGTAAAGTAGTGGCGGTAAGCATCGTCTACAATATGGGAGACGGCTTCGTCCTTAACCAGCCGGTTATTTACAACTTTGTATCCATAGCAGGCACATTTTCCGCTGGTAACTTCGCCAATAGAACGTTTATAATCAAGGACGGCCTTTATACGTTCCGAAGTCCGGTCACATTCCGCCTGGTTAACAGATAGCATGATATTAATGACCATCTGTCCATTGGCGGTAGAAGAGTCATAATTTTCAAAGATGGTCTTCCAGTAACAGTTGTGAGCCTTAAGAATTTCCTCGGTAATGTTGTAGTCTTTGATGTTGCGGAACCAGCGGTCAAGCTTCGTGACAAGAATCATGTCTATCTTATCCTGCTTAACATCCTCAAGTAACTGCAGAAGCCCCTTTCGGAATTTCATGGACTTGCGGGCAGAGATGCCCTCATCGGCATAGAAGCCGACTACTGTATAATTGTTTGCTTCCGCAAACTCCCTAAGGGCTTTCCTCTGGGCTGGCAGAGACAGGCCGTTTATGTGCTGCTCTTCTGTGCTGACGCGGATGTAAATAGCGCATCGAAGTATTTTAGACATAAATATTATCCTCCCTGTTATATCTGCTTTACATATATCTAAGCATTTGTACAAGAGCTTTACCGGATAATTTGTTGGTTTCATCTCTATCTAGCGGCCGAAGCCCAAAATTTACAAAACCGTTTTGGGAATAAAAGTCAATTAAAGCTTCTTTTTGCTCACATTCAAGGTAAACTATTTTTCCACCAATAATATTTTGTGTTTCCCGTACCTTGTCAAGTGCCAGTTTGAGCAGTTCATCCCCTGTAATAAGTTTGTTATAATTATTAGCATAATTTTTTCCTAACTGTCCAATTAATGGGGCTGAAATAGTATATCTATTAATCGTTTTATCAAACTGCCCAAATTTTGCCATCCGGCTTTTCCATTTTCTATTTGGCAGGCTGCCTTTATCAATACAGAAAATTTTGTTTGCTAATGTAAAATAGCCGACTAAAACATATGTATTTTTAAAAGATGCCATTACCAGATGCGTGCTTGAGATTCCCTGCTTGGAAAACTCTATAGCTACATTATGTAAAAAATGTTCTACATCCGGGTTTAAAGGGCATGAAAAAGAGGAGAGAATGCCTTTTGCAGCGTTCTCTCCCAAGGTTTCATCTGATAATATATCTCTTAAATTAAAGCCTATATATCCACTCATTTTTGTAAGATACTCCTAAGTTTATCTCCCCGAACGTCTTCATATGTCCGGCTGAGCTGAACATCTTTTGCGTGTTTTCCAGCAGCATTTTCCAGAGCAATAACTAATGACTTACCAAGCTTCTTGTCTTTTATATCTACATTTTTAAGAATACTTTTTGTTGCCATATATATCATCCTCTCTTTTGTTGCCCATTATAATTATATGTAACAATAATAGGCATAATTGTAAAATATAGCATAAAAGAATATCACTTTTACTATATATTAGACGAAATGTGCTTTTTTGTAAAGTATTAGGTACAAATGTTCAAAAAAAATTAACTTTTATAAGTGGTTTTGAATGTATATACATAATTCCTTTGATTTAAGTTATAGTTCAAATCACTTATATTTTTCCCATTGGTGTTATAGCATATGCAAATCTGGTTTGCAATATTCTTTAAATCATAATTTTGCAAATTAAAAGAGAGATGTTTCACTCTCTTTTAATTTAAGAATTTTTTTAATGCTTTACTTTCAGAAGGCTTCGGATTGCCGTGTTCTATAGATTCGATAAAACGAAAATGCAAAATATCTTCTTTTAACTTTTGGTTTTCGCATTCTAAATCTTCTTTTTCTTTTTCATAGTCCTTCAATTTTTTGGTCAATTCCTCATTGCTTCGTTTTAATTCAATATTTTCGACCGTTTTTGATGGTACTATAATTTTCAAGAAAATAAAACTCATCACTACCCAAGAAATTGATAGGCAAATAACAAAGGAAACTATTATTACCCATCCGTAAGAATGTGCCAATTCCGATTCAAAAAATGCTGATAAAGCCGCAAAAAAACCTTCCATAAATTAATTATCCTTTCATGTGTCTTCTGTAATTACACATAATGTTTCACCAATCAACATTAAAGCTTCTTTGCTCAAGTCCCAATATTTAAAAGCATATCCTAGCTTGTCCAAATATTCTTCATTAACTTTAAACTTTTTCTTTCCTTTGGACTCCCTATGTATCCATTCGCCTACCGCAGATAGAAGTATGTATTGCGCAAACCCACAATTAATATTAATACTATTATCACTACCATCCTTTGATACAACTAAGAAAGGTTTAAATTTTAATATCCAGAAAGCAACTAACGCCGCCTCCCTTACCTCGCTCAGATATGTTTCGTTATGAAAAATTACATAATAGTCTTTCCTTCTGTCAACTCTTATGTTCATTTCATTTATTAATTTGAAATCAAAGTCAATTTTTGTAGTGTCAATCTCTTCCCTCTGGGCATAGTCTTTAAATAATGCAATTACACTTTTAAATCGTTTTTCTATTTCTATTACTTCGGGTGGGTCATATGTATAAATTACATTTCCGCTTTTTCCTTTTGTCTCTTTAATCACTTCCTATTTCCCCTTAATTAGCGTTTTTCAATAAGCGAATATTTTTTATTTTTTCGCTCCCTTTCCTAATGTAGTCATAAAAGCTCTCTGAACTATCATGAGTTTGATGATTATGATAGTTTTCCGAATTAAATCCTCCATACTCGTTATTTAGCCTAACAAATTCTTCAGACGTAATTTCCATCCCTTTTTCAATATTCATTACTCTACCTCCGTCTTCTTTTGCAAATTCTCCTTCTTCTTTCAATTTTGATTCCTCCTATCAAATCATAGTTCCTCCCCATTATAAACAAATATTTTATATGATTTGAAAAAAAACAACCAAAATTTCCCCTTATATATTGTATTATATCTGCTTTTTCTACAAAAGTATATGTTGATATTTGACCAAAGAGGTCGAAATAATTTGGTGATTTATACCACTTTTTTCCATAAATACAAGTATTTTTTTTGATTTTAATATAATTAAAATAGCAATAAGGAAAATACGAACTATAGGTAATATAAATCCTACTATAAGTATAATTATTTTATAAATGGAAATAAAAACCAAATTTGGTAATTTATGGTATGCAATATAGCCTGTTGAAATTACTTAGATATTCTGTGTATTATATATACATAGTCAACTACTTTGGGCGTAATATTTAGAAGGATAAATAGTTGTTTTATGTAATTTTTATTTTTCAAACACGCTCTAGAATTAGTCAATGCAAATCCAATTTATTATCTAACATCACTTTGAAAGGCAATGGCTTTTCCCAAAACATGAAAATTATTAAGTTCTTCATATGTAAAAATCATATCTTCGTATGTCGGATTTTCGGCTTTTAATATAACCATAGATTTTTCGGCATAATAAAAAAACCTTTTCAATGTCGCTTCACTCTCATTATTCACAATAACTGCGGCAATCTCTCCATTTTCCACTATATTCTGTTTCTTAATAAACACTATATCGCCATCTAAAATCCGAGCATTAACCATGCTGTCACCTTTTGCTTTTAAGCAGAAATCAGCTTTTATATTTGTTCCTGCCATGATGTAGCTTTCTCTATCCTCATTTGCGTATATAGGCAATCCGCAGGCTATTTCTCCGAGTAAAGGAAAGCGTTTTAGTTCTATAGGATATATATTAGTAATAACAGATCCAGACGTATCTTCCCATCCCATCAAAAACGCTTCGGATGTTCTGAGAAATTTTGCTATATCTGAAAGCAAATTTGCAGGCACTTTTTCTATATCGCCATTTTCATATCTGAAAACAGTAGACCTAGACACTCCCAAATGTTCCGCAAGTGTATCTGCACTAATTCCTAATTCTTTTCTTCTTTCCTGCATTCTTTTACCAGTAACAGACATTTTATCACCTCCAATAATGAAAATATATCATAGATGATGCATAATCGCAACACTTGTTTTTGCAATTATGCGATTTTTGTATTGACATATGTAAATTGATGTTGTACTATACAATTAAATGGTCGCATAAATGCTACGCAATGGAGGTGAGAGGATGGTAGTAAATGTGCAAAGGTTAAAAGGAAAAATTGTGGAAAAGTCCAACACACAGGAATGTGTTGCTGATGCTATGGGAATGAATCGTAGTACTTTTTATAGAAAATGAAGAATGGGGGCAATGGATTTACTGTTGGAGATATTCATAAGATGATAATGTGCATACCTCTTACAAAAGAAGAGGCAGTCGATATTTTTTTTGATTAATATGTCGCAATAATGCTACTACAAAGAAATCAAATGTACTTAAAGGGATGCATAGTTGCGGCCAAGGCATTAAGCGATAGGTATAAAGAAGTGGTATGAGGGGAGGTGAGAAGGGTGGAACAACTTCAGCCGGAAGAATTTATAGTCAAAGAAGGGGCTTATGGTGATGAGCATAAAGTTGAGTAATAAATGCCCTTACAAATTTAATAATAGCAAGGGCGTTTGTAGATTATTTATCCAGATTCTGTAAAGATGTATCACTTACAAGATTAACAGTAGTGCGGCTTTTCAAGAGTTCATGTGTAGCTTCATTATATTGGATGATGGATTTTAGCGCTTTTGATGCACCTTTATATAATGCGGTTTTACACAATGGACATCTTAGTTCATCAATGGCTTTGGATAACTCTTCTAATTTTTCAACTTCATTAATTTCCGGGACATCAAATCTAACACCTGTATTACATTGAGTACACTGGTACGTAAATTTTTTTATGGCGTAGATATTCATATGCAGATTTCCCCCTTCTTTAGTGTTTGGCTCTGACGGAAGCCTGTAGGAATATTATAAGAAAAATGTATTAAAAAAGCAAGGAATTCTGGGCAACCAATAATAAAATGATATGAGAGGAGAAAAAAAGGATAACAGAATGCTGTTTCTAAAACGGGAGAGTTATTCTCCCGTTTTGCTGTCAGCAGAGAATGACTTTTCTACATCGTCAAGGGAATTGATAAAAGCGAGAATGGCTTTAATCTGTTCATCGTTCATTTTTTCCAGTTGGGAAAGGGCTTTTTGGTGAAGCTCGGACAAACCTTTGTTTTTGCTAATTTGTCTTAACTTAGGTTCACTGCCATTAAGTACCCACTCGGCATTATAGCCATATTTCTCTTCAATTAGTGTTGCGAGAGATTGGGAAAGATGGATGTCGGGGTCTTTTAGCAGTTTAGATATATAACTTTCTGTTACCCCAAGCTCGGATGCCAGTTGTTTTTGTTTCAGTTTGTTTTCCTGCAATATAAGTTTTATTCTATCACATTGGTTCATGGCCATACCTCCTATGAACCATACAATATCAAAAAAACTTGAATAAGTCAAGAGAAATACCTTGACATGTAGAATGAGTTAATTTATACTTGAATCATTCAATAGAGAAGGAGGAATATTATGGACAAAACAAATAAAGAAGTAGCTATAAAGAAGATTGCGGAAATGTCAGAAGAACGAGTGGCCAAATTGTTGATTTTTATGGCAGGCATGGAGGCAGGAGAGGCAGTGGAAAAGAAACGGTGCGACAAGGCGTCCTAAAAACGCTCTATCTATTAAATGGATTAGGTAAGCAAACAGGGGAACTACAGGAAGTGTAAAGAAGTGGTATGAGGGGAGGTGAGAAGGGTGGAACAACAACCTACAACTAAAGAATTTGTATTCAAAGAAGGAGTTTACGGTGAAGAGCATAAGGTTGAGTTATGTTCATCCCCAATAACTCATATGAGTTTTACAAAGGATTTTGCAACCATGGTTCAACTATTCAGAAGCATTACACGAGACTTGGATTTCTCCCATCCGTTCAGGATGGTAATTGAGTACAACCCTGAACAGATGAGAGTAAAAAGAGATGTATTTGCACCTAAGGAAGTGGTTGAACAATACATCCAGAAAGTAAAGGGAAACGTGAAGGATTGATATTTTCTTCCCATTCACACTGGAAACAGCCTTTGGAATGTGGAACATAAGCGTTAGTCCATGCATTTTTTTGGATAAAGTCTATTGCTTTTTCCTGTTTATCAGATGGTAATGGACTTGTATCAATATAGTATGATTTTAATCCCATTTTTTTCTCCTTCTT
Source organism: Lachnospiraceae bacterium (assembly GCA_009911035.1). Classification (GTDB taxonomy): domain Bacteria; phylum Bacillota; class Clostridia; order Lachnospirales; family Lachnospiraceae; genus Suilimivivens. The sequence goes on from QXWO01000045.1 coordinate 7,779, forward strand.
TAAATACTCGGCTGCGGCAACAGCCTGTACAAAAAATTATAGGGAAAATGGGAATAATTTGCAATAAAACAATAGGTAGAGAACAAAGTGACATTGCAACCCAGATGTACTTAAAGGGATGCATAGTTACCGCCAAGACATTAAGCGATAGGCATAAAGAAATGGTATGAGAAAAAGGTGAAAAGAATGGGATGCAAAATAAATGATAACCAAGAGACTCTAAATTTATACTATGGAAACAAAATCATAAGTGTACTGTCAGAACCAATACTCTCTGAACGCATGCAATCTGACTTATCGTATGCAGAAGTAAAAGGAATACTTAAGCATACGATTCGACAGATTAAGAAAATGCCCATACGATTTAAAAATGATGGTTGATTTCAATAGAGTATTGTTCATTCGTATAGCCGCTTTGAGGATGTAAAAGTTTATTTTGGAGTGTACTAAAGGCTTCAAACATTTTAAGCAAATCAGTAGAAGCGTTGTCTGGAAGCGGCTGACCACAATTTGGACAAGATATTTCTTTTGGATGATTAACATTATCTTTTATTTCAAAAGAAGCTCTGCAGGAACAAATTATTTTTACATTCATAAGTGTAAGTTTTCTCCTTTCTTCAGTACTTGGCTGCGGCAACAGCCTGTACAAATAATTATAGGAGAAAAGGAAAATAGTGGCAATAAAAACAATAGGTAGGGAACAAAGCGACATTGCAACCCAGATGTAATTGTACGGGAAAGGATTTATAACCCAGATCCACATTTGGAAAGGTGTACAACCGTTGGTACATAAGATTTACAGAAGGGAAGGTGAAATAATGCCGGAATTTGATATGGAAGTAACAGATGAACGATTTAATTACATGAAGAAACAGCTAATCATGCTGTATGCCGATCAAATCGGCATGGAAGTAAAAAGCGTTAAAGTAAGACCTGCAGACAAAACCAATGATGAGCTGGCATAAGCCGGCCGGAAAGGACAAGCCAATGGTAACAGTAAAAGGAGCCCTGCGTATGGAAGAACAGCTATACGGTTCCGTCAGCAAAGAGTTTATTAAAACCGGCGGCACGGGAACCGCAGATGATGAAGCATATTACAAGGCGTTTTCAGCAGTCCAGAAACTGCGGGAGTATTTAGAGGAAAAGGAGAACCATGAAAAGAATCATTAGATGGTACCTCACCGGAATCGCGCTCACTGCCGCAGGCAGTCTTTTAATAGCAGCCTCCGCCAATGGGCAGGAAAAGATTGAGGTACCGGAGGAAGTCATACAGATATCAGAAGAACTGGGACAGGCATACAGTATATGTCCAGAGACGATACAGGCCATCGCATGGGCGGAGAGCCGCTTCCAGGCAGACGCGGTAAACGGTGACTGCACAGGCATTATGCAGGTATCGGGCATGTGGCACGAAGACCGCATGGAGCGCCTTGGCGTCACGGATCTTACGGAGATCCGGGGCAACATGACCGTGGCAGTGGATTTCCTTTCGGAACTGGTAAGGGACGGGGAGGATCTTGAGGAAGCGCTCATGAAATACCACGGGGAATCCCGTATCGGCCAGAGACTGGAAGCCGGGGAAATGTCAGAGTATGTGGAGGAAGTACTGGAGGTCTCGGCATTTCTGGAAGAAATGCATGGAAAATAAAAAGTGAGGGGACATAATGAAATTTGCAGCCAAAATAAAGGAGATTGGGCGTACATATGATGGGAACATTGCCATAACACTTGAAGGTACCAGGATTAACGCAGAGGAAATTAATGCGCTTTCAAGGTTTGACAGGCTGGGAGTAGAAATAAAAAAGTACCGCAGGAAGCGGAGCCTCGATGCAAATTCCTATTACTGGCTTCTGGTCGGGAAAATACAGAATTTAATAGGCAGCAGCAGTAATAGTATTCATAACATGATGCTTGACAGATATGGGGAATTTGCACGGATGGAGGATGGAAGTCTTATCCCGTTCTGCATCCGGGATGATATAGACTATCTGGAATTCCCGTATCCTCATCTAAAGCCTACGCAAAAGACATTATCAAAAGGAAACAGGGTGTATCGCTGGTATTACCAGATAAAAGGAAGCAGCGAATATAATGTGGCTGAAATGTCGCGGTTGATAGACGGGATAGTAAGCGAATGTAAGGAAATGGGAATTGAGACGCTTCCACCGGAAGAACTGGAAAGGATGATGGAGGTTTATGGCAGGAAAATGGAGCGCACTGACAGATGATTTGGGGCATTGTTACATAACCGGAAGCGGCAGGGCGGCAGTGCATCATGTTTTCCCCGGCACGGGAAGACGGAAACTTTGTGAGAAATACGGCTTTATCGTTCCGCTGGAGCCCGAACTCCATAACATGTCTGCCAGCTCCGTTCACAGCAACCCTAACAGAGGACTGGACTTACAGCTTAAACAGGAGTGCCAGAGATATTTTGAAGCGCATTATGGAAGCAGGAACGAATTTATATCGGTATTCGGCAGGTCATATTTATGATTCCTGTCTGATATACAGCAGTTATTAAACATGACAAGGAGGGAAAGGATGGATTTATTAAATTTAGGGGAATTCGCAGGCGGAGCCCTGCAGGAAAAAGCAAATGGGGCCATGCAGAAGGTCCTGGAAAACATGCAGGATCCCAATACCCCTTATAAGGTGAAAAGAGGCATCACTATCAAGATAGGGTTTGTCCAGAATGAGGACAGGGATGATGTAATGGTGGAGATGTCCGTTGAAACGAAGCTGGCACCCTCATCACCGGTCCATACCATGATGTCGATCGGCAGGGATCTGGAAAACGGGGAAGTTTATGCAGAGGAATACGGGAAACAGATAAAGGGGCAGATGAGCCTTGATTTTGCCCGGACGCCGGCCGGAAGAGTACAGCAGATAGACGGGGACACTGTTGACACACAGACCGGTGAAATAATTGAAACAGGCAGTAAAGTCGTTGATTTGAGAAAGGCTGCTTTATAAGCAGGAAGGTGAAGGAAATGATCAGAAAAGCAATGGAGTATCTTGTAAACCTTGGCGAGGCGCATGTGCGTGAAGTAAAGCTTCCCGATGGCACGGTACAGACCTATTCAGACAAACCCCTTAACAGGCTGTCAAAGTATTATCCCATGGCGGAGCCTGTCAGCATGAACACGCTGACAAGCTTGGTGGATTATATCCGGGCCCATATAGACAGCATGGCGGAAAAGATGATCGTACATGTGGTGAGCCCGGAAGAAGTATGCCTGTTTTCCCGGCTCAACGGGGAGAGGAAACGGGAGTATCTGGTAAGGGTGAGGGCACAGGTCCCGTCCTTCCGGTACGAGAGCTTTACGGAACATGAGGAATTCTGCATCAGCGTGCAGGCCAAGTTCCTAAGTGACCCGGATACGGACAAGGACCTGCTTCTGAAGTTTGCCGGGACCGTGGAGAATGGGACCGTTGCGGAGTATGGGGATGACGGTGTCACCCAGAAAGCCACTGTGAGACAGGGGATCGCATCCAAAACAGAAGCCATTGTCCCCAACCCTGTGAAGCTGCGGCCTTACAGGACATTCATCGAAGTGGAACAGCCGGTGTCCGAATTTATTTTCAGGATGAAGGAGGCCCGGGGCATATGCTGTGCCCTGTTTGAAGCGGACGGCGGGGCGTGGAAGAATGCGGCCATGCAGAATATCAAGAAATACCTTGAATTTGAGCTGGAAGAATTTAAGAACCAGTTCACGGTGATTTCATAGCCAGATAGGGCAATAAGGCAACAGGCGTGTTCCTGTATTTTGTTGCAGGAGTGCGCCTGTAGGAGAACGTATGAGGAAGAATTTAAAAGAAGCCCGGCAAAAGGCAGGCATGACACAAAAACAAGTAGCAGAATATATCCATACTGCAGAAAGGTATTATAAACAAATTGAGTATGGAGAAAGACTGGGCTCGATTGCTATATGGGATATGTTGGAAGATTTATTCTCTATTCATCAGCGGAAGCTGCGTGAGATTTCAAAAAATCATCGCGACAAAGGAGATAATCTGTAGATACATCTAAGATATCTGCAATTTTAACCAAAATATCAATATTGGGAGAGCGATCAGCCGATTCATACGCTCTGTAAGAGCGAATATTGATATGGAGTAAATCAGCCATTTGCTGGGCGGTAACACCTTTTGATTTGCGTGTTTCATTTAAGCGTACATTGAACATATTCACCTCATAATATTTTTCACTTGACGGTGAGCAAATTGTACACTACAATTAGAAAAAAAAATAGTGAGCATATTGCTCACTGCAAAGGACAAATAATATGAAAGTACATGAAATGCAGGAAAACTTGAGGATCTCGGAAACAACCTGCTCATTATTTCCGAGACAGCAGGGGCAATTGAGGTCTCTCTAAGTAGTGAGGTATTGTCAGTGAATCAGGTAGGCTGGGCACTGACAGGAATTGTAGGAGGATTGGAAAAAGCAGCAAATGACGTTGATGAGATAGTCAAGGGAGCAATAGACATCTGCAAGAGATTGGAAACTCTTTAGCGAGTGGATGTTAAATAGTGAATAAAGAAATTAGAATGCTTGATAAATCAAGCATCATAGGAAAACTTAATGGCGGCTTGTAAGAGCGCAATGAGGAAGGAAAAATATTAATGTCACGTCCTAAAAGGGATGGATTACTCTATTTTCCTTTAGACACGGATTTCTTTTTATTTCCAGATAAAAGGATTAAACGGCTACATTCCAGATTTAAGAATGATGGGCTGATCCTATATCTTTATCTGCAAGCAGAAATCTATAGGAACGGATATTACATAAGGTGGGACGAAGAAACTGAGGAAGATATTGCAGACGATCTTTGTCTCAAGGAAGGGTTTATAGAGCAGGTTTTGACATTCTTGCGTACTCGGTCCTTAATCGTTATGATCGAACTGGATACGGGGGACACTATCATTACCTCACCGGAAATGCAGAAACAATATCAGGAAGCGGCGAAAAGCCTTAGGCGGGATGTATTTGTTGAACCCGAAATATGGCTTTTAAATGAAGAAGACACTGCTACCTTTATTAAGTTTACCATTAAAGAGGATAAATCCGGTAAAAACCATGATAAATCCGGTAAAAACGAGAGTAAATCCAGTAAAAACGATGTAAATAAAATAAAAGAAAATAATATATATTGTGCGCCAAAGCCGCACGACAGCCCCCCAGACAAAAATGAGCAGCTTGAAAAAGACTTTGAGATTATTTACGGGATATATCCAAAGAAGCGCGGACGCATAGGTGCATTTGCAAGCTATAAGGCATGGGTTGGCAGGGGGAAGGATATAGGTGGGAAGCGATACCGCCTGACAAACCGCCAGATTTATCTTGCAGTTAAGAAATATATCCGGCAGCAGGAAGATGCTGGCCAGGACGATCTTACATACTGGAAAAATTTTGATACGCTTATGGGGAGACAGCTCCTTGATTATGTGGAATTCGGAGGTGATGGAAATTGAATTATTCAGCAGAACAGAACGTTGTCGGCGCGTTATTCCTTGATATTTCAAACATGGACATGATCTACGGATTATTGTCTGCAGAAATGTTTAAAGATGCCCTTCTTGGCCGGATATACCTTGAATTCCAGCGTGCCTATGATAACGGATACGTAATCAGCCCGGCGGCCATGATACAGAAACTTTCCAGCGAGAACCTGCCAGAGCAGATCATTGCGGAGGCTATTAAAAGCAGTGTATCTGGGACTGTGACAGGAGCCGCAATAAAAACTGATGCCTGTGTCATAGCAGACAATTTTAAGGCGCGCAGCCTGGAGAAAATTCTGAACAGCGTAAAGGTATCGCCGGACGGAATTGAAAAGCAAACAGGGGAGCTTATTATCAGACTGGAGGGACTGCTGGATAACAGGAGAATAGCGGCAAAATCATTGTCTGATATTGCAAAAGAAAATAAAGGAAAATATTTTACAGATAATGGACGGGCAGGCATTTATACGGGATTTCCCGTACTGGATGATATGCTGGGAGGACTGGAAGGCGGGGATATGATCGTGATAGGGGCCCGTCCGGCTGTAGGTAAATCTGCTTTTGTGACCCAGATTGCGGCAAACCTTGAAAAGCAGGGAAAACGGGTGGGATTTTATAATCTGGAAATGCAGGAAAAGCAGGTGTATGAGCGGTTTGTGGTGTCCCAGAGCGGAATAGGGCTTACAAGGCTCCGCAGGGCGAAGAGATTTCTGGGGGATGAAAAAGAGCGTTTTGAATCTGCCAATGAAATTTTGGAGAAAAAAGAGAATATTGTCATCACTACAGGCAGCAGGACTGTGAATGAGATAAGAAGCGAAAGCCGGCATATGGGATATGATGTGATTATCATTGATTATTTGCAGCTTTTACATGCAGATAAAGAATATCGCGGAAACAGATATGCAGAAGTCGGATCCGTTTCCAGAGCAATTAAATCACTTGCTATGGAGATGAATGTTCCAATAATTGCACTTTCACAGCTTAATCGGACATCAGAAGTAAGGGAGACAAAAGAACCGACAATGGCAGAACTGCGTGAGGCAGGCGATATTGAGCAGGATGCAAGCGTAATCATCCTTATGTGGAATCTTTCGCCAAAGTCCCGTGAAAAGAAAGGATGTAAGGTAGAAAAACAGCGTCAGGGAAAAACCGGGAAAGTAGTTATGGATTTTAACGGCGACCTAATGCAGTTTGTGGAGTCTGGGCAGAGCATAGAGGAGGCGCAGGAATGGGCGAAAGCGGATGACGACTGTCCGTTCCAGTGAAATGGAAGATGGCAGGAGTAAAATTTTTAAAAGGAGCCGAGGAATGGCAGCTCTTTATGGATTACTGGAATTTATGTCAGAAGTACTGGGAGCCGGAAGAAAACGATAAATACTGGGAAGAACTGGTGGATGCAGCAGATAAATTTTACAGGAAATATAATACCAGTTTTGCAAGGTCACTGGCAGCGGATTTTATAAGTGAGGTGGAAAGAAAGAAAAAGGCATTACATACAGCAGGTTGAAATTGATTACGCGTGCCATACAGGAATAATAGCCTTTTGGAAATATATATCACATAGAAACCGCATTGGAATGTACGGGGAGGCTTCCGGTAGGGGCCTCCCGGAAAGGAGGGGGAATGGCCTGTCTGACAAAGGAACAGCTTACCGCATGGCGGCAGCAGGGGAAGACAAATATACAGATAGCGGAAATGACAGGACGGAGCGTTGACACGGTCAACGGCCTGTTCAGCAGATATAAAATACCGCCCAGAAGCAGGGGAATCCCGCAGGAAACAAAAGAAACCATCCTGCGCATGAAGGGATCCGGCAGCAGTATAAAAGAGATCATGGAAAAGACCGGGCTTTCGGAATCAGCGGTATATAACCACGCAAAGGCAGCAGGACTCATACCGGACAGGGATATGGGGCTCCCGGATGTACTCATCATGGCGGAGACACGTACGCCGAGGATATCCAGAATGGTGTGTGGTGGAAAAAGATATTTGGATGTAACAGAGATTTACATTCCATTGTGATGCATGGATGATAATTTGAAAATGAGAGGTATGGAGCTCTAACATGAACGCAGTAATAAAATATCCCGGTTCCAAATGGCGTACCGCCGGATGGATAATCAGCCACTTCCCGTCCCACCACAGCTACCTTGAACCCTTCCTCGGGAGCGGGGCCGTGCTTTTTAACAAGCCCCGGTCAGACATTGAGACAGTAAATGACCTGGACGGAAACGTGGTGAACCTGTTCCGCTGGATAAAGGAGGACCCGGAGAAGCTTGCCCGTGAGATTTATTACACACCCTATGCAAGGCAGGTATATGAGGATGCCTTTGCACTGGCGCCGGAGGACAGTCTGGGGAAAGCGGTAAACTTTTACATCCGCCTTAACATGGGCCACGGGTTCCGCACCACCGGGAAAAAGGTGGGCTGGAAGAATGATGTGCAGGGCCGGGAGAGGGCATATGCCGCCCGTGACTGGTGCAGCCTCCCGGGAAGGATCATGGAGGCGGCAGAGCGTCTCCGGGGCGTGCAGATAGAATGCCGGCCGGCAGTAGAGCTTATGGGGAGATCCAACTATCCAAACGTGCTTATTTATCTTGATCCGCCCTACATGCCGGAAACAAGGAATGGGAAGCAGTACCGCTGTGAGATGTACAGCCGGGAGAGCCACGAAGAACTGCTGGAAGCGGCAAAAAAGCATAAAGGCCCCGTACTTATAAGCGGCTATGAGTCAGGCTTATATAACAGTATGCTGGAAGGCTGGCACAGGGAAGAAATAGACAACTACTCCCAGGCAGGCAGCAGGAAAAAAGAAATCTTATGGATGAATTATGAAGCGGACAGCCAGATGTCACTGCAGGACATCTGGCCGGGATGGCAGATGGAAGGGTAGGAAAGTATGGGAAAATATAAACCGGAAATAGTTGAGGGAAAAGTAAACGGTACGGGATGGCCCATTGATGGCCAGGTATTGATTCTGACCTCATGGGATCATGATAATCATGAAAGCTGGCACTTATACAAATGGCCGGACGAAGCAGACAGGGCGGTAATGGAAACCATGTTTGTTACAGAAACAGAAGCAGGGATGTGTCTTTATAACACACTGGAGGAGTTTGCGGAAAACTGGAACGAATGGGAACCGGAGGGCAGTTTCTGCATTCCTTTAGAGAATGTGGAGATTGTAAAGGTTATTCAGGAGGAAGCGGCATGGACAGGGAATATGGATTAAAACAGTTATTTGGAAGTGCGACAAAAGAAGCGTCATGGTGCAGGACATGCGCAAGCCGCGGTACCTGCACTATCAAAGAGACAGTATCCATGGAACAGATGATGGTTGAAAGACCAATATGCAAATATGTGGAGGTAACAGCGAAATGCGGGAGATATATAAAAGACCCCAGCGCACCGCCTGCTCCCAGAAGTTCTTTTGAGTCTTTGCTTGGGATATAGAATACGGAGGTATACAGTGAGAGCTTACAGAGTATCAAAGAAGTGTGATGATTCACTTGATAAAAAAGTTGAATCAGTAAAAAACTATGACGTTGGGGATCTGCTATATGTGTTACGCGATATTGAAAAGTGTCCTCAAAACTATGATGAAATAATTATAAAGGGTGTTGTAAGCCGGCTTTATGATATGGGAATCAGGTGTATATAAAATTGGGACTGGGTGTAAAAATATGGAGGCAGCAGAATGCAGAGGGCATATAACTTACTGATAATTTATAATGATGGGACAGAAAAGGTTGTAAAAAATATAAATTATCATGAATTCAATGAAAAAAGCAATAGTTTTTGTTATGAAAAGAATGGATATCGCTCATTCGTACCGGCACAGGCAGTAAGGTTTTTTGGAAGGGAGTTTGATTATTTGCATTAAATATCAAGAAAGGACACAGCCATGAAAGTAATTATGCTGGAAACAATCGAAGGACAAGAGTTTTCCTTCGTCAAAGGCAAAGTGTATAAAGCATTAGACGGGGATGGGACCGGTGCAGAGGAATTAAGCGGGAAAATACTGGTAAAACAGCCCAACAGCCCAAAGGGAAGGGACTGGTGGTGCACCTTTGATAAATCGTGTATAGGGAAGATTGTTGCAATTATATAAATTAAACTTTAGCGGAGGTAGGAAGAATGTTAAAACCTGCACAGTTATACACAGAAAAATTACAAGAGGAAAATATTAAGTCATGGTATAAGCCAGAGAACATCTTCTGGAATGGCTGGTATGGAGATTCACGGATTGATATTATGGAAAACAACTATGACGGCCACCAGTTTGTATCAGTCGACAAAGACGATAACGTAATAGGCTACATAGCTTATAACATTGACTGGGCTGCAATGTCGGCTGACAGATTTGGTATCATCAGTTTTAAAAGAGGCAGTATTGTATTCGCAAAAGATGTATATAAAGTTATCTGTGATCTATTTAAAGTATACCACATGAACAGAATATCATGGAGTGCCTACGCAGACAATCCGGCAATCAGAGGATATAGAAATTTCATCAAAAAGTATGGAGGGCGCGAGTGCGGATACCGTAGACAAAGAGTTAAGCTGATGGATGGAAAGCTTCATGATAGTGTTGAGTTTGAAATACTGGCGGAAGAATTTAAACTTTAGCAGGGAAGGACTGGAAGACGAAATGCGATACATAGCAAGCTGGAGCGGAGGAAAGGACAGCACCGCAAGCATCATACTGGCACATGAGAACAACGAACCACTTGACTTTATCATCTTTTCCGAAGTTATGTTTGATAAAAATATAAGCGGAGAGTTGCCGGAGCATATAGAGTTTATCAAAAATAAGTGTATTCCGCTGTTTGAAAGTTGGAGGTATAAAACGAAAATACTTCATGCAGATTTAACGTATATGGATATATTTTTAAGGCAACCAACAAGGGGTAAGCGTTTCGGTACTGGAATGATAACCGGATTTCCGATGTCGGGTAGATGTCAGATTAACAAAAGTGTAAAGATTCTTCCGATAAAGAAATTTTTAAAAAATTTCGGAGGAGAATTTACCCAATACATAGGAATTGCGGTTGATGAGCCAGTACGGCTTGACAGAGTTGTGAAGACTTCAAACCAAATATCATTGCTGCAAAAGTACAGCTATACAGAGCAAATGGCATTCGACCTTTGCAAGAAGTATGACTTGCTATCGCCAATATATGATTTTGCCCCGAGAGGTGGCTGCTGGTTCTGCCCAAACGCAAGAGACAATGAATTACGGCATTTGAGAAATAACCATAAAGAATACTGGAATACGCTTTTATGGCTGGAAACAATGCCCAATCTCATAGGAGATAAATGGAACACACTTACGAAGACAGGCATACATGACAAGGAAGAGCAGTTTTTCTGGGAAGACAGGCAGATAACCATATTTGAGTATTTAAAATCGGTAGCAACTTAACTTAAACTTTAGCGGAGGTGTAGAAATGACAGAATGGAGAGCAGCAGATTTAATTAGACGGATAAAAGTAGAGGAAACGGCAGAGAGATACGTGGATAGGCACAAGGCGTTTGACCTGGCAATTAAAGCCCTTGAAGAAATCCAGCAGTACCGGGAAATTGGTACAGTTGAGGAACTAAGAAAATTAAAAGAAAGTAATTTAAGTGGTCTTGAACTTGCAATGATAGCGGTTTATGTTGAAAAGCTGAAACAATATGAGGACTTGGAGAAACAGGGAAACCTGCTGAAAAATCCTAAGGAATTAGAAAACAGTATTCTTGAAAGGATGAAAGAATTTATGGACAAGTATCGAAGTTATTCTGAAAGTTCTATTGATCATTTTGGGGGAAAAGCAGATGCCATGGAGACTTCTATGCGGATTGTAAGGGTGCATTTTCGGAAGTGGCAGACGGAATACAGGTCAGCTAAATTAAACTTTAGCGGAGGCAGGAAATGACAAATGCAGAGGAAACAAAACGGTACAAAGCAAGGAATTATTAAACTTTAGTAGAGGTGGAAAATGATAGTAAAAGAAGCAAAGAAAGAATCTCTTGTATGAAGTATGGCAGAAATTATATTACACCCATGTCACCCAGACTATTGTAAGGAATGTATTTTTTATGGTGGCAGTAATGGCAGTTGCCAGAGTGAGGACTACATACAGAACAGCTATAAAGTAAATTGCGTGTGGCATTACTGCAAATACAAGCGGAAGAGGCACACAGAAAGCGAAGTTTTCTCATAAAGAAAGCGGGTGGAAATATGTACACATGGAAAAACGGGAACTATCTTCTGTTGAGAAATGGGAAAAGTATTCAAAGCAAGTGTCTGATGGCGTTGTAGGGTAGCTAAACTGACATTTAGCAGGGAAAGGAAGGAATGTAATTATGACAAAAAAAGAACTGGCAGAAAAACTTGACGGAACGGAATATGCCGGATACAGGATATTCAGCAGGGAGATTGTGAAGGAGGCAGAAGAAAGCGGTCTGGTTATCGTCTATGGTGCATCGGATGATTTGATGGAATTTGAAGGAGCGTTTGAGGATGAGGGCGGCTGTTTTGATGGTGGCACAGTTTATTTTGACAGAAATGGTGTATCAATGGATGATACCGAAAGAGATTACTCAATTACAGCAAAGTGGTGTAACGGGGAAGATGAAGAGGGCAACCCTGCGACATGGAGTTATGAGACGGATATTCCACATGAGACATTCAAAATATGGGAAGACGGGGATCTTTACTGTATAGGGCTTGTATTTGCGATTGAGGATATCCAATAATTTACAGGAGATAGGGAAATGGTAGAAAAATGGCTGAAATGGGAAAACGGAAAAGAGTGGGGAGAAATACAGTGCCCCATGCTGGATGATGAGTATGTAATGACATACTATCCCGAAGGAGTCCCCTGTTATTACTCATACACAGCACCATTCATATGTGACAGCGATGTATGTTATTACAGATATGACCATGACGAAGGCGGCTGGGATGAAAACACATTGTTCTGCATGGGAGAATACACAGAGGGGACAATAGTCAGATTCGGTTAGCACAAAGGAAGGAGGTACATAGTGAGCCAGATAGTAGAAATAACCATGGATTTAACAAATCCGAACTGCAAGCCCAGAATAGAAGCCTTTGAGATAACAAAAATAACCGAAAAAAACATTTACTGCGAGGGGAGAAGGTTTTATATCCCCAACATGAATGAAGTAAAATACAGAGGATTCCTAAAGTATACATACCGTTACCAGACAGAGGAAACGGATTACAGGAAGATAATGGAGTCCGGAGAAACAGAAGAGGCGCTGAAGGGTATCATGAAATACCTTACAGGAGATTTGAAGTGTTACCAGCGCAGGTTAGACGGACATATAGAGTACTGCCGCCGTAATTTATGGTGCCAGGAGGCAGCAGGCGTAAAACCGTATACGGAGGAAAAATCATGAAAGCACTGACCATATGGCAGCCATGGGCAGGAGCTGTGGCAGCAGGAATAAAACACAATGAGACGCGAAGCTGGTACACGAACTACAGAGGGCCGCTTGCCATCCACGCGGCAAAGCAGGCAATTCAGACAGGGTGGTGCAGGTATACAAGTGATGAAGCGGCGGAAGTGATTTGCAGGCGTATGAACCTGCCGGAGATATTCAGAGGGCCGGAGGTATTTCCATCGGGAGTGATTCTGGCCACAGCGAATCTGACGGACTGTATAAAAATCACACCGGAATACATATCCACCCTTCCCCAAGATGAAATTGCGCTGGGAGATTACACAATAGGAAGGTATGCATGGGTATTGGAAGATATAAAGAAACTGTCCCGGCCTGTTCCGGCAAAAGGCAGGCAGGGGCTTTGGAACTGGGAGGCACCAGACGGACTGTATCAAGGCAGTTGAACATCTGATGCCGGAAGAGGCAGCAGGCGTAATGAGGAAAAGACGGTGAAATCTATTCCGGTAAAGTATTATCTGATTGATGATATGAAGAATATTGAGTATTAGGCGCTATATATTGCCTAATAAGTTAATATGGTATGGTGGCGGTCTTATCCAGTCAGCTAAACTTCCATGCGGCAGCAGGATTATAAAGGAGAGAATATTTTATGGATAAAAAAATACTGATGGATTATATAGACGCATGCGAACTAATAAAAGAAACCGAAGATGATATAAAGAGGTTAAATAGGAAGAAAAAGACTATGATTCGGACAAATGTAAAGGGTAGCAATCCAGACTATCCTTATGAGGAGAAACATTTCCATATAGAAGGGACTGCCTTTACTTATGACGATGATTCGGAGTTTCGGTGTAAGGAGAAGCTTTTGCAGGAGCGGAAAGCCAACGCAGAGAAGATTAAGTTGCAGGCGGAAGCTGTAATAAACAAAGCACCTGTAAGGATTCAGCGTATTTATAGATACCGTGCTGTAAAAAAAATGAAGTGGGAAGAAGTAGCAGAAAAAATAGGTGGAGAATGTACTGGCGAGAGCGTACGCAAAGAATTTCAAAGATTTTTAGAAAAAAAATAAAAAAATGTCCGTTTTGTCCGGACTGTCCGTTTTTTCTATGCTATTATATATAATGAAGTTGGTGTAATAACAGCCCCCTAATACATTCTAAAAAATACCCAGTCATTCTTGTGGCTGGGTATTTTTGGCTATCTGCATGGAGGCAGCGTGAAATGGAAAAGATGGATTGCAAAAGTATGGTAAGCAAAACAGAGGTTAAAACGCATGCAGCCTCTGTTTTCTGTGTACGAAATTTAGAATAAGAAAAAAGGTACTGTCGAAGATATAAACCTTATGCGGTGCTTCCGAGGCCCATAAGCTGCCTAGCTATGAGATTTTTTTTTCAGTGTTTGCGTGCGCGTGACAGGAAGGTGTGCAAGAATGAAGTCAGAAGAAAATGTTAAATTGATAACATCCAAAGAGGTTGCCAGGATAGTGGGGATTGCTGAAAGAACCGTGCAAACACTGGCAAAAGAAGGATATTTGACATACCAGAAATCAGGGCAGTACAACCGCTATAATCTGTATGAGGTGGTGCAGGAGTATATGAGCTATCAGGCGCAAAAAGAGGATAGAACTTTTGCGTCTCTTGAGGAGAAAAAGCTTCATGAAGAAACCAGATTAAAAAAGGCGAAAGCAGATGTTGCGGAATTAGAGTTAAACGAATTAAGAGGAAACCTCCATTCAGCAGAAGATGTAGAAATGATAACAACAGATATGGTTCTTTTTGTTCGTTCGGGACTTTTATCATTACCAGGAAGGCTGGCGGTAGATGTGGCAGAAGCAAAGGATGCAGCAGAAGCATCGGAGATAATAAAGAATGAAGTATGTAATCTGTTGGAAGAATTAGCAAATTATGAGTATGATCCGGAAGAATACAGGCGGAGGGTAAGGGATAGAAAAGGATGGATGGATGATAAGGAATCAGACAGGGACAGTTATGGATCTGGATAATCTGTTAAAGACAATATCCAGAGCTGTTATCAATTTCAGGCCACCCGAACAGCTTACCGTTGCACAGTGGGCAGACAAATATAGATGGCTGTCAAGTGAAAACAGCGCAGAATCTGGAAGGTGGAAAACAAGCCGGACGCCTTATCTTGAAGAAATTATGAATGCCTTTACCGATCCGAAAGTACACAGACTTGCGGTTGCTGCATCCTCACAGGTAGGAAAAACGGAGTTAGAACTGAATATGCTGGGATATGCCATAGACATAGATCCGGGACCTATCATGTTTGTAATGCCAAACACCAAGCCAGTAGCGGAAGAGTTTTCTAAGCGGAGAGTATCAGCTATGATCAGAGATACTCCAAGGCTTAGAAAAAAGGTTGCTGATGTAAAAAGCCGCAATGGAAATAATACCATTTTTACAAAGGCATACCCTGGCGGTATGCTGACGATTACCGGCGCTAATTCTCCATCAAACCTTGCTTCAACACCATGCAGGTATGTATTTGGTGATGAGCGTGACCGATGGCCCAAAAGTGCAGGGACGGAAGGCGATCCATGGGGGCTGGTTGAAGCGCGTACCACAACATTTTACAATTACAAGATGGTAGAGGTGTCCACCCCTACTATCAAAGGATACAGTGCTATTGAAGATTCATTTAACACAGGAACGCAGGAATACTGGTGCACAGCGTGTCCCCACTGCCATGACTACAGTTTTGTTGAATTTGAAAATATAAATTTTGAATATACTACAGACATTAAAAATGGAAAAAAGCAGTTTAAAATCACTAAAATAGAATATATATGTCCTGTATGCGGCTGTATTTCTACTGAAAGTGAGATCAGAAAGCAGCCAAAGAAGTGGATAGCAAAAAATCCTGAAGCATATAAAAAAGGAGTGCGTTCTTTTTGGATTAATGGTTTTAGCTCCCCATGGACACAGTGGGAAAAATTGATCCTCCAGTTTTTGGACGCCGATGGCGACCCTGATAAAATAAAAACAGTGTTTAACACGAAGTTCGGGAAGCTGTGGGAACACAGAACCGGGTCGGTAGATGAAGAAGCCTTGCTGGCCAGGAGAGAAGAATATGATGCAGAACTTCCAAAGGGAGTGCTTTGTTTAACCTGCGGAGTCGATACCCAGAATAACCGTCTGGAATATGAAGTTGTGGGTTACGGACGGCATAAGGAAAATTGGGGGATTGAAAAGGGGATCCTCATGGGAAAACCGGATGATGATGCAGTATGGAAAAGGCTTGACGTAGTAATTGACAGGGTATGGAGATTTAAGGATGGCAAAGGTCTTAAAATTTCAGCAACATTTGTTGATTCGGGCGGGGATTACACGCAGGAAGTTTATGCCCAGTGCAAAAAAAGATTTTACAAGCAGGTATTTGCTATAAAAGGTGCAAACCGTGAGGGAACACCTTATACGTCTTTTCCAAAGCAGGTTAATATTTTGGATGAAGAAAAAAATATAATCGGAAAGACATGGCTGTATTATCTTGGCGTAGATGCAGGGAAAGAAAAGATTATGTCCGGCCTGGAAGTGCAGCAGCCAGGGCCGAGATATTCCCATTTCCCTTTGGATGAGGATCGGGGGTATGATTATAATTTTGCCAAAGGCCTTTTGTCAGAGCAACTGATATACAGGAACGGAAGATGGAGATGGGAAAAGATACCGGGGCATGAGCGGAATGAGGCTCTTGACTGCAGGAATTATGCGAATGCGGCCTTCAAGGCCCTTAATCTTAAAATGGAGGAATTGGAAAGAAAACTAAGGGAGATTACGCCGGAAGTAAAGACAGAAAGAAAAATCAAGAGGCAGCCACAGCGGCGTGCCTCTTCTTTAATGGAAGATGAATGGTAAGGGAGGAGAAGATGGCAAGGCTGACAAGAGAGCAGATACAGAGAAAGCTGGACAGGATCAATAAGAGACTGGAATTTTATTATGAGAAGGAAGAAGAATTATTATCAAGCAAGGGATTTGCTTCTTATTCAATTGGTACCAGAAGCGTGTCAAGGTACCAGTATTCTGCTGATATCAAAAAGAATATAGAGGATCTGGAAAGAGAAAGGGATGAACTGGAAAATTTATTGAGAGGATATAAGACAAGAACAGTGGTTGCGGTGGTTCCACAAGATTGGTAATGGGAGGAGTAAAATGAGCAGTAATAGTTCGGCATTGTATTTGCTTTCAGGCAATAAAGGGTATGGGCAGGCTGGTGCATCCCACACCAAAAGAGCTTTGAAAGGATTTGTAGTACAATCGGGAAGCCCCCATGAGGATATTGACTTAAATAATTATACATTAAGGCAGCGGGGCAGGATGTTGTATATGTCACAGCCTATAGCAGCATCTGCGGTCAAGACAAACCGGACGAATGTAATTGGACTTGGCTTGCAGTTAGATCCTAAAATTGACAGGGAGTTTTTAGGGCTTGGTTCGAAAGAAACAGAGGAATGGCAGAGACGTGTAAAAATGGAGTTTTCTATCTGGGCGGATAAAAAGGAAACATGCGACGCAACCGGAATGAACAACTTTTATTCCATGCAGCAGCTTGCATTGATCTCCTGGCTTGTATCAGGAGATGTATTTGTTTTAAGGAAGGAAAAGAAAGCTTTCAATAATGCGCCATACAGGTTAAGACTGCACATTATAGAAGCCGACAGATGCAGCACACCTTATGAAAAGACGGAATTTCAACTAAATATGACAACAGGAAAGGCTGACAACGGAAACAAAATATATGACGGGGTGGAAGTTGGAAAGGATGGCAATGTAGAGGCGTACTATTTCAGCAATACCTATCCATATGAAATGACTGCTGAAGAAACAAAGTGGATCCGGGTAAAAGCATATGGAGACAATACCGGTCTTCCTAATGTACTGCATGTGATGAATTCGGAGAGACCGGATCAGTACAGGGGAGTTACTTACCTTGCGCAGATTATTGAACCGCTTCTGCAGTTAAAACGGTATACAGAAAGTGAACTTGTGGCAGCAGTTGTACAGAGTTTCATGACTGCCTTTATCACAACAGATGCAAGTACGGATATGACAGGGAATCCGCTAAACGTTGCAATGGAAGGAGAACAGGAGCGCTATGATCCAAGTGAATATGCAATGGGCGCGGGAAATATAATTATGCTCAATCGGGGTGAAAATGTAGTGTTTTCAAAACCCACACAGCCCAATACAGGATTCGATACATTTGTAAATGCAGTCTGCATACAGATAGGCGCAGCGCTGGAAATACCAAAGGATTTGTTAATGAAAGAGTTTGGCTCCAGCTATTCAGCTTCAAGAGCAGCACTTCTTGAGGCGTGGAAATCATTTAAGATGTACCGGACATGGTTTATAGATGATTTCTGCAATCCGGTATATGAAATATGGTTGTCGGAAGCAGTTGCCTCAGGCCGGATCAGTGCCCCCGGATTTTTTGAAGATCCGTTAATCAGAAAAGCGTGGCTTGGGTGTGAATGGATTGGGCCTTCACAGGGGCAGCTTGACCCTGTAAAGGAGGTAAAAGCAGAAATCATGGCAGTACAGCATGGATTTACAACCCATGAAGATGCCACCATGCGGTTAAATGGCGGTGACTGGAACAACAATATGGACCAGCTTGCCAGAGAATATGAGAAATTAAAGAAGGTTGCACCGGTGCAACTCTATGAAGATGAAGAGGACGAAAAGGAGGATGAAGAAAAAGATGAAGAAAAAGTTCAGAATAATAAACGGCCCGGAAGGAGGAGTGGCGGGGATACTTGAAAACCAGACTGCCTATAACATAATTGAAAATGAGAAAGAGGATTCTGCTGAAATCACCATGTATGGGGAGGTGGTAAAAGACCGTCCCAGAGGATTCTGGACAGATAAAGAAGATACCAGATTGTATATTGTTTTAAATGAGTTTTTAGGGGATCTGGAAAAGGTAAAAAACAGAAGTAAGATCACAGTGCGGATTAATTCTCCGGGCGGCGATCTGTATGCCGGACTGGCGATCATGAACAGGCTTTCTGAACTGGAAGGCGATGTGGTCACTATTGTGGATGGTCTGGCAGCCAGCGCAGCCAGCATTATCCTGCAGGGAGGAAAGACACGGAAAGCACATAAGGGAAGTATGGTCATGGTACATGGAGCCTCCATGTTTCTGTATGGCAGCTATAATGAAGCAAAATTAGAGGAGACGTCCAGACAGTTAAATGCGGCAAACAAGGCGGCAATAGAGGCATATGTGCAGAGGACAGGTCTTGAGAGGGATGAGATTAAAAAGCTGGTATCACAGACAGAATGGATGACTGGTCAGGAAGCAGTTGACAAGGGTTTTGCGGATGAGCTGATTGATACCGGAAGTGTTTCCATGAGCATCAGTGGAGACAAAGCCTATTTGATGGTGAATGGCGTAATAATCCCGACAATGGGATTTGAAACGCTTCCTGCCGGACTGGAAATAAATCCCCACATGGTGATTCCCGGTCAGGAACCGGTTATTGCAGATATAAGAGAACAAAATGAAGGAGGAAGTGTAAAGATGACAGCGGAAGAGTTAAAAAGCGAGTATCCTGAACTTGTAGCCCAAATTGAACAGGATGCGATCGAAGCAGCCAAAAACGGAAAAGAAGGGAAAAGCAGGGAAGAAATAACAAGCGCTGCGGTACAGCAGGAAAGAAAACGTATATCTGAAATCGAAGAAATTGCAAATGCAGTAGGGGATAAGGAACTTTTAAGAAAAGCAAAATTTGAAACTCCCATGTCGGCAGCAGAACTGGCGCTGGAGGCCATGAAAAAGCAGGCGAATACCAGAGCCGGTTTTTTAGAAAATTACAGCGGGGACGTGAATAGTTCCAATGTGAATGATGTTGAGGCAGCGCCATGCGGAAATATACAGGATGAAATTACGCAGAATGACATTGATGCCGGTGCAAAAATGATTGCAGGGATTGAACAGGGAAAGGAGAGAGCATGAACACGATAGGGAGAGAAGTAATTGGACGGTGTGATTATGGACTGCTGGTAGCAGATAATAAGCATCCATTGGATGTATGTCATGTAACACTGGCAGCAGGCGCAAAACATAAAAAAGGTGAGGTCCTGGAGAAGCTTGAAAGTGGCAAATGTGATATTTTAGGCACCACAGCTTTAGGAGCGTCAGGCGATGACGTGGAGAGCGGAACTGCTGTTGCCAGTTATATACTGGCAGAGAATGTAGATGCGGAAAGCGGAGATGTGACAGCAGCAGCATACAGGAGCGGCTCTTTTATACGGAATGCCGTCATTGTTAAAGAAGGGTACTCTTTAGCAGAAGAAGATGAAGCGAAGTTAAGGACGGTAGGCATTTACCTGTCAGATGCCATGATTGGATAGAAGGAGGAAAAGACGTGATCAATATTTACCAGACCCAGACCATGTTAGCTGCACAGCAGTTAATAAAAAATAAGCCTACTTTTTTAAGGGACAGATATTTCCCGACAACGGACAGAGATATTTTTGTAACGGAGGATGTTCTTGTAGAATATAAAGATGAGACGAACCGGAAGCTTGCCCCCTGTGTAATACCTTTAAGAGGAGGTATACCGGTAGGAAGGACGGGATACTATACGGAGCGTTATACACCGCCCTATGTGGCGCCGGAGAGGGTGCTTACGGTAGATGAACTGAATAAGAAGCAGTTTGGCGAGACGCTGTTTTCACAGAAAAAACCTGCCCAGAGGGAAGCATCCATATTAAGGCAGGATATGATAGATTTGAATGAAATGATTGACGGCAGAGAAGAATATATGGCGGCCAGAACATTATTTGACAACGGATATGTTATGCGGCAGTATGCTGACAGCTATGGCGGTGACAAATATGAAGAGTTCAAAATCCAGTTTTATGATGGCAGTGTCAACCCGGCGGTATATATTCCTAATGCATCATGGAGCAGAAGCTGTACAACATTATCCAGGGATTTGTATTTGATGGCGCGTATGTTGACAAACAGAGGGCTTGAGGCCGCAGACGTATTGTTTGGTGAAGAGGTAGCGGATGTGATCATTAATAATGAGCACATTCAGAAACTTATGGATAACAGACGTCTTGACCTGATCCAGTTAAATCCGGCAGAATATCCTTCCGGAGTAGTATGTTATGGAAAGATAAACTGCAGCGGTGTCACATTGACGCTTTTATGCTATCCGGTGGGATATGAAAATGAGAAAGGAAAATGGGAAACCTTTATTCCAGAAGGTAAAATTTGTGTAACAGCGCCCGGTGTTGGGCGTACTTTATACGGAGCTGTTACCCAGATGGAACAGTATGATATGAATTTCCATACGTATGTTGCAAGAAAGGTACCTCATATTATTGCGGATGCAAAGAACGGAGTGAGGACACTTACCATGAAAGCAAGGCCGCTGACCATACCAAATTACCAGAACTCATCTGTCACTGCTACTGTACTGTTTTAGGGAGGATAAGCTATGCTGATTAAATTATTGTATGGGACCTATGGTGCAGAAGAGGAGGGCATTATAATTGCAAAGACAAATAAGTCTGCTCCCTTCTGTGTGGAGGAAAAGAGGGGAAGGGAGTTAATTGCATCGGGATATGCAATGGAAATACATAGTATGTATCCGCCGGAAAATAATAAACAGGCAATTGCCAGAGAAGAACAGGTAAAGAGTGATGCAAAAGATAATATGGATAGTTACTCTTTACAGGATTTGAGAAAAATTGCAAAAGAAATGGGCTTATCCGCAGGGGGAAACAAACAGGAAATACTTGACCGTATCAAGGCAGGGGAAGAAGAGAAAATTCCTGCGGCAGATGATGCACTGGATAATAAAGATGGCGGGGATAACATGGAGGAATCCTTGTTATTAACTCCGGCAGAACCGGAGGCATAATATGGGGTTTAAAGATATGGTCCGGGAAGATATTAAAAATATTTTTCTGGATCCTGATGTATTCGGGGAGGCACATATAGTTGATGGCCGTGAAATGACAGTCATTATAGATGAAAATGAATTAGTGGAGAGAGAAAAGAAAGTAAAGACAATGGCAGAGGGGCTGCATAACAAGCAGCTCCTTATTTACGTCTCCGGGGAAGATTTCGGACCCGAACCGCTGATTGGCCGGCTGCTTGAACTGGACGGTGATGATTATACGGTAACGGACGTGTCAAACGAGGATGGAATTTATGGAATAAGTCTGGAGGTGAAAGAATCATGATCGTATATGTGCCGCAGGATGTTATTGACAGGCTTCAGGACCGGCTGAAGACAACGCCTGAGAAGATGCCGAATGCGCTTAGAAAGACAATCAACAGCGTTGCAAAACATACCAGAAAAGAACTGCCGGGACGGGTGCATAAAGTATATACGCTGGAGAGTGTTCCGCAAAGAGTAAAGGGTGCGTCAGATTTTGAAAGTGCCAGAGGAAAGCAGTTTCAGGCAACTATTGTTATCAAGGGATATCCTGAACCACTGATGAATTTCGATGTGAGAAAGCAGGAAGGGGAAGTATCCGCCAAAGCAAGGGTTCTGCAGACCAGCAGTCTGGAAGAACTGACACTTAAAGATGGGGGAAAGCAGCTAAAAGCATTTGTCCAGACAATAAAAAATAAGGATAAGCAGGGAAATACCAGTTATCATGTGGGTGTGTTCAGGAGGATGACGGCGGAAGAGAAAAGAAAGTCCACAAGTGAAAAGAGAGCGCCGATAAAGCAGCTTTACAGTACATCCATTCCCCAGATGGTAAGGAATGATGAAATATATCCCCAGATAGAAAAAGATATTAAGGAAGAACTGCGAAAGACTCTTGATAAACATATTAAGTCAGTGATGGAGGGCATGAAATGACAATAATTCAGTTAGTGGAAGATCTGTCAGAGGAATTAAAGGACGTTCTGTCCCACATGCAGTTTCCGGATGAGCTGACGGGAAAGACAACGGATATCAATGTATTCCAGTTCGGCATTCCACGGGAAAAAACAGCAGAGGATAAAAAGAAAAAATTTCCCTACATATTGATTGTTCCCGATGAAGGAGGAATTGAAGACAGTACATCGCCCCAGACAGTAAGCATACAGATTCTTATAGGTATTTATGATAAGGGGCTGGAGAATCAGGGGAAAAGGCAGGTACTCAATGTAATTAATGACATATGCGAAAGATTTCTTAAAAATCCTGCGATGAAAGGATGGTGTTATGCGGATGAAAAAATAACATGGGTTATAGATAAGGAAGATGAATATCCGTATCATTACGGAGCAGTCTGGATGGTGTTCAACACACCGGCTTTTAGAAGGGAGGACAGATTCGTATGAGTGCAGCAAAAGAAGCAAAAAAGCCAGATATAAAGGGAAAACGCACTACAGAGCAGAAAAAAACAGTTGTCTATGTCGGTCCGTCTATCAAAAATGTAATATCTGCCGGGACGGTATATAATAACGGAATTCCCGAGACGTTTATCCAGGAGATGGACAGGCAGCCGGTTATAAAAAGCCTGCTGGTGCCAGTAGAACAACTGGCAGAAGCACGAAAAGAACTGGCAAGAGCCGGAAGTGCACTGAAAACAATTTATGATAAGGTTATTACGAAGTGACAGGAGGAAAGGTTATGACAGGTTATAAGCATGGCGCGTATGTGCAGGAGGCAGATTACAGTATTCCGGCGCCCAAAAAAAATGAATCCGGCCTGCATGTGTTTTTTGGCACAGCGCCAATTAATCAGGCAGCGGAACCTGAAAAGGCAGTGAATCAGCTTATTGTCGCAAAGTCGTATGAGGAAGCCGTGGAGAGACTGGGGTATTCGGAAGATTTTGAAAAATATACGCTCTGTCAGGTGATGGATGCCTACTTTAAGTTATTTGGCGTTGGCCCGGTAGTATTCTGTAACGTGCTTGACTGTGAAAGGCATGTGAAGGAAAACGAAGAAAAGGAATGCCAGGTAACTGATAACCAGGCGGTTGTAAATCTGGAGGGCATACTGCCGGGGTCACTTGCAGTAAAAAATGCAGCAGGGAGCGAAGAACTTGTAAAAGATGTTGATTATATCACTTCTTTTAATGAAAAAGGGCATCTGGTCATTACGCTTCTCGCGTCAGGAAAAGGCGGCAGTGAAAAATCTCTTAAAGTGGCATCAAAAAGCATTTCCCCGGACGCGGTGCAGGAAGAGGATATCATAGGAGGGATTAATGTTGAGACCGGAAAAGAGACGGGGTTAGAACTTGTGCGCAGGGTATATCCCAGATGCGGCATGTTTCCCGGTCTTATTGCGGCACCGGGATGGTGCCATAAAAAGAATGTGGCCGCCGTCATGGCAGAAAAATGCAGGGAGATTAATGGTGTATTCCGCTGTGAATGTCTGATAGACATTGATACTGACATGGCAAAAAAATATATGGACTGTGAAAGGGTGAAGGAAGAAAAAGGACTGTTAAGCGAAACTATGATTGTATTATGGCCTATGGCACTGGCAGGCGGAAAGAAATATTATTATTCGGCTGTATATGGGGCCATGACAGCAAAGACAGATGCGGATAATGATTCCATCCCAACAGTGTCCCCTTCTAACAGACCCCTTTATATTGACGGGGCGGTGCTTATGGATGGCACAGAGATCAATCTTGACCAGCCGGAAGCCAATACGCTGAACGGACAGGGGATTGTAACCATATTAAATAATGGCGGATTGCGGAGCTGGGGAAACAACACGGCAGCTTATCCCAGCATGACAAAAACAAAAGACAGGTGGATTAACTGCAGAAGGGCGTTTTCATGGTGGGGCAACAGCTTTATTGTGACATGCCGGGATAAGGTGGATGATCCGGCGAACTACCAGTTGATAGAATCCATTGTTGATGCGGAGAATATACGTGGAAACAGTTATGTCCAACAGGGTAAATTTGCAGGAATCAGGATGGAGTATGATGCGGAGGAAAATAGAGCTGAAAGCCTTCTGGAAGGAAAGATTCTGGTAAGGCAGTATATAGCGCCGTTCACCCCGGCGGAATATATTCTTAACATCCTTTCCTTTGATCCGTCACTTTTAGAAAATGCTTTGGGAGGTAGCCAGCAGTGAAAAGATATATTTTACCAACAGTAACAAATACATACAACGTATATAATAAAGGAAATATGCTGATTGGACTGTCAGATGAGATTACATTGCCGGACTTTACTGCTGTAACAGAAGAAATGTCCGGATCCGGCCTGCTTGGAAAGATACAGGAAGCTGTGATGGGGCATTTTGACAGTATGGAAATGGAAATCCCGTTTCTGAATCTGGATGATGACATCTTTTCCTTTGCCGACCCGTTGGAAGTAATTGATTTGAACCTGCGGGCATCACAGCAGACGCTTAATAAAAAAGAGGACAGCGCGGGTTACAGAGGCATCAGGATTGCGGTACGCGGCAAATTGAAATCATTCAAGCCGGGCGTATTGAAACAGGGCGGAAAGATGGGATCGTCCATCACCCTGGAACTTCACTATATCCTGATACAGATTGACGGAGAAACAAAGCTGGAACTGGATAAGCTGAACGCGGTGTACAGGGTGAATGGCAAAGATATTATGGAAGAAATGAGAAAATATTGTTAAAAAAGATGAATTACGAAAGTATGGTACAGGAACTGGTAGGACGGATAGAAGACGATGATATTGTCTTTCTACGCCAGATATATACAATTATTGTAAGACATATAAAAAAGTGAGGAATAAAAGAGAACGCTTGGAAACAGGCGTTCTCTTTTAGCAAAAGGAATGAAATTATTTCTTGACTTTTGGTCGACCATAATTTATAATATAATTACAGTTAAGGAAATGTTTAACAAGTAAGGCAGGCAGGAAGCCAGAAGGGAGAACAAATGGTAGATATGGGAATGACGGACAAACAGTTCAATGGTTTTGTAAGATTTCTGTTAGATGCTCTGAAAGACGCAATAGAAGAAAAGGAAAGCGATAAGAAAGATGAAAAACTCACAAAAATCGCTGACAATCTGCAAAAGACATTAGAAGATTAAAAGCCCCGTTTATTTCTAAACAGGGCTAAACCACAAAGAGGGGCGGTACTTGCCACTGCCCCTATACCAAATTAATAATAGCATTTATGGGACAAAAAGGCAAGAATAAAGGGGTGATGAACCGTAGAAAAGAAAAAGATGGGCAGACCAACGGAAAACCCCCGAACTGAAAAAGTAGGCTTTAGGATGTCGCTGACTGAAATTGCAGATATACAAAAATGTGCGGATGCAATGGAAACACAGCGTGTAAATGCAGTAGTCGAGGGGATACAGCTTCTTAAAGAGAAATTGGGAATATCATAAAAAGTTTGATACAGGAAGTGAGTAATATGAGAGAACGCTTAGAAATAGGCGTTCTTTTTTATGGCAAGCGTATATTGTATTGCGCAGAAAAATGGAGGGTGATATAATCAGATGAAAATACGGATGGAGGTCCTGGAAAAAATGAGACTGTACAATACATACTATATATGCAAGCAATGCAGAGATATTATCAAGGGGTTAAGTTTTACTTCTAAGGGGCAGACTTATAAAATTAACAATTGGTTTTCTTATAGAGAAGCACTATTTACCGTAAGACAAATAGATATTTTTTCCGAGAGTGTTGATATATTTTATGAAACAGTTCCAGTATTTGTCAGGGAAAAGGAAGAGCCTGAAATTGATGCGGATATAAGGTCAAGGTTGTTGAATCTGATGAGTACTATGGTTAAGGAAATGGACGTAATCATTGAACTATATGAGAGCATCAATGATTCCGAAAATGAAAAAGGAATTGACGTAAAGATACCTCCATGCGATTCACTTGAGCAATATATTTCTTACTTAAAAGAAATAAATTTTATCTTTTCCCAATGCCCCTTTTTGCAGCATAAAGATGGAACTATCAAATTTAAAACGGTTGATGTAGGCTCACAGTGGCTTTCATTTGCTATTATGGCGACTACAGGAACGGCAGTGGTCACTTATATTTTAAAGAATCTTGCCATACTGGTAGATAAAACGATTCAAATAAAATCGCATATAAAGAATATAGAACAGCAGGAGGAAGTTCTTCGCGCAAAGAAACTTCAAAATGATGTTTTAGAATCTACATTGGAAGGGTTTAGGATTTTAAAAAAGCATTATTATGAGGAGGCAGTGGATTCCATCGAGGCAGAAAATAAGGACACTCCGTTAAAGGACGGGGAAGAAAGGGGAAAAGTAGAAAAGTGTATGGAAAAGCTGGGAGAACTGCTGGATAAAGGGGTAGAGATTTATGCGTCAATTGATACCGGCAAAGACATTCAGGTATTGTTTCCGGCACTTCAGGACAAGGTGGAATTGTCAGATAGTGTTATCAAGTATATAGAGGATAAGCAGAATTCAGCCCAATAAAAAGTTTTGTAAAAAGTATTGACAATGCGTATCAATGCGCATATAATTTATTTAATTAGACAAATCAAGAAAGGAGCTGTGCTATGTTTGAAGGTATCTGAATTAATCAGAATATTGAAAAAGAATGACTGTTATCTAAAAAGAAATGGCAGGAGCCATGACATCTGGTACAGTAATAAAACTAGAAAACAGTTTTCGGTACCAAGACATTTATCTCAGGATATTCCCAAGGGGACATATGAGAATATTAAGAAAGACGCAGGATTTTAGAGAACCTGAAACTTTCTTAATTATATGAAGACCTTTTTAATACTATAAATGGAGGTTATTAGATTAGATGAGTAAGTATGCATATCCAGCAGTGTTTACAAAAGAGGATGATGGAAAATATTCAGTTATATTCCGGGACCTGGAAGGTTGTTATACCTGTGGGGATAGCATCGAACATACAATTGAAATGGCCGAAGATGCACTTGCTTTAGTATTGTATGAGTATGAAGCGGAAGGAAAAGAAATACCTGTACCTTCTGAACTTAATACGATTAAAGTTGATTCTAATGAATTCGTAAATTATATCAAATGCGATACATTAGAATATAGAAAGATGTATAATAATAAATCTGTGAGGAAAAACGTGACATTACCGGAATGGCTGAATGAGGAGGCAGAAAAACTGGAATTAAATTTCTCACAAATTTTACGTGAAGCACTATTACAAAAGATTGGACAGTGTTAAGCAGATAAAATGAAAAATAATGTAGAAAAAAGAGAACGCTTGGAAACAGGCGTTCTTTTTATATAAAAAATATGGAGGAAAAGAAAATGGAAAAAGAAAAGGAATTAATGGGGCAGAAACCAGATGCAGTCGACTTTATGGTAGTAAAATTGTCAAAACCATATCAGTTTGAAGGTGAAACATTCACAGAGATAGACCTGAACAAACTGGAGGATTTAACCGGTGCCGACATGATTAGTATTAACCGCATGATGAAAAAGAGAGGAAATACGGATGCGTCACCTGAAATCACAATGGAATTTGCTTTCTTTGCAGCATACCATGCGTCAAAAATCCCGTTGGAGTTTTTCTACCAGTTGAATATGAAAGACGCCATGAGGATTAAAACCCGGGTAAACTATTTTTTAATGTATTAGGAATGGAACCGGAGGACTTCGGCGCCGTTCATGAAATGGTAATATCTTTAGCATTGAGATTAAGGACAGGAGTAGATTTTTTCTATAATCTGCCCTTTTTTGATGTGTTGGATATTATGAGGGAGGCAGTAAAAAAGTGGCCAAAAACAGTGAATACAGGATGGCTATTAAAATAGCCGGTGAAATTGAAAAATCATTATATAACTGTACAGATTTAACGAGAAAAGAACTGAATAAAATCGCAAGGGCAGCCGCTTACACTTCAACACATACAAAAGACACTTTTTCGGGAGGACTGAAAGAAACCGAACCTTTTTTTGAAGGGCTGGAAAAGGCAGGAGTAAAGGCATTTAAGGCGGTGGCATCTGCCGCCGCCGCTGCCGGGACAGCGGTAATCGGTGCAGGCACTCTGGCGGCCAATGCAGGGATTGAATATGAATCAGCATTTGCCGGGGTCAAAAAGACTACAGAAGCAACCGTGCAGGAATATGAGCAGATGCGGAAAGAGGTTCTTTCCATGACAAGAGAAATTCCTGCGGCGGCATCAGAAATTGCAGAAGTAGCAGAGGCCGCAGGCCAGCTTGGAATAGGGAAAGAGAACCTGCTTGGATTTTCCCGGGTAATGATTGATCTGGGAGAATCCACTGACCTGGCTTCAACAGAAGCGGCATCCGCACTTGCCAAGTTTTCAAACATCACGAACCCGGACATGAAAGCAGATGATTATAGCCGGCTGGGGTCAGTTGTTGTTGATCTCGGTAATAATTTCGCTACTACAGAATCCGATATTGTGTCCATGGCAACTAATATGGCTTCAGCAGGAGAACTTGCAGGATTTACACAGGCCCAGATTATGGCCATGGCTACGGCCATGTCAAGTGTTGGTATTGAGGCGGAAGCCGGCGGATCATCCATGAGCAAAATAATCAAAAAAGTGCAGGTAGCAGTAGAGACAAATAGTAAAAGCCTGCAGGATTATGCCAGTGTAGCTGGAAAGTCGGTAGAGGAATTCAGGGAGGATTTCAAAGAGGACGGTTTGGCCGCGATTGCCGCTTTTATTGGCGGGCTGAATGATGTGGAACGGAATGGAAAATCAGCAACCGTGATACTTGAAGAAATGGGTCTTACAGAAGTACGGTTAAGCAACACATTACTTAGTCTTGCGAATGCAGATGATCTTATGCTGAGGGCGGTAGAGACAGCAAATAACGCATGGGAAGAAAACATTGCGCTTTCAAGGGAAGCGGCCACGCGGTACGAGACAACGGAAAGTAAGATTGCCATCATGCAGAACGGTTTTACAGAAATGGGAATAGCAATGTATGACCAGTTCAATGAGCCGCTGCGGGAAGGAATTGATGTAATTACCGAATTAGTGCATGAAGCCACGATGGATATTTCAAACAGCAATGTGATTCATGACATAGCCCAGAATGTTGTAGATAATATTCCGACTGTCATTAGTATAACAGAACAACTGGCAGTGGCGGTAGGGAATTTTGCAGAGCCGTTCCTTACAGTCGGGGGATGGCTGGCGGATAATCCCAAGGTATTAACCTCTGCTATCACGGGAATAGGGATGTCGCTTGCATCTTATAAAGTAGTAAAGGGAGTGACATCCTTAACTTCCGCATTTAAAGCACTGGGACCGGCGGCAATGCCTGTGCTGGCAGCAGCAGGTGGGATTGCCGCCGTGACCGGCTTAGGAGCTTATTTGGCGCAGTGGGATGCGGAAATGACGCGGGTAAATCTTGATGAACATTTCGGGGATATAGCGCTTTCCCTGACTGATATTAATGAAGCGGCGAGGCAGATAGTAGGAGACTCATATTTAGATAAAGTGGATGAGCTTCTATCTGCTGGCGCAGTTTCAGACAGTCTCATAAATTCCCTGGAAAGAGCCATAAGGGATATTAATGCAGAAAGATGGAAACTGTCTGTGGGCCTGTCATTTTCTGCGGAGGATAAGGAAGAGTATGCCAGAATGGCACAGCAGTATATTTCAGATGTGCAGGCATATATCAGCAATGAGGGATATACTTTCCAGTTATCGGCAGAACTGCTGTTATCCGGTTCGGTAAACATGGAGGACATCATAGCGGATAACAATGCTTTCTATACACAGCTCGGAACACAGATGCAGGAGATTGGGGGGCAGGTCAGCGATATTATAAGTGAAGCTTTGGAGAACGGCCTGGAAATAGACCAGGGAGAGATAGAACGTCTGCTGGGGCAGGCCCAGAAAATACAGGAAGCGTTGTCTGGCGGAGAATCAAAAGCAAAGCTGGAAACAATTCAGGCAAGGTATTCCGGCGCCATGCTGGACGTCAATTCATGGCAGAATCTCATGCAGGATATAAATAATTATGTTACCGAATCAAATGAAGAGGCATGGAATTCTTATAGCAGCAGTATAGCAAAACTGGAAGCGCGCAGGGAGCTTGACGAGAGCTATACCCAGGAACAGTACGAGGCGGACAAGGCGGAATTCCTGCAGGGCACATATAGCAGGCAGGCGGAAAGCGCATTAAATGCTTATAACTTCCTGATGAATACGGTAGAAGATACTTATGGCAGTGAAATAAATTCAGAATATGCGGAAAAATATATACAGGATGAATTAGATCGTCTGATGAATGAAGGGGATGGAAATAAGTATTACAGGGCACAGGATTGGAGTGACCAGACCAGAGAAATCATTACAGGCTTAAGCGTGCAGGCTGACAGACTGGGGCACATGGGTGATGCAGCTACCGAAATATTGGAATATGCCGCACCTCTGCAGGAACAGATTGATATCATTAAGCAGCACGTAGAGAGCAATGGTGGGGAATTAGATAGAGATATTCTGGAGATGTTAAATGCGGCTGATGAAAGGATGGCTCGGTGGAAAGCAACCACAGGTGATGAAGAAAGCATGTGGAAAATGATTGGAAACGCGGCCGGCGAAAATGAAGATTATGCAGTGGTACTTATGGCAGCCCAGAAGAATGGAGCGGCAATTGCCCAGGAAGCCATTGACGCAATCAGGGAAAAGCAGCCGGAGGCGGAACAAATTGCCCAGGAATTCCTTGAGACATCAAAGCAGGTGCTGGAGGGAGGATATGATGCGACGGTTCCTATTAACGTAGGATATAAATACGTATCTGAATATAATAATACCGGGAAGATATACGGGATAGCAAATAATGCAGACGGAGGAATTATTACAAGCCCTACCATATCATGGTTAGCGGAAGGCGGATATGCAGAGTCAGTAATACCGCTGGATGGATCGCAGAATGCGGTTAATCTGTGGCAGCAAACAGGTGAAATGCTGGGAGTGTTCAGAAAAGACGGTTTTCATTCTCTGGCTACGCAATTGTTGGATGAACCCAATGGCGGAAGCATATCAAATGCGATAGATAATTCAGAGGAAAAAATAAGCATCAATCCTGTATTTGAAATTCATGTTAATGGGGAAGCAGGAAATACGGAAAGTATGGAAAAATCTATAAGAAGCATACTGAATGGTGAATTAAGGGAAATAGTGGAAGAAGTATTGGAGAAAAGAGCCAGGGACAGGAAAAGGTTTAGTTTTTCCTGATGATATGGGAAAAGGGAGGAAGCATGTACATAACAAAACAAGGCCAGGCATGGGACCAGATAGCTAGGGCGGTTTACGGAAAAGAAATCTATGCGGATTTTCTTATGGAAAGCAATCCAAAACACCTGAACACTCTAATTTTTTCGGCGGGAGTGGAACTGAACACTCCTAAACTACCCGAACCAAGAAAAGATCTGCCTCCGTGGAGATAAAAAGATGGAAAAAGCAAGATATGCAGAAGTAAATATTGTTTATGAAGGGAAAGATATATCGACACCTGTCAATAAATATCTTGAAAGTTTTACCTATGAAGATATTGCGTCGGGGGAAAGTGACAGGGTCAGCATCTCAATGCATGATATAGACCGTCAGTGGATGGATGCATGGATGCCGGATAAAGGCAGTCATATTAGTTGTACATTGGTTCTGAATAACTGGAATGATGATAATACTGTAGAAGAACTGTATTGCGGAGAATTTGAACTGGATGAAATGTCATTTAGCGGAAGACCTTTGTCATGCAGCCTCGGGGCAGTATCCATCCCAAGGGATGAGCCGTTCCATACACAGCTTAGAACCAAGACTTGGGAAAACATATCAATCCAGCAGATAGCCAGTGAGATAGCCGGGCGTGCGTCAGTAGAACTGTATTATGAGGCAGATGATATTGTAATTGAAATATTAGAGCAGAACGAACAGACAGACTGCAGTTTCCTTTTTTCTGTGTGTGAGGATTATGGGCTTGCCATGAAACTGTATTCTAACAGAATTATCATTTTTGATGAGGCGGTATATGAGAACAGGACCAGCGTATGCACAGTTAATGAGGCGGATATGAGTAAATGGGAGTACAAATCTACATTGGAAGGAACCTATACAGGGGCCAATGTCAGATTTACCGACCCCAACAATGAGGAAGAATATACAGTATGCATTGGCGGAGGGAACAGGATACTGGAAATCAATGAGAACGTGGACAGTATTATGGATGCGGAACGGAAAGGAATTGCCAGACTGAAAAAGGAAAACAAGAAAGCCGTTACTCTCAATATTACCATGAAAACAGACTTAAGAATACTGGCCGGTACCTGTGTCGATATTACAGGTCTTGGCGGCAGGATCAACGGCAAATACTATGTGGACAAGGGAAGCACCAGCAAATCGGGTAATGGCGTGTGTCAGACAAAACTTACAATGCATCGTGTAGTGCCGCGTATTGAATCAGTGTCAATCATAACAGCACAGGAAGAAGCAGAAAGCGCTATGCAGGGAAGCGCTTATACGGTAGTGCAGGGAGATACCCTGTGGAGGATTGCAAAGCAGTTTTATGGAAGCGGTCTTGAGTACGAAGCAATTTATGAAGCAAATAAAGAGGTGATAGAAAGCACAGCAAAAGCAAGAGGGAAGAAGGATTCCAGTCATGGCCACTGGATATTTGCGGGGACAGTGCTGACAATTCCGGAGAAGGGGTAAATGCCGTGGATAAGAATATATTCAGAATAGGGAAAGTGTCCAGCATAGATTATAAAAATGGAATGATACAGGCTGTGTACACGGATAAGGACAACGCAGTAACAACAAAGCTGCCTTATGCTAATTTTGGTAATGAATATAATATGCCCCGGATAGGGGAACATGTAATCGTGGCGCATTTAAGCAATGGAACCAGCAGGGGGGTCGCGTTTGGGGGCATTTGGAATAAAAAGAACGTCCCAAGGGAAAGCGGTAAGGAATTGTACCGTAAAGAACTATCCAAGACTCCGGGGGTTGCATATCTCCGATTTGATGACATTAGCGGAGAATATCTGGTCAGAGCGCCATCCATTCTTATCCATGGCGTTGACCATACGGATTTAGAAGGGCCGGAAGTCAATATCGCAGCGAACATCAGAACCAGCTTTGAAAGCCCTGAACATGAAGCCGCTTTAGGCCGTGTACATATCATGGGGCTTGAAGGTGAAGATATATCCATACAGATATCAGGCGGAATGCAAGTGGTAATGAATATGTCTGATCTGGAAGCTTTGATAAAGAAAGTAAAGTTGAAAACATTGGAAGATTTAGAACTGGCAGCAGGAAAAGAACTACGTTTGGAAAATAATAAATTTTCCACTACATTAACAGAAATCATGGAGAGGTTAGAAGCTTTGGAAAATAGTACATCCGTGAGAAAGTAGGGGTTAAATGGTAGGGAAATATGGTGATATAGTATTTGAAACCAGCGACAGGCGGGTATTAGCCTTTAACAGTTTCAGCCAGAGTGTCAGCGGAAGATGGAGTAGTCATACAGTTATTGGAAAAAAGGAACGGGCAGAGTTTAATGGACCGGGAAAAAGAAAAGTTACCTTTAAAATGACGTTCTGCGCAACACTTGGAATCCGGCCGCGTGAAATGTTGGAAAAGCTTGAGGATATAATTGAAAACGGAAAAATAGATTATCTGGTAATCGGAGGAAAAGCGATAGGGGAAAACAGGTTTGCGATGACCAGTATAAGTGAAACGTGGGATACCGTTTACAGCAGGGGAGAACTGGAAAAGGCATCTGTTGCGGTTACTCTTGAGGAATATGTATAGGGAGGCAGGCATGTTTGAGGCGCAGGACATAAAGATTAGATTTGATTATAGTGATCCGGAAGCAGAAGATATACTGCGGTGTCTAAACACCCTTTATTCAACGAAAGAGGGAACCCAGCCTCTTGATAGGAATTTTGGACTCAACTGGGCATTTATTGATAAACCGCTTCCAGTAGCACAGCAGGAGTACGCTTTTGAGGTAATCAAAAAGACAAGGGAATATGAAACAAGAGTAAGGGTGCGGGAAGTGACATACGAATTTGATGAATCAAATGGAAAGATGACACCTGTCGTCACATTGGGAAGGGGAGATAAGGGATGAGCCTGAAAGTATTAGATAATTATCCGGACATAAGTTTCATCGAAAATATAACGCTGGAAGGTATGAAAGAGCAGATGATCAGTGATTTCCAAAAGAAATATGAAGAGATTACGGGACAGAGAATCATGCTTGCAAAAGCTGACCCTGTAAGGCTGATACTATTTGCTGCATCACTGCAACTGTACCAGGGAATGCAATATATTGATAATGCTGCAAAACAGTCATTCCTAAAGTATTCCTATGGCGGTTTTTTGGAAAATCTTGGGGCGTTAAAGGGTGTCGTGAGAAATCCGGGAACGCCGGCAAATACAGTAATGAGGTTTACCCTGTCAGAAGTAAGAGAAACATTTGTTACAATACCGGAAGGGACACGAGTTACACCAGGGGGAAACATATTTTTTTATACGATAGAAGAGGGCATAATTCCTGCAGGAGAAATATCGGCAGACATTCCTGTAATATGTTCTGAAATTGGCGAGAGTGGAAATTATTATGAAACGGGAAGTATTAAAGTTCTGGTAGATAAAATTCCATATATAGCAGAAGTTAGGAATGTGGAGAAGACCAGAAACGGCGCAGAGATAGAAAGTGATGAGAATCTTGCAGAAAGAATATACCTGGCTCCTTCAAGATATTCAGTAGCCGGCCCTGATGATGCATACAAATACTGGGTAAAAGCTTATAATCCTTCTGTTGCAGATGTAAAAGTAACTTCGCCTGTTCCCGGAACGGTAGATATCCGTTTTACCGTTGGGGATGGCGAGATTCCTGAACAGGAGACAATAAAGGAGGTAGAAGAATATCTAAAGGAAGGAGAGAGACGTCCCCTTACAGATTTTGTGGTTGTTGCAGCACCGGAAGTATTTGAGTTTAATGTGAAAGTAAAGTACTGGATTAATGAAACTGACAAAATAAAAGCACCAGCAATACAAAGAAACGTGAATAAAGCATTGGATAGGTATGTTTGCTGGCAGAAACAACAGATTGGGCGCGATATTAACCCGTCTATGTTGAATCATTTTATTATTGCTGCCGGTGCAAAGAGGACAGAAATTATCGAACCGATATTTACAGAAGTAGGTGACACAGGAATAGCGATGCCTATAGAGTGGGATGTTGTTTATGGAGGAATAGAGCGTGATTAATTTTTATGATGGTCAAATAGCTGATATGCTTCCAGATAATATAAAAGGGGATCCTATAGTAATAGCTATAAGCTATGCTATTTCAAATATGGTAAAAAAAATGGTGGATCATACTGATAAGTCTGGCATATATGCATCAATAGATATAATGGATGAGGAGGTGTTGGATTTATTAGCAGTGGAACTAAGAACAAAATATTATGGTGACTGGCTGAATCTGGAAGAAAAAAAGACTATTATCAAAAAGACTCTTTTATGGTATTGCCGGGCAGGGACGCCATCAACGGTTCAGGAACTTACGGATTTTGTATTTCAGGATGCACATTTGGAAGAATGGTTCCAATATGGGTCAAAAGTTTTTTTATTCCGTCTGATAGTAAATATCATCAGCCAGGATATGCCTCTGGAAAAATATATAAGATTCCTGAAAGCATTGTATGAAGTGAAAAATACCAGATCCCATCTTGAAGCTGTGATATTCATATATCATAAAGAAACCGAAGTAAGGTCAGTGGCAGCCGCAGGCATTGGAA
This sequence comes from Lachnospiraceae bacterium, assembly GCA_009911035.1. Taxonomy (GTDB): domain Bacteria; phylum Bacillota; class Clostridia; order Lachnospirales; family Lachnospiraceae; genus Suilimivivens. The sequence continues at coordinate 44,405 of QXWO01000045.1, forward strand.
ATTCCATTAAGATTAAAGCCCGCACAGTAAAGAGAACAGTGGCGCTTCCGGCAGATAAAAATGTATCTGCCCTGTTCTTAAACCAGAATATACGTGTCAGGGCGGACAACAGCATCAAAGAAAATGAGGTCTACCTGCTGGCAGGGGACGGGGAGAAGGAAAGGGTATTTGCAGGGAACGGGCGTATCGTAAAGGCTGCCCGGAAGGAAGGAGGATGACAGGATGGCAGGAAATGTTTCTGTTGAAAATTCTGAAAGAATGTATGAGGCCGTGGTAACGGACCTTGGAAATGAACTGATGATGGATGCCGTGGCAAATGGCAGGAAGGTGGCCGTCACAGAGTTTGCCGTGGGTGACGGGAACGGGGAGTATTACCGCCCTGCCACAGACATGACGGCATTAAGACATGAAGTATGGAGGGGCTCCATAAATTCCTGCGAGATAAGCAGTGAGGCCGCAAATGTGCTGGTTATAACGGCAGTCTGCCCGGGGCAGGCGGGAGGGTTTACCATCCGGGAAATGGGGGTATTTGACACGGCAGGCAACATGATAGCTGTATGCAACTGCCCTGCAACGCCCAAGGTTACAATAACAGACGGGGTGGTCAACGAGATGCGTCTTGAGATGGAGATAGCGCTTATCAACGGACATGCGGTAGAACTGGTGGTGGATCCCAATATCGTGACGGCCACCAAGGCAGACATCGAACAGCTCCGGCAGTTGATCCGGGAGATGGGGTGTGTGACCATAGGCACGGCGGCGGGTGAATTCAAGGAAAATGAGATCAGGTTCATAGCTGGTGAGATGCCGTATTAAGGGAGGTGACGGAGAATATGGAAACAGAGCAGTTACATACAAACGGCAGGCCCCTCTGTCCGACAACCAATTATGAAAACGACAATGCCGCACAGAGGCTGGGTGCTGCGGAAACCCTTCTTGATGAGATAGCGGAACGCGTGGCAACGCGCCTGCTGGAAAAGACGGATATTGCGGAGTGGGCGAAACAGGCACGCAAGCCGTCCTATACAGCGTCAGAAGTAGGTGCGGATGCTTCGGGAAGCGCCCAGAGGGCACTGCTGGATGCGAAGGAATATTCTGACGGTACATACCAGCAGGCCACAGGCTATACGGATACGGCAATTGCCCGGCTCGTAGGTTCGGCCCCGTCCACCCTTGACACGCTGGGAGAGATTGCCGCCGCAATGGAAGATAACGAGTCAGTGGTTTTGGCGCTGGAAGCTGCCATTGGAAACAAGGCGGATGAAAAGGAATACCAGGCCCATGCAGGAAACAGGACGATGCATGTTACGGCATCGGAACGGGAAAAATGGAATGAAGCAGCAGACAGGATCCCTTCCGCGCCGGAAGATATAGGGGCCCTTCCTTCTGGTGCCAGCGCAGTTTCTGCAGACAAATGGAAAACTCCCAGGAATATAAACGGCATGAACGTGGATGGCAGTGGGAACAGGACAAATTATGGGACATGTTCCACCGCAGCGGCCACAGCAGCAAAAGTGGTATCATGTAACGGATTCGGGCTGGTGACAGGCGCGGAGATCACAGTTAAATTTACCGTGACAAATACAGCAGCAAACCCGACGTTGAATGTCAACAGCACAGGCGCAAAGCCGGTCTGGTACCGGGGAGAGGCCATAGCTGCCGGGTATCTTGCCGCGAACCGTACATATATGTTCAGGTACAATGGTACACAGTATGAATTAGTGGGAGATATTGACACCAATGAAAAATATGCTGCCATGACAGGTGCAACGGAAACCGCAGGAGGAAAAGCCGGACTGGTGCCAGCTCCTGCCAAAGGCGCACAGGGGAAGTATTTAAGGGGTGACGGCACATGGACCGCACCGGCCACCACCCTTGCAGGGACGGTGCAGGGAATACCGCTGGACCAGACGATGGGGAAGATACTGAATGATAAGGTTAGTGAGATAATTAGCAATTTATCTGTTATGAACACGGTTACTCTGCTTACTGCAAATTGGAATACAAGTGTTGTAACGGAATCCCGGTACTGCAAACTTTATAAAATCGGAAAGATAGGACTATTCAGCCTTGCCTTTGAATGTAAAGCCCTCAAACCATGGACGAACTATAAATTATGTGATATTACCAGTGCTGGCTTTAGCTTCGCGCACGACACAGCGGGTTTGGTGAATGACCAAAATGATGATTCAGCCGTTACGATTGAATGTACCTTAGAGCATCCCCAAAGTATATATTTAAGAACTTTTGAGAAAACGCACTCTGTAACATGGTACCGTGGTTTTATACTGGTACTCTGTACAAATTAACAGTCAGTTTGAAATATAAGGCACATTAAACCATATTTCCTGTTCAGATGTGATATTTTCTTGAAAAACAATATCAGCCTTAGTTCCATCTGTCATAAGCCTGTATATTTTATTGTTGTTGGTTACTCCCATAGCATTAATGATTCCTGTGGGGACAAATTTGACAGGAAAAGTAAAAATCTGACGCTTTTCCCATGCTACAACACCAGCCGGAATGACAAGAACACCGACAAGGATACATATGTTTCCAAATTTACGAATAATAAGCTGATTCCATGCTTGCGTCGAACCATATTTAAGTGCTAAAGTAACCCATTCAAAAGATAAATTGCTATTTATCTGCGCAGGCCGTCCGCAGTTTCCATTTGCTATAATGGAAGCAAAAACGGAGGAAAACAAAATGTTAGAGCAGGTGATTACCAAAGTATTACAGGGGATGCTTGGCAAAGGGGTGGAAGAGCTGAAAAGCGTTCTTTACTGTGTCCTGTCCGGGTACGAGATTACAGAGAAGAGCCGGGAGCTGCGGCAGGTGGACGGAAGCTGGGAGGAAGAGCTGGGAGCCTTTCTTGTGCGGAAGCGTGTGGAGGGCAGGTCAGAGGGTACGATTGACCAGTATAACCAGCATTTAAGGAGAATGCTGCGGTACATAAACAAGCCGGCAGGGGAAATAACGGAAGCAGACCTTTTCATGTATATTTCCATGTACAAGAAACAGAGGAACGTTTCAAACATATATCTGGACAATATCCGGCTGGTGTTCAGTTCTTTCTTTGGCTGGCTCAATAATAAAGGTTATATATCTAAAAATCCGGCAGCCGGGGTTGACCCGATAAAATCGGAAAAGAAGATAAAAAAGCCGCTTTCGGATATAGAACTTGAGACCCTGCGGAGAAAATGCACCATAGCAAGGGATGTTTCCCTTGTGGAGTTTTTATACAGCACAGGGGTCAGGGTGTCGGAGCTGGCGGCATTGAACAGACGTGATATAGATTTTGACGGGATGAAAGCCGTTGTGTACGGGAAAGGCGCAAAAGAGAGGGAGGTATATCTGACAGCGGCGGCATGTATGCATCTGAAAGAATACCTTACTGCAAGGACAGACAGTAACGAAGCGCTGTTTGCCAGCCTGAAAGCACCAAATGAAAGACTGACAGTATCGGGGATAGAGGAAATACTGCGGCGTCTGGGGAAGTCCACCGGGATAGAAAAGGTGCATCCACACCGGTTCCGGCGTACGATGGCGACAAATATTCTCAATAAGGGAATGCCGATAGAAGAGGTTAAAGAGATACTTGGGCATGTAAAGCTTGACACCACCATGATATACTGTCAGGTCAGCCGGGAGAATGTAAGGCACCACCATAAAAAATATATGTCTGCATAAAAAACAGGACATCCATACCGGAAAGGTAAGTCTGCCAGACAGCAGGCTTTTTTGTCGTTGTAAAAATATAGGGGGTGGTTCCCATGTAGAGAGTATGGGACTAAAAACTGAATATACAAGAAAAATAGCAATTTATCGGCCATGAATGCATTTACTTTACTTACAGCAGCCTGGAATACGGGTATTGTAACAAGTCATCAATACTGCGGTCTTTACAAAATTGGTAAGATGGCATTGTTCAATATTGCAATTGAGTGTAAGGCCCTTAAGCCGTGGACAGATTATAAGCTGTGTGATATTTCCAATGCTGGTTTTAGCTTTGCGCATGATGTACAGGCAGTTTTAGGTGATCAGAATAACGATTCAGTAGTCACAATAATCTGTGGTGTAGAACATCCAAAAAGTATTTATTTAAAGACATTTGAAACAGCGCACACTCTAACATGGTACCGCGGATTTATATTAGTACCATGTACAAATTAGCGGACAGTTTACATGACCAGTAATCCAAAATACTCCATATTCAGATAGGTGCCACTGTAATGACCATATATTTTGTTGCCAGAACACAGCAGCCGGATTGGCTGACCGCCGTCTATCGGATATAGAAGAAAAACTTTTTCATAACTAACACTTTTTCCAAGCGTCCAGAATAGTGTACTTTTGAGTCCTGTATCGGTACTTACTTTACTAAATTCAACCTCTATGAACTGAAAAAAGTATCTGCCTGCGATTTTAAAACATAATACATCACCTTTTTTTACCCATACTGGGTTAGCAGTCATTGTTATAACTTCTGCGGCTGATAAAGCCTGTAAATTGCTATTTATCTTACAAAATAAATCAAAATAACCGGGGAAGTCCCGGAGAAAGAAGGTAAAAGAAGTATGAAAAATATATTGGTTTTAAAAGACGGCTCCGAAATAGGGCTGGAAACAGGTGCCAGCCTGTCAGACATGAAAGTCCTGTCCGATACAAAGCCAGATATGCTGTCTGCATGGAATAAACTCACAGAAAACAATCTGTCAGAAGTGCAGATAAAAGACGGTGACGGGCTTGTAGTGGCCACATACCAGAATCTTGTCCTGGATTCGGAAACTTCCATATTAAATAAAGACGGGACTGTCCTTACCAGTTTCAGGCTCCGCGGAAAAACGGAGGTTGAAGTGCTGGGGGAGAGGGTTGCAGTGCTGGAAAACGGGTTTGAGGTACATGGCGGCGCAATCGGCGATCTGGGGCTGGCAGTCAGTGAACTGGCAGAAGAAAGGGGGCAGGCATAATGGGGAGATTCTACGGACTTAAGGTACTTGATGGAAGCATGGAAGCCGGGGAGGTCCCGAAATTGTGGAGGGCAGCAACGGAACGCTGGCTGGAATCTTATGCCGCGGGGCAGGAAGGTGGGAAATAATGGATAAATATGCGGTAAAAGAGATTATAAAAAGGCGTAAGGGAAGGAACTATACTTTCCCGATAGGGGCTAAAGCAACAAACATAGAGACTGATAACACCCATCAGTTTGTAACAAAGGACGAAAAAAACAAAATAGGGGAGATCGATGGTATAAAACAGGCTTTTCAGGATGGTTGTAATGTGCTGGTGTCCGCATGTACAACCTATGGGGCGACACCGGAAAGCAACAGCCCGCCACATATCGCCGATGCCATAAGGGCTATCTATAATAAAAGATACAATGACGGCTACAGTGCGGGAAGGCTGCAGGGACAGAAGGATGTGGTCGCGGACCCGGGAGCTTATGGAATAGATGTTGGCTATAC
>QXWO01000046.1 GCA_009911035.1 Lachnospiraceae bacterium
GTCTAACTATCTTTCATTTACAATGATAGAGGAATCCAGGGAATTAGAAAATCCGCAGGAATATTTGGCGCTTACATTCAGTCGTTGGTCTCGGCGGATCTGGAAGGCTCTCCAATTCAATTTTATCTCCATATTTTTCAATTAGATAGGCTAACAGGTCTGCCAGTCTTTCCAGTTCTAAATCCACACTGTCGGTTTCCTTTCCCATTGTTCTGATGCCAGATTGTTCTACCCTTAGTAAGTCTTAGATTATAAATTCAAATCTTAAAACTTATATATAGCATACAGAATATGGGATAAGATTGTTAGGCATAAAGATACCTATTTTACAGAAATTTTACGTATCTTTGTAGGTATTTTATTCTTACACAGATAAATTCATCTGTCAGTGTTATATGACTGCTAAAAATAAACTATACTATATTTAATATAAAATTTTTCACGCGCTACTTCTTCTAAAAATGGTATGCTCTAACTTTACAACTACAAGCCACTTCGTATGAGAGAATATGCATACGGCATAGAATGGAGAATCATTTTATCGGAAATCGGAATGCTCCCCCTAGGAATCCTTTCGTTATCTGCCCTCCACATTGCCGGATGAACATAAATTTCCTTTTTCCTCTTATTCTTAATTCCCCAAATCTTTCCTTGTTCAAACATAATATCAAAATCTGCATCTAACAAAGCAGTTTCTTTAATTCCCATTATTAATTTCATTTGGCGCTCATATAGAATAGGCTCAGCTAATACTTTATTTTTACTCCAATTCAAAAGTTGCCTTGCTGCATGGCGATCTAGTACATTTTGGATCCTCTGATTCCAATAATGTTTTAAGCAGTCATGACATGCAGCAGCGCAATGATTCTTGCACTTAAGAACTTTGTATGTTTCTTCTATCAGCTCATCTATTCTTCCAGCTAACATTGAACTATAACCAGCTCCACTTGACAAGCTATCGAATAAGAATATGTCTGCGTTCACCTTATCAGGACTATATCTTAATCGATATCCACTCTTTAAATCATCGAACTCAATATCCAGCAACTGTCCAGCAGCCAGAACCATTGCCTCGGATAATGTTTGTGCTGCACTTTCTATCCATAGTGCATCTTGATTGGTATTAATCCTCCTAGAGTCTAAAGATATTTCCATTAATACCATATCAGTTAAAAATTGGTGACCTAAAAAGGCATTAACAGTCCGATCAAATGGGTGCTCACATCGAGTTCTAACCCTAGGATGACGATACGGTTGTGGAATTTTTTGAAGGCTGGTAACATCGTGACCCGGAACAGCCGCACCACATTCCTTACAAATAGTAAATCCTTCTCCCTCAGGCCCTTGATTCAGGATTGTCAAAGGCTGATCAACTAACCTTCCATATCTTATTAATGGAAAGTTTTGCGAAAGAGTCATTTCTCCATCCTTTATGGGCGATGCATAGCTCGGTAATTCAGCATATGACATTTCTGCTTCAGCTTCTGCCTCTCGAATACTAATCCCGCCTACTGGCGCAAATCCCCATGGTTTAATAATATGCTGATATTTAATAGTCTCTTGTCCACAAAATGGGCACATTTTTCCCGGATCATTATATCCAACCCAATTACATGATTTATTTTGGCAATAAAACATTGATCGGAAATATTCTTTACTTTCAAAATACTTCCGTGCAGGGTGCTCCTTATCCTCATCCCTAAACTTAGAATGGAAATTATATATACCTCCAGATTTATATGTTTTTTTGTTTACAACTATCAACCGCCCCGGAGCATACTCACTTATAGCTAAATCTAATGCCCGGTCAGGTTCCTGTTCAATCTTTTCACCATATTTGTCCTCAATACTGAATCCCACTACATTTCTCGGAAATGAATATGTCGGAAATATACCTTCCTCTAAGAATACATCTAGCAACGATTTTTCGTTATTATTTGAATCAAGATAGTCATCTTTAAAACTTTCTACTTTTTCTGATAGCTTATTTATTGCTCTCAAAAAATCTTCTTTCTGTACTTCCACCAGATATCGCTTACTTTCTGGAACAATAACTTTAACTTCTTTATCTGTGAAAACTTTTTTTCGTACATACTCTTGAAATTCATTAAAATATACATTCAAAAATTCTATAATTCCTATAGCATTGGCTGCTGTATTGTAGATGTCCAAAAACTCTGAAACATATATTACATTTAAATGTCTATATATCAGTTTCTGATTATCAATATCAATTGCAGGATGTCGTGGCTCCCCTGCGATTATCTTTTGTGGGTTATTGAAATAATAACTATCATGTGGCCCATTATCCGTATATGTAATAATAGTTGATATTGCAGAACCTCTTCTTCCTGCGCGACCTGCTCTCTGTTGATAATTTTCTCGCATTGGCGGAATATTCCTTAAGCCAATTGCTGTTAATGAGCCTATATCAATTCCGACCTCCATTGTGGTAGTACAGCTTAACACATCAACTGGTCCTTTATCATCTATATATACATTTTGGAACCTCAATTCATATTCTTCAGTAGTAGACCACATATCAATTCTCTGATCTTTATGGGATAACTGCGCTGTATGTTCTTCAGTATTTATTCTGGTCATAAGCGCATCTTTCTTCCCATCAATAGCATCAAGAATTGGTTGTCTCCAAAATTCAAGTCCAGCAAACTCATTTTCCGTCATAAGCTGTGGATTGCCTTCACAACACCACACGCATTTTTCCCATAGAGTAAACGGGAATACTCGTCCACAATTCGGGCATTTATACCATTCATGATCTGCCCCAAAATGTAATGTAATTAATTGCGGATTTAAATACTTATTTTCATTATCATCATAACCTTTTTGCGTAAACTTTAATAACAATTTATATAATTGCTTTTGTTTTTGCTGCTCAATCCCATTTGCTGTAAATAATTTTTCAAATCTTGTAGGGAGTTTTCCTTCCGAATCCACACCAAAACGAGGTACCTTTGTTAATGTCCGACGCACCTTTTTACTTATGTTAAAATCATATGCATAACTGTCGGTTAGTATTTCTGCTGACCATGCTGCAAAAATTGCATAAAATTCTTCTTCGCTAATTGCAATACCAAACTCATCTATATCATCCAATACCTCATCCAATAATAAATCATTACATGGTTCCATCCAACATAATCCAAGATCTGTAAACGATCTAAAATTACTACATAAAATTTTCAACAGATACCTAGAGTACAACTCCGGCACAGTGGAAAACTTCTGCTTTTTTAATTCTGCATAATCATAATTTCTCACACCTCTTCCACGTCGTTCCTGCCTACGCACAACAGCCTGCATCTCTTGAAGATGATCATGCAAATCTTTTTCATCTGCACCATAAAAGAATCTTAATTTGTTATCAAGTGCTACCTTTAGAAAAGATACATACAATAAATCCATGCTCGGATCTTTTCGTGCATTTTTTGCCCAAGTATTAAGTTCTTTAGCTGCCACTGTAAGTGCTTTTCTCATAGCATCTTCATCTGCAACTGATGTTAACTCTTTTGCTAATGTTGCTGCTCGCTGTCTACTATCTGAGAATAGTAAAACTTTTCTTCCCGCATTAGGGGTAAGCTCCAACTTATCTTTATCAGTGATAACCGGAGGCTGAATCATCAATTGTTCTGATACTAAATGAAAAAAAGGCTCATTTCCTTTCGTAGAAAAATCCGTTGTATGTAAATGTTGCTTTTTACATCTAGGACAAGTATTAAATGTATGCACATACGGAGAATCTTTTTGGCTTTTTGCATTATATGCTACATGAATATAATGAGGTGCACCTGCATGCACATCGTCCAACTCCAACCTTCCAGCAATAGAATTTAACCAACCCGTCTTAACATCTCGTTTAATCTGAAAAGGCATATTGGTTGGAATAACATAATAATGTACTTCCTTAAAATTTTTATCTGTTATTATTCCTTTTTTGTTCCATACGAATCGAAATTGTGGTTCATCTTCATCTATATATCCTTTTAAGAATAAGGCGCCACATGTTCTGTCGTTTATTAATTCATAAATCTTCCCTCCACATGGACAAATATCTTCATGATTTCCAATGTATACTTTTCCTAAAGGAATTGATGTTGAATGTACTTTTTTAGTACAATTAGGATTTGAGCATGCATATATCCCCTGAATTCCTCTGAACATCATATGTAACCGGGACGGAAAAAGTACTTGCCCCTCTTTATTTTTTGCCAAAGGTGCTATTGATAATAAAACACTAGTTGCCTTTTTTGCCGTTTCAACAGACACATTCGGAAAAACGCTTATTGCTAATTCGTCAAATGACACTGCTTTTCCTCTGCATATCTCCATAATTTTAAGAAGTGGATTTACTCGAATTAATTCCTTATATAACCATTCTTCTACTGATTTTTCATCATTAAAATTACATAAATTTGTATCAAGAAAAATCATTTCTCCTAATTCTTTTATGGCATCCAGTTTTTTTTCTGAATGTAAAGAATCGATATCAAATTGTGACAATGATTCTGCTCTAACATCTATAGTATTTTTAAAACATATCTTCTCTCTCTCACCCGTAATTATCATTATTGAATCAGAAATTCTATTATCAATAGCAGTTAAATCTTTAACAAATTCCTTTACCTTTTCTTCTTCATCTTGTGGAATGCTGGCACTTGTCAATATGAACTGAAGTCTACTACGATCAACTCCCAATTTATGCAAAAATCTTCTTATCAACAAGGCAACCTCTCCACCAGAAGCTCCTCTATACATATGTGCTTCATCTATTATAAATAACAATTTGTTATCCAATGATGAATTCAGCCACTTTTTCGTATCCTCCCATATACCCTGTTCCTCCTGCCTCATCAACATATATTCCAACATAGAATAATTAGTAATCAAAATATCCGGAGTATACACTTGCATTTCAAAACGTGTCATTAACTCGGCATCTCTGCTATCTGTCCTATGTTTTCCCTCGATCAAAGCATTTGTAAATTCTACAATGTCATGTTTGGCCGGAAACTTCCCCATATTCTTTAATTGTTCAATTGTTTCTACATCTCTTTCAATCAAGCTTTTTCTTAGGGTATTCGCGAGATACATATCCTGCTTTGGCTTTTGATTTCCTGAATATGGTGTTCGTCCTGTATACATACCAAATTGTGGTCTTCGAGAATCGCCTGTCAATTCTGTAAACATCTGATTAAAAACATCTGTACCGATCATTCTTCTAAGTCTTCCAATTTGATCGGCGACTAGGGCATTCATCGGATATAACATCATAGCTCGCACACCACGCTGATTCCATGTAGATTTCCTTTCCTGCGCTTCATTTACTAGTTTGGTTATCATCGGCCACATAAAACACTCTGTCTTACCAGAACCAGTACCTGTTGCTACAAACAAATCCTTATTATCACAGAATGCCTCCATTGCTTCAATCTGATGAGAATATGGATTCTTATAAACTCCTATCTTCCTATCCGCCATTCGCAATAGAATCTGCTTTACATTTTGCGGTAAACTCCTGCTTGTCTCAATTCCATTAATAATTGTCTTATATGCAGGATTTGCCTCTATGTATGGTTCGTTCCACATAACACCTTGTGTCTCAAGCTCTTCTCGGCAAAGTTCTCTTAACTCATCATTCTTTCCAAAGTATGCCGTTTCAACATACTCAATAAGCCGCTGTTTTAAAGATTCATGTGTATTGGCTATGCTATATTCATCCATTAATTTATCTCCTGTAAAAATATGCCTAGATTTTCCTCTATTAATATCTTCAAATCATCCCATATCAAAAATGGAACAACATAATCTTGTTTGTCATTAAAACCTTTTAATGGCCAACAATATGTCTCAATTAATCCTTCTTCTTTTAATGGTAATCTACAATTTAAGTGTAAAATAATAACCGATCCAACATAGGAATAGTACGCTATCATTTGATTATTATATTTTTTTCGCAACCCCAAAATAATTCTGCGTTCTTCTTTATATTCCGAAACAATTGTGGATACAGGTGAAACAAACCATTTCCCTGACGAACACCTAAATATATAATATTCATACAACCCATTAAATAATGCCATTCTCCCAAGATGATATTCTTTTGATCTAATTGGACTATCCGCCCATGACTTATACGGAGCATTTTTGCTCATAACATTAAAAAATTCATATTGATCTATTTCTGAGCATGCTTCCCACCTAGCTCTTTCATATAACCAATCGATATAATCATCTACCGCAAAGGCTTTGAATATCGCTGCCTTATTTGTAGCTTTTCCCATCCGTATAACTCGTGTAATTCCGAGAAACTCCTCAGAATTTCTCCCATATAATAATCCTTTAATTCGATAACATCCCTGCACGCATTCAACTTGCTGGTATACTGGTAATCCCACATCCCCATGTTCATCAACCTCCATCAGTTCACCTGCGGTGAACATTTTTTCTCGCATCTCATGAACCGGGTTCACATTATTATCCACACTTCCACCAATCCAACTTCGACTCTCAGGTATGCATGCAACCATATTTTCTAAAATTTCACATCCGCGTCTATATAAATACGACTTACTTTTATATTTATAGTTTTCTGTGGTCTCATCCAAAACAGCAAAACGAATCCAGTGCGCTAGTGCCGAATACATTAACCGACCAGTATAATATTCAATTGTTTCTCCACGATATGGAAATATCCGCATATCGTGTTGCATCACTTCTATTAGTTCGCTCATATGTAACCTATCTATTCTTCATTAAAATCTATCCCGCATTTTTTTAAAATCTTTTTTAATTCTTCCGATTTAACATCCTCACAATCGCACATCCTAAAAATTATATCTTGCATAATTATCCCCAACGTTTCTTCCGACTGCAAAGCATAGTAGGTTTGTAACATTCGAGATAAATCTAACGAAAGCTTTTTCCCAATAAATCCACTAGCAGTCAATTTTTGAAAATACTTTTTCCAATAAGACATACATAAATTCTCATTATATTCTAATGAAAATTCAAAAATATTCTGATTTCCAATAAAGATATTTTCACTAATTGGAAAATGTATATATTCCTCAACATCAAGAACTATTGCGTGATTAAAAACATTCTTTGACATTGTCTTAAGTTTCGATAATTCTGCAATTCCAAAACAGACTATTTTTTCTGAACATTCTCTACAAATAATTTCAAAGGCTATCTCATCATAATTATCCAATACACCATTAATATAAATAATGTCTGAATCTAGTCGTTTTATTGCATCAAGGATTTCACATAAATTAGTTTTGCCAGCTCCTACTTGTAGTACTGCTGGCATACAAGCATTAATCAAGAATGACAAGTTGCAAATTACTTTCTCCCCAATACTATCACACATGATTAATGCTTTTTTATTCAAGACTGCTGCCAAAATAATAGAAGCTATTTCACAATTTTCATCAAATTCTAAAGCTAAATTATCTTTTAAGTCCGTGTGCAGATCCTCTAGGTTACTTGCCTTTACTATTTCGGTATTATTATCAATTATCTTTTCTTGTCCAATAAAATAGTTCGTTGTTTCTTTTGGTACATTGCCATTTGATTTATTGCAAAAAGTAGTGTTAAATTTCGTTCCTATTATTGAATCAATTTTTTTCTCAAGAATTTTTCTATCAAAATCAGTAAAATATGACTCTACGTATTCTTCAATTTTCACAACAGATTCTTGTAATTCCGTACGTTTACTCTGTAACACTTTTATTTCTTCTTCAATACTCGCATATTCAGCTCTGTACAATTGTATTTCTTGGTCGAGTTCTGATATATCTTTTTCTCTACCGTTCCTAAGATTCAAAAAATACTCTTCTAATTCTTTTTCTCCTGTTTGCTTCTTTTCAAAACATTCATTTTCTATCTGTGTAATCTTCTCTGTACGAATTTTTAAAAGTTCTTGATCTTGAACCTGTCTTTTCTTTTCACTCTCTGCATCAAATGCTTTCTGCCATGCCTCTACAAGCGATTCTTTATTTTCATCCAATTGCTTCTGTAAGTCTGCCAGCTTTTCCTCTAATACTTTTACTCTATCTTTTGCTTCATACAAGGCAGACTTACATTTCCTATACTCGTGATTTAGTTTTTCTTTTTCCTGCTCAAACTGTTCTGATAACTTTTTCTGTATCTGTCGTACTTCTTTATTTTTCTTCTCTTCAAACTGTTTCTCTATTTCATAAATCTGTTTCTTTTGCTCTATTATATTAGCTATCTGTTTCTTTGAATCCTCACTTAATTCAATATATTGCAGCTTTAAATGAAGCAAAAACAATTCAAGCGATAATTCATTTCTTGAATAGCGTCCAATCTTGAAGTATAAATCTGCCATCTCTTCAGAAGAATACAATGCAATTCGCTCCAACGAAATCTCAGGCTCACTTGTCCTCAAGCCCTCAATAAACCAGTTTTTATAACTCTGTAGAATTATTTCCAGTACCTCTTTACATCCTGTATCATTCTTTTTATAAAGCCTAAGGATTGTTTGGGGCAATAACTTTTTAACAACGGAAGATTTTTTATCTAAGTTTCCTCCATTAATCTTTACTATGTATTTTTTATAATATTCTGGATGTCTTTTTAATTTAGCTATCATCGGATCCAAATCAGCATATTTACACGCAATAGCTAAATCTGCTTCATCCAACATTTCTATTAAATGCTTACCTTTATCTTCCATCCAATATCTCTCCTATAGTTTCTATCAGCGGTAATGAAATCATATTTTCTCTCATTATTTTTTCAATCTCTCTTTTGGTATCGGTATTTTTAATATCAAATTTTTTGAGGCGTATCTTCAACCCCAATGGCAACATAACTTTTGATACATTTGAATATCGCTTTATACATTTCCTAATTTTCTCCTCATCCAATTCATGTTTATCTTGTTTTACTGGATTAATAATTTTTGCAACCCACGCATTAATTAAGGAATGATTTTGAAAAATGAAAATCCAATCTCCACTGCTAATCTCTTCAAACGAATGATTGCCAATACATTCAAACCTTTCTATTATCCCGTTTATTTTTACTGAAATTAAAGAAGTTTTTTGTTTACAAACTACTTTTATATTTCTTGACTGAATATCTGAAATATCATCTACAGATACCTCTATTCCATCATCATTTAAGATATATACTCCTTGTTCATATCCACTATAATTCCTTTTGCTCCTGTTTAACAGCGTTCCTCCCGAAACATACTTTTTATCAATACTTACAAATATATTATCATCATCAACCGGTATCTTTGAAATGAAATTCCCTGCTTCAGCTTCAACAGGTATAGCGCTGGTACCTTGGTAAAAATAAACCTTCGGAATGTCATTTCCCGTTACAATATGACCAAATATAAATTTGTCATTGTTCTCTACTAAATATCCATCCTCGCTTTTCATGACAGGTGGCCAAATAGGAATAAACTCAGGCTTCTTTTCAAGTAAATGTACTTGCAAATTTTCACGAAGATACCTCATCAGCACGGAAAACTCTTGATCCGACAAATCAGATTCAAAATGACCTGCATATACATAAAATTTTCTATTGGCCAACACAAGCTGTCCTACCTTCTCCATATCTATTCCGGGAATATATTCTGGTAACTGTGGCTGATGTCGTAGCCAATAATATTCCTTATCTGTCGAGATAGAATCTCCATGTCTTACCTTTTTTCCACCTTTTTCTGTTACTGTAAAAAGCGCCCCATCAAAAGAAAAACCATCTGCATAATCAGACCAATATTGTGAAAACAAGTATGTTACTTCTTCTGGTTCATATGTAATTCTATATTTTCGTCCATATGGAACATGTTCCAAAGGAATTAAAGTAGTACTGTCTGTTGAAAAGCGTTCATTATTAATTATGTATACTTTTCGCATATCAATCTTGAGTAATGTTCCATTCTGCATTGCCAAATCAATAAGCCTTTGAGGAATAGACCTAAACCCCATATATAGAGAAAACGTTGAATCAACTGATTTCCGTAGATAAATCGGTAACCCAATCCTTTCATATATTGAATCAATAGGTTCTCCATCTACCCGTCGATCACATTCAACTGATAAATCCGTTTTTTTGTAATGGCTGAAATGATTTAAATCCTTATTTCCAGTCAAATGAACAGCTTCTCCACATTCAGGACATATAAATCTACCATAGGCATAGTTAAAATTTCTATTATATTCATTAGCATTAGCTTCTTTCTGCTTTCCTCTTTCATAAAAGTCTATTGCAGTCTTCATACTTCACATGTAACCTCTAATTACATCAAATATTAATCTCCAGAGTTAAACTCCACAAGTTTTTCCCAATCAATGCTTCCATCATCTTTACAAAAAATATTAGAAAACTCTCGTACCAATCTATTAGCAGCTTTATTATAACTTTCCTGATACTGTGCAACATATTGTTCTGGTAACGTACCCATATACGTAATAATCTTCTTATAAAATTCCTCATCACCAGTTAATTTTGCCCAAAACTTCTTACCGGCTAATTCCTGATATATTTTGGGTTTAGCTCTCCCCGA
The DNA here is from genome assembly GCA_009911035.1 of Lachnospiraceae bacterium. Classification (GTDB taxonomy): domain Bacteria; phylum Bacillota; class Clostridia; order Lachnospirales; family Lachnospiraceae; genus Suilimivivens. The sequence continues at coordinate 10,571 of QXWO01000046.1, forward strand.
CTCCTTCTTTTTTCCATAGCTATACCCAACGTAAGCTTCATATCTTGCTTTTGCTTGCTGTGCCAGTTTTGCTGCCGACATAAAATTTTGTTCTTGGCGTTTCTTACTATCTGCATTAAATACAGATGTTCCACTTTTAACAGCAATTGCGTACATTACATTTTCTTCTTTGTCTTGAATCATAATATCAATTCCTTCTGCAAGTGCCTTGTTCCCATCACTTGCAGCAATCGCAATCGGTTCAAAAAAGCAATTGCCAAAAATAGTTTCTTCACTTGAACTTACAAAAGCAGTCAATACAGATTCTACTATTTCTGCCGCATTTTGCATCGCTTTTGCACGATACAAATATGGATTTTTTCTTTTCATGATTTTCTGTATATTTAATTCATCAATTTTAGCTATCAGATTATTATAAAAAGTCTCTAATGCTGTCGCAATTGCTTCTGTTACTGCTTTTTCGTCATATCCATTGTTTATTGACATACCGCATTTCCTCCTAATTCTATTGCATTTTTAATTCTATTATGTATATCCGTCCCTCTAAACCGTTTTGTTTTTATCATTGCTGTCTTATCTGCTGTTGCAACAATAGCCCTGCCAATTGCCTCTGCCAAACCAATAGGAACTGCATTCCCAATCTGCTTATATTTTGCAGATGTCGTTCCCACAAAAATCCATTCTTCTGGAAACTGCTGAATTCTGGCATATTCATGTACACTTAAAGGTCTATTTGCCCTAGGATGACACATCATGGTTGCTTTCTGCACTGGTGATGTGACAACCGTAGGTGAAGGTTGACTATATGATAATCGTCGGTAAAATCCCACTTTCCCACCACCAGATTCATATGCACCGCCCATTGCAATACGCTTTATGTCTTCTGGCAAGTCCCTCCAATTTCCTCCTTCTGGAATCATTTCCAAGTAATATGCCCTTTCTTGACTCAATACCGCACACTCACCATTTTCTTCCTCAATATCTTGTATTGCATCACCTACCGTCTGCCAACGATATTCTGCCTTTTGATGCATTTGGAAATGAGTAGGGATTGGCAAAAATATATCCTCATGATCACGACTCCCTACTAATACAAATCGTTCTCTGAACTGTGGCACGCCATAATTTACTGCATCTAATACTCCATAAACTGTTTTATAACCTAGTTTATCAAATTCAGAAAGAATAACATCTAATACCGTTCCGAATTGTTGCTCCATCCCATTCTTATTTCTTTCAGCTATAGGAACGTGCTTCAACGGTGCCGACATAATACCTTTAACATTTTCCATTATAAAAAAACGAGGTTTAATATAATCAATCATTCGGATATAATCCATAAACAAACTTCCACGGGGATCATTAATCCCTAACCGCTTCCCCGCTGTTGAAAATGGCTGGCACGGTGGACCGCCGCATATCAAAAAAGGTTCCCCAACATTCAGTCCTGTTAAATCCAACATCTGCTGCGGTTCTATCTCTCTTATATCACCCTCCAGAACATTATGTCCATTTGCCCTCATAGTCTCCACGCATGTCGGTTCGAAATCTTGTCCTATGATAATATGTAGTCCTGCTTTTTCTAAACCAATATCTAATCCCATTGCCCCTGAAAAAAAGGAAATAACATCTCTATTTGAATAATATTGGCTATAGTCTTCTTTCTTCCTTGCCATTATACTTTATCTCCATTCTTCAGCACAAAGTTTCTCTCAAATGTACAATCTACTGCCTTAGCAATTTCTTCTAAATCAGCAATCGAAAATGTTCCTCTTTTTAACTTTGCATTAAAATTTTGTGGGGATGTTCCTATTCTTCTAGCCAACTCCGATACACTAATATTAGAACGTACACATAATACTTTTATTTGTTCTGATAAATTCATAATGGTACCTCTTTCAAGATTTAATTTATCTATTTCAAGTATAAATGTCTAGTTTTAAACTGTCAATCAAAACACCATTTCACATATTCAAGGGGATAATATTTCACTTTTTTAACATCCTATAATTTTTTTCATTTTTAGAAAGGGCGTTCTACAGAACGCCGCAAGATACGCATTTCGTGGGCACGAAATACTAATCTTTTCAGGGAGTACCCTGAACCCCCTCAAAACCTCTAATTTTTCAATAATAGCGCCAAATACTATAAATTTGACGCCAGTTGTCCGTTTCGTGACGCCAACCCGGCTATTTTTTACGCCAATTACTTTTTTATTGACATCAATCCATCATAAATTGACGCCAGTAAAACATTCACATTTCTTTGTAACAGCATCTGGCTGTCATTTTCTATATAAAAAAAGATTGAATGACATCAAATTCAACTAAATTGAAGTCAAATTTCAAAGTCGGGATATCAAATCTCAATATCTGAAATCACCGGAAAATAACCAGAAATCAAGTTATCATATTTTGAAATCATCCGCATACTTTGCCCCCTGCATTGTATTGGGGAGAACATCCGCTGTCAAGAATTTTAGTCCTAGTCGAAAATTCTTGACAGCGGATGCCCTCCCCAATAAGTGGTAACCAAGGCAAAGTATACGGAAGTATCGGCAAACGCCGCACTTCCCAATTATAGATATTGTGTCTGCCATTGCTTCACAGCATGTTATGCCACTTACCACATAACATGCTGCATCTTTTCCGCAAAATATTTACTTCTCAATATAGTTCTTTAAATCATCTGAAAATGCCTCAAAGCATCCTCTATCGCCTTTTCCTTTTCTAAAGGCACTTGCGGTACTTTTGCCTTGCCCTCTCCCACATTATAATTAACTCTCTCGATTATCCCATGTTTCCTTTTCACCTGTGCAATATAAAGCTGTGACACCTTAAGTCCATGCTTCTCTAACACATACTGCTTTATCTCCGCATAAGTCGCCTTGCTCTCCGCTTTGGTCAAATCCATCTCATCAAGGTCAATCTTCACATCTATATGCTGTGTCGATTTTAGCTTGGACAATAAGACGCACGTCTCTGTATGGATTGTCATCGGAAACATATCCACAACTCTCCCCTTCTTCACCTCATATCCCCCATTGCAAAGCACCTTCAAATCCCGCGCCAATGTAGCACTGTCACAGCTCACGTACACGACTCTCTCCGGCATCATTTTCAGTATCGTCTCCAGACAGGCCCCGTCACACCCTTTCCGGGGTGGGTCCACCACAATTACATCCGCAGATATCCCTTCCTCTTTATATTTTTTCGGAAGCACTTCTTCCGCTTTTCCCACCAGAAACTGCGCATTTCCAATACCATTATCAACCGCATTTTTTCTGGCATCTTCGATAGCCTGGGGGACGATCTCCACTCCATACACCTGTCCTGCGCTTTTTGCAAGGAACAGAGAAATTGTTCCTATGCCGCAGTACAAATCCCACACGGTTTCTTTTCCAGTCAGTCCCGCATAAGAAAGGGCAAGGCTGTACAGTTTCTCGGTCTGCACCGGATTCACCTGATAAAAGGACAGTGGCGATATGGCAAATGTAATTCCCCATCCGGCAGTCTCAAAATCCTTGTCCACATCACGGACTTGAATCGTATCCTTGATCGTACTGCTCCCCCAAAGGGTATGGATTTCTTTCCCCATAATTACATTGCCTTTTTCCCTGTTAATGCTCACAGAAATACTTGTCATGCCGGGTATTTTCCCAAGTGATCCAAGCAGCTTTTCCTGGGCGGGAAGATATTGGCCTTCTATTTTAGAGAACTTCCCGTTTATTACCAGGCATACCATTATTTCTCCGCTCTGGAAGCCTTTTCGGATAAGTACATGACGAATCAGCCCGGCACCTGTAATTTCATTGTAGGCCGGCACATGACTGCTTTTCATATAAGAGAGTATGATCTCCAAAATTTCTTTATTTTCTTCCACTCCCAGCGCACAGTCCGTATTAGCTATAATGTCATGGGTTCTGCCTGCATAGAAGCCTGCAACTGGAGAGCCTTCTTTATCTGTTCCTATAGGGTACTGCGCCTTATTCCTGTAATGAAAAGGATTCTCCATGCCCACAGCAGGATCCATGATTTTATCGATAAATTCAGGTGCAAAGCCGCCGATTCTGACGAGATTATTTTTGACTTTGGACTCCTTGAAGCATAGCTGCTGTTCATAATCCAACGCTTGGATCTGGCACCCGCCGCACTGTTTATGAAAAATACATCTTGGGTTTATACGAAAAGGAGAAGGCACAAGTACCTTCTCTAATCTTCCATAAGCATAGTTCTTTTTTACCCGCGTTACACGGATCTGGGCTTTATCCCCAATAAGTGCATCCTTGATGAAAAAAGGAAAGCCATCTAACTTCCCGATTCCTTCTCCCTGGGCAGTCATATCCACAATTTCTACTGTCAATATCTGATTTTTTTCATAATCCATAATTTTCCTCATTTCCAGTTCGAAACCAAAAAACAACTCAAAACACACAGCAGACGGCAGATAGATACCTAGAGCGTGTTTGACTGCTGTCTGTTTCCCATATGTCATAGTCTTCCGTCTTCCTGCCTATGACAATTACTCCATGCTTGTGTTTCTCAAATTAGAGTCAAACAGACGGTTAAATCCCATCCATCCTGTTTCCGAGGAATTCTCCAGTATTTCTGTAAAAGTCTGTAACTTTGCATCTGTATTATCTGCAAAATTAAGGGCAACCGCCTCCATGATGGCAGGCTTTTTGGGAGAGCCGAACTCATATTCCCCATGGTGGGCCAGTATGCAGTGTTTTAATTCACTGGCAAGCATAACAGGAAATCCATCTATTTTATTTATTTTTTCTGCAATCATCTCTGTTCCTATCACAATATGCCCTAAGAACTGTCCCTCATCCGTATAATCGTTCCGGGGAAAAAGGGAAATCTCCCTTACCTTTCCTATATCGTGGCAGATAGCCGCACTGATCAGCAAATCCCTGTTCAGCAGGGGATATTCTCTGCAGTAATATTCGCACATTCTCGTTACACCCAGAGTATGCTGCAATAATCCGCCCACAAATCCATGATGAACCGTCTTAGCCGCAGAAGACTTTTTGAACAGACTGACAAATTCCACATCTTCCACAAACAATGCCTGCAAAAGCTGTTTTAAGTACTTGTTTTCCAATTTGTTGATGAAACCAAGCAATTCGGTGAACATATCTTCTATATCAAATTTACTGATGGGCAGATAGTCCGACGGATCAAATTCTTCTTCCTGACACTTCCTGATTCTTTTCACGTTTACCTGCAATGCTCCCTGAAAGCTGGTAATATCTCCATACACTTCTATGTAATCCAGAGTATCAAACTCTGCAATTCCTGCGTTATTAGGATCCCATATTTTGGCATCAATTGTCCCTGTCTTATCCTGTAAAATAAGATTTTCATAAGGTTTTCCGTTTTTTGTAACCGCTGATTGCTTATGTTTGCATAAATAAATGTCAAATACTCTGTCTCCGTCTTTGTAATCTTTAATATATTTCATTTTAACACCCGCCCTGTCTTCTTAAATCCAGACAGGAAGTCCTTTCTTTTATTCTTTCTTAAGTCCCAGCAGGACATTTACATCCATTTCCGTGTAACCATCCGGTCCCTGACGCATCAGCCCGATTGTCACTGCATTTTCAGGCTGTTCCAAAAAAAGGGCATTTACCAAATCCTGATAGTTATTTATTTCTGTATCTTTTATTCTGATAATCACATCACCGCTTTGAATTCCAGCATCCATAGCTGGGGAATCCATATCTATCTCCATAAGATATGCACCGAAAGGAACCCCCAGTTCCGCGTTTGCCTCCTGGGTCACATCCGCCCCGTATACACCGAGATATGCAATACTCCGATCATTTGAAAGTTCTTCGATCAGTTTTTTTATCTCGGAAATACCAATAGCGCTGACCAAATTCTTCATATCCGCAGGATTGTTGGAATTATCAATAATGCCCACCACCTGTCCTCCTAAATTGATCAGTATGCCGCTTGCATTACCGCTTCCATATATATCGGTGGTCATGTATTTGTAATTGGAATCCGGCAGTTTAATGGCATTGTTGGCGGAAGTTATATTCCCGTAGCACAGAGAATCCTCTGTGCCCATAGGCCTTCCTAGTGCAATGACAGGAGCTCCCACCAGACTGCTCCCAGATGTTCCAAGCTTGACGGCTTTCGCCCGTTCTAGAGTGGTGGTTTTCATACTGGATTTTAGGATAGATATTACTGCAAGTCCTGTATTATTATCCTTTTTTTTAATAGCAGCAGGATATTCTTCACTGTCTGCAAAAATAGCTGTTAGGGAATCCGCTCCTTTCAGGCTGTTTACATTAGACAAAATAAGAAGTTCCTTTCCATTGTCCGCTACTACCAGACCAGACACAGCCCCTTCACTTTCATATTCATTGTTCATCCATCCTATGTCTGAGGTAACTCCCACCACAGTAACTACCGATTCCCTTACTTCTTTTGCTACATTGCCTATACTGCTGATGAGAGCGGAATAATCCTCTATTCCCAATTCCACTTCTAATTCCAGCTCCATCTCCGACAGTATCCGCGCTATCTGTTCATCTTCCACCGCAGGTACAGTTGTAGGTTCCGGCTGCATCTGGGAATCATCGGCAATCATATCCTCAGGAAGTATTTCCTCCTCTTTTGTTTCTTCCTCAAATACAATCTTCTGGGGTTCCTCCTCCGGGTAAATCCTGTTACTGATCAGCGGTTCAAAAAGCAGAAATGTAACACATGCAACCGTACCAAAGACAACCGCCATTGCCGCTGTTATCAGCGTACGCCTTACCAGTTTTCTCCGGTTTAATGGCCTTTGTTTAATTGTCTCTTTCATAAAATCAGTATGATCCTGATTCCGCTTTTCTTCCATATAAAACTCCCTTTCATCAACCCCGCAGCCAGACAAAACTGTTACTCATTCCACTAATTTTATTACCCCCGCCAGATATTATTGTATATATCAGACTTTATACTCCCCCTACAGCCTTTACCATTGTTTTTCAGTTGTCTAAAATAATGTACCATATTACCAATACTGAATCAATAATAAAAAAGGAGATACCCTTTTTTAAATTTGAAAGTAAGTTTTCTGGGCAGATTCCCTGCCTTTTGTCTATACGGTACATGCAGCCAAAAAGTTCCCCTCCCAAACGCAAAAAAGATACTGCAAAGCTTTTAAAATCAAGCTCTCCAGCATCTTTTCCTTATCGGCGTGACAGGATTCGAACCTGCGGCCTCTACGTCCCGAACGTAGCGCTCTACCAAGCTGAGCCACACGCCGTTATCTTAGAGCGCATTTGCAAATACGCTCTGACAACTTTCTATTTCCTTACGACATTGTCCATCATACAAAATTTATGACAGATTGTCAATGTTTGCAAACAAAAATTCTATAAAAATTTTTAAAGAAGCAGATAAATAACCGTAATCACCAATCCAAAGCAGAACAAGAGCAGGGCAAAGGACAGACTTCTTCCTATCATAACTCCGTCCTCCGAAAGTTCTTCATGAAGCATTGCATATTTATGTTCATGATCTGTCGTTCTGGGATGCTTTCTCCAGATTGTGGCATTAGCCAGCTTTTCCAGACTGTTCATGAAAACTCCCGCTGCATGGGTAATGGGAGTGCCTTCTTCCAATTCATGAGGGAGTTTGCTGTCTCTGTATATTGTCTTGCGCAAAAGCACCACAATGGTGTCCACAAAACTGTCAAGTATCCTGCACAATACCCCAAACACAAAAGGCAGGGCCTTAAGAAGCAGGGGGCGGTAGATTATGTCCTCCAGGTCCAGATACCTGTACCATCTGTTTACATAGACAGTCTTCCCTACCTCTTTCTTCATGAGCCACAATCTTACCACTGTCAGATAAAGCACAATACCAATAGAAAGAGAAATAGCCCCTCCTTTCAGGTTCGTTATGGAAAACCATGCCACAGATTCTTTCATGGCTTTTCCATGCAGAAATACCTGCCCCATATCCGCCATCCTGCCCATCACCTGTTCCGGCAGAAATCCCATTACAGGCAGCAGTGTGGCACTAAAAACAAGAACTGCCGCGCTTGCCTTATTCATGTATTTTCCATTTAAAGTATCAAACTTTTCCTGCGTCGCTTCATCGTTGTTTTTCTCCAGAAAAACTGCAGTGTAAAGTTTCATCATATAGGCGGCGGTAAGCCCTCCGCTTACAAGAAAAATCCACTCGATTCCCTTCATGCTTCCCGGAGTAAAAATTCCCTGTACAGCTCCCTCTTTCATCAATTCCAGATATTCCACAATACTTTCATGAATGAGAGTCTTACTGATATACCCGTTCCAGAGGGGAACGCCCCCGATACCTAAAGCACCCATTAGAAAAATATAGTTGAGGAGAGGTTTTTTTCTGCCAAATCCCCGTATAGCATTTAAATCCAGCTTATGCACATTCATAAAAACCACTCCGGCCGCCATAAACAGCACCAGCTTAATGAGGGAATGGTTTACCATATGAAGAAGACTGCCCCGCAGGGCAAGTACGTTTTCTTCTCCTAAAAGCCCCGACATCCCGACTCCGACCAGAATAAATCCTATCTGGGAGACAGAAGAACATGCCAGCGTGCGTTTCAAATCCACAGAAAATAATGCCAGCACTGCACCAAATGCCATAGTGCAAACGCCAATGACCAGAATCAGACTGCCCCAAATGCTATTATTCAAGAATATATAACAGGTCAGTACGAGAATGCCAAACATGCCCGCCTTCGTCAATATACCGGAAAGAAGGGCGGAGGCCGGAGCCGGGGCTACCGGATGGGCCTTGGGAAGCCAGATATGCAGAGGAAAAGCCCCCGCTTTGGCGCCAAATCCAAACAGCATACAAATTCCTGCTACCCAGATACCCATATTTCCTGCAAATCCCTCCGAAAGTCCGGTCAGTTCTTCAAATTCAAGAGTTCCTGTTATGCTGTACAAAAGGAAAAGACCCATAAGCATAACAAGACCGCCGATAACTGCTACTGCCAGATAGGTATTTGCCGCACTCATAGATTCCTTTTTTTCATCGTGGGCAACCCATACATAGGAAGTAAAGGACATCATTTCAAAGAAAATAAATGTAGTATAAAAATCAGCCGACAGAAAAACACCTTCCGTAGCGCCCAGAGTAAGGAGCAGGAACAAATAGTACCTGTTTCTGTTTCTATAATGTCCAAAATACTCCCTTGAAAATATAGCGCTTACAAACCACATAAAAGCTGCTATGGAACCGTACAGAACCCGGAAGCCGTCTATCTTAAAACGAATTCCCATTCCGCATATGCCCGGAAGTACTACCTCCGGCCGGACACTGCCGTTTACAGTAGTAATAATAAAAATAGATAGAAATAGAACAACCTCCATGGCTGATACAACAAATACAAAATAATCTCTGCCGTCTTTATCCTTCCTGCCAATCAGATAACCGACTATGGCGGCAGTCATGGGGAAAAACACTGCACTGCAAACTAATAAACTCATATTTGTTCCTCCTATTTTGAGTTCCCCGCAGGATCAATATACTCCTGCTGCCACATCTGATAAAAACTTTACCACTGGCGCGGACCAAAAACCAAACATAATAATATTGCCCGTAAAAATCAAAAGCGGCACAAGCATTTTCCAGTTAGGGTCTTTAATGCCCTCCAGAACCGAAGCGTCATAACCTTTTACTGGAAAAAATGCACGTATTACTATGGTAAACATATAAATTGCCGTCAGAAGGGCAGAGATAAGAAGACACCCAATTCCTGCATACGCAATCCCGTTTCCACTTTCCACTGCCGCCGACGCCAGATACCATTTACTGACAAATCCTGCCAGACCTGGTACACCCATAAGGGCCAGCGAAGATACAGTAAATACCCCGAACACACAGGGCATCTTATATCCCATGCCATCAAGCTCATGTACGTAGTGTTTCCCTGTCTGATGCATAATCGCCCCGGCACAGAAAAAGGAACTTATTTTCATCACTGCATGGAAGACCAGATGCGTAAGGGCCCCCATCATCCCAAGAGGTGTCATGATTGTTACGCCGAATAAAATGTAGGACAGATTACTTATAGTGGAGTAGGCCAGCCTTCTTTTTATATGGGTTTCCTTCACCGCCCGGCTGCATCCGTACACAATCGTAAACATGACAATAATCATAAGTAAATCCTGCGCCCAGGTTCCTCTTAAAAATTCTGTCCCAAAGCTGTAATAAGTCAGACGGATAGCTGCAAAGGCGCCGGATTTTACCACCGCCACCGCGTGCAGGAGTGCAGTCACCGGAGTAGGCGCCACACCTGCGTCAGGCAGCCAGGAATTAAAAGGGCACACCGCCGCTTTTACGCCAAACCCCATAAACGCAATCACATAAATCAGCAGCAAGACATTGGTCCTTCCTCCGATTTTTTCCAGATCCAGCACACCACCAAGCACAAAATCCGTAGTATTCCCATAGGTAATGATAAAGATCAGGCCGATAAACGCAAAGGCAGCGCCTCCCAGAGAATAATACAAATACTTCCTGCTGGCCAATATCGCTTCTCTGGTAAGGGTATGCATCACCAGCGGAACTGTGATCAATGTAAGCAGTTCATAAAAAAAGTACATGGTCAGCAGATTAGATGCCAAGGAAATGCCCAAGGTCACCCCGTAAGTCATGGTATAAAAAGTAAAAAATATTTTTTCATGTTCTTCCTTTGTCATATACTCAAAGGCATAAAGAGTAGCCAGCGGCCACAAGGTGGAAACCAGTCCGGCAAATACCATACTCATGCCGTCCACCTTAAAACTTACTGACAGATTTCCTGTAAAGTTGACCAGCGTAAAATTATCCGCCGGCCTGTGAAGGAGAAGATACCATACAAGAAAACTGTTGATTATTACCATCATTTCCAGAAATAGTTCCATATGCCCCCGCTTTTTGAAAGGAACCAGCGAAATCAGCGCGCCGGAAACTATGGGAATTAAAATAACCAGTAATATCATAATTCTGCTCTCCTATCCTACATAATTTTAACAACAATACGGGACAGATAATCAATTACCCCTTCCGGAAACAGGCCAATCAATACGGATATGGCAGTCAGCACCAGCACAGGTATCGTCATCAGCCTGGATGGTTCTTTTTTCCTTAAATTTTCATAATCAAAATCAGCGCCTGGAAAGAATCCGTATATAGTCACGGGCAGCAGATAACCAGCCGTAAGCAAGGCACTCACGAGCAGAATCACAGGCCCGATCCAGTTAAATCCCGCCATACTCGAAGATAAAGCCCCTTCTGCCAGATACCACTTGCTGATAAACCCTCCTGTAGGCGGAATTCCGATAAGCCCTAATGAGGCAATTGTATAGCACCACATGAGCAGGGGCATTTCTTTCCCGATTCCCCGAAGTTCTTCCACTTTTGTTTTTCCCGTCATGTAAATAACCGCCCCCGCACACAAAAACAAAGCGGCCTTAATAAATCCGTGGCATAAGACATGCAAAAGGCTGCCTGTTACAGCGCCCGCGTTCATAACAGAAAGACCGAACAAAATGTAAGATAACTGGCTGACCGTGGAATAAGCCAGACGCTTTTTCAGAACAGGTTCCCTGTAAGCCAGCATGGAACCCATGAAAATTGTAAGAAGCGACAATACCATCCAGACAGTCTGCACCCATGTTTCCTTGAGAAAAGAAACACCGAATATATAGTAAACCACACGGACAATGGCAAGAACCCCGGCTTTTACAATTACTGCAGATAAGATGGCTGAGGCCGGAGCCGGGGCAACAGGATGGGCAGTGGTAAGCCATGCGTGCATGGGAAACATGCCTGCCTTCACACCAAACCCGACCAGCATCAGCATTGCCGTCAAAAGCAGAATCCCCCCATGAGAAGATGCTGCCTGCGCACTTATTACACCGCCTTCACTGAAAGTCAGTGTATTTCCATACCTCTCTATAAAATACAGGCCGAATAATGACATATATGCACCGCTCAAAGAATAAAATAAGTATTTTAGTCCGGCCATAACTGCTTCCCTGCTACCGTTATGAAGTACCAGAGGCATGGAGGAAAGGGTCAATATTTCAAAAAATAAATAGAAAGTAATTAAATTTCCTGCAAAGCACAATGCAATGACAACACCCAGCACAACCAGATAAAATCCATAATAACGCTTTTCTTTCATATGGCTTTCTTTGCTCATCGTGCCATCAGTCTTTTCATGCTTCATATATTCAAAGGAAAAGACCCCTGCGCACAAAAATACCAGCACGGCCATGATGGAAAAAATAACACTGACCTCATCTGCCTTAAACAGCAATGGAAGCCTGTCCGTCAGATTAAAAAGCGTGAACATCCCCGGCCCGGATTGGAAAAATGTAAGTACTACAAGAACTGCTGTTACAGCCAGCGCTCCGGCCACTGTAATCAAAAGGTTTCTTCTGTCTTTCACTTCTTTTCTCACAAGAAGGTATATCCCCGCCAGAATAGGAAAAAAGATAGAGAATACAAAATACATAATGGCAAACCTCCTTAGGAAAACATGGCAAGTCCCTGGCCTATCAGGTCTACAACAGGCTGGGAGCTTACGCCCAGAATCACATTTAAAAGAATAAAGAATATTAAAATAATTGTATAAGATCTCATATCTTTAAATGTAATACTTTCATACTTTCCGTTATCTGGCGGTGTATAAATTCTGATAACCGTCTTCATAAAGTAAATAGCATTTAAAATGGTACTGATACCTAAAACAATTAATGCCGGGAGCATTTTCACATTGTTCTGCACTGCCGCCTGGGCAAACAACAGTTTGCTGATAAAACCGGAAAACATGGGAACTCCCACCATGGACAAAGATCCCACTGTAAAAGCAGCTCCTGCCCATTTATTCCTGTAGGCTGCGCCTGTCAGTTCAATAAACTTCCTGCTGCCTCCCGACACATCCGTCAGTCCGATTGCCGCAATAAACAGCAGGGACTTGGTAGCCGCATGGGATAGAATGTGGAACATGCTTGCCGCAATTCCTGCCTGAGTTCCCATTCCAATACCCATATATATATAGCCAATCTGGGCAACTGACGAAAAGGAAATCATCCGTCGTACATCATTTTCCCTGATAGCGCTTAAAGATCCAAAAATCATTCCCATAAGCCCAAAAACAAACAATATATTGATGATTTTACTACTGTTAAAAATATCAAACCCGATTACCCTGTAAATGATCTTAATCAGCAGGAAAATATATCCCTTGGAAACCAGACTGGACAAAATCGCGGCAGAAGACACCGTGGAATATCCGTAAGCATCCGGCAGCCATGCGTGAAAAGGGAACAGCGCACTCTTGATGGCAAGTCCCACCGACATAAGGGCTATTACAATCAGAAGCGGAATTCTGTACTCTCCCGACGAATAAATGAGTGCCGCCTGCTCTTTAATATTGCTCATAAGCAGATGACCTGTCAAATCATACAGCATACACAATCCCATCAAAAACAGACCGGAACCCAAAAGGCTCATGATCATGTATCTTGCAGATGCCTTGATTGTCCTGCCGTTTTGTCTGATCATAATAAGGCCGCATGCGGCTATGGTATTAATCTCCACGAAAACATAGGCCGTAAATAAATCATTTGTATACACCAGCGCAAGCAGAGAGGAAAGCAGAAGGTCTGATAGTACATAATAAAGAAAAGTTTTCCCCTCCTCCACTTCATCAGCCAGCTTTTTTCTTCCCCCTTCCAGGGATAAAAGCATGATGATACAGAAAAAGAGCGCCATAAACGCCTCCAGCACCCCTGCCCGGATCTCATTTCCCCAGGGAGCCGGAAACTTTCCCATTACATAAACAAACGCCTGTCCTGTCCTTATAGTATAAAACAAAGTCCACAGACTCAGAAAGGATACCACGATGATCAAAGTCATACTTACAAATCTGGCAGCCTTTTTTTTCAGCCCGGAGCTTATAATTCCGGCAAACAGGCACAATAAAATGGAGACTGCCGGAAAATTCTGCGCGAAATCCATTTATTGTCCCTCCTTCAAAAGACGGATATTGATCTCGTCCAAATCCAGCGTCTGATAACGCTGGTATAATCTTACAGTAATAGACAGCATCAGTGCGCTGACAGATACCGACACCACAATGCCAGTAAGCACAAGACCGCTGGGGATGGGATTGATGTAAGTTTCCATATCCTGTATCCCATCCACCACAATAGGCGCAATACGGCCCTCAATATATCCTTTTTCTGCAAGGAACAGATAAATTGCAGTATCCATAATATTAAGACCGATGATTTTCTTGATCAAATTGCTTTGCAGAAGCAGATTACCAAACCCAATTACAAACAAAATGACTGACACTACTTCTCCATAGTTTGAAAAAAGATTTGCTCCCATCTTACAGTCCCCCTCTCCGAAACAGCGCATAAAATGCATACATGGTACATGCCACTTCCAGCCCCACACAAATATCAATAGGAAGAATAATGCCGCCGCTCAAAATATGCCCCGGTATTCCTAAAGGTATGTGATTTTCAATACCGTTGGCCCCTAAAATATAAAAATAAGAACCGATAATGCCATACATACACAGAGCTGTTATTTTTGCTGTTTTATACACATGTTCATTAAAAAACTTCTGGGTTTTCTTAAATCCAAAGGCATTCACATACAAAATCAGCCCTGCCCCTAAAACTGCCCCGCCGGAAAACCCGCCGCCGGGAGAAAGATGGCCGTTTAAAATTATGTAAATGCCAAATATGAAAATTATAGGACACAGAACAAACGCTGTTCCCTTCAGTATCGCATCATTCTGGGGCTCAAACTGCCTGTCATTTACAGTCTCCTGCTTTTTTAAGATGGCATCATCCACCATCAGGAGAATCATGACACAGCAGGTGGCAATAAAAAGCACATTGGTTTCCCCGAACGTATCAAAAGCCCTGTACGTAAGAATCATGCCGGAAACAATGTTAAGTGCCCCGGTCTCCTGAAGTCCGTTCTCAATATACCTTCTGGACACCATATTATTATCAGGATTGGAAGGATTTCCTGTCCTTGGAAGATAGGAAACCGTATACAGTAGTAGCCCTGCTAAAATTATACAGAACAAAATTGCCATCACCACATATATTTTGTGGAAAACCGCAAGCTTTTTGTTGTTTTCCACGTCATATACCTTGTCCCTGATCATTGCTTTCTCATGCATCCGTTCCAGAATGGTGGACTGGGCAGTCTCAATTTCCTTCTGGGGTTTCATTTCCACTTCCCCCAGGTATGGATCCTTTCTGCCGGAAAGCCATCTGAAAAAATGAAATGCAAATGTTTTTTCATACTCCTTCTGCGGTCTTAACTTACTCAACGCCCTCATCCCCCTTCTTATCCGTCTTGTCCTTTTCTATCTGAATCGCATGGATTTTTTTAAGGGTGGAAAAAAATAAAATACTGGTTACTCCCGCGCCTACCGCCGCCTCTGTGATTGCAAGGTCGGGAGACTGTAAGCATACCCAGATAATAGACATTATCAGGGAATAGGACATATAAATTAATATGGAATTGAGAAGGTTCTTTGAAAAGCTCACGGATATGGCACATACAATCAAAAATCCCATTAAGATGCATTGAAATAATGTCATGCTTCCTTCCCTCCTGTTACCTCTTTTTCTTCCTTTAATTCTTTTTCCAAAATTTTTAAATCATCATACACCTGGCAGTGTTCTTTTAAATTCTCATTGGTGGTAACTTCCAGTGCTGCAAGAAGATGCGAAGAAACCGGGGAAGCAAACCACAAAAATATTACGATCAGCATCATTTTTAAGGTAGTAAAATTCAGTCCTGAAAAAATCATAAGTCCTACCAGAGAAAAGCTGATTCCCAGTGTATCACCCATTGCCGCTGCATGCATCCTGTTTAAAGCGTAGTCCAGATGAAAAATGCCGTACAACTCAATCAGAAAAATAATCAGCCCGCACAGAACAAGCCCACCTCCCAATATCAACCTGATCCATTCAAATATTTCCATCTAAACACCTTCCTTCCCTTCGCCCATTCCTGGCGTCTCTAACGCATTCCTGTTTCTTATTTCCTCATGAGCTCCCGGACTGTTCTGCTGCGTTTCCCTAAACACGCCCACATAAACTTTCGTAATAACAATGACCGCCAGAAAACTTACCAGCGCATAAATCAGACAGATATCCACTAAAAACCCTTCTTCCAGTAAAAGGGAAAGAACCGTTATCATGACCATAACCATAGTCCCCATCATATTGACCGCTACAATACGGTCCGCCACCCGGGGTCCTTTCACCGCCCGAATCAGACAAGCAAAGAGCATAATAGCCAGAACCACCAGGACAGTCATATACATTCCATGATAAACCGCTTCCAGAGCCGTCAACTTTTCATTTATCTGCATGTCAATTTATCCTTTCCATCTTCCTTAACAAAGTGACAAATACGGAACTGTTGATTCCCTCCGCCAGACTCTTGTCCAAACAATGCACCACATATTCGTCTTCTTCCAGAGATACCGTAATTGTCCCCGGTGTAAGCGTAATGGAATTGGCAAGAAGGATTCTTGCCTGCTGGGTTTTTAGATCCGTTTTGAACCGCACCACTGCCGGTTCAATTTCGTACCGGGAGGACATGATCATTTTGATCACTACAAAATTAGCTTTAATAATTTCCTTCACCAGAATGAACACATAATGAAGGATATGAAACAGCTTTTTAAATATCATGATATCTGTTTTCGGGTCATAATCCAAAAACTTACAGATAAACCAGTACATCACCCCTGCAATTACCGCTCCGAATGCAGCTATCTCCCAGGTAAACTGCCCGTTAAAGATAATCCATATCAGAAAAAACAGTAAATACATCTCTCTTTTCCTCCAATTGAAAGCAGGTGGGCTTTATGCCAACACCTGCTTGATTTTTTTCTCTAATTCATTTTTAGAAACGGCTCCTACTATGGTATCTGCTTCCTTACCATCCTTAAAAAGAATAAAGGTAGGAATGGACATGATTCTAAACTGTCTGCTAAGTTCCGGGTTCTCGTCTGTATTACATTTTCCAACTTTGCATTTTCCACTGTAACTTTCTGCCAGTTGGGCTACCAGCGGCGCCATCATCTTACAGGGTCCGCACCAGTCAGCGTAGAAGTCAACCAATACCGGAATACTGCTTTCCTTTACCTCTGCTTCAAAATTGCTATCTGTAATCTTTACTTCCATTTTTCAGTCCTCCTTAAAATATTTTTTATAATATTTATAAATATTATTTATATTAATAATAATTATATACACTATTTCATTTTACTCTATGAATCATTTATTATATCACAAATTTTACAGATATACTTTTTTTGATTATCTGCGTATGATATATTTGTAAATAGGGTTTCCATTAGCTGAGAATCTTTCTTCATATTCCGTCATAACATTTCCCTGTGAAAGCAGTGCATCTTCATGAAGGTTAAAGGTAACATTTACAGCCTCCCACCCTGCCGGGGCCAGTTCTTCCAAGGCAAATTCAAATAAATCCTTATTATCCGTCTTAAATTCCAGTACGCTCTCCTTTTTAAGAATTTTGTCATATCTTGCAAGAAACTCTCTGGAAGGAAGGCGCCTTTTGGCATGTCTGTCCTTGGGCCATGGGTCTGAAAAATTAAGGTAAATCAAATCCACCTCTTCCCTGTCAAATATCTCTGTAATATCTTCCGCATCCATTCGGATAAACAACAGATTAGGAAGCAGTTCCGTATTCATCTTCTGTAAAGCTCTTAAGAGAACACTGGAATATTTTTCTATCCCCACGTAATTTATTCCGGGATTCTTCTGTGCCAGTTCGTGGATGAACTTTCCTTTTCCCATTCCTATCTCGATTCTCACAGGATGGTCATTTCCAAATATTTCATTCCACTTTCCCTTTGCCTGTTCCGGTTCATGGACTACCAATGGACTTTTTGCTATTACATCTCTTGCACCTTTAATATTCCTAAGTCTCATCCCTTACTTCCTTATATATATCTTTTATCTACAAATGTGAACAGTAAACATTTTACTACTTTTTTTTCAGAAAGGAAAGTTAAAATAATGCAAAAAATTGGATGAATTAACTATTGTCAATCAGAAAGGCAGATTGTAAACTAGTAAATATAGTATTTTAGGCAGACCGCATAATTTTTACAGGGAGAATCTATGAAGGTTTTTGGTTTAAAGCGGATGAGAACTTATGCTCTATCCGCATTTTTATGTATATTCACTTTTATTAGTACTGGTTTTAGCGCTTTTGCTGCGCCCGAAAGCTTAGAAGCCGCACTTCTGGAAGCAGAAGATCGGAAATCTCTTCCCATCCAGACCAACCAGATTGAAAACTGGCCGGCCGGCCCGGCTATTGGAGCCCAGTCCGCCATTTTACTGGAAGTAAACACCGGTGTGATTCTTTATGCTAAAAATATTGATGAAAAACAGTTTCCTGCCAGCACTACCAAATTAATGACCTGTCTTCTTGCAGCTGAAAACTGTAAAATGGACGAGATTGTTACTTTTTCCCATGATGCTGTTTTCAGTATTGAACCGGGAAGCTCCAATATCGGCATTGACGCAAGAGAGGCCATGCCCATGGAAGAATGTCTTTATGGCATTTTAGTAGGATCTGCCAATGAAGTAGCTAACGCCGTCGCAGAACATGTTGCTGGATCCATGGATGATTTTGCCAAAATGATGAATGAAAGAGCCGCTGAACTTGGCTGTACAAATACCCACTTTGTCAATGCCCATGGACTTTTTAACGAAAATCACTATACCTCTGCCCGCGATTTGGCTCTGATTGCAAAAGCTTTTTTTCAAAATGAGCTGCTTTCTAAATTAGGCAATACCAGTTCCCATCATTTTGAAGCCACCGATACCCAGCCCGATGATTTTATTCAGAGGAACAAACATAAGCTCATTACCGGAGAGATTCCTTACGAAGGAATTAAAGGAGGAAAGACTGGATACACAGACGATTCCAGACAAACTCTGGTCACCTGTGCAGAACAAAACGGGATGAAACTGATCTGTGTTATCATGAAAGAAGAGTCCCCGGAACAGTTTTACGATACCGTAAAATTGTTTGATTATGGATTTGCCAATTTTTCTACTGTCAATGTGGCCGAAAATGAAACAAATTACTCTATCAAAAATTCCAATTTTTTTAATACCTCCAGCGATATATTCGGCAACTCCAAGCCTATTTTGTCTTTAAACCCGGACAGCTACCTGATTATGCCCAAAACGGCCGTTTTTGATGAACTGGATTCCGACATATCCTACGATACCAGAGAAGAAAATGAAGTGGCTGTTATCAACTATTACTATCATGGAACCTATGTGGGAACCTCCACTATAGACCTGGTAAAAGACATGACGGCAGCCTATGATTTTTCCCATGATGCACAAAATTTGGAAAATGCAAAAGATAAAGAACCCGATGTCATTATAATCAATGTCAAATTGGTCCTGATCATTATCTTGATCGTGGCCGTTTTGCTGATTACCATTTTCGTAGTCCATTCCATTTTCCAAAATTATAATCTTCTTGAAAACAGGAAGGTCACAAGAAGATACACCAGAAAACGCAGAAGAAACCGGAAAGAAGGTCCTGATTTTTCTTCTTCCCGGTTTGATGGTTTTGATATTTGATTCAAGCAAAGCTGCTGACTTTATTAAATGGCTGGCTTTTTAGATTTTCTTTTCATAATCTTTTGACATTCTTCTTCCGTAATAAACTTGGAAGTTTTTACAACATACACTTTGTCATTTTCAGATTTCCGGATTCTGATCTTGGACTTCATATAGCCGTGCACAGGACAGACGGAAATGCTGTAATAATGCTTTCCATTGGTGGAAAACCACCGGACTTTTTTACGGATATTTCTGCGGCAGAGATAGCACTTTGTACTGATGACCTCCCTGTCCTCAATGGCTTTCTGCTTATCCGGGAATTCTCTCGAAATATATTTCATATAATCATGGAACATCACATGCACTTCTTCTTCACGGGTTTTAGGAAGTATATAGGTATCTATGGAATAGTTTTCAAGAACCCCCTCCTCCATCTGTTCCAGAATCCGCGCCGTATAATAGGCGTCGCTAAAAGCTCTGTGGAAAGGAACATCTTTTTCTATCTGCAAAAAGTCAATGGCATACTCCAAGCTTCTTCTGCTCTTTTTGTCCTCATAGGCAATACTGAACAGCTTCTGCACGTCTAAAAATTTAACCGGCTTTCCGCTTAAAGGCTCCATATGAAAATAATGCATATTCCTCTGCAGTTCAAATAAATCTAAAGGCCCCCATGTGCAGAAAACATAATCCTCCCCACACCAAGCCAGAAACTCGTTCATTACTTCCACAAAGGAACGGCCTTTCTGCAGATCTTCCATATGAAGATGCACCAAATCACTGGTGATTCTGTTCATCTGATGATAAACAACAGGCTTTACTAGCTGGTTGTACTTATCCATGATATTTCTTTTTTCATTTAATTTAACTGCACCAATGTCAATGACCTCGAATGGCATCTCTTTCACTTCCGGCTCCTGCCCTGAACCCTGATTCCATTCCAGATCCAGTACAATATAATTCATTTGTTGTACTTCCTCATTCCCATCATTTTTTATAGAAATCTTTTGTTTTTTATAATATCACATTTCCTTTCCTATTACTACACCCATCTGCTGTCAAAATACTCTGTCTATTCTTTCCAAAGAGCTTTCATTCTACCCATCTGACCACATCACCTTTTGCAAATTCTTTGTCAGAGGAAACAATGATTTTGCTTTCTCTATCCAAGGACGGGGATTCCACTGCTGCCCACCTGTCATTTTCATCCAGTATCTTTACATTTACTTCCTCCACGTAATATTCCCTGCCAAGAATCCCTTCCCGCTCTTTTAATACATAAACAATTGCTATGTTATTTTCTCCTCTGTGTATGGCAAGCGGGGAAATACAGTAATTATATTTTTCTCCTGTTTCCGAGCGGGTGATAGTACCAGAAAGTCCCGGAACCCCTGTACCTTCCGGGAGTGCAATATAAGTTTCAAAACTTCCGGGCATGGTTCTGCTTTCGGAAAAATAGTCAATATGCATATCCATTTTCTGTCTGCTGCCATCCAGTTTCAGAGATACTTCATCCCCAAATCCCACATATTTTTTCTGTTTCTTATCAAGAAGTACTTTGAACTGGCAGGGAATACTGTCATCGGTCATCATCATAGCTGCAGAATCCGGCACCCTGCTTCCTGCTTCTATATAAATATCCGTTATCATTCCCGACGCGTCTGCTGTCACATTTCCCTGATTATCCATGATTTTATGATAGGAGGAAAGATTTTCTTTCAGTCTCCCTATATCCGTCCGGGTAACGGATAAAGTAGCGTCAGAAGCCTCCGGAAAAAAAATATCCTCAATATCTCTTTGTGCCTGTCTCATAGCACTGTCTCTCTCCCGCATAGCATCGGCCTCCCCATAGGCTGCCTGCTGTAAAGCATCCTCCAGTTCCTGATATCCTGCTTCGTCATCCGCTCCCTCCAATTCTTCCATGGTTCGGGCATATACATCTGCCGCTCTCCCAACGTCGGTATTTTTTTCCCTTGCCGTTCTGTCATAGTCTTCCCTTGCCCGGGCTTCTTCAATTTCTTTTTTTTGCCTTGCAAGTTCCTGATTTTCAAGGATAGCGTTTACCTGAAGCTGAAGCTTATCAATTTGCGTCTGGTTTTCTTTCATAATTTCCTTTAAATCATCCAGGTCAATTTTAAAGAGCACATCCCCCTCCTCTACCCTGTCCCCCACATGAACCATAAGTGATTCCACACGCAGTCCTGCGAGCGTTGTCACTGCCTGTTTTCCACCTTCCACCACAATCCCGTCTGCTTCAACAATATGTTCTATATACTTTTCTTCCAATACAGAAGTAGTTACTACCGGAAGCTTTGTGGTATAAAAACTTTTTGAAATTAAAGTACATAGCCACATAAACCCCAAAAAGAGAATAAATTCTCCAATCATTTTTTTCTTTATCATTTTTCTACTCCTTCAAACCAGAATAAACAATACCCTGTTCCAAATAATCCTGTCCCATGGCAAATACAAATATGGCCGGTATCAGTGTGATAAAAGAAGCACAAAATGCATATCCGGCCTTTGCCCAAGTTATTTCCGGCAAATACAAAGATAAAGGCCACATAGATTTATCATCTATAAATGCCATGGGCTGCTCCATCATATTCCAGTATTCCAGAGCTCCCAGCACTATGGCCGATAGAATACCAGTCTTTCCAAGGGGCAGGCCAATCTGTAAAAAAATGTTCCACTCCCTTGCCCCATCCACTCTGGCGGCCTCAAAAAGCTGGACGGGAATACTCCTAAACCCTCCATAACAAAGAAAAATTGGAAATGTGGAAAAAATGGCAGGTAAGATAACTGCCTTCTGGGTATTTAAAAGGAACAATTTATTGAGTACAAGATAATTTGACAGCATTGTCACCTGGAAAGGAAGCAGCATCAACACCACATAAAAAGCAAACAATATTTTTCCTGCCCTGCCTTTATACACTGCAAAAGCCCAGGCGGCAGGCACTCCTACCAAGAGCTGACCGCCTAAAATACATGCAGTCATTCTTATGGAATTCCAAAATAAAATAAAGAAAGAAGGGTCTTGGAACAATAATTTTTTATAATTTCCAAATGAGGGATAATCAGGCATCAGCTTCCAGCTAACGTATGATAGATTTTCCATAAAAATAGGACTTAAATATTCCTTTAATTCATACTGATCCATAAACGACCCTGTAATCAGTATGATGACGGGAAATATCACAAATATACCTGGAAGTATCAAAATTCCCAGAACAAATGCCTGATTTACATTTTGTTTGATTTTCTGTTTTGTTTTATCTTTTTTTTCTATCTGTTTCCCATTTCTCATACTTCATCTCTGTCCCATACTTTTTGTAACAGTAAAATCACTGCCAGAAGGAAAAAACCTGTACATACTGCCGCTGCCGCCATTTTGTCAAATTCCATATTTACAAACCAATTGTTGAATGTATGCTGTAAAAGGTAAATGCTCTTGTGGGGATAAGCTCCCGATACCAGATAAGCTTCCCTGTAAATTTTAAATGAATTTAAAAAAGAAAGTATCACAATGGTGTACAGGGTGCTTTTCAAATTAGGGAGTATGATATACCAGATACGTTTATACTTTCCAGCCCCGTCCACTCTGGCCGCGTCTAAAAGTTCTGATGGAATCCCAAGAATACCTGCAAGCCACAGCACCACTGTATAACCAGTATTTTTCCAGATATAACTGCACACCAGCACCCAGAAGGCTGCGTCTGTATCCAGATAACCTGTATGTACTTCTCCCCATGATCCCGTCCACTTTCCTATTTCTGTCAAAACCAGATTTATAAAGCCTTCTTTATAAAATACCATTTTCCAGACTATTACAATGGTTGCTGTGGGCATCGCCATGGGGAACAGGTAAATGGATTTAACGACCCCTCCATTTTTTAGTCCGCTTAAAGGCATGGCTATCAAAAAACCAATAAAAACCAGAAGGGGAATACAGATAAGGGTAAACTTTACAGTATTTTTTACGGCTATCAGAAATGCCTGATTGTGAAAAACTATTATATAATTTGTTATACCTGTGAAATTTCCGGTAACTGCTGTGGTAAATGACCTTTTCATTACATCCGCAAAAGGCAGAATCACGAAAATTACCACTCCTAAAAAACTGGGCGCCATAAAAATTATAAAGGCTCTTATTCTCTTTCCTCTTTTCAATTAAAACCTCCAGACAAACGTTTTTGTGCTTCGAAGCTATCCTTATGTTAATCTAAAGCGCCAGAAACTGACGCTTTAGATACTTTTTTATTCTGACATATATATAGCTACTCTCTGCTCTATTTCATTTACTGCCTCATCAAGGCTTTGTTCCCCTTTCATATAACTTTCTCCTTCTTCGTATACCGCATTTTCTAATACAGTATCCGGCACATAAGCGGTACCAAGCCCCTTAATCCAGTCCTGTGTAAGCTGTTTTTGTTCATCTGTAAACCAGTATATTGCCATACCTACTTCTTTACCGTCTATACCCGAACTAGCAATGGAACTATATATTCCATCCTCGTTGATATAACTTTCATCAATTTTAAACATTTCTTCAAGTCCTGCTTCCGTTACGGAAAATCCCTTATATAAGGTAGACTGGTTATCCCTGCCCAAAAGTACTTTCAACATATCTATGGCTATTTCTGTTTCTTTGGAAGCTGCGTTGATTCCTATCATGGTCTTAGGAATAAATACATCCTTGCTGTGTCCTTTCATAAGTGCCACCTTGTCATCTTCAAATCCTTTGATCCTGCTGACAGAAAATGCCTGTGTCAAGTCTCCCCTGTAATATGCTGCTCCAAATTCAGCCAGACGATATTCTCCCACTATATTAAGTGAATTCATTATCAATACGTAATCACTCTCATCATATTTGATACCATAATAAGCATTATAATTTTGATTCCTTCTTTCATAATCTTCCACAGCCTTTTGCGAAATACCATCCATCTGGGCATCGTAAATCCTTTTTGTCTGCTGTAAAAAGTCTTTTATGATTTCTTTATCCAGTTCCCCCTTTTCCGTCTTCCACTCAGGTGCCGATACCATGGAAAATAATTTCATGACCCCTTTTTCTGAACATATTCCC
The DNA here is from genome assembly GCA_009911035.1 of Lachnospiraceae bacterium. Classification (GTDB taxonomy): domain Bacteria; phylum Bacillota; class Clostridia; order Lachnospirales; family Lachnospiraceae; genus Suilimivivens. The sequence continues at coordinate 35,302 of QXWO01000046.1, forward strand.
ATTATATCCGCTTCCGGGGTATCTTTCCTTATTTCTTCTACCATATTGGCAATACCTTCCAGACTGTCTGCCCCAGATACATACTTTTCTTTTCCCTCTATCAGTGGAATCTGTATTTCACAGGGTATTGCATAGACACTGCCATCCTTTTTGAAAGCATTGATAATATTTTCAAAAGGTTTATCTTTACTTTCCATACTGTTAAAGCAGTCACTTAAATCAAGAAGAAGTCCCTTTTCTATATAAGAATCCAAAGGCATTCCATCCACTATAAGCAAATCCGGTCCCTGTCCTGCCATAATCTGGGTATTCAGCTTCTTTAGAGCATCATCCCTTGTCACGCTCTCTGAACTTAATCCTACTTCATAATCCAGATAAACTTGCGGATTTTGTGACTGGTAAATGGTAACTGCCTGCTTTACCAAATCATTTTCTTCAAGGCTGTAAATTTTCAGCTTCTTGTCGGGCACTGTGGGAATATTAGGGTCGTAAGTAAAACGCACCAGTTTTCCATCGACAAACAGTGCAAGAAACTCATTATCTGGGAGCATCACCATTCCTTTTAACAAATAAGAAGGGTTACTGAAGCAGGAAAGTTTTCCGTCAATGACCTGCTCCACAACACTTCCGCCAATTACATGCCTGTGAAGCCCTTTATTTCCTGCAAGATAAATTACACCTTCTTCACCTGGAAAGAAATATATATCGAAACAGTCAGAAGTATTATATCCTCTGTCTTTATAATTTTCTTTGACAAATACATTTAAGACTTCATCCTCCACATATTCTCTTTTTTCTATATCATACAGCACCAGTCCTTCAAAATGGCTGCCATCTATTATCATGATGTTTCCCTGAAAATTAATCAGTTCCGGTCTTCCACTCACTTTAAGGAACTTCTCACTGCTGCCATCTTCTTTTACTTCATAAATTGTCTCTTTTAGTGTCGTGGCAAAAACTCTTCCTGAATCAGAAATCCATATTTTACTCACAAAAGCTTCTTCATCGGTAATCGGAATATCAAAAGGTATCTGCGTTCCATCCGGTCTTATAATAAGCCCCACCGAATGAATTTCATCATCTTCCTGATCCTCGTTTGCATCATAGAGAATACCTGTTGTACCGTCAGCACCGTAAGCTATGGACATGATGTATGCATCTTTTTCTTTAAGGGCAGTAAACCATTCTTCCTTTTGTATCTCCCAGGTAATGCCGTTATCTTTTGATACCGCTTTGTCATTATGCCTGTCTGCTATGGCAATGCCTCCATCCGGCTGTTTCTTAAACTCCAGCGTATTTAAACAATACTCTGATAAGTCCATCGTACTTTCCACATACCTTCCCATGGCAGTACTCTTATCAGGGCTTTCTGGATCATCAGATTCTTCTTCCTGTGCCGCAAGCTGTGGGTTATCTTTCCCCTGAGTTTCTTCATTCTGTTTATTCTCTGTTTCTGTTGAATCTGTCTGATTTTTACCGCATCCGGTAAAGGAAGGTGCAATCATGACAAATAACATCAATATAGCCAGTTTTCCCTTTATCTTATTAATTTTTCCAGACATACTACCCTCCATCTTTCTTTACTTTTTTTGTACGGCTTCTAATCATACAAAGCAGTATATAACCACACTATCTGCCGTAAATTCCTTTTCCTCCGTTACATAATATCCTGTCATCTTCACACTTACTCCTTCTTTTAAATCTGAAAAGGACGCCTCTGATATGGTAACATCGGCATCACCATTTATGCCGCCATTTTTAACGGTGTGCAGTTCCCATTTCATATCTTCTGTAAAATTCACTGTAACAAGTGTCTCATTACCGCTTTCGTCTGCCGATGATACCATGACCAATCCATCCTCAGCCTCCATTGTATATGACTTACACACAACAACACTTTCGTTACCAATACTTTTAATATTGCCCTCCAAAATTTCCATATTTGTTTCTTTTGGAATGGCTTCTTCCTGTGTAGGATTTTTCATATCTGTTTCTTTGGATGTGGTTTCTTCCTGCATCTCCGTTTTTGGTTCCTGTGTTGGATTTTCCTCTCCATTCTGGACTAATTCCTCAAAATTATCCACAACAACTTCTGGCTGTTCTTCTTTCCCACTGCATCCCGTCATACTTAATAAAGAACATACACATAATAAAATAACTGCTTTCAATTTCATAATTTACCTCACTTCCAAGCCTTTTATATTACCGGCTTAACTTTTTAATCATCATAGCAGGTTAATCTCTAAACTTTCTCTAAAAAATATTAGAGACTAATTAAAGGTTTCTGTGATAGAATGAATAAAGAAAACACCATATACTTACGCTTCATAAACCTGATAACATCGGAGCGGTTCCTGCAAGTTTATGAATATAAAGAGGATGACCTAATGAGAATTTTACTTGTTGAAGATGATGAACAATTAAATGAAAGCCTTACTTTTAAGCTGGAGCTGGAGGGTTTTACGGTTGACTCCTGCTTTGACGGAGAGGAGGCCTGTTATTATGGGGAACAAAATATATATGACGTGATACTTTTAGACAGGATGCTTCCTCGTATGGAAGGAACACAGGTTTTAACCACACTTAGAAAAAAGGGAATCACAACGCCTATCATTCTCCTAACAGCTCTTGGCACTTTATCTGATAAAGTAACAGGGCTGGACTTAGGTGCTGATGATTATCTTGTAAAACCCTTTGCCATTGAAGAGTTATTTGCCCGTATCCGCTGTCTTACCAGACGCCCTAATTCTTTAAATTCCGATAATGTCCTTACCATATCTGATGTAATCTGGTACATGGATGAAGACCGTCTTCAGGGCCCTTCGGGAAGCTGTACTTTGTCAAGGCGGGAAGCCGCCTTAATGGAAACCTTTCTAAGAAGAAAAGACCAGACCTTATCCAGAAATCTTCTTCTTTTAAAAGTATGGGGCCCCGAAAGTGATGTGGAGGATGGAAATCTGGACAACTACATCCATTTTCTGCGCAGAAGGCTGAAAGGTACAGGAAGCCGCCTGCAAATCAAAACTATCCGCGGAATTGGATACTGTTTACAGGATAAATCAGACCTTTAGAAATTTATATTGTTTTGGAGATTCTATATGTACAGAAAAGTCCACCTTCGTTTAACTGCACTCTGCGCCGGAATTACCACAGCTATTATGATTATTATGTCTCTCGGCTACTTATATGTCTCCGAAACAGCGCTTTATGAAAATCAGTATAATTCCTTTAAAAATGATATGAATACTATTACTACCAATTTAGAGCAGCAGCCAGTTATATCAATGGAATGGATATCTAAAATGGAGTCCCAGAATAATTATACCTTTTTTTTGTTGGATAATGGTATTCCATTTTTATATAACCAGCTTAATGACTCCTATGAATCTTACAAAAATGATATTCTTAATGAATGCATCGATGCCTACAATCGCATGTTTAAAATTGAACAGATACAATCGTCCCCATATAGCGCATATCATTCGGAATTTCAATTTACATCTTCTTCTGTAAAAGAAGATTTCTTTGGCAGTGTTATTAAATGCGAGAAGGCTTCTTCCCTGTTACAGATTTTTGTTTTTACTTCTCTCAATGGATTAAAGAAGCAGATCTATGAACAAAGAATACTTTTTGCTCTGATAAATTTTATTGCTGTTATCTTTCTGTCCGCTTTCTCATGGATATTTACTGGAAGGCTTTTAAAGCCTATTATAGAAAACCATAAAAAACAGACAGCCTTTGTAGCCTCTGCTTCCCATGAACTAAGAACTCCTCTCGCTGTCATTCTTTCCTCCGCGGAATGCTGTATGGAAGCATCTCCCCATAAACAGACACAGTTTTTAAATACCATTAAACATGAAGGTCTGCGCATGTCTTCACTGATAAATGATATGCTTACTCTTTCAGAATCCGACCAGCATCAGTTTTGGGTCCAGAAAATGCCTGTGGAGCTTGACACCCTTCTTATAAATTCTTATGAGGCATTTCAACCCCTTGCAAAGAAAAAGGATGTCATGCTTTCCATAGAGCTTCCGGAAGATCCGCTGCCTGTATGTTTCTGCGACCCTGACCGCATCAAACAGGTATTTTCTATTTTAATACACAATGCTATCAGTTATACCCCTGAAAAAGGAAAAATCAGCCTTTCCCTTGCATATAAAAAAAGTAATTTCTATATATCTGTAGCAGATAATGGGATTGGAATTCCTGATGAAGATAAATCCAAAATATTTGACCGATTTTACCGGGCAGAAAAATCCCGAAGTACGAAAGGACACTTTGGTCTGGGATTATCCATCGCTTATGAAATTATAAATACACATGGGGGAATTATTACTGTTGAAGACGCAAAGGGCGGTGGAACCATTTTTACAATTGTGTTGTGTGAATAAGAAATATCACCATTTTCCGCAAGCCAAATTATTGTAACAAAAAAGAGTGTAGATTTGTCATTTTCAAATTTACACTCTTTTAATGTTCCCTGCGAGAATCGAACTCACAACTGGGGCTTAGGAGTTAAATCAACCCGGTTTTTTGAGTCCAGCAAGTTCTCTGTTGTCCATGTTATCCATGTAATCTGTACTTTTTTGAGGGCGGCTGTCCATCTAAAACCATTTTTTCCATCTAATATTGTTTTGTTCCTGCCCGTCCAATTAGCAGGATATTAGCAAGGGAAAGATTCGTAAGGTGGACGGCTGCCTTTTTATTAGCAGACTCTCTATAATAGGAAGAAAAGCACGAATCCGTCCGGCAACGCTTTGTTTCCTAAATCATAACACAATCTGATGTTCTGCACAAGAATAACAACTTTTTCAGAGGAGGAAATTGACACAATGAATTATCAATTAGAAATCAAACAAATTGTGGACTACCCACGGTGCCGCATCTACCGCGAGTTTATCCGCAGCCTTATGGAAGATAGGGACATCCGTACAAACGGAAGTTCCTATCTTTTTTATTACATGACGCTCTGCTCCTATGCCAACTTCCGCTCCTCCTACCGCCGGATAGAAGGTATTTCCTATCCGGTGGGTCCGGGCGAGTGGATATGCAAGACCTCGGAATTGGCGGAATGGTTCCGCACACGCTTCCAGCATCAGGCAGTCGCCATTCTTGACTTCCTGCAAGAACAGAATTACATTACCTACGCCAAACTTGGCAGAAACCACCTGATTAAATTCACGATCAACGGCTGGAAACAGCACAATACGGCGCTTGATTACAATTACCCATGTCTGAAGGATGTGGGTTTTTTCTTTTTCCCGGTTGCTGCCGTCCATGAGCTGATCAGCATGGGCAAATGCTCGGAGATGGATATTGTACTTGACCTGTGGGTACACGCCATCTATAACGACCGGCAGGTGCAAGGCTCTGAGCTGGGGCCTGTGGTCTATTTCCGCAACGCCACCGGCAATCCGCTCACAAATTTCAATGACCTTGCACTGCGTTGGGGCATATCAAAAGCAACAGTAAGCCGAATTTTAAGCAAACTGCAGGACAAAAAATATCTCTCACTGGTATCTTTCACCGGCAGGCATGGAAGTGTCATCTATCTATGCAGCTACTTATCTACCATGTTTGGTATCAGTGATGTAATGATTGACAAGGAGGAAATTTCCATGACATTTCAAGTTCCCGTACATATTCCAGAGGATCTGCCCCTTCCTGAAACAGAGGCCATCCGAGATGAACAGATCACGATTATGGATGCAGACGGCTGCGTTTCAACACAGTCCGGTTGCGTTTCAAAACCGCACATGAAGAAAACAGTTCAAAAAGTGGCGCAAATCCTTGCCACACAAGGGGTTTCGTGCTGCGAATGTCCCCGGACGCAATATAAGTTATATCCCTTATCCGACTGCAACGAAACTGATTTAAGGTATTCGTTACAGATTGCCTGTCCTGACGGAAAGATGCCCTATCGGTTTGAACTAACGCTATCGCCAGTCATTCCGCCGACAGACAGCAGTAATCACGCATCCACCAACCAAGCCAACATAAAAAATGAAGAAAGAAGGTAAACGCTATGGCAAACACAAGACCAAACAAAAATATTCCCTCCGAGCAGGAGAATCCCCTGTTCCACGACACATGGAAGTTACTGAAGAATTACCGGGATGCCGTCTGGAACCTTGAACTGGCTGTCCAGCAGGTACGAAGCACCTTTGAGATAGAATACGGAAGCAGTATTGAGGAATTTCTGGACTCCATTTACCTCGCCGGAGCAGACATCGGCGGTACAAGGCTGGAGGATTATGCCAGGAGCATCGAGCGCAGCAACAAAATGCTGACACTTTTAAATTCCGCCGTTGACATCCTGCGAAACAAACATAAGCACGGGGAACAATACTACTGGATACTCTATTACAGCTACCTCTCTCCCCAACAGCTCCAGAATACGGATGAGATCATCGAGAGCCTGCGCCCACATATAGCAAATATCTCCCACAGAACCTACTACCGTAAGCGCCCGGAGGCTGTCCAAGCACTCAGTTCTATCCTATGGGGATACACCTCAAAGGACTGTCTGCAGATGTTGAACAAATTTTTTCCGAAAGATACCCAATAGACAACTTATGAACGGGCACTCATAATTATTTAAAAAACTAAGGAGAGTGCCTGTTTATGAACACTTTGAGAAACTATATTTCAGAATATATTGAATACTGTGAATACCGGAAACGCTTAGATTCCAAAACATTGAAGGCTTATAAGATAGATTTAAAGCAATTTGAAATTTTTTGTACTGATCTATCTGATTGCTTTGCTAAAAATGTAGTGGACGATTTTATTACCAATTTGCATAAACAATATAAGCCTAAAACTGTCAAACGCAAAATTGCAAGCTTAAAAGCCTTTTTTCATCATATGGAATATAAAGAGTTGTTGAAAGAAAATCCTTTTACAAAGCTGGACATCCGCTTTCGAGAAGCCAAACTCCTTCCAAAAACAATTCCTTTTCATTCCATTCAAACATTTCTTTCTACGCTTTATGCACAAAAAGAACTGGCTGAATCAGAATATCAGCTTCGTTGCTGCGTTAGGGATATTGCCGTCATTGAATTACTATTTGCTACTGGAATGCGGATATCCGAATTATGTTCATTGAAACCATCAGATATAGACTTTGAAAGCAGTAACATTCTGATTTATGGAAAAGGTGCTAAAGAAAGGATTATACAGCTTGGCAATCAGGAAGTTATTTCCGCTCTGGTCTTATATCAGGAAACTTTCAAAAAGGATATTGAAAGTTGTGGATATTTTTTTGTAAATAGATTGCAGCATAAGTTATCTGACCAGTCTGTTCGGTTTATGATTAATCATTATGCAGAACTTGCTGGTATCAGTCAACACATTACTCCACATATGTTCAGGCATTCCTTTGCCACGCTTTTATTGGAACAAGATGTTGATATTAGATACATACAAAGAATGCTTGGGCATAGTTCCATCAGCACAACCGAAATTTATACACATGTGTCTAGTACAAAGCAAAAGGATATTTTAGTCCATAAACATCCTAGAAACTTGATACAGATAAATAAAGGATAATCCTTAATTATTTATTATTAACAGTTAAACACAAAGACCCATTTGCATTATCAAATATACAGTATTTAAAAGAGGATATAAAAATGGATTTTAGTAACAATGACTTGGAAAAAGCTATTAATATATACAATGAGATTCGCCCTAAAGGGAAAGATGTTTTTGGAGAAAAAATAAATCTCTCTGATTGTGACTTTGATGAAACTTATGATACAAATAGAATTAATAAATCTTCTTTCACAAATTGCAGATTTATTAATACACCATTCAGAGGTGTTAGTTCAGCCTATTCAAGCTATAAAAATTGTTTGTTCAGAGAATGTGAAACTCAAAATACTAATTTTACATTCTGCAATTTTTCTTCATCATACATACATGGTTCTGAAAAATATACTAATTGGATTGCAAATGATTTTAGCTATAGTATGTTTGATGGCGCTCAAATAGAAAACACGTTCTTTGAAGGGACTGCATTTTATCAAGCGTCTTTTAATGGTGCCATACTAAATAACTTATTGTTTAAACATTGCTGTTTTGATTCTGCTTTATTTGTTAATTCTAAAGTACAAAACACGGATTTCTCTAATATAGAAATGTTACTTTGTAATTTTGAAAACACAGAAATAATAAACTCAAAATTTACAATCATTATGTTGCTAAATAATTTTGGACTTTTGCAACTTTATATAGACGGCAGTGATATTAAAGTAATTGCTGGACAAGATAGCATTATGAGCAAAGAGGATGTATTGTCTAAAATTAAAATGATGATTCCCCTTTTTTGGTCAAATCATAATTTTTTTTCATTGTGCAATATATACTTAAATCTTTATAGCATTGATATTGCGTATAAGGTACTGTTAGAGTGTTTAGAGGTAGCAGTTAAAGATTTTGATTTTGAACAAATTAACCATCTTTGCAAATTAGCTGTTTATAGTAAAAAGTTTCCAATTGAATATTTAAATTGTGTTTATAAATTTATAGACGAAAAAATAGATACAAGTACACTTGATTATTCCAATACTAAAAGATATTTAAGATGCAATGATGAAATTAAATATTTACTTCAAATTAATCCACAACAACAGCCAAAATTATATTTATCATTAAAAACTGATATTAATGATACCGAAGAAATAGGGTGCCTGCTAAAAAGTATTGAGAGAACAATAAAAGAAATGGATAATAGTATAAATCCATTATATAATATACAAAAGCATTCACCATATGAGATTATACTCATTATTTGCGCCGCAGCCACAACATTATTGCCCATTGCGCAATTCTTTTATTATATGAATGGTGGTATAAAGGCTGGTCGTGATTTATGCTCAAGTCCTCAAAAAGACAAAAGCAATAAACGAAGTGCAAAAAATGATAAAAATGAAACGCGTTCAAAGCAAGAAATGGTAAAAAGAAAGAAGACATTTTCATTTGGAAAATTTGAAATTTCCTATACAACGGAGGAAGTTAGGTCTTTGCAATTAATCAATGATATTACATGTATAATAGACGGAAATGATATGGGTGTACCAATAGACAGAATGGAAAAATCAAAGAGCAACTCATAGGAGTTGCTCTTTTTGGCGTAGACTGCTAATAGTTATGCACCACCGCCGCCACCGCCACCGCCACCACCGCCGCCACCGGCATCAGTAGTAGTTGCTTCGGAAATCTCGTCAAGGTAATCAAATTTTTTTGCATTTTGATTATCCTGATCAAATCGGATTTCCATTTCGTCCAAAGATATACTGGATATGGTCTTCATATTTTCACCTCCCTTCGCAGATATATATGAACTTATTTTGTAATAACCCTTTTATGAGAGGAAAATAACTCATATCATCAATTAATATATTCTCATCATTAAACAAATTATATACACTTTCCGAGCATTCATAAAAATGATGGTTTCTTGGATTATATGTAATATAATTACCTAATTGTGTTTTCCATGATACTAAATCTGGAAACTTTTTGACTATAAAATTTTTATAATTATATTCGACTTTAGCAGCATCAGGTATTTTTGTACTATATAACATATATCTTCCAGACTCATATAGACGATAGAAAATATGCGGTTCTGTAAGCGCATTTTTCGGATACCAAGTATATTGTGACAACATTGCGTCTCTTCGGGCCTGCTCCAAATTTGGGATAGCGGAATGTACTATGGGTTCATACCACCTAATAATATTACCCATAAAATCATTAAGTGGGCACGGAAGATTAATTTGGGTAATATTATATTTATCCCAATTTTTATATAGTCTGCTACTTATATCTAGTTCTAAAATATTAACATTATATGAAAATAAAGGATATTTCTTTTTTAATTTCTTCAAGTAATTAATTGTTTGTTCTCTTTCATATATTGTTTCAGTTGGAAAACCTATAATAGCTGGAAAATGAACTCTTATTTGATGTTTAAAAAAGAGTTCTAATATTGCTTCTATGTTATCCATAACTTCTTCAACATTTTCATGTTTGTTCATTAACTTCAATATTCGAATAGATGCTGATTCAAATCCCAATCTAATTTGTGTTAATCCTGAAATAGCCAATTCTTTAATTATATCTTCGTTTATCCATTCAGGATCTAACCTTGACCTTGTATGCCATATAAAATTGCAATTATTATTATTCATTTTCTGTGCTAATTGATAAAGTATTGATGGAGGAATTGCTTCATCAATACTCCAAAAATAATTTATGTTCTTATTCTCAAGATAACTTATTTGACACCATGCATCTTCTATGTTCCATGTTGCTGAGTAGTCTAAATATTTATTATTAATTCCACAAAATGTACATTGATTCCAATAGCAATGATTTTTAGGAAAGAGCCTTATATTTACATATTTGTGGAAAATATTGCTCATATTAAAATCATATTTAGGATATGTTATTTTTGTATTTGTCACATTAACTGAACCGTTGTAGTCTTTATATGATAAAATCTCACTACACACCTAACGGCTTCTAAGACCGTATAAATACTATGTTTTCAAAGTGGTTAAGAGTGGTAAAAAGCAGAGAAATGTAGGTAATTCCTATTTTATTCATGCACCACTCCTACACCACTATTCCTACATTTCAGAGGCATATTAAATCGGAAAGGAAAACCGCCCAAGGCTATTCGTGGTAGTCAAGAGCGGTTTAAGTATTACTGAGCGGATACTGTTACATTTGCTGGTTCAGCAAATAGTATCTCACTTTTAAATCCGTGCTTTATCGCTTTCGCTGCAAGCTTAGTAGCTGATTTACCGTGAGCCTTGGAAAAACGCCACGCTTCAGCAGGATGCAGATCTGTATACATATCAGCTTCTTTGAGCGACATATTACGGATTTCTTCGTTTGTCAAACGAGCCATAATACTACCTCCTTTCCGATTTAATATGCCTCTCCTTTCGACGACCATTGTACCACAAGATTCTGAAAAATTCAATAAGCAGGAGGAGCCTATTAAAGAGAGGAAAAGGAGACGTTGCTGGTAACAACTACCTCCTTCTCGTGTGATCATGCAAATTTGACATCCTGGGTTGGATATTCGTTATCGCATTTTTTGAGATTGTAATAAGAACTATAAGGCGTGTGAACCTTTTTCTTTCTCATCACTTTCTTTATGCCAAAAAGAGACGGGGCAAAAATCTTTCTTTGGCTTATAATATTGCATTCGCCTCCTCTCTTTAACAGACTTTTTCTCCTTTCAAGACATCTTCATTATAGCATCCTATTTTATTTTTTCAATTTCTGTTTTCAGCCAGTCAAACTCTCTTTGCGTATAAACCTTTTCTGTGATGTCCGAAATCTTATGGCCAACCATGTATTTGATGGCATACTCATCCACCCCATATTTCTTCGCCATTGTTACAAAGTGTTTTCTACCGTCGTGTGGTCTATGTTCCGGATTCAAGTTTAACTCGGTCCGTATCAAATTAAAAGCTTTCGTGTAACGGTTATAGGTAAGCTTTATATTCTTCTTGTTCCGGGCATTTGGGTCAATCCAGTTCAGCAAATACTTACTGCCAAGTTCTTCAGCTTCCTTATATTTCTTCTCTATCAGATGACGAATTTTGCTATGGATCGGAACTATTCTCTCACTTCCTGCCTCGGTCTTCATACCGCCTTTGAATGTTCCTTCCGACAAATTCACATTCTCTAATTCAATCAATCCAAGCTCCTGGGGACGCCATCCGGAATAGCACTGAATCAAGAGAATGTCTACGCCCCGCTTATCCTCTACGTGATTCCACAAAAGCTCTAGTTCTTCTTCTGAAAAAGCGATATGCTCTCGTTTGACATTATGGCACTCTTTCACGACTTCATCAGGAAGCTTAAAAGTTCGTGAGTAATTCCGATCCACAATTTCATATTCCAAAGCGTAATCCAGCATCAAATTAAACAATGACTTAATTTTGTTCTTCATGGTTGCGGTCGGAATCTGCTCAATACCTTTGACAACCGCAACTCCTTCTTCCATACATCCTTTGATGTGCCTGGCACGGACATCCATTACCCTCATAGTATAAACAGCAGAGCAATACTCCCAGGCATTCTCAGCGGCTTTTGAATCCTTCACGGTCTTCTCGTATTCTGGAAACCATTTATCGTAGAGTTCCTGCATGGTAATGGCAGGCTGTAAATCGTATGGGTTCTTGTTATATTCTACGAGGGCTGCATATGCATCATTGTATGTAGGAAAATAGGATTCTGGTTTCAGCGGTTTACAAATTGGTCTGCCAGCCGCTGTCTTACCAACTGTAATCATAGCTCGATAAGGATTTCGGAGATTTCGGTTCTTGATTTCGCTGATTTGTCCGAAACCATTTGGCAATCTTCTTCTCTTATTATTCTTGTTTCGAGGTTTTCTCGGTTTTACGTCCGGCTGTATGGGGTATCCGCAGTGCGGACAGAACGTTGCTTTGTCGCTTACTTGTAATTCACATTCAGGGCATTGTATTAGCATCGTGCATCGCTCTCCTTCCACAGTCAGCATTATAATAAATAGTATAGGAATTGTCAACTCCTATATTCATATTTTCTTGCTAAAATCCTTCGTATTTTTAACCTAGATTAAATACAGTACACAGGTGACCGCTTTTTCTGATAGCCTTAACATACAAAATCCGAAAAATTCCCGGGGTGAGATTTTGGAAAAAGATTTTAAAGGAGGGCTGTATGGATACCATATTTCAAACTGGTTCTGTACCGGTTGCGGTCGCCGCCAAGGTATACGGTAAAGACGCTTCCTGGATACGGGCTGGCATTATTTCTGGATGGCTTCCTATCGGGAAAGCCACAAGAAACGGTCAACTCGTAACCAAAATCGAAGAAATGAACAGCAGGCTGGGACGGATTAACTTTTATATTTCACCCAAATTGCTGTATGAACAAACCGGGTACCTTTGGAAAGGAGAAAAAGCATGAGTACGACAATAAGACCTGAACTATCAGAGAAAAATAAATATTGGATTGACCGTCACCGTTATTATGAGCTGAAACATTTTTGTTTGCAGTATCCTACATGGAAGAAAGCGTACAGAACGTTGGACGGACTGAGTAAGAGACCAAACGATAATCCAATACTTGCCAAGCTCAACGTAGTCAGTGACCCGACGGCCAGGTGTGCCGTTACAAAAGCGTATCTCGCAGAACGGATAGCAATGATAGAGGATGTTGCAGAGGATACGGATGAAGAACTGGCGAGTTATATTTTACATGGGGTAACGGAGGGCTGTTCTTATGACATATTGCGGGTGAGATACAATATTCCATGCTGCAAGGATATTTACTACGACTTGTACAGACGGTTCTTCTGGTTGCTGAGCAAAGAAAGAGAATAGGTTCGCAGGGATTTCATCTCCTTTAATGAAAGGAGAGTGATTAAAATGATTAAATCTATTTATGGTCCTATTACAAATCCAAAAACAGGTGAAACAAAAGATATTGTCGTAACGACTTTAACTTCTAAGAATCTTAGAGATTTTCTGATTGGAGGAGGAATTGTATTGATGGGTATTTCCTATCTTGCACTATCCGCATTCAGAAATGGAGCTAACGCATTTGAAGAAGCGGAGTATAAGACATTGGAATCTCTTAATCTGTTAAAGGGTTAGTATTGGACGAAAGATTGATTATTATATCTATCGATTTGAAGATTGAGCCAGCAATGGCTCTTTCTTTTTCGCGCAAATCGCAAGTCCTTTAATGAAAGGAGCGTGAGATTATGAGTGCAATAAAAAGATGGTTTGAAGACCATATTTCAGAATTCACAGATGAAGAATTGCGGGAAGATGGTTACGAGCAGGAAGATATTGACTTTATGAGAGAATGCTTTACTGGAAAGATGAAGGAGTCCTAACAAGGGCTCTTTCTTTTTTACATAAAAAATGGTATAATCGAGCCAATACTTGATACATTTTGTTCTATATTTCGCAAATAATACATTGCCCTTTATGAAAGTCTGCAAATAAAAAGTCAAGCAGAAATTTGTGAACTTTGAAAAATTTATACAGGTTGAAATGAAGGCATA
>QXWO01000047.1 GCA_009911035.1 Lachnospiraceae bacterium
ACCATTGGCGACATGCTGAAAAAAGAGGTTTATCTTGGAAAGACTGTCTGGAGGAAAACAAGGCAGGCGGAAGTCGGATCGAAGCGTCAGGTTAAAAATGACAGGTCTGAATGGATCATTATTGAGGGGACACATGAACCCCTTGTGACGCAGGAACTGTTTGATACAGCAAATGCAAAGGCGTTCACGCATGAGAAGAAAATTGTCCCGGCAGGGCGGAAGCCACAGCCAATCCTTTTCTGCCCGCATTGTGGGAGGCGTCTTACGCTGACCAGCTGGGGAAATGCCTACCGGTGCGGGGAGGCGGCAACTTCCGGCATTGCGGAATGCAGGACGGTCCATGTGGACAGGGAATGGCTGGAGAATGCTGTATTGTCCTGTACCCGCACGATGGCGGGCATGGTGTCGGCAGAGGTGTCCAGAAAGAAAAAGGAATGGGAAAAGACAGCGGCTGTTGAGGAAGAAATAAGGAAGCTGGAAGCGGAGGGAAAGAGACTTTCATCAAGAAAACTCAGGCTGTATGAAGATTACCGTTCCGGAAAGTTCTCAAAGGAACAGTACCGCAGGGAATATGAAAGTACAGCCAGCCGGATTTTGGAAATAGAAAAAAGGATACCGGAGCTTAAGGACGAGGTAATACAGACCAGGGAACAGATGCTGCATATGAAAGAACGGGAGGCAGAACTGGAAGGGCTGGCATCGCTTGAAACTTTCGATAAGGGAAGACTGGCTGCAGTGATTGACAGGGTGCTGGTTTACAGCGAAGAACGGATAGAAATAGTCTGGAAGATGGATGACTGGTTCTTTCCCGAAGCAGTGAGGGAGAAAGAAGTGGTTACGCTGCAATAAAGTAATGTAGGAAATAATGTGGGAAAGGCATCATGGAGATGGTTCTGTGGTGTCTTTTCTATTAAAAAAATAAATTAATTTTTTTAGATATTGCTTGACAAAAGCAGAACTTCTTGCACTCACTTATAATGATATTGATTTTGGAAATCGAACTATTAGTATTTCAAAATCATATCAGAGGCTGAGTGGTAAAGATATAATTACTCCGCCTAAAACACCCAAAAGCAATCGAATTATCAATATTCCACGTTTTTTAGTCGAAGAACTGTACGAATATACAAGTAAGCTGTATGGAGTGATGGCAGAAGAAAGACTTTTTCATTGTACAAAAAGTTATGTGACAAGTGAAATGATGCGTGGCGTTAAGGAAACGGGAGTAAAAAAAATACGCTTGCATGATTTAAGGCACCCGTATGTCAAGCCCACGACAAAAAAATTTACAACTTTTTTTGAGGATTTCCGGGCAGCCGCATAGCTGCCCGTAGCTACTTAATACGGTATTCATGGCTCACGCCTCCTTTCCTGGTTCGCTTATTCCTAAGAAATCCTGTGTCACATATTCAATCTCGATCCGGTCTCCCGGAAAGATATAGACCTTACTGATAAGCCTGTCAATCAGGGCTTGCGTCAGTGTGTCGGCGCTGCCTACTTCCTGAACGATCTCACGCTGTTTCAGCTTTGCTTCATAATCGCTCTGTATCTGCTTGGTCTGTGTGGTAATGGCGGCATGGACATTCCTTGCCTGCACCAGTTCCGCATCATATACCGCCTTGCGCTCCTGGTAGGTTTCCAGGTCAATCTCTCCAAGTGCATATTGTTCATAAAGCTGCCGTTTGCTGTCTTGGATAGAGCGCAGCTTTTCTTCGTGCTCGGCCTGCTGGACCGTCTGCAAATTCAGCTTATCCTTGCTGCTGTCAATCCCCAGCGCCGGACACATCTGTGCCCGGATTGTTTCAAGGACCGCCTGCTCCAGATCAGCCATTTTCACCCTTACCCCATGGCAGGGAAGGGTTTCTGCCACTTCGGAGTGACGGCAGTAAAACCACGTTCCATTTCTAAGTGACATAGCATGGTCGCAGCAGCCGCAGAATACTTTCCCACGGAGAAGGTAGTCGCGCCGTTTTTTATTCGGAAGGGAGAAACGCCTGATCGAAGCGTTGGCTTTCTCAAACAGCTCCATGCTTACGATTGCCGGGTGGTGGTCCGGTATTTTGAACCATTCGCTTTCATCCTTTAGCTTCATGCGGCGGCTGCCGATTTCCTGTACCTTACGCTTGCCGATCACATATGTGCCGATATACCGCTGGTCCTCCAGCATCCGCAGGACCGCCCCGCTGCTCCAGACGCCGTGTGTCCTGGACACATTATAATGGTCTTTCCCTTTATCCCTCCGGTATTCCCCAGGGGTGGGGATATTCATGGCATACAGTTTCCGCGTGATCCCGGCGGCCGTATTGCCGTCAGCCGCCCATTCAAATATCTGCCGTACAATCCCTGCAACGTCCTCGTCCGGCTCCATGCGCCCGTCTGCGCTCTTGCGGTAGCCATAGGGACAGATAACGCTCTGGTACTCGCCCCGGCGCATCTTTGCATATTTGGCGCTTTTCGTTTTCATGGACATATCCCGGCTGTAACATTCGCTGATAAGATACTTAAAGGCAACGTCAATCCCTCCGGTATCTCCTTTGAAATTGGCGGTATCAAAATCGTCACTGACGGAGATAAACCGGGTATGGTAGAGCGGAAATACCCGCTCTATGAAATAGCCGGTTTCAATGCTGTTGCGCCCAAACCGGGAGAGGTCTTTTACGATGATACAGTCGATCTTCCCGGCCTGGACCATCGTCAAAAGCTCCTGTACCGCAGGGCGCTCAAAATTCGTACCCGTATGGCCGTTATCAACAAATTCCAGCACTTCGCCGTTATCCCATTCCGGCAGCGACATGGCCTTTTCCCGGAGGATCAGCTTTTGGTTGGGAATACTCAAACTCTCGGTCTTAAAGTCCTCCACGGACAGACGGATATAAAGGGCGATCACATATTTTTTGTGCATGGTTCCACCGCCTTTCCCTGGAATTCACTCTTGAAGCGGAAAGTTACATGGATATTCCGCTCATGGTCGATTTCGATCCGCTCAATCAGCCGGTCAATCAGTTCTGCCGTAAGCGCATGGTCTTGTGTCAGCGATTTCGCATCCTTTTCCATTGCCCGGTAGCGCACAAGCCGGCTGTCCAGGGCGTCCATATCTTTTTCAAGCGCCTCAATCTCGCCGGACAGTGTACGGATGGATTCCTCATAATCCGCTTTCAGCTCAAAGTATTCCTCGTTTGTTAAGATACCCTGGACGAAGTTCTCATACAGTCCGCGGATCAGCCGGCGTTTCTTTTCGGTTTCCTGCCGCCTGGCCGACATCTGGGTTTTCAGCCTGTCTTTGTCCTTTTTCTGTTTTGCCTCCAGCTGAAAGAGGGGGAGGGACATTCCCAGGGCAACAGACAGCTCTTTTTCCAGAATAGCTGTGACCGTGGCGATAAGCTCCGTTTCCTGCATCATCACGCCTTTACAGCTATCCTTTGCCACACGGCTGTTGGTGAGGCAGTGGAACCAGTATACGTCCGGCCCTTTCTTGCGCTCGGCGCGCTGCCGGTGGAGGCTCCTGCCGCAGTCGGCACAGAACACCTTCCCCTTGAAAATGTTTGGGGTGTAGGGCCGCTTTGGGACCGCCCGGCTTTCCTCACAGATTTGTTTCCGGTATTCCTGCACCGCTGTAAAGAGCTCATAACTGATGATTGGTTCATGGGTGCGTCTTGCAATAATCAGGTTGTCCTCCCCGGCCTTAACCTGCTGATGGTCCACGATCTTTGTCTTTCCCTGTACCAGATCGCCGGTGTAGACCTCGCTTTCCAGAATCTTCATTACGGTGCGTGTCTGCCATTTCCCGCTCCCGATCAGGCCAGGGCTGGTGATCTCTCCGGTGGATTTTTTGTAATGGCTGGGCGCTGTGATCCCCATTTCATTCAGGTTGCGGACGATACGGTTCAGCGCCACATGCCCATGCGCCCACTCAAAAATCTGCCTCACAACAGGGGCGGTATCTTCATCGATCAGCAGTTTATGGCAGTTGTCCGGGTCTTTGCGGTAGCCGTAGGGCGCCCGTGCGCCGATATAATCGCCGTCTTTCATGGCCTGCCTTGCCTGGGCCTTGATCTTCCTGCCAATGTCCAATGCGTAAGCCTCGTTTATCATATTTTTCAGGGGAAGCATAATACCGCTGTGGAGGCTGCCGGGGTCTGCCGTGTCAAACTGGTCCGTGACCGCAATAAAACGGACATTGTGGGTATGGAAATACTGTTCGATATAATAACCGGTATCAATGGAATTCCGCCCCAACCGGGAGAGGTCCTTGACAATCACACAGTCAATATGGCCCGCCTCAATATCGGAAAGCATCTGTTGGAAACCGGGGCGGTGGAAGTTTGTACCTGTCGCTCCATTGTCGATATAGGTATCATAGACAACGAAATCCGGTTTGTCCGCAAGGAAATCATTCAGCACCAGCTTTTGGTTTTCCACCGAACAGCCCCGCTTTTTATTATCCTCCACAGAAAGGCGGATATAGAGCGCCACATGCACATATAAGGACGGCGCCGGCATGGGAGCCAACCTCTGTTTCCTGCTCTTTCTTGCCATTTAGCCCACCTTCCTTTCTTTGCCTTGTACGGCAATCTGTTCCGCCAGGGAAACCGCTTTCTGGTATTCATCCTGGTAATTAAATTCAATGTGCAGCTCGTCTTTCCCCATTACCCGTATGCTGCGGATAAGCTGCATGACCGCCCTCCGGTCAATTTCCTCCATTGTGGAGAATTGCATAAAGTGGTTGATCCAGCGGTTCCGCTCGCTGCGGTTCTCCAGTACGTCCGTCAGCTTTTCGTTCCACTCGGCAACCGCTTTCTGCAGCAGTTCAATATCTGCATTGTATTTCCGCTTATAGGAGAGGAATTCTTCTTTGGTGAGAATCCCGCTCACCAGGTTTTCATAGAGTTTTGCCTTGAAACCCTCAACCTGCGCCATACGTTTCTCATTTGCTTTGATCTGCCCGGCGTATTCCTGGGCCAGTTCCCGGTTGATCCGCTCCTGGCTGATACTGGACAGCAGCGCATCCAGGGAAGCCACATTTTCAATATGCCCTTTCAGGCTGCCCTGCACGCACTCGATCAGGTCGGACTCTTTCAACATGACAGAAGATTTACACCCGTTCTTTTTGCCGGTAGGACAATAGTAGTAGTGGTATTCCTTATCCTTATAGCGGTTGGTCTTGCGCGTCATACGGCAGCCGCAGCAGCCGCAGATCAAAATGCCGGAGAACAGGTAGACTTTATCCGATTTTGGAGATGTCCGGGTATCAATCCTGCGGAGGTGCTGCACTAGGTCAAAATCATGTTTCTGGATGATCGCCTCATGGGTACCCTCTACACGGACCCATTCAGAGGAAGGTCTGTCCTCACGTTCTTTCAGCTTGAAGTGGGGCGTGGTCTGTTTTCCCTGTACCAGCGTTCCGGTATAGGTTTCATCCTGCAAAATGCGGATGATCGTTGTGGCAGACCATTTACAATCTTTACGGTCCGTATAGCCGCCTTTGGCGTGGGGCATCCCATTGTTGCGCTTATAAGCCAGCGGTGAGAGAATGCCCATGCGGTTCAGTTCGTCCGCAATATGGGAAGCGCTGAACCCCTCCAGCCGCTTTCTGAAAATATCCCGCACCACGTTAGCGGCGTATTCGTCAATTTCCAGGCTCTTGTGCTTATCACCGGCTTTTATATATCCGTAGATGGGAAACGCACCCACAAAATCACCGCTGCGCCGTTTCACATCCAGGGCGCTCCGGGTCTTAACGGAAATGTCCCGGCTGTATGCCTCGTTCATAATGTTTTTTACCGAAACCGTGAGATCGTCGGCAGCGTCATTCTCTGTGTCCACGTTATCATTGATGGCGATAAAGCGGACGCCGTAGGCGGGAAATACCCGGCGCATATAGCGTCCGGTCTCTATGTACTCACGCCCCAGGCGGGAGAGGTCCTTGACGATCACACAGTTGGCCTCACCCTGCTCGATCATCCGCATCATTTCCTGGAATGCCGGGCGGTCAAAGAGAACCCCGCTGTAACCGTCGTCAATCTTTTCCGCCACGACTTCAATCTCCGGGTGCCGGGCAATGTAATCATCGATCAGCCGCCGCTGGTTGGCGACGCTGTCGCTTTCCACCGTCTTATCATCGGTATAAGAAAGACGGATGTACTTAATGGCTTTGTAAACCTGCATAAAAAAACACTCCTTTCGTTGCGCAGAAAAATCCCCGCAATCCAAGAAGTGTGGCTGTGCCGTATTCAATTCCTTTTCCAATTTCTATTGTACCACGACCCTGCGGGAAAGTCAGCCCTTTTCCTAAAATAATCCGGCTCACCGTAAGATTCCCTTGATACATTCTTCCAGGGTGGCGCCGCCTGCGGCAAAGCTGGCCTGTACGGTGAACCGCCCGCATTTGAAGCGGTAAGGGTCTTTGATCTGCCGTACAAATTCGGCGATCCGTTCCTCACGGGAAAGCTCCTTATCAACGGCAACCTCCCGGATGTCCACCAGTGCGCCGGTTCTGCCGGCAACAACCGTATTTTCCATAATACCAACTCCTTCCTGAAAATTTCTGGCTATCGAAACCACATGAATAAGTCGGGCCTGCGCTCATACACTCACAGACCCGGCCCATTGTATCTGATTTCGATCAGCTGCCGTATTTGCCACGCCCCCCGGCAGGCCCTGAACGAACAGGGCAGGGCTGTTACAGGCTGCGGATAGCGTTGCCGCATCATAGCCCCGCATACGCCGCCGCTTTGCCAGAGCAGGCGCACGCCGCAGGAACTCTCCCCAAGTCTTTAGGGAGCCGTGAGGAAGTACCATTATGATCTGTGCCGTTGTCGCGTCCGGCCTGCCACAGCCGGTTTCGTGGGTTGCGTTTACCGCTCGGACAGCCTGGATTCATCACCTCCTTAGGCCGCCTGTCACCGCGCCGCCCCATCTGCCGCTCGGAACACAGAATGAAGTACCTGTAACAGCGTGTATTCGGTTGTCAAGGAGCAAGCGAGGGGCGTGGCAGTTATGACAGTTTTTCAGTTGGGGCGGGCCGGAGCATATGCTGTACGGCCACACCCGCCAGGCTTGTCCCGCCGGATAAATATGTCCCTCTATTATTCATTTCATTTTTGAGGGTTATTTTCGGGGGCAGGATTAAATTTCTTCCAGAATTTTTTTCAGGCGTCGGAGCCCGCGCTGGATTCCTTCATGCACGGAGCTTACCGCCGAGTGTTCGCTTTTGGCAATTTCCGAAAGGCTCATGCCAAGCAGATAGTGCGAGCATATCCGGTTTCGCTGCTTTTCAGGCAACAGGGAAATAGCCCGGTAGAGCCTCGCATGTTCTTCCTCCTGGACCAAGACATCTTCCGGTGCCAGCATAATCACAAGGGCGTCCCGTTCAACATTCTTGTCATAGTCCAGAGAAAAATATGCCTTATGCCGATATGTACGCAGGAAATGGGCCGCCTCGCTTAATTTATATTCCCGGAGCAGGTCGGCCACCTCGTCCGGCACTTCAACAACAGTATCTTTCGTATAAAACGGGTAATAGTCCCGCAAGTTAATTTCTTTCATGGGTAATTCCTCCAATTTCGATTTTTTTAGTTGATAGGCAAAATCGAAATCAGAAGGTGGAGAGCGACACCCCGGACTATCACCTGCAACAGAGGCAGCAGGAAAGTTTGTCTGTTTTGTAGATAAGAAAAGAGCGCGTACCCGTTTTGTTACAGGCGCGCGCTTAATGGAACATTTTGCTGATTGCTGGGAGAAAAAATAAAAATATGTCGATACAAAAAGTGCCGCAGCTTTTTGAACTGCGGCACTAAAATATATTTGGCTATTTTTTTGTCGTTTCCTGTGAAAATATAGGACTTTTCTAATGTGCATGTCTGCCCCCATATCTGGGGGAGTATAAATGGATTTGTCACTATACTTTGATATATCCCCCAACCTGTTACATGGGGGATATTATACAGGGGCATATTCGCTTTTTATCGCCAGCCTTTCCCGGTAATGTCCTAAAAATGCCCTAAATTTATCTGTCATATTCCAGCATCGAATTTATAACCGACGCCTCGCACACTGATAACATATTCAGGTGCTTCAGGTGCAATTTGAAGTTTCTGGCGAAGGCGGCTCAACAGATTATGGATTGTTTTTGGTGTAACGTCAATATATTCTTCGCCCCAAACATGGTAAGCTATGGTCTCAAAGGTCAATACCCGTTTCTTGTTGACAATCAGTAAGTGGAGTGCATCGAATTCTTTAGCTGTTAATTCTATCTCCTGACTGCCGACACACACCGTTCTTTCTTCCAGGCAAAAATACAGATCACCTTCCCGGATTTCCAATAATGGTTGAACTGAACCATTCTGGAAACCGTGACATTTAGAAACAGTACATAGGAAAATATCGGGAAAATCACTCAGATTTTCTCTATTAAGAATATACTGCAATAAATCTTTCTGCTGCTCTGTATCAAGCAAAGCAAACAATTTTTCTCCAATTTGTCTGCCGGATTCAGATATATCCAATACGGCTAATTTCCCATGTCACCACCTCCTTCAAATCAACTTTATTTCAAGATTTTTACCATTATTTTGAATCTTCAACAAAATACATAATTCTCCGTATCAGCTCCGGAATATTGACCGGGGACATGAAATAGTCATTGATACCCTCATGCCGGTATTCATATTCCGTGGCAGGGTCGCTGTTCTCGGTAAGGATAAAGAACGGCAGAAGCCGGACAGGGGGATTCTTCATTTGGAACATCCCTGCCACCCGTCGCAGCGTATGAAACAGCTCCATTGCTGTGCCGTCCGGCAGTTCCAGATCGCACAAGATCAGTTCTATTTCTTCATCCTCAAAAATCCGACACTTGGCGTCTGCTATCGAGGAAACCAGAATCAGGTCAAGGCCCTTTTGCAGCATAGCAGCCCGCAGTACTCCGGCGCTGGTATCTTCCGCATGGACAAAGAGCAGCTTATGAAAAGTTGAATCTGGTTCGCCGGATAACTGCCGGTAGGCGTATTCCACCAGCTTATCTTGCAGCAGCAGTCCTTTCATTTTGTCCATGCACAGCGTCGCGCCCCGGCGCATAGCCTCTTGTTCGTAGTCGTCCTTGTCATGGCAGGACGCCAGAATAAAAGGCAGCTCCTTATCTGCGGCCCGCACCTCGTTCAGAAAGTCCATGCCGGAACCATCCGGCAGATCGAGATTACAGCAGACCACCAGCGGCATTTCCTCTTGGATGGCGGCCCGCGCTTCTTTCAGTGTACAAGCCGTTTTCACCGGGTAGCCCCGGTGCTGTAAGTATTTTTGCAGACACCATGTATAGGTGTCGCTGTCGTCGATCAGCAGTATCTTTTTCATATATCTTCACCCCCAATATTGATTTACCACAAGCATACACTACAAATGTTACACAAATGTCCGAGGTGCCTTTGATTTCGGCAGAAAAACAGGCTGAATTGTTACAAAGCTCGGACATTTCAAAAAAATTTTTGAGAAATTGCGAAAAAAGCGGGGCAGCATACGCCGCCCCGCCGATCTCATATGGTTATTCCATCGTCCTGATTTGCTCAACAAGAGATTGCTTTTTCAGATTTCCAGTTGTGTAAGAAATCAAGGTGAATTGCACAATCAGCAGGATTGCTAAATATATCAATACGATCAGCCACGGAAATGAATAGTAAAAGTATGGATTCATCGTTTTCACAACTACCTGTACGGATAGGAAGCCCAGTCCAGTCCCCAAAACCAATGTTACCAGCGTAGCAAAAACTGAATACATTAGCCCCTCATAGCACAGCATTTTGATAAGCTGCTTTTTACTCAAACCAATCGCCTGTAACATTCCAATTTCCTGCCTACGGGATAAGAAGTTGGTGATTGTCGTATTGACAAGGTTGATTAAAGAAAAGCACACAACAATAACAGCCACGATCAACAATACCCCGAAAGAAAGTTGTTGAAGCCCGCTATAATAAGTGATACTTTCTTTTATGGTTTCCATAACCAAATCGCTATTTCCGTCTATCCGTTGATTTAATGCGGCTTCAACCGTATCAAATTTTTCCATATCGGTAATTACGGAAATCGTACCTGTGCAATCTATCCCGGTCGCTTCATTCATAAGCTGCTCTGGAAGCGTAAAGCACTTTGAGAAGCCGGAGTAAGAATATTCGTTTACAATGCCCATGACTGTATAGGTCTTTGTGTGAATTTGCCCGGATTCGGTTTTATAGTCCACTTCGACGGTATCACCCAACGAAGCCTCAATATCATAGAGATCGGCACGCTCTTGAAGCAAGACAATTCCATTGCCTGCCACCAGTTCATCATAATCAATCGTTCCCGCAATTCGCTCTTTCTCCAAATTCTGCTGCTCATCCCGGCAAAAGCCCTGAATCCATTTTCCAGAATTGCCATTTACAAGATATTCTGCGTCTGTGTAATACCAGCGCTTGATTCCTGTAACGCCATCAATAGATTCTACTGCATTTACAAAATCGGCATTTAGAAAATTCTTTTGCTGCAATCCAGACAAAGAAATACCGGCAGTGTCCCACGATTGATTTGCGTTGAGCTGGATGTTAAATTCACCGACAGGGAACACCCTGCCTCTTGCCTCTGCAACGCCATCATAGGAAACTAACATTGTCGAAATCAATACAACCAATACTCCGCCGAGTGAAAGAGAAAGTATTGTTAAAGTGGACTTTGCCTTTTGTCTGGACAGATTCATTTTAGCAAGTGAAGCAGGCGTTATTTTACGGTGCAACACGGAACTTTCTTTCATTTTCCCCTGATAATCGGAATATCGCAATGCTTCCAGCGGAGATACTGCCGCAGCTCTTTTTACAGGAGTATGAATAGCAATCATCACAATAATAAATGCAAAAAGGCCAACCCCGACCGTCACACATAAAGCAGTCAGCCAGTACCAACCGGCAGGAACCAGAAAATACCCAATCACATTTCCAATAACCAGACCAATCGGGATAGCAATGGCAGCAAGTAATTTTCCCTCGCGGTAAACCATCTTTTTGATCTGTCGTTTTGTTGTTCCGATTGTGCGAAGCTGTCCATAGTTACGGATACTGCTTGCTACTGAAATATAAAAAATCGAATAGATCACAATGCCGGAACCAATGAAAGTTATAAAACCGACCAAGAAGTAGAACAGCATATCACTTCCACGATTTTCGTCCTTTAAGTTGAAATAAGTGGAACGGACAATCACATTATCATCGGAAATTTCTAATTGCTGTGCCAAAGTATTTGCATAGTTGGCGGCTTCTTCCTCGCTCATATTTTGAGCGTCTTTCAGCCCAATGTAAAAATCAATCATGCCCTCGTCGCCATACTGCTGTCTTACTAATTCTTTCGATATAATAGCTGTATAGCGTCCAATATCGCCGGTTTTCACATTTAAGATTCCCGTCAATTTGAAATCATGGGTAGTGCCGTCAGAAAAGGGGATTTGAATTGTCTGTCCCAATTCATTTGAATAGCCCAAACTATCCAAAAAGGATTCCTGTACTACAATTTCATCCTCCGAAGCTGGTAAATCTCCCGAATAGGGCATACTTTGGGATATTAGCATATCTGCATTTGCATAAGTAAAATTCACGGTTGAATGGTTTACCTGTTCAGAAAATGCGTTAAAAAATTCCCCAACCCACGCAATTTCTTCTTGCTTGTATAGTTCCTGTCCCTGTTGTTCAGAAATCGCATGATACATAATCTGCGCTGTTTTTTGGTTGCGGTTCTGCGTTTCCTGCATAACCCCAAAGCCATAGAGGACAATAGCAGACAGCAATGCGCTGGCAAGTGCAATCGTCAAAACAATAAAGATATTTCTTTTTCGATTTGCTGATATACTGCGGTTTGATATGCGCTTTACTATGCCACTGGTATCATTTTCAAAAGGCCATGTCATAGTCTGCCACCTCCTTATTCCACAATTTGTTCCTATTCCATCGCCCGCATTTGTTCAATCAGAGATTGTTTTTTCTGTCTGCGGACTGTCCATACAGACAAAATCAGCTCCATTCCGAACAATACCAGAATGAACAGACCCATTTCCAAAACCGGGAATTTGTAAGGCACTACTTTTCCGGCAAAAGCTCCTACACTAAATTTGCTGCAAGCAAAGATGGAAGCCGGAAGCCCAACGATCAGCGTCGCCAATGTTGCAAAGAATGCATAGCACAGCCCCTCGCAGATATTCATTTTACATAGCTGCTTTTGGGTCAGTCCGATGGAACGCAAAACACTGTTTTCCTGTTTTCTGGACATTTGATTAGAGAGGGTCGTGTTAATTAGGTTGATAACGCCAAAGAGGAATACCAGCCAAGAAAGTACCTCCATACTGCCAAATACAAAAGAATTTATATTTTTTTCATACTCAATTACAGTGTTAATATCATCTAATGCAATATCCGTATGAGCGGATATAATATTTTTTAATTCATCCCTCACATGATCCGCTTTTTGGGGATCACTTACAATGCTCCATGAATAATCGAAAGAGGTGATTTCCGGGTGCAGTTCATGGAACAATGCTTCCGGTGCAAATTCCAATACACCGTCAAAGTGATGTGTTCCATGTCCATTATCCAGATTATTGTTAAACACCCCGGATATAGTAACCGGAATGGTTGATTTCCCGGAGATAAGTTCAGCTGTTTCTCCGACACCTATATGTTCACGGTTACTTGTTGCCGAATCAATTAGGATGCTGTGTGTATCCGTCGGCATAGTGCCCTCTATCAATGAAGCTTCAACCTTAGAATAATTTTGATCAGTCAGTATATCACACATACCACCATATTCAATTCCGTTGACGTTATAATTTATATGAAGGCTTTGCCTTTTTGCAATCACATCGGTTACACCGTCAATAGACAAAATTTCCTGTTTGAGTTCCTCATTCAGTGGATTTCCTGCTGCCATGACTTCTTGTTCTGACAACTTTGAATCCAGATAAACCTTATAGTCACCATCCGGGAACTCTTGTCTTGCAAGCGCCTCTGGGGAGCGCAGCAAAACAATGGAAGATACCACAAGCAGAATAATTCCGCCCAAACTCAATGAGGTTACAATAGCAACGGTCTTTTTTCGGTCACGCTTAAAATTCGCAATTCCCATTGAAACAGGATTGAGCTTGATATTCTTTTTCCGGCTGCGGATGTCCTTTTGCACCGGGGTAAAACGGACGGCTTCAATAGGGGAAATTCCTGCCGCAATCTTTACTGGCTTACGGATGGAAATAGACACCATAAACCAGCAGCTTATGAGTGTCAGGGAAATCATAATCACATAGGAAACAGCGTTAAATCCCTTGGAAAACAGGAGAAAACCAGCGCATACGCCCAGCACTGTACCAATCAAAATTCCGATACTGCCGAGTTTGCGTCCCTCCCGCTTTACAATCCGCTTGATTTGTTTTGGCGTTGCACCAATCGTCCGTAGCTGCCCGTAGCTCCTGATTTTGTCATTGATGGAGATACGGAAGATACTCTGGATCACAATATAGCCGCCGATCAGCACAATGGCAATCACGCCAGCCATCAGTGCAAAATTAAAGGACTTAGAAACATAAGTAAAATACCTGTTGTTCATGCGGAGATTAGGAAGCTGATATTCCTCTGTAATCTCCCTGCAATAAGAGGTTATCAGTTCTTCGCCTAACTGGTCGCTGTTTTTGAAATGGACATAGGCGCGATAGCCAGTCGGGTCAAACCCTTTCCATTCTGTCAGGGCAGCGTTGGAAAGAATGATAGCGCAGGTATTCGCTTCTTTTTCATTTACACTGTCCATAATGCCGGTAACGACATAATCACCATGAAAACTCTCGGTATCGAAGGTCACAGTGTCCCCGATCTTGGCATTGTTTCCATAGGTGGAAAGAAAGTATTCGCTTACGACAACTTCATTTGCTTTTTCAGGAACCCGGCCCTCTAACAACTTCATCTGTGCCTTGGTAATCTCCATCATTTGCGCGTCGCAATACACATAGGACGCATGATAGCCTTGTTCCGAAAGTTCCTCACCCAGCATATAGTAGCCGCCTACGCGCTCAAACTCCGGCAGTCCTTTCAGGGTTTCAATGTCGTTTTCCTCCACGCCCAGCCAGACCGCCTCATAAGTATCGACAACCTGATTGCGCTGCATTTGTGTCAGGGAAGTAGACACAATTCCCGTAAAGCAGATCAGAAACGCCGCCAGCGCAACGGCGATCACCACCATCAGATTCCGGCGCTTCTCGCTTTGTAAACTTTTCTTTGCCAGCTTCTTTGTAATGGCGCTGGTATCATTCTCAAAAGGCCATGTCATAGCCTGCCACCTCCTTATTCCACAATCTTTCCGTCCTCAATGCGGACAATCCGATCTGCAAGGCGGGCTATATCGTCATTGTGGGTAATCATCACTACGGTTTGCCGGAACTCCGCACTGGTGCGTTTGATAAGCCCCAGCACCTCGGCGCTGGTCTTGCTGTCAAGGTTGCCGGTCGGCTCGTCGGCCAGCACGATAGCCGGTTTGGTAATCAGGGCGCGGGCAATCGCCACACGCTGCTGCTGGCCGCCGGAGAGATTGTTCGGCATATTTTTCAGTTTATCTTCCAGCCCCAGTAGGTGAACGATTTCGTCCAAAAACTTCTGGTCCACCGTGTCCCCGTCCAGCTCCACCGGCAGGACGATGTTCTCATACACATTCAGGATGGGAACAAGGTTATAGTTCTGGAAGATAAAGCCGATGTTGCGGCGGCGGAAGATGGTAAGCTGTTCGTCGTTCTTCTTTGCCAGTTCTTCGCCTCGGACAATCACGGTTCCGCTGGTGGGAGTGTCCAGCCCGCCCATCATGTGAAGCAGGGTGGACTTGCCGCTGCCGGAGGTTCCCACAACGGCCACAAATTCGCCCTCGTCTACGGAGAAGTTCACGCCGTCAAGGGCGCGGGTAATGTTCGGCTCTGCACCGTAATGCTTTTTTAGGTCAATCGTCTGTAAAATGCTCATATTCAAAACTCCTTTCAAGGCTTTCTGCCTGTTGATAAGGGTATTGTAAAACCCAAATGTCCGCGAAATGTTACAGCGGCCAAAAAACTTTATTGAAAACCGGGGTGAAATGTTACAACGCTCGGACATTTCAAAAATTTCTATGATAATTCCCGTATTTGATCTACCAGAGATTGTTTTTTTATCTGCCGGATTGCCAAATACGAGAAAAGCATTTGGACGGCAAGCATCAGTATAAAATAACTGAACATTTCAACTGTCGGAAAATGATAGCTTACTTTTCCAAAAATACTCATTGCACTAAAGACGGTGCAGAGAAGATACCCGATAAGAGTTCCGCATGATATGGAAAGAAGCAGCACCCCTAATGTATAGAACAAGCCCTCTATCAATAACATTTTTGAAAGCTGCTTACTGCTCAAACCAACCGCTTGCAAAACACCTAATTCTCGCTTCCGTGTCAAGATGTTTGTTATCAGTGTGTTTAGCAGATTGATAATGCCAAAAACCCCGATAAACATAACAAAAATGTAAACTGGCATACGATAATTCAATAGTTTTTCGTTGTATGCCTCTACCCAATCATTCAAGGTACTAACATAGACGCTGGAAGCCGGTGGAATTATCTTTTGGATTTCATCTTTTGCAGCTGCCCATTTACTGTCATCTGTATCTACAATAAATTGATAATTGAGGTTTTCAACAGGAACGATCTTTGACAGCATTTCTAAAGGAATAAATAGCGTATCATATCCGCCATACGGGATATCAGCGTCCACAATTCCCATTACTTTTACTTCCAATGTTTGTCCGCCAACTTCAATCAGAAGTTCGTCCCCAATCGCTGCATCCCACCCAAAAGTTTCTTTCCACTGTGGGCCATTTTCAATAATAATGCCATTATTATTGAGTAGTGCTTGCAAATCTGCTGTACCATCAATCAAATATTCTTCAAGCAATTTTTGAGAGCTTGGCATATATGCGTCTGAAACAACCGGTTCAATATCTCCCGTTGGCATACGGACATTCAAAACGGTGCCCTGGTATTCTTTTATTTCTTCCACACCATCTATGTCCAAAATGGATTCTCTAAAATCTTCTGTGAGCAGATTTGATTTTTGGAGTTCTGAATATTGTTCGCTGTTATGTGCCTGCGGCCCGTAATCGCCTAATTCAAGGCGAATTTCTCCGTAAGGAAAACTCCTGCGCGCCATCGCTAAAGGATCAATGGAATTAAAATATGCAGAGCTTGCCATCAGCAAAATTCCACATACCCCTAACGACAGGATCGTTAAAGCGGTTTTCTTTCTGTTCCTTGCAAAATTAAGGAAAGCTAAATTTTTCGCGGATAGAGAACGATGCAACACTTTTGTACTGTTGGACATTACATCATTATTGCCCGCCATATAACGGACTGCTTCAATAGGCGTAACATGAGCAGCAGTTTTGGCTGGCTTAATTACAGCAATCATAACGCATAGATACACAAACAGAGCTGTGACAGCGGCAATTACAAATACCATTAAAGTGTTCCAGCCTTGTGGGACAAGGACATACCCCGCTATTGCACCGGCTAATATTCCAATCGGAATACCAATTCTGGAAAGATGGAATCCCTCTCTAAAAACGATTTTTTTCATCTGTTTTCCAGTTGCCCCTATTGTCCGCAGTTTCCCATATTCTTTTGTTTTTCTGGCTATGGACACATAGAACAGACTGTAAATAACAAGGGTACAAGCCAAAGCGATAATAAAACTGATAAATGCTATTACAGCGATATATTGACTGCTTCTCTGTTCAATGAGAGAAAAATAATATGTTGAAAACTGCATTTGCTCCGGCTGTATTTCCAATTCTCTGCACAATGTTGATAATTCAGCTTGTATAGCGGCCTTAGACCAACCATCAGATTCATTCAAACGGATATAAGCGGAGTATGCCGGTTCGCTGATCTTGTTTTCAATATAGGACTGCGGCACGAATACGGAATAATTTGAATTTTCGACAGGCAAAATACCACATAAGGTATAATCTTTTTCTCCATCTCCCAGATTTAACGATATAGTATCGCCTATGGATTTGGACAATCCAGCTCTATCAAGAAACGCCTTTGTGATAGCAATTTCATTTGTAGATTTGGGCAATTCTCCCTCTAAATCAGGATATTTTGCTAATTTCATCAGCGTTTCGTCCATTGAACGAACGGTTAATTTGTAGTCCCCATAAGATACTAAACCCAACAAATGACTTACACCCACTTGAACCCTATCGTCATTTACTAATTTCGTAATGGTATCATTATCGACTTCATTGATGATTGCTTGATAACGCCCAGCCGCATCATTTAATGATTTTCGCTGCGAAGCAAAAAAATACAAGGTCGTTGTCATTATCAAACAGGTAGCTAAGGCAATCGTAATGATAATGAGGATGTTTCTGCTTTTATCTGCTTTTAAGTTTCGTTTTGCCAACTTTTTTGTAATGGCGCTTGTATCGTTTTCAAAAGGCCATGTCATAGTTGTATCACCTCCATATTTGATAAGGCTATTGTAAAACCCAAATGTCCGCGAAATGTTACAGCAGCCAAAAAATTTCATTGAAAATCGGGGTGAAATGTTACAACGCTCGGACATTTCAAAAAAATTTGCGGCGGGCAGCCGGGAATGGCCGTCCGCCACGTTCTATTTTACTAAAATTGAAAGACAGCAGCAGTTCAAAACAAGCTGCCTTTCAGCCCCTTTTTGAAAACTAATACAGCTCTTTCTGTTCCCCAAAATGACATTGTGACAAGCCGATAACTTTGCTTTTCCATTTCTTCTATTTTGCATTATACATCTTTATTACCTCCGTCAAGTGTATTTATCAGTTCTTGTACCTCATTAAAAAATCTACACAAATGAAACCCATCTGCCACAGCATGATGAATGTTCATAGTAAGCGGCATCATGTACCTGCCATGTGACATTTCATATTTTCCCCAGGTAATGACTGGTGCAAGAAATTTACCCTCATCAAAAACATGAACATCAAAGTGGCTGTATTTTACCCATGGTAAACAAGATACATCAAAAAAGTTCAAGGGCTGGTTTTCCACAAAAGCTCGATCCGCTTCATGTTTTTCTTTGTCAGCCATGAAACGCTCAGAAAATTCAAATATATCATCAGAAAATTCCGTGACTAATTTTGTGAAATTTTCATCTTCTTTATGAAATTCTGTATATGACGGACTAATAAAATTCCATTTTATTAGATCACCAGTATCGTTCCAGCTATATTTAAACTCATCATGTGTATTAACAACTTTTGATACAATCCATATCATAGACGGATAAAATTTTAGATTATTTCTCTTTGAAAATTCTATTAGATTTGTCACATCAATCTCCACAGTTAAGCTCATAACAATACGCATATTTTCAATGTAGCTCTTAAATAGCTTTCCTCTGCTCCACTCATTCAAATCAATTTTTGTATAGCTCATTTCCATATTCATTCTCCTTTTCATTTTTAAACTTTTTAAGAAAACACAAGCCTCTCCGAATTGTATAGAACTTCATACACTTCTAAAACCAATTCGCCTTTTGATTTCTAAATTGAGGGATGTCGCTTTCTTGATAGGGATTATAAGTATTGCGGTTACACCCAAACTCTTTTAATGCTTTTATTTTATTGTCCTCTGTCCATTCAACCAAAGAAATGCCGTCAAATTCCTCTATATCCCCATTGTTCATTTCATTTTTGAAATACCATTCTACAATCGTTTGATTTTCTTTATGGAAGAATTGCCTGATTTCCCAAATTACCACCTTTCCACGGGTATTCCACTCCTGAAACCAATGCTTTACGGTTTTACGATTGCTATACTGGGGACACCAACTTTCTGTATAGAGGACATCTTCTGTAAAAATATCATCAATGCCCATATCTTTCTGATAAAGCCACATATCAAACCACAGTCGGATCGTTTTTTCTCGTTCATTCATAATAGAAACACCTCGCTCATTTACTTTCATTTTGTAGGCAGCATAATGGAAAATTCCGAACCCCTGCCCGGCTCCGAAACAACTCTGATATAGCCGCCCTGCCGCGTTATGATCTTGCGGGCCAGATACAGGCCAATGCCAACGCCCTGCTGTTCGTGTACTTCTTCCTCACGATAAAAGCGCCGGAAGATGGCGGCCTGATTGCTTTCAGAAATGCCCTTGCCGGTGTCAGTCACTTTGATCTCCACATACATTTCCCACAGTACCATCGACACAGCGATTTTCCCGCCTGCCAGGGTGTACTTCACCGCATTGTCCAGCAAGTTAAAGAGGGCTTCGGATGTCCACTTGCTGTCATGGGAAACGGCCAAATCCTCCGGGCAGTCCACGGACACGGTGATTTCCTTTTTCTCCGCTGCATACACAATCCCACTCATAGCCTGCGCCACGGTATCAAAAAGGCGGCCCGGTTTCTTATCCAACTGGATCACGCCCGTTTCCAGCCGGGAGGTTTTCACAAGGGCCTGAAAGAGAAAATCCAGCTTATCCGTCTGGCTGCGGATTCCCCGGATAAAGTCAGTACGCTCCGCCTCGGTCATAGGCTTTTCCAGCAGGGTGTCCGCCGCCATTTTCAGGTTGCTTACCGGCGTTTTCACCTGATGGGAAATATCCGATACAAGGGCCTGTAACTCCTGCCGTTCCTCGTCCACAAGACGGCGGTTCTCCTGCATAATCTGATAAAGCCTTGCCAGCCGGTGTCCGATTCTGGCAAGCTGGGTTTCGCTGTCCTCCGGGCGCTGGGGCGCTTCATTTCCGGCGATCATGTGGTCTAAGGTCTGGCATAGGTCAGCGGTAAACTGCGACAGCCGCTTTCCAAACACCTGCGTCAGTACAAAAATCCCCACAAGGGCGCACAGCAGCAGCGCCCCGCCAGTCAGCAGCGCCGCCGTTTGTTTTGTCACAAAAAACAGGGCTATGGTAATCCCGGACATAGAGAGGACAAGCCCTATTGCCACCCGGCCAAACAGCCGCTTTACAGATAGGTTTTGAAACTTCATTTCGCCTCGCCTCCCGTCCACTGATAGCCCATGCCGTAAACGGTCTTGATGTAGGGCGTGCCGCCGTCGGATTCGATCTTGCTGCGAATCCGGCTGATGGAGGTTGTCAGGGTGTGTTCATCCACAAACTTCTCGTCTATATCCCACAGCTTTTCCAGAAGCTGCCCACGGGTCAGCACTTGCCGGGGATTTTTACGGAACAGGTTCAGCATTTTGTATTCCATCGGGGATAGTGTCAGGGGCTTGCCGTTTAAGGAAGCTGTCTGCTCCGAGAAGTCCAGAAACAGCCGCCCGTCGTTGTAAATATCCCTGGCCGGTTTGTGGTGTTCCAGCATGGCGAACATGGCTTTGATTTTCCGCTGCAAGGCCCCGATCACAAAGGGCTTTGTGATGTAATCCACCGCGCCCACTTCATAGCCCCGTATCTGGTCGCTCTCCTGATCGTTGGCGGTCAGGAAGATTACAATGGTGTCCGGGTGCTGGGGCTTTATCAGCCTGCACAGTTCAAAACCATTCCCATCCGGCAGGTTGATGTCCAGCAGCACTAAATCAAATTCCCGCTGGCGCAGGACATCAGCTGCGGTCCTGGCATTCAGGGCAGAAGTCACGCCGTACCCGTCTGCGGTCAGGTTATAGGCCAACATCTTATTCAAAAAACTGTCGTCCTCGACAATTAAAATCTGCTTCATATCCTCACTTCCTTTGCTTTTTGCAGATAGTATAACAGGCAAATGTCCGCGAAATGTTACAGCGGACAAAAAATTTAATTTTTGCATTTCTCTGTTATAGCAGTTCAAAATAATAACTCTATTATAGGCAGTTATCAAAGGTTTATCAATGCGGCAACTGTAAACAGATTCAACTACCGGCAAGCAATGCAATCTTACGTAAGATTGCGTATTTAGCAGGATTTCCGTTTCCGGAATTCCTGCTAAATGCTTGTTGGTGACATGTCCCCAAACCCCTGAGATCATCACCTGCGGTGATGGCTGCGCGTTCCGTTGGAACGCTGAAAACCGAAAGCGGAAGGAAACCTATTGCCGTAACTTCTGCGTGTCTCTCTGCGATTCCCGCCCAGTGGGAATATCCAGCAGGTGCTCCACGTTCGCCCGGACATTATAAAGCTCCTTCATATCCGCCCTGGCCTGCTTATAGGCAGAATAGGCTTTCCGTTTCTGCTCCATAAGTCCGGCATATTCCTCCCGCAGAGATTTGACGGAAGGCAGCTTTGTGATCCCCAGCCCATCAAAGTGTTTCTTCGCCGCCTGATGCAGAAGGATTTCCGTCTCATGCGCCGCACGGAATTTTTTGCTGTACCCAGCTTTCCGGTATTCCACATAGACCGCCCGCGTCTTGACATAATTGACGATCTGTTTCTGCAGCTCCCCGTTGGCGGCCATCTGCGATTCCAGCTCCTTGATCTGTACCGACAGAGCATTAAAATTAGCAGTAGCAATATCTGATTTTTTCTGCAAATCCTCATAGTTCATATCGCCATGCTCTTTGAGCCAGATCACCGCCTGGGAGAGCTGTTTTAAGTTGAACACCTTCGCCCAGCGTTCATATCCCGGACCTTTGCCGGAACGGATTGCCGCCTCAATATCCACCAGCAGCCCGACTTTGGAAACCGGCTTTTGGGGAGAAGTACGGCGCGGCTTTGCCGTCCGTGTGCCGGCGATCCGTTCTTTGATGGCCTGCTCGGTATAGTCGCCTTTCAGTGTGTCACACCGGGTATATCTATCATCAGGTGACAGGCGAAAACGAAGGTGCTTTCGCTCCCGGTTGACTTCAATCCCAGCCGCCTCCAGCTTTTTCAAAAGTTCTTCAAAGTCCTTCGGCTTTTCTTCCAGGGCTGCGTCGATAGCCTGTCGTAGCTGCTCCTGGTGGGAAGGCTGTTTCTGACTTCCCATCCATGTGCCATAATGGTCCCGGCTGGGTTTCGGATTCTCTACAATGGAAAGCCCATGCTCCAGGCACAGCTTGTCATTCATGCGCCGGATCGCCCATGTAGAGCCCCAGAAGTTGCGGAATTTTTTCTGGCAGTCCAGCGTGGTAGAATTTATGATGATGTGGTTATGGACATGGTGTTTATCCACATGGGTGCAGACAACAAAAGCATGGTTTCCCTTCGTCAGTTTCAATGCCAGCTCCCGCCCGATCTGGTTGGCTTCTTCCGGCGTGACCTCACCCGGCTTAAATGCCTGCCGGAGATGGTAGGCAATCACATCATCCGCGCCCCGGCTTCTTCCGGTCAGGTTCGCATACTGCCGTTTGGATAAAAGGAACTCCGCATCAGCGGTCCGGGTGTCGCACTCATAACCATAAATGAATTTCCCAAAATCGGTTTTCTGCGGATTCTTTACATAGTCAATGATGTCCGCTATGGCCGTGGAAATATCCCGGCCTTTTCCAACATGCAGCGGCATGAGCCGGGTAGTTGCCATCCCTTCACCCCCTTAATGAAAAATTGGCTGTGTTACCGTGCCTGTTCTTTATTCACTTTTGTTTTATTACTGTGCGCTGCCTGCTGTCCGGCGTTTTTATTCAGGCTGTCACGCACGGACGGTTTCTGTTCCTGGACCGGCGTACATTCCCGTCTGGCCTGGGAGAGAAACAGGTCGGTAAGTCCGGGATTGCAGCGGTCTACAACAAAGTAAACATTCCGGTCATATCCGAAACCGTCCTTATCTTCACAGACCGGGACCGTCTGCGCCCATGCCTTGTTGTCCCGTGAAATGCGCCCGTCGTGATCTTTCTGCCGGACCGTGTTGGCAAGGACATAAAAAATCCGGCCATAATCAAACTGCTGTAATACCTGCTGCACACATGCCGGGCCTAAACGGTTATCCCGGTAGTTGTCCGCAATGGCCTGTTCGATTGCCTCCCTGCACGCAATGTTTGCTTTGTGGGAAGCGTGGTACTGATCCAGTTCCCCATGCTCATGCGCATAGGTGGCAGAATGAAAATAAATTGGCGTTGTATCTTTCAATGAAATCCCTCCAATCAAAAAGCTGCCGTAACAGACAGCCATAATTATAGAAAAAGGGCGGGGCTGCCAATGCGCCCCGCCGAAACTGTTTAACCAAATATAAAATCTTTCAGGGCGCCATTTACGCCGCCGATCATGCCGACCAGCCAGGCCGCCGCCATCGGCAGGCCGTATGGGCTGATAAGGAACGCAATCACCAGCCAGGAC
This sequence comes from Lachnospiraceae bacterium, assembly GCA_009911035.1. GTDB lineage: Bacteria > Bacillota > Clostridia > Lachnospirales > Lachnospiraceae > Suilimivivens. Next base: position 23,234 of record QXWO01000047.1, read on the forward strand.
ATTCCCGGCCAGAACCCGGCAGCGAAGAACAGCGCCAGCGCTGCCAGAAGAACAATCCCTGACAGAATCCCCAGCACAGCGCCGGAAACCACAACAAGAAATTTGCAGAACAGATAAAGAATCCCTGTAACTATTACAAATGGAAGTGCCAGCAGTTTACCAATCAGACGCATACGTCCGCCTCCTTTCCTAATTCCATATCCGTTTTTTCAGGACATCCAGGTATGCCCGAAGGGTATTTCAAAGAGAAGCATATTTACCCCTCTATTAGAATCTTACCGTGCCGGCCTGAGGAAATCAATGGCATTTCTGCCTGTTTACGAAATGTTCGCAAATCCCCGCAGCAGCTTATCCATGCCATCCCACAGACTGTCCAGACGGGTGCGAAGGTCGTCCACGTCGGCAGCGTAAATACTCCCGGTCTCATTGGCACGTCTGGCATACTGGTTTAAGTTATTGGAGCAGATACGAAGGAGCCGTATCATTTCCTGGATGTCGCTCATATCCAGATGAATGATATAGCCGTCAACCGCCATCTTGCGCAGATATGCGGACAGGTTGGTAATGCCGAGCTCCGCCATGCGCCCCTTTACCAGCTCCGCATCCTGCTCGGACATGACGAATTCCACCCGGACGGATTTTTTGTTATGCCCGGCTTTCATCGTTCCGGCTCCTTTTTCGTGGAAGGCGGTTTATGGGCGGGAGCGGCGGCTGTCCGGGACTTTTTGAGTTTTCCGCGTAAGGTATTCTTTTTCAGGCTGTCAATATATTCTTTTATGTCGCCGTTTGTGGCATGGCAGGAGCGTTTGAGCCGTTCCCGTTTCAGGATTACGGCAAGTTCCCGTTCATTCTCCGGCAGATCGGTTATCGACTTTGGGCTCCCATGTACCGGCGCCAGCTCATTCATAAGCTGCCTCCGGTCCCGATAAGGGATCGTGATATTGGCTCCGTCCTCAAACACAACGGCTACTTTTCCAATGGGGCAGGCCAGCAGCTTCACCCGCTCCACATGCGACCCATAATCAAGCGGATATATATTGCCGACCACTTTTCCGTCCTGCACGTCTTTGATCGAGAGGGCATAGGCAAGGACCGGGTCTTTCGTCTGTTCATGGTAAAACTCCCACACTTTATTTGCGTGGCTGCCCTCCAGATAGACCTCCCATTCCCGCAGGGTATAGGTGCCGCAGGGCCGTGACAGCCAGAGAAGGCGCCGGTCCTCCGGTTCTCCCGATAGAGCCAGCTTTGGGATCAGTTCTTTATCCAGGTCAAAATCATCCTTGTAGTGCTGCGTGTGCAGCTCCATGATCTGCCCCAGGCTGTCCAGTATATCTACGCCCTCAAACCTTACCGCGCCCATCAGCGTTCCCTCTCTGCCATCAGTGGCGCTGCCTGCCTTGCTTCATGCTCCGGGTGGTCTGCCTTCAGCCGTTCCATCAGGGAAGGTTTCTCTGCCGTTTCCTCCGGCAGCGTCTCCGGGGCAAGCTCCCGGATTTCCTCGTAAGTCTGCCCGTCCGTCAGGTCGGGGCGCTCCGGCGGTTCGTTGTTGAGGCGTCCGTCCAGCATATTGTAATTGCCGGTCTGTCCTTCCTCGTAAAGCTCCGCATTACGCAGATAGCTCTCCGGTGCCTGGAAGGGCTGTCCGGCAAACATGATCTCCCTGTGGGGCGTAAACTGTGAGAGCACGCCGTCCCGGAGCCTTGCAAATTCTTCATACTGGCCCAGGGTAAGGCCGCGCTCCAGCATTTCCGCCTGGGTATGCGCCCAGCCCTCCCCATAGAGAAAATAGTACATATCCGGCTGGTCGCAGACAAAGCACAGGGAGCCGTCCTGGTTGTCATAATAAGATGCCTGCATATCCTGATAGTGGCAGCGTTCCTCACGTCCCAGGTACACCCGGTTATCTGCGCCCAGCATGGCGACCATGCCCGCATAGTTGCTGTGGACCGCAGAGCGGATTCCCACCAATGGGTCCGCCTCCGGCATGATCTGCCTGCCGGGAATCTCATTGCGCTTTTCCGCTGCGTCATTTCTCGGCGCCACTTCCTCATGGGCGCGGGCATCCAAATCCGGCTGTGCCGCACGTTTTTTAATTGCGCCCGGTTCCGGCTCTTTTTCCTCCACATAGTAGCGGACATTCGCCGTGGCATGGCGGTCGGCCTCGTCCGCGTAATCCTGGGCGGCTTTTTCAGAATCAAATTCCAGAGGCTTTCCGTCCTCTTTGCACCAGCCCTCCGCACGTCCAAAAATGGAAGAGCCGCTGCGGACCGCCCACACGCCGTATACTTTTTCTTTTCCCATCCTGATCCTCCTTACCGTTCCTGCTGTTTCGGCGTTTTCTGCTTTTTGTCCGGTTCCGCCGTCTTTGTTTCTTTTATCTGCTGCCGGACCGAGGCCCTGTGCTCCGGCTCCCTTTCGGAATCCGTGATATTGACATACTCGCCGATGATGTTCAGCGCCTCATGGTAGCTGCCGGAAGCAAACACCCGGTCCGACATTTCTTTTGCCTGGTCCGCCATATCATTCCTGCGGAGGGTGCGGGCCGCAATCCCTACCAGGTTGAAAACATTCCCGTTCTGGCCGATCAACGCGCAGTCCGGTTTCTCCGGCTCCGGCGAAGGCTCACTGATAAAGCCGCCCAGACGGTTCGGTACAAAATCGGATAGCCAGGTACCCCCGAAATCCGCATGGGTCTGTAACCGCCAGATGGCAAGTTTCCCGATGTCCAGCTTTACATCCTCGAAAGGGTAGAGCAGGCAGGTAAGCTCCCCATACTGGAAAGCTGAAACGTCCTCAAATTTACTGCCGTCCTTCAAAATGCCCGCCTCGGTGAACATATCATTGATCCCGTCCACCCATTCCTTCAAATCCCCGCCGCAGCCCTGCAGGATCAGGCCGTCTTTGCCCTCCATGCCCCGCAGGTCATCGGTTGTGATCGTGTTGATATTCATAAAACCGCCTCCTATCGTTCCTGTTGATGGTTGGTTTTCTGCCGGATGGCTTTGGCCTCCGGCTGTTTTTTTAGCTGCTTACGGACGGAAGGCTTTACTGCCGGCTGCCACATATCCGTTAAAATGGCAGAGGCCGGCTGTTCCCATTCCTTCCCGAATCCACGGATCACAGTCCCGTACATGATCCCGTTATCCGCAAACATTTTCAAAGTGTCAAATGCCCGGTCAAATAATTCTATATTCCTTGCATCCACGCTGGGCGCAAAATGGATCACTCCTACAGGGTAATCCCCTCCGGTACCGACCCAGCCCCGGACAAACGCGTCATAATCCTTTGTAATGCCGGCAGCCGCAAGCTCACCGGCATGGCTGGAATCCAACAGACTTGTCACTGCATACTGCCGGCCTAAGACCAATAGCCCTGTGTCCGGGTTATACATGAAGCGCCGGTTGTCAATCTGCTGTATGTCAATGGCCTGCGTCCATGTGTCGATCCGCATAATTTCCGGTACGACCGGTATTTTTATTTTCTCGATAAACATCCCTCCCGATTTTTCTGTCTGTCCGCAACTTAGGGCTGCTTCAGGGCGCCGGAGTATTCTTATTCAGCCGCCCCTCAAACCGGGTTCTGAAATCCTTGAAAATCAAGCCTCTTTTTGGTTAAGTTGCGGACATATTACCTCTGGTTCTGCCTGATCCGGCGCTTGCGTTCCCGCTCGGATTTCCGTCTGGCAAAGGCGCGGCAGGAATCCGAACAATATGCCTGGCTGGTGGTGGGAAGATATGCCCTGCCGCAGACCGGGCAGGTTTTCTGTTTCAGGGAAGTGTCCTCGCCGGTAATGGCAGATTCCAGCGCCGGGTCCGTCGGCAGCACCGCCTCCCGAAAGTAGCGGCAGAAAGAGCCGGTCCACCATTTATGCAGCATATAACAGGGACAGTCCAAAGAACGGCAGAGCTTATCCTGGCTGTCATAGTTCGCGCAAAGGTCTGTTACCAGCCTTCGGATTGCCGCACGTTCCTGTCTGGTTAATTCCCGTGAGGGCGGCCCGCTCATTTCCCCCTGCCTTTCTTCGCCGGAAATTCCAGCCTGAAATTCACATATTTTCCCCCTGTATCATCCAGCAGCACCACCGCGTCATAGGTATTTCCCGTCTTTTCGCTGTAAAGCCCGGACACGGAAACGCGGCCCTCTTTCAGAAGGGCCGCCGCCACAGGCTTTGTTATGGTTTTTTTCTTGCCGGAAAAGAACTTATTTTCTTTCCACAGCGCAAAGGAGCAGTCCCGGTTATCACAGAAGAATCCTTTTTTGCCCTCATACACAGTGCCGCCGCAGCGGGGACAGGTGCCGACAGCTTCACGCCCGTTTTCTTTCGCATCCGGGAACAGCCCGGCAAACCGTTCCTCCGGCGCGGCATGTTCTCTGACGAGCGCCCGGATCATATCTGCAATCCCATCCATGAAGTCTTTTGCCGGGACCCCGCCGCGCTCCACCTGTTTCAGCATGGATTCCCATTCTGCGGTGAGCATGGGCGATTTGATGTTATCCGGCAGGACCAAAATCAGGTTCGTGCCTTTTTCCGTGGGGATAAGCTGCTTTTTCTTCCGCTGCACAAAACCGGCAGATACCAGCTTTTCCAGCGTGGCGGCACGGGTAGCCGGCGTACCTAAACCTTTGCGCTCGGCATCCTCCGGCATATCCCCGGCGCCCGCCGTTTCCATAGCCGCCAGAAGGGAATCCTCCGTATAGTGCTTCGGCGGGGAGGTCTTGCCTTCCCGGACGCCGGCAGACACCTTTTCAAAGGTCTGGCTCTCCTGCAGCGGAGGCAGGGCAGCATCTTCACTTTCTTTTTCTTCCGTCTTAGACTGTTTCAGGCCCATGCGGTGAAGGCGTTCCACTTCCTTCCATCCTGTCTGCAGCACGGCTTTTCCCTTTGCCGTGAAGGAATGGCCCCGGCAGTCCAGAACCGCCGTTACCGCCTCAAACCGGTGGACCTGGGCCGTGGCAGAAAGGAGCCTTGCGGCGATCAGCGTCAGTACATCCCGCTCCCCGGAAGGAAGCTCCGATAAATCCGTCCGGGCAATCTCCACCGTAGGGATAATCGCGTGATGGTCGGTCACTTTGCTGCCATCCGTCACACGGCCAATATCCGGTTCCCCGGCACAGCCCTTCCCAAAGGGCATATTGCCCCGCAGCCAGAGGACCAGGGAAGCGGCGGTTGCCTGCATATCCTCCGTCAGATACTGGCTGTCTGTCCGGGGATAGGTCGCCAGTTTTTTCTCATAAAGCGACTGCACATAGTCAAGGGTCTGCTGAGCCGTATAACCATAAATGCGGTTACATTCCCGCTGTAAGGTTGTCAGATCGTACAGGCGGGGCGGCTGTACCGTCTTGGCCTGCTTTTCCACGGACAGCACCGAAGCAGCCTGCCCGTCACTTTCCATACGGATTTTTTCAGCCCCCGCCTTATCCGGCAGCTTTTCGCCGGAGGCAGTAAAGCCGCCGCAGGTGATTTCCGGCACATAAAAGGGGCTGCTTGTAAATGCCTGAATATCCGCCTCCCGCCGTACCAAAAGCGCCAGCGTTGGCGACATTACCCGCCCCACATTCAGCGTCGTGCCATACAGGACGGAGAAAAGCCGGGTGGCGTTAATGCCGATCAGCCAGTCAGCCCCGGCCCGGCAGACCGCCGCGTCATAGAGCTTATCGTAGTCGCTGCCAGGGCGCAAGTGTTCAAAGCCGTCCCGGATTGCCGCATCCTCCATACTGGAAATCCAGAGGCGTTCCATTGGTTTGCTGCATCCGGCATATTGATAGACAAGACGGAAGATCAGCTCGCCCTCACGTCCGGCATCTGTTGGATAGTTGGAATAGGTGACTTAGAAAATATCCATTATTCAAGGGTTTCCAGTGCCCCTATGAACTTGTAATGGATAGTAAGTCGTTGAATTTTCTGCCCGTCAACTTCTACGGGTTCAGAAACAAGAATTTTTTCTATAAGTTGGTTGATTATCTTAAAATTGAGTTCCGTTATTCCTGCATAACCGCTTATCTGCTCTGCAAAATGCTCAATGGAAGATAACTGTTCTTTGTCCGCTATGGCACTTTTTTCAAGTTCCTTTATCTTGGCTGTCAGTTCTTCCTGCTCGCTGTCAAATCGTGCCGACAGCATTTGGAAACGCTTTTCTGTTATCAGTTCCCTTGTCAAGTCCTCATACAGTTTGGCATACAGGTTTTCTATTTCCGACACTCGCTGTTTACATTGCCTTAGTTCCTTTTTCTGCTGTTCCTTATCCGCTGACAGTTGGAGATTAAGACGCTCGGCAATCTCCGTTACCATAGCTTTCCTGTCCGCCAGTGCCTGTCCTGCGTGTTTCTGAATGTCTGCAAGCACAACTTCGTGAACCGTCCTCGCCTCAATGGTGTGTGATGAACAACCCTCTTTCCCAAACTTGCGGTACTTGGTACAGCAGTAGAAAGTCTTGTCCAGTACGTTGTTACGCTTTCTTTTCTGCTCGACTTTGGCAAGCATGGCACTCCCACAATCGGCGCATTTGATAACCCCTCGGAAAATGTTGTCATATCCGCTTGAACTTTCCCCGATAACGGGCGGTCTGCTCTCCAAAATCTTCTGTACGGTGTTCCAACGGCTCTGCTCGATAATCGGTTCATGTGTGCCATAGATAACTTCACGCTCCGCATACGGGATATACTGTCTTTTCTTGGAACGCATGGTCTTGGTCGGTCTTTCCGCTACGGTAAGGTTTCCTGCATAAACGGGGTCATGCAATATCTTGCTGACATAGGCGGTGTCCCAGTCATACATCTTTTCCTCATCAGTGTACCGCTCAAACATTTCTTTTTTGTAGAAACTCGGCTTTATGACCTTTGCCTTGCGCAAGCGGTTACAGATAGTGTGAAGCCCCACGCCCTCCTCGGCGATTGAGAAAATCAGTTCCACAATGGGGGCGGTCACTTCATCAATGACAAGGTGGTTATGGTCTTTCTCGTCTTTTTGATAACCGAATGGGGCGGTAGTAGCCATATACTTGCCCTGCATTTTCCTTGCGTGGAGTGCGCTCTTGATTTTCCTTGACGTGTCCTTTGCGTACATTTCATTGATGATGTTGCGGAACGGTGTAATGTCCATTTGTGCGTTGTCTATGGAGTCCACGCCGTCATTGATTGCAATATACCGCACGTTATGGTTGGGGAAAAACACCTCGATATAAGTACCTGTTTCAAGGTAATTCCTCCCCAAACGTGACAGGTCTTTTGTGATGAGCGTTGACACTTCCCCGTCCTGTATGTCCTCGATAAGCTGTCGGAATGCGGGGCGGTCGTAGTTTGTACCGCTGTAACCGTCATCAACATAGAACTGGCAGTTCAGAAAACCGTTGCGCTTTGCATAATCTTTCAGCATGGTTTTCTGTGTGCTGATGCTCATGCTCTCGTTGTTCGTGCCGTCGTCTTTGGAAAGCCTGCAATATAAAGCAGTGATTTTGTCGTTATTCAGTTTTGCCCTTTTCATTTTGTCCTCCTTGATGAAAAGGGACTTCCTCTCAACTCCTATTATACTATATTCCCTTTTCCGTTTCCAGTGCTAATTTACGCTGTTTTCCGCTATCTCCTTAACCCTTTTTGTTATCTGTTCCTCGGCTATCCGCTTGAATACCGTTTCCATTTTTTCAGTACCTACATAGTGCCTTTCCACGATAATTTTTGTGGGTGGGTGCTGTCGGGTGGCTCTATGCTGTGTATTGCTGTCTTTGCTCATAAATCTGCTCCTTTACAATAAAATAGAGCGCATAGATTTGTTTTCTATACGCTCTGACGCTGTGTTACTTATTCAGTTGTGATTGTGATAATGGTTGTTTAGAGAATATGAAATTTATCTCTCTGACATATATTTCTGTATTTCATCAGATGTTAGTTTTCTTACTTGCGTGTTTGCATATTCTTTGTATTTTTCAACAATGAAAATAGGTTTCATTTTATCACAAGTTTTTCCTTTGTTCTTTTTTAGATATAATAGCAAGTCCTCACTGTCCGCAAAGATTTTGTATGAAAGTCTGCCGTTTTCACTTTTTATCTCATAAATACCGCATGGTTTCTTCATACTGTAATCAGCAGTGCGCAAATATAATTTTGCAATCTCTAACGACTTAAAAGGGAAATTCCACCGTTGCAACCCACGCTTGGGGTCATGTTCAATACAAATGCACCGCCCACAAGTCCCACAAATGTATTGTGTATGATTTGCTAAGCAATCCAATGGATTTAATAGTGGTGTTATTCTATTTTCACTAATATAACATTCCATGCACATTTCAATTTCACTCCCTTTGCAACTTTTGATTTTTACCTCTAACAGAATACCATAATCACACTCATATTTCCATTAAATTTCTTCCTCCCTCCGTTTCGTTCTGCTCTGTTGCCTGTTATGCTGTCGGTTCTCGTTCTGAAGTTCCCTCTCAAGGTTCTTCCTGTTATAGCTGATTACCTCGGCATACGCTAATTCTGTGGCGGTCTTGGTCTGCTCTTTGCCGATACTGTCATATTCAGACTGCAAAGACTGTATCTCTGCTTTCCACTGTTTCGGCGTTATCTTCTCGCCGTTCTGTAAAAGGCTCTGCATACGCTCCTTTAATTCGGGGTACTTTGATAAGCTGTCCTTATGCTCCTTATCGTATTTCATTTTCGCAAATCCTTTGAGTGACTGGCTCTCCTTATAGGTGGCTTGGATTGGTGCATAGAGGGCATACATTTTTGACAGTTCCTTTAATCGGTTTAGTTTCTGCCCCTTTGACAAATGCACTGTTTCAAGCTGACTGTATTTCTGTTCCCTATCCGCTGTAAAGTTCACAAGGCTTTCAAAGCTGTCTATCTTCCTTGTCGTGATGAATTTCTCCGCATTGTCGGCTGACTGCAAGGCGGTTCTGTCGGCTATTTTTCTTAGATGTTTTCCGCTGACAATGGGCAAGTCTAATCTGCCTTTGCGCCCCCTCACTTTTGCAATCATCTCCATGACTTCATTCTTCACGCTGACCGCTGTATTTTTAATCTTTTCGTACTGTGCGCTGTGTACTTCCTGCTTGGCAAACATGAGCATTTCTTTCGCCTGTTCCAACAGCATATTGTTCCTGATGATTTCCCGATTGATGTTGCCCCTCTCGGTCTGTATGCCCTTGCGTTCTAAAGCGTTGGCAACCGCACCGATATGGATTGTCGGCTCTCTGTCAATCCCCTGTTCCTTAAAAGAGCGGTGTTCCCAATGTAGCGCAATCCCCAACTGCTCATTGGTGGCATTGATTGTGTCGGCTAAATCTTTTCGCCACATCTTGGCGTTTTCTTGGCTGTTCCAGTCTGTGCTGTCGGCGGTGTGGCATTTCCACTGTTTGCGGTTGCGCTTGTCAACTTTCTGCTGTCCTGTCTTTTTGTCAATGATGGGAATACGCTCCCCGTTTTCGTCAAGGTCATACACCTTTTTCTGTTTCGCTCCCCATTCCCCTTTTTCCGTAAGAGGGCGCAGGGTAAGCATTACATGGATATGGAGATTGCGCTGTCCTTTGTCGTTCTCGCTGTCATGGATTGCCCAGTCAGCACACATTCCTTTGTCAACAAAATTCCTCTGCACATAATCCCTCACGACTTCCTCCGCAAGTTCATAACTCCATTCGTTGGGGAGTGACGCTTTCAACATTCTCGCAAGCTGTGATTTCTGTCCTTTCTCTGCCAGTTCAACAGCGTTCCATAAGGTGGCTCGGTCTGCATATTCTTTGGGCGCATTGGGCGGGAGAGTGATTTCACTGTGGACTAAATCTTCATGGTATTTCGGGCGGTAGGTCTGCCCGTCAAACTCGCTGACAAGAATGCTCCTGCTGATGTATGATGCTTTCTCGACTGCCGACTGCCCCTTGCTCCGCCTGACAATGGAAAAACGTGTGCTTGCCTGTTTCGTAACATTAGCCATGCGCAACACCTACATTCTGCCGACAGGGTATAGGGGCGCACTCATAGACTTTGTGGGCAGATAAAGGCTGTTCTTTAGCCTTTATCTGAACGCAAAGTTCACTAAAGGGTAGCAAGCGCAGCTTGCGAAGGGGAATTGTCGTTTCCCCTTTTGGCTGCCGCAAGGCAGACAACGCCCTCCGCAGGAGTCCATGCAAGTGAAACTTGCCCCTCGGAGAGCGCACATACCACCTCTGGTGGTATATCTGTGCGCACCCCGTAAACGGGGTGAATATGTTACCTCGGCTTTCCAGTGTCCTTGCCTTTGTCATTCCGTACCGCCCTCGCTTTCATTTTCGGCATTGGGGAGAGTGGATTGTGGGGGAGTGGTTTCTCGGCTTTCCGCTTTGATTTTAGAGATAATCTGCTGACACTCCCTTGTCTGCAATGCAACCGACAAGATACGGTTTAACTCGCCCTCGTCATAGCGGTAGCAGTCGGGGAAATACTTCACAATGATACCGCCCATGATGTACTTGTGGTGGTTCTCGGCTTTGCGTTTTTTCTCGTTCTGCTTTTTCTTCTCATTGGCTACACGCTGTTTCGCCTGTTCCAATGCCTGCAATGCTTTTTCTAAATTTCTGCTTGCGTCATTTTTGCTCTCAATCATCTTGATACCTCATTCTTTCTGTACTGTGTTGATTAGTTTTGGAAATAAAAAAGGTAGCTGATTGTCTGTTAAGATAATCGCTACCTAAAGGTAAACAATATTTAGTTTTCATATCATTTTTCTGTCTTGATTTTTCCCGACAAACTGGAATTTATCTACGAAGCCCTTCTTCTGTAAAAGTTCTTTTTAATGCCTTCTCTGTCGGGAATATAGAGCCTATCAAAACAGCAATTTGAATAAATGTCAAAATCAAGCCGACAATTCCAATAGCATCATCTGAAGCTCCATAAAATGGAAGATGAATAATAAGTGACGGAACTAAAATAATCCAGCCAATTCGCCACCAAAGTTTTCCACAGTAATGATGAGCAAAATGCCATGTATCCATATTCTTCATAGAACGAGAGGTTCTATATCCAATCAGAGAATTTATCTTTTGCGGCGGACGCTTCCACATAAGCCGTCCAATAACTATCATCAGCAACGGAATCATTAAATCACAGCAAAGCATAAACCACCAAAACCACATTACATTCACCTCTACAATTTGCGATTTATATAATAGATACGATGTAAATAATGCACGAAGATAAAAGAGAAATCACAACTCCCAGTATAATTCCCTTAATACCGCCTTTAACATGGAATAAATAATTTTTGTATTCTTTATCCATATCTTCTGTTCCAGCTATTCTTAATTTTTTACTATGACAGAACACGCCAATATCAAGCACAATTACATCAAAGAGATTAACCGCAAGGAATAAGATAAACACATGTAAAAACGCTCTTTGAAAAGTTTTAGCTCCTGAAAAATAGGCGACTGCTGAAAAAAGTGTAATACATACAAAGACAGCAATGAGTTTCTTTAATATGTGTTTTTTTTCAGTCCTTTTTATAGAATTTTTATATTCTGGCAAAGACTCTACTCTTTTTCTAATTTCTGGAGGGTAAGACATAATATATTTAACTGGGTCTTTATACTGTGTAGACAATACAATTACTGCAAAAATTATACAAGTAATCATACATTCTATTACCAAAAGCATAGTCACTCTCCTCTGCAAATTCCGGTTTGTTCAATTCTACAACTGGAATTTGTATTTATACAGGTTTAATCAAATGATGTTCAAAAAAGGTTTCAAAGGTATTCGTAGCACCGCCATGTTCAACGATTTTTCCGTCTATGACTTTATCAATATCCACCCCTGTAATTTCCAAAACCTTATTCGTAGGTGTTATTCCAATAAATTTTCCTTTGTGCGTTCCCCTCATAATAAATTCTGAAATAACATAATCATCTGCTGCATATTGGCGAATAATTTTCATGGTGTAATCGGGATACGTTTTTTTAAGTGCTACAAGATGTTGCTTCATTCCGTCTATTCCTATGAAAATTTCTTTTTCGCCAGCTCTCTGCACGCAATCCTCTGATATGTATTTAGAAAGTTCATCAAGTAAATTTTCTGAAACAATTACTTCATAGAAATATTTTACAATGTCTTTATTCTTCATCATGCATCTCCACAACTTTCAATTTTTCTTTCACATTATAAAATTATAGCACGAATACAGAGATTTATCCATCAATCTCGGTGCTAAAGTAAATGTATCTCCCCGACCGGGATTTCACGCAGCTCTTTTTTCATCTGGTGCGCAAACCGGATCGTCCTGACCGTGCCGCCTTTTTCCCTCCCGTCATACACGGCGATCACCCGGTCCGAGTGCTCAACCATGTAGCGGTTCCGGTGGGAATAAACGCTGGGGTGGCATTTCTCCTGCATGACGACAACATCCGCACATGCCTCCAGCATTTCATAGGTCCGCCCTTTCTCCATCAGGTTGTCCAGGCGCTTTTGGTAGGGAACAACCGCGATCAGCTCCAGCGCCGGATTCGTCTTTTTCTTTTCCAGTACGATCTCTGCAAAATACTGGTCCACGCCGTCCGCAAAGCCGCTCATAAAGCGGGTAAACCCGTCCGCAACGGCAGAATCAATTTCACGCCGCAGGGCCGCTTTTACATGGTTAATCTCTTTCTGCGGTAAATTCCTGTGCCCGGTGACACAGCATGTCTTTCCTTCCATCTTCTTTTCCTCCATCCGATAGTTATTATTCTTTATTTCTCAAATTATAATAGATTTGTTTTAGCGTTTCAACGCAAATACCCTTTTTTATTTTGCGAATAAGGACAGGGTGTAAGGTACAATCTATTACGGAATAGGAGGTAAAGGCAATGTATGAAAATTTCGTCCCGGAACGGCTGGCAAAGCTGCGGACTCAAAAAGGCGTGTCTGCACGCGATATGTCATTGTCATTGGGACAGGCAAATAACTACATTAACAACATTGAAAACAAAAAGTCCCTTCCCTCCATGCAGTCCTTCCTTTACATCTGTGAATATCTGGGCGTGACGCCCCAGGAATTTTTTGACGAGGGGAACCCGGCCCCGCAAGCCTTGCAGGAATTTATTGCAGAGGCAAAAAAACTGGATTCCAGGTCACTTTCTTATATCCTGGGGATTATGAAAGAACTCAATAGCAGAAAATAAGCGGCCACGGTGCTGGCCGCTTTTTGCTGCCTTTCTTTTATTTTATCCTGCAATCCCCCCGATATGCCCAATCCCACTACCGGCGATAAGCCAAGAATCACTCCCGGAATGTCACTTTTTTATTTTCCTGTACTTCCAAACCCATCTGTGCCGCGCTGCTCGCCAAGCTCTGTAACAAAATCTGCGATCACAACCGGAGTAATTACAAGCTGGCCCACGCGGGAGCCTTTGGAAAGCTCCTGGGTCTGGCTGCTTACATTGCTGATGATCGCGTGAATCTCCCCACGGTAGCCGGAATCCACCGGCGGCAGCTCACAGACCAGCCCTTTTACCGCCATGCTGGTGCGCGGGAATACATAGCCTGCATATCCGTCCGGCACTTCAATCCCAAATCCAAGAGGGACCTTTGCGATCTCGCCCGGCTGCAAAGTACAGTCATAGGGCATGTAAACATCCGCGCCGGCATCGTTCCCATGCGGACGGAAAGGGCGGCGGTCCTCCGGCACGCCAAAGTCGATCAATTTGATCTTCATGCGCCGCCTCCTTCCAAAAGCGCCGGATAGTCCGTTTTCAGAATATCCTCCGGCGTCATATCCGCGTCTATTTTTCTGCCGCAGGTCATTTTCCCCTCCAGGCATTTGTCCTGTTGGCAGAAAGGGCCTGTGAGATCAGGGGCAAACAGCACCGGGCTTAAAGTATAAAGCTCCTGCCAGATTTTCAGGAGCACGATCCGGGTCTCGTCCGTATTGCGCTGGCATACCCGCTGGCCGATGATGTGTTTCCACTGATAGGGCGTGGCGCTGATAACCAGCACATTCCGAAGCCCCTGGGGTGTGGCATATCCCGCCGCGTCATGGCCGACGCCGACATTACATAGCTGCTCATAGCAATCCATGCCCTTGTGACAGCTTTCCAGGTAGAGTGCCCGGACAGAAGCAGGCGCAGCCAATACTTCGTAGGGTATGGCAAAATCCGCCTGCCCTGCATAATTGCTGTACTGCAAAGACGCGCTCATAAACTTTACTTCGTTCTGGTGCCGGGTGATCTGCGAAAGGAACCGCCTGCTTGCCCCTACAACGGCAATGGTAATTACCGCAAATTTCTGGACCGTCGGGTGGGGAAGGGCGCTGATGGCCGCCACAGTATCATCACTGAACGATTTTTCATAAAGGGCCATCAGATCGTCCATTGTGGCAATCCGGTGGCCCCTCTGGGTGAGCCGGGCGGCAAAGACCATGTTTTTCTCGGCCTCCCTGGCCGCCTGGCAGTTTAATATTTTTACTTCAATCCGTCTGATCGGTATGTCCCTCCTTTACAATGGCTTTCAGTAAGAACAGATAGTTGAGGCTGTCTGTGATCTTTTCATCCCATGTACTTATCCCGTAATCCGTATCATTGTCAAAGCACATGTCATACAGGGAAACGATATGCTTCGCCAGCATCCCGGCAAGGGCGCGCTCCGGCGTGGTGTGCTGCAAGGCTGCCGCCGCCTTAAAAGCCCCCAGCCGGTCTGTATCGTCCCCGGTATATTCCTTCGTTTTCTTTTGCAATGTGTCGGCACAGAGCCGCACCTGCTCGTCAAATACGGCATTGACTTCCTGTTGTGTGATATGGCATCCCTCCTTTGAAAAATGGATTGTCCCGAATACTGTATAGAAGCCGGGACAGTTTTACTTGAAACAAAATGCGCATTATATTTCTTATCCGCTGCATTTCAGGCGCTCGGCAGATAAATCCAGTCGTGCATCAGGCACACGCTGGGTTCGTCCTCCCTGGGGACCAGGTGGTAGGTACATTCCCCGTACACGGTCCGCTTGTCCTCGATTTCCATGCCATACGCCTTGTAGAAGCGGTATTCCAGGTTGGAAATGATACACCGCAGCGTCTGCAGCGCCTCCCGCTGTGAGGTCACGATCAGGTCCCGGTCAATGCTGCGCTTTAAGAACAGCAGGGATTTATAAAGCTGTACCTCCGTCCGGTAAGGGCGGTAATCCTCATGCTCCAGCCAGCCGCTAAAGGCCACCGGTCCGCTCTGGATCACGTCACGTTCCGGGTGGTAATACTCGTAGCAGTCCAGGTTTGCCGTGTTCAGAAGATAGAGCATTTCCCGGACCTCATTCTCCGGCATATCATAGAACCGCAGAAGGGAGCGGTACAGATGGACGTAGCCGGGTATCGAAACAATGGTATTCACCATAGAAAAATCCTCCTATATAGCAGGTGCGGGAGCAGACAGCCCCCGCACCGATTTCCAATATTCCTGTTAATCGTTTACAGCCGCCAGCTTTCCAATGACGATAAAGCGGCTCTTACCTCCGGGCGTACAGGTGGAAAGGGTCAGCACCTTGTCACTGGACGTCACCGTAACATCAGTCTCAATGACAGACCGGCCCGCCATTTCAGAAAGCCATGTGGTGTAGGCCCCGTCATCTTTCCAGTTAAGCCTCCAGGGGGAGGTGTCGCTGCCGGATTCCGCCGGTTTCGCCTCAAATGCGGAGAAAACCTCCATCACATAACCGCCGTCAGGGGTGACAAGGTACATCTGCGGGTGCCCGTCATAATAGCCCTGTCCGCCATATTCATTCAGCGCGGCGAACATGGAGCCGTCCCGCATGTTGTGGCCGTAGATAATGGTATTGCGGTCTGAAAAATCCGCCTGATTCTCATAGTCTGCAAACAGGCAGCCCACCTTGTTATAGGTGCCGTCATACAGATGGTGCAGGTAATACTCGTTATTGTCTGTCTGCGTTACCGGGTAGTTGATGGCCGTATCGGGAAGGCTGAGCCACCCGATGATGTCCGGCCCGTTTTCCCTGAGGGCTTCAAAGTCAACAACAGGGAGGACCGCACTGGAATCCTCCCTGCCTGTTTCTTCCTCTGCCCCCGGTTCTTCCGGCTCCCCGGCCTGCTCCGGCACTTCCACATGTTCCGCCAGCCCGTCATAAGTTCCGGCGCTCTCGGCATACTGGCTGAGGTCGCGGACGATCAGGAAACCGCTGCCAAGAGCCAGCAACCCGCAGAGGGAAAGTACCGCAATGCCGGCAGCCTTTGTCCTGGCGGTATTTCTGCCGTGCTTTCCCTTTTTGAAATAGGCCGCAGCAGACAGCCCGCCGCCGATCACAGACAGCGCCAGGAGCCCGCCATACAGGAAGATAAAATTATCGTCCCCGGTCTGCGGTACCGCTTTGCCCGGATTGGACGGTGTGGACGGAGTGGATGGGTTGGACGGTGTTTTCGGATTGTCCGGGCTGTCCGGCGTTTCCGGTTTCTCCGGTTTTTCATTGAAGAACTGGACCATTGCGGTTTCGTCCGCCTTGACCTCCACCGTGGCAGCGTCGGGGATGATATAGTCCCTGCTTGCCCGGTTGGAGATTTCCGTTACGGTATAAATGCCGACACGCAGCCCCTTGACTTCGATCACGCCGGATTTCGGGGAGGTAAAGGTCTCACAATAGGAGCCGTCCGCATTCTTGACCTCAAAAGCAAACCCATCCTTGCGCCCGTCACTGGAATCCTTCGTGATCTTCAGGTTCCCGCGGTACGCCTCATTGGTAAAGCCGCACCCGGCCTCGCTGTTTTCCACAACGGCCACCTGGCCGTCCTCGGTGATCTCAAAATAGTAGGCGTTTTCATCCATCTGGTAGCCCTCCGGCGCCTTGCTTTCCTTCACAAAATAGCCCTTTGCCAGAAGGTTCTCCGCCGTATGGTAGCCCGCATCCGATTCTTTCAGTGTGCCGATCTTCGTATCTTCGGAATCAAATTCCTTATTGCCGTTGGCGTCCTCATACAGATCGAACACCGCGCCGGAGAGGAAACGCAGGAAGGTGTTGTTATCCTTGTCCTTTTTCTCCACGGAAGAAGGCTCGTCTACCGCTTCGGTTTTCATCACCTGCACGCTGCCCCGGATCAGGGTGTTTTCCACCTTAATCTTTATGCTCTGGCCATCCACACCGATATAGATATGGTGCTGTTCGGGGCTTACCGTATAAAGCGCCGGAGAGGAAATTTCCTTTACGATCCAGTGGCCGTAAGGGATATTCTCAAAGACAAAGCTGCCATCCTCGCCAGTAGTAACGGTAAGCAGCGCATTTTCCCCGGTAAATTCCTCGGTATCAGGCTTAAATAATCCCATGACCGCGCCGGCCAGCTTCACATCCTCGCCGCCATCCGGGTTTTCGCCGGTTTTCACGCCGTCCACACGCCCGCGTAGCAGGTCATTGGGAACCGCCCCGCCCTCATTTACAAGAACCTGCACCAGCGCCGCCTCCTGGCCGGCATATTCAAAAACAACCGGATATTCCGTATCAGGGAGGATATAAGCGCTGTTTGTGGTACGCTCCTTCACATAGTAGCTGCCAAAAGGCAGGTCGGAGGCAAAGGAAGCGCCATAGCCGCCCGCCTCATTCGGGTCAATGGAAACCACCTCCAGAAGCCCGCCTGCCGGGATCACGCTGCCGTCAAGGGCCGTCAGATCAGCGGAAGCATACAGCCCGAAAGAAATGTCTTTGTATTCCTCGTTCATGCCGAGCCCGAAAAGCTCGTCCGTTTCCAGCGCTTTAGACAGGCTTACCGCCACCTTCTGGCGCTCGTCATAGAGGCCGGCTGCGGCATGTGTCACTTCCACGGTTTCCCCCGCATAAGTAAGCTCCGCGTATTCCGGCTGGGTGTTTAAGACCATCCCCTCCGGCGCCTGGCGTTCCTCCAGACGGTAACGGCCCAGGTACAAAAGCCCGCTCTGTGCCGTTCCATCCTCCCCGGTGGTAAGGGTCTCCACGACGGCATCCTTTGCCGCCCTGAGCGTACCGTCGCCGGTATAAATATCTTCATCCGCGATCACGTCATAGACTGCGCCCGGAAGCCCCATGACCTCATACACCGGCTGGTACAGGCCGCCGTTCTCCTGGACGGAAGCGAATACCTCGCCGGTCTTGGTAATGGTAAGCTGCCCCTTCTGCGGCATATTGTGCTGTGTGACCGTGACAACCGACTCGCTGCCGTCAATGGTAAACGGCACCGGCTCACTGGAAAGCACATAACCGTAGGGCGCCGCCACCTCATACAATTCATAATCTCCGGTGTGCAGAGGCTCCGGCAGCATCAGCCAGCCTTCATCCGAAACATAGAAGGTATCAAGGGTTTCCGGGTTCGGGTAGTAGATTTCCTGGGTGACAAGTTCCCCGGTGGACAAATCCCTGATCTGGAAGCCGGTGCCCGTCATCGGGATAATATTGCCGGTCTCCGCATCGCATTTCTCCACACGCAGCCTTGCGGTAATGGTACGGTTATTCAGGATATAGCTGTAAGTCTGTCCGTTGGAGGAAACAAAGACCGTAAAATCCGGGATAAATGCCTTCCCTTCCTCGCCGGAAACCTGATGCACCGTGTAATGTCCGTAGGGGAGCATTTTGGAGGAAGCGAAGCCGTCCCCGTCCGTGGTGAGCAGGTCACGCTCGCTTTCCTTCGCTGCGTCATAGCTGCCAGCCGCTTTCAGATAGACCTCAAAAACTGCGCCGGCCTCCGGGCGCTCAATGACGCCCTCATTGGGCTCGTCCGTATTTTCATCCCCGGACACATCCGGGTCCAGGTCCTCCGTATGCTTCACAAGCTGGATGTTTCCGTAAATGACCGTTTCCGTGACCTGGTTCTCGGTGGTGTTCAGCTCCACTTCATAAAGCGTGGGGGAAGCGCCCACCTCATAGACCGTATCGTTTAAGAGGTAGCCGGTGCTCGGCTCGATCTCCCGCACGGTCCAGTTATCGCCGCAGACATAGTACCGGGTCATAAAGCTGCCGTCCGGCCCGGTAGTGTAGGTGTCTACCAGCTCGCCGTTGCTATAAATCCCGTAAACTGCCCCTGCAAGGGTGGCGTCGCCCTGGGCGGCGCCGGTATCTGCGTCACTCTTTACCACATGGGCACGGAATTTTTTCAGGATATTGCTGAAATGCACCGTGGCGGTCTGGCCGCTTTCAATGGTGACATACTGCGCGGAAGGGGTCACATAGCGGTCCACCGGCAGCTCCTTCACCAGATAGGTGCCGGGCAGCAGCTTTTCCTTGATCTGCCCGTTTTCCCCGGTAGTGACGGTTTCATCCACCTTGTTCCCCAGGATGTCCGTGCCGGAGATTTGGAAAGGAATCCCGGACACAATGCCGTCCTCGCTGGTCTTGACAATCTTTGCGGTGCCGTAGGTCTCGGTCTTGATCTTTACAAAGAAGGAGACCGGGTCGCTGGCGCCGGTCATCATGGTCTGGTAACCCGGCCTCCCCCAGATCAGCATGTCGTTAGCAACCGGAATATCCTTTCGGAATTCAAAGGTGACAGGGTCCATGATCATGTTCTTGCTGGTGAACGTGTACTTGTTCCCGCTCCTTGTGGCGGAAACGCCGCTGCCTTTCAGGGTCTCCAGATCGATTTTCAGGTTATTGGTGTCCGTGACGGTCAGGGTATAGACTTTTTTCTCCGTGTCCCATTTCAGCTCCAGCTCCGGGGCTTCACTTTTCTTCGTGGAAGTAAAGGAGGGGACCGTGGAATGGGAGGCGACCTGTGAAAGAATCCAGTTGTAGGCTTTTTCCGCAGGACGTCCGGCAATCACGCTGAAATACTGGTCTGCATTTGCCTGGCCGTTCCCATGCCGGCTGTAAGGGTCGCTGCGGAGCTGCTGCTGGTATTCCCAGAGGATGATCTGCGTCGCCATTTTATAATCATCCTCGTTAATGCCGGACACAGGGAGGGAAGCGCCGGGTTTCCAGCCGTAGATCGCCGTCAGGGTAATGCCCCGGCGTGCTTCTGCCGGAAGGAGGTTCAAGTAATTGCTGTTCGTGCCGCTTTCCGATGTATAGGTATTGTCAGAAGTGTTATAGGCAATGCCGCTCTCCACACAATAGACCTGCTGGCTGCTCCCGTCCGAAGCTGTCAGCATATAATGCCGGTAAGCGTTGCCCCCGGGACTGCTGCGCACATCCATCGTTCCATCAGAATTGTAGACAAGGTAGGTGTAAGGCGCCGGCGCATAATAATGCTGCCCGTCAGACCCCACATATTGATCGCCCAGCCAGGAGCTTGCTTTCTGTCCCGGCGAAAACGCAAACGCCTGAGTAGGGATCAGCCCAAAGACGCATACTGCGCAGAGAAGAAATGCCAGCAGCCGCTTTAGGCCGCTACGGTGATGGATTGTTGTTTTCTCCATGTAATATCCTCGCTTTCTTAAAATAGTAAAGGACAGCTTTATTCGCTGTCCCTGTCGTCAAAATCGTCCTCGGAGAGAAATTCCGTCTCGCCGTAAGCCTCATCCGGGTCAAAGCCTTCGCCGTACCCGTCATCCTCGAAATCTTCGTCATCCTCTGCCTGTTGTTTCGGACGGACGATCTTCACATAATAGCCAACGCCTCCTGCTGCAAGCAGGGCAATGATAATAAAAATGATCGTGCCGGCGCTGCCCTTGTCTTTTTTTGGCTGCTCGGCCTGCGCGGGTTCCTCCGTTTCCGCAGGTTTTTCCTTCCCGGCACAGCCTTTCAGGTCATTCTTGCAGACCGGGCAGGCGGTATCAACTTCCCCGGCTGCGCATTTCTCCGTACAGGTGCAGACATCCTCTGCCGGGATCGCACTCATGGTGTCCTCGCTCTTTTCCGCCAGCGCCATCAGGTCAGCCTCGGTAACGCCGTTCAGGAAGTAGACGTTGTTGCCGTCCCGCTTTCCGTCAATAATCAGATAGAACACATTCCCGTCCTCGGAGGTGATGGTGTAAAACTGTTTATCCCCATCTTCCCCGGTGGCCGTATCTAACACCGTGCCGGTGCCCTCCGGGGTAAACGCGCCGTCCGGGATAGCGGAAGCGGATTCCGTTTCCTCCTGGGAATCGGGGCTGCCGCCGTTTGTGCCGGAGGCTGTATTACCGCCGCCATTGGCGCCCGTATTCGTACCTGTATTAGAACCGTTCCCGGAATTGCTGTTCCCGGCATTGCTGTTTGTGCTGCCAGGGGAAGCAGCCTGGGCCTGCACAGGTTTTGCCGCCGTGCCGCCCTGGTTCTGCTGTGTTGCAGCCGCAGGTTTTTCCGTGGGCGCCGGTTCCTCATAATAGGGATTCTCAAACTTCACGGTCTTTGAGCGGTTCCCGGCATAGTCCTGGGCGTACACGCTTACCTGCTTTTCCGTGCCGGCATAATCCTTTAAGGTGACGGAAGCCGCCCCATTGGTTAGGGAATTGATACGGTTCCCGTCCACAAAGACCGCCTCCACGCCGGAATTATCGTCGCTGCTTTCTATTTTCAGCGTGTCGCCGTCCAGGGAAGCCGTAAGTTCGGGCGGCGTGGTATCTTTGTCCCCGGCTGCATAAGCCGTCAGGGGCAAAGATATGGCGCTTATGACAAGCATAAGCGCCAGTAGCAGAGAGATTTTTTTAGTCCTCATTCTTATCCTCCTGTTTCTGCAGCGGGCCATCCCCGGACGGGGCGGACTGCTGCGATTTCAGAAATTCGGCCAGCTGCTGGGGTGTCAGATGGAAGCTGCGGGCAATCGCCACATAATCGGTATTCTCCAGCTCCGTTTTCTGCTTTTCCAGGTCGCGGAGCTTGGCCTGCATCTCCGCAATCTTTGTTTTTGTCTTGTCGATCTCTTTCTCCAGTTTCTCAATCTTAGGGTTCAATTTATTACCTCCAATCTGTCTTTTTGCAAAACAGTTTGATAATAATAAGCTCCATAATTACAATTAAGTTTGATAATTTACTCCAAAACTTAATATCACGAAGCCATGTTGCAGAAAAACAAAGAAGCAAAATAAGAACCATGCTCCTTTAAGTGCCACGAAATCTCCGTTTTTATCAACTTTAATTGTCATTTTCTTTGAGTTTTATCAATCATAATTGTTAATTCCTTTGTGAAGCCGTTTTTATCAAACAAAGTTGTAAATTATCAATCTTTATTGCAAAATTATCAAACTTAATTGTCACTGGACACCAATCTGTCAGGGCAGACGCCCGAATGTATAAAAATGCTGCTGCCAGTAGCTTGTGTTGATATTTGCGTAGGAGATCGGGTCCCCGCAGTGGATCATCATCCCGTTGCCCACATAGATTCCCACATGGCTTGCGCCGCTGGTATTGTAGGTGCCCTGGAAGAATATCAGGTCGCCGGGCCTTGCATCCGCGCTTGATACAGGCGTGCACACGCCTAAAAGCCCGTCTGCGGTAAGCCGTCCGAAGTTCCAGCCCACGCCGCAATGGTTGACTACCCAGGAAACATAGCCGGAACAGTCAAAGGAAGTGGAAGGGCTTGCGCCTCCCCATACATACGGATAGCCTAAATACTTTTCGGCCTCCGCGAGCATGGCGGCAAATTTTTCATCTGCAAGGGCCTCCGGCGGGACGTCATAGTCAAAATAGTTCCCTCCGCCGCCTGCGCCTGCCTCCGGTAAATGCCGCTCGCTGGTATCGCCGGTATCGGCAAAATACAACGGGTTCATATACTGGCCGTCAACCAGCACCTCCAGGTGCAGGTGCGGCCCGGTGGAATTTCCGGTGCTGCCGACCTTCGCGATCACATCCCCGGCCTTTACCTCCTGTCCGGCAGATACAAAAATCTGTGAACAGTGGCCGTATTTGGTGGTAAGGGAGCGCCCCTCATAAGCCTCGCCCTCAATGGCAACGCACAGGCCGTATCCGCCGGCTTCACCGGCCAGCGTGACCGTGCCGTCATGCCCGGCTAAAATCTCCGTGCCCTGGGGCATCCCGATGTCAACGCCGGTATGGTAGTTCTTTCCCCCGCTGATCGGGTGTACCCGGTAGCCGTAGTAGCTGGTGACATAGGGCAGCCAGTTCGTGCCAAATACATTTTTCACATACTGCCGGTTGCCTTTGGTCTGCAACAGAATCTCGCAGATTTCCTTCTGGTCTGGGTTCATGCGTGAAACAACCAGGTTTTCAAGCGGCGTAGAAGTAAGCGTTACATTCAGGATGTGCCACTCATAAGGCACTTCTTCCTCTGTTTCCTCGCCGGTCTCCGGGTCAACGCTGGTTTCTGTCCGGTAGCGGGTTTCCGTTTCTTCTGAAAAAGACAGGGAATACTGCCCGTTAAACAGCTCCCGGAGGACACCCTCGATCTGCGCATAGGTAAAATTCTGATAGGCAGAAGTGAGGTACCCCATTAAGACATAGGGATCATGCTCAATGGGGCCGATATTATAGCGGTACTCGTCATAGCCGGGCCGGTCCGATTCCACACGGTTAATCTGCATCTGCAGGTCCGTTTCCCACTCGGTATAAGCAAGCTCCGCATTGTTGATGTCCGCATCGTCCGCCAGATAGGTAGAGGCTGCAAGGCTGCCCAGCCCTCCGGCCCCCAGGTTGGAAAAGGAAGAAATCAGGGACGCGATCAGGAAAAATACCAAAAGGAGCAGGAGCACGATCCCGCATATGACCGGGTGGCGCCTGACGGCATGGACCACGCCGGCAGCGATCTTTTCCGTGGTAACGGCGGTGTTCTTTGCACGCTTTCCCGCTTTTTTCGCTTCTCTGGCTGCTTTGGCATACTGGCGTTTTATCTTTTGTTTCTGCCACATCCGGGCAAGAAGGTTTTTCTTCAGTTCCGGGCTGTCATGCAGGGTCTGCCGGTAGGCAAGCCGGGCATTGGCCCTGGCTGATCTCTGCTGTAATTTTGCCACCCTGCGGTACGGCGCCGTCTTATGCCTGTGATATGCCATACGCAGCCCCGATTCGCTTACAAGCTCGGTGCGGTGGGCCGCTTTAATGCCGACATTTTCATTCTCTGCCTGGTAAATCTTTTTATGGGCGTAACCCACCGCCATATTTGCGCCGGCCTTTACCGGGCGCATCGGAACGGGACCCTTGACATGGGCCCGCTGGGATTTCACCTCCTTTTCAAATTTCAGGCGCTTTTTGGCCTTGCCCGTATCGGGATCAGAAGATGTTTCCATCCGCAACTTACGGCGGGCAGGAAGGCGGTTTTCCGCCTGTTCCAGTTTTTCCGCTGTCCGTTCTGCCTTCCGTCGGGCTTTCGTGAGCTTCTTATCCGCTGTTTCCGGTGGGAGTTCGTCAGCGGTAAATTCCAGCTTGGAAGGCCGTTTTGGTTCTCCTTCGGCTGCCTCCGGCGGTTTCTCCTGAGGTTCCCCGGCTTTTGCCGCCTCCTGAAAGCGCTGTTGGTATTTATTACCATGCTGCCGTGTCCGGTTCCAGTGTCCTGCCTGGCCGGATTTTTCTTCCCCTTTCTGTGCCCCGGCTCCTTCCTGAAATAGTTTCCCATACCGGGAATCCGTACCTTTCGGACCGTGTTCTGCAAAAGCTGTCTGTCCGGGATTTTCCTGGCCGGAATCCGCCTGCCTGGGTTCTTCCTGCCTGAAATTCTGGTAAGCGGCATTGCGCCTCCCTGGGCTCTCCTGGCTGGAATCCGCCCGCCTGGGTTCTTCCTGCCTGAAATTCTGGTAAGCGACATTGCGCCTCCCTGGGCTCTCCTGGCTGAAATCTGCTTGTCTGGGTTCTTCCTGCTTGAAATTCTGGTAAGCGGCATTGCGCCTCCCTGGGCTCCCCTGGCTGAAATCCTCCTGCCTGGAATCCCTGTAAGCAGCATTGCCCTGTCCTTGGCTGCCCCGCCTGGTTTCTGGCACATATGGTTCTGATCCAGTTGGTTCCTGTCCGGGAAAAACCTGGGTAGGGGAATCCTGTGCTGCCGTATCACTGTTTTCGCAACCGGCAAATATATCTGATCCATAAGTTTCCGTCTGCACCGGCGCCGCCTGCCTGCGGTTCCTTGAAGTGCCGGAAGAAGGGGCGTCCCTTGCCCGGCGCAGGTCATAATCCGGCTCTCCCTGCCGGGCCGCCATGCGGTCCTCCCCGTGGGAATCCCGCGCCGGCATCCGGGCATCTTTCTGTTTCCTCTGAAAATTCCTGTCACGCGCCATTGCCCTCACCTCCAATCGCTTTCAGGGTATTTTTGTTTCCTCATGCCTTCGTCCCCGCCACTTCATCAGGCCGTGTTGTAAGTACGCTGTACAGCAGGGTATCCTTCGGAAAATGATCGACAAAGGGGATAATCACATTCCCGAAGAACAGAAGCCCCTCGCCGGGGCCGGAATGGGTCACATAGGAAAGCTGGTGCGGGGAAATCCCCAGCTGCTTCGCCAGAATCTGCCGGTCCCCCTGGGCCTGGTTCAGCATGTAGATAAAATCCGAGTTCTCAAAGATATTCTCGATCTCACGGGAGGCCAGCAGGTCCTTCACGTTCTGCGTCAGGCCGCTCGGTATGCCGCCCCATTTCCTGAACCGTTTCCAGATTTCCACGCTGAAACTTCCGGTCTGTCCTTTCAAAAGGAATAGCGATAGGTAATCCTTTGATGTTATCTCCGGATTTTCCCCCGCTCTAAACCGGACATGAACCCTTTCGAT
>QXWO01000048.1 GCA_009911035.1 Lachnospiraceae bacterium
TGCTTCGTTCGTTTCTTTTCTGAAATTCTTGTTGAATTTTCAGGGCTGCATTGCTGTTTACTTGTCAAGGTGCTTTGCCTTATCTTTCAGGCTTATGTATTGTTTGTTGCTTGGTTTTTTTTGATTTATCACCCGCAACGAAGATTACTATACCATGCTTGTTTTATAATGTCAACAAGTTTTTTAAAAATTTTGTAGATTTTTTTTAATCCCTTAAAAATGCCCGCTGCCGCCGCCTAAAATAAGGGGACAGCAGCAATACGGTCGCCGTTTTTCATGATGACTCCAAGAGATGCGATTCCACTCACTTCTTCCCTGGGAATCTCACATATTAATACCAGTTCTGTTCCCTCTGCCGGAGAAAGAGTTCCCTGAAAATAAGCCAGGTCATTTACCAGCATGGTGGTCAGGGCATTTTTCTCCTGCCCGTTTACTGATATTTTGAACCTGGTTCCGCTCTGGGATATATCAAGCGGCATTTCTGTCCCTGATAAATTTTCTGCCAGGAACTTTAAAATAAGAAGTTCATTTCCTTCTGTGGCGTTCATGACAAAATAAAATTCTTCCCCCTGCTCTGGATAGACGCTGCTGGTCTCATACCCTGTATAGGTCATCCTAACTGAGCTTAAGTTCAGGAATTCCTCTATGCTGACGTTTTCATACTGCTGCTCCTGGGTATTGTCAATCATGGGTACATCTTCGGTGTCCGGCACTTCCTGGATTTCTTCCTCCGTATTTGCCTCTTCTTCCTTGGCAGCTTCTTCTCCCCCTTCTTCCGGAACAGCTTCTTCTTCCAAAGTAAGTTCCACAAGCTTTTCCTCATGATTCGCATCATACTTAAGCAACTGGGATGCTGCATATTCCACCACCAGTTCCTGCTGCTGTTCGTTTAACTCCGGTATTTCATTTCCGCATCCGGCCGTAATTGCTGCTGACAACAGCACTACTGCCGCTCCTGTTACTTTCTTTTTCATTTTTATTTTACCTCTTTTCTGCATAATCCATATTTTTCTTTTCCAGTTGTACATAAATAAATGAAATCATAAGGGCCGCAATGCCCACGATCAGGCATACGATCACTCGGTACAAAGACTCCACTTCACTGAAATCATATAGGGCCAGTTTCAGGCACACAAAGGCTGCCAGCACCAGTCCACATACCCTTTCCACTTTATCATTTCGTTTAAATCCTGCCCCTACACAGCCAAAGGCAATAAGCATGAGAAGGATGCTTACAATCACAGGCGATTCATAATGTCCTGTCAGGGTGCAATAGGCCAGAAAAGCTGCCAGCACCAGATTTTTCCGTAAAATCCCCATTCCGTAACGGCTGCGGAACATGACAATAATAGAAATTGCACCAATAACCATTATGGCAGAACTGAAAATATAACTATTGCATCTCCACACCCCTAAACAGTATACCGCTAAAAGTGCCACATTGGCAATATTATAAGGCAATTGTATTTTATTTTTAAGATAAGGCAGATGGTTAAACAGCAGGAACAATATCAGCAGAATCCCTGCACTGACCGGGTAAAACCATCCTGCCGGCCAGCCCAGTTCTCTTTGTAAATAGTAGATACACTGGCTGTACCATATAAGCAGAATACTAACGGTAACTATCATCTGGTGGTAAAGATGCATGTGCCTGATCCGGAATACCGATAAAAACAGTGCCCCTGCAAGTATCCAGCAATACCTGCTGTCCGCCAGCCATATGCCCACCATGCCGGTCCATGTGACTACAATACAGTCAAGCGCTATAACCTCTCTATGGGCCGCAAAAATTTTTACACCAAAAAGAACCAGTGCCAGCGTCACTATAATTTCCCACTGGTTTCCCGAAAAACTGCCTGCCAAAAGTGATGCTGCCGCCCAGTAGTATAACTGGGTCCATCTTCTTCCATCTACTTTGTTCCACAAAAGAAACACCACGCTGCATACCACAAGAACCATCACTTCTATTGTCCCGTGTACAAACAGCGCCGCTTCCGGCTGAGTCAGCACGCCGGGTCCTGCATTTCCAATCAGAAATAAAAGGAAAATGCATAGCCCGTTTCCCACACAGCACAAGACAAACAACGCCTGCCTCTTTGTCCCTTCTTTCAGACTCAGAAAGCTGATAAAAATAAAGGAGGTTACCACATAAAAAGCAAGGTAAACAGCGTGTATGCCCTCTCTCCAGGCGAGCCCCGTAAGGATTATTGTAAGAATCATGCAGGCTGTTAGATGTACCACATGCTCCGCTGTATTACTTTCCCTGTTCTGGAACACTATATTAACTATATTTATAGTAAGCAGCATGATAACTGCTGTCAAAAAATTCAGTTCTGTCTCAAATCCCCGGATAAAAAGGAAACAGATATAACAGCCAAGGAGACTGATTATCCTGACTAATGTAAGTCCTCTCTTTCTGCACAGAAAAGTTGTACCCACTGCAATGACCAGCGTAACAGCCATGGCCGCTGTTTCATTGATAGTATGCAGTATCAGATAGTTCGTGATATTGGCTATATACAGCCCGCCGATGCCGATCCCTGTGGTTATACCGGAAAAACTTTTTATTTTCCTGCGGATAAATAATTCCGACAGTATGACCAGGGATAATGCTGCTCCATACAGGCACAGCCCCTGTCCCATTCCGTTTAAAAAGTTAAAGCCAAAAATCACAAAGGCTGTCAGCACAAGTATGGCGCCTATCAGGCTGAAAACATGCATACCGATTTTAAATTCCATATTGCGCCCTGGCTGTTTAGCTGCTTTTGGAAGCTGCTTTATACGCTCCTGGTACTGCCGGTAACTGCGTTCAGCTTCCCTTTCCACCTGAAAAGGCGTTGCCCTGTGGCTCTCCAGATCCCGCATCATCTGCGCCAGATACCGGTCGTACTCCGGGTCACGGGACAGTTCCATAAGCTGTCTTAGCTTCGCCCCCACCCGCTTCATATCATCTCTGTTCTGATTGTCCGTCTGTTCAAGCATGTTCATTCCTTTTCTCCGATGTTTCCAGTTCAAACCAGAATTCCACGCCGTTATCATAATTGATAACGCCGTAGCTTTGATTCATGGCATCCATAATTGCCTTTACAATGGAAAGTCCTACACCGCTGCCGCCGTACTCCCTTGTTCTGGCCTTGTCAACTTTATAAAACTTTTCCCAGATATGGGGGATACTCTCCTCTGGTATGGGAATGCCTGTATTAAAAACTGAAACGCGCACACGGTTTTCCTTTAAAGTTAATTTTACATCAATTACTCTGTTTCCTGCAACATGATTTATTGCATTACTGAAATAATTATTAAAAACCTCCTCCACCTTAAACTCGTCGGCCCACACTGAAACCGGCGGATAGTCCTCCATCCGCAGACTGATTTCTTTTTGTCTGCACAGAATTTCCGCAGACTGTAAATAATTTCTGATGAGCATGGTAATGTCAAACCGCTCCATAGCCACTGTGTCGGTGCCGAATTCAAGCTGGTTTAATGACAGAAGCTTTGTCACCATATGATTCATTTTGGATGCTTCATCCATAATGACCCCACAGTAAAAATCCCTGCTCTCCAATCCGTCGTCAATTCCCTCCTTAAGCCCCTCCGCATACCCCTGTATCAGGGCAATGGGCGTTTTCAGTTCATGGGATACATTGGATAAAAATTCCTTGCGCATTTCGTCGATTCTGTTTTTTTTCTCAATATCCCTTTTTAATTCATTATTTGCGCTCTTTAACTCGGATATGGTTGTTTCAAGTGTCTGTGACAGTTTATTTATATTTTTTCCAAGGAGGGCTATTTCCGTTTGGCTGTTTCCTGTATATTTTACATCAAAATCCAGGTGACACATTTTTTCTGAGATCCGGGCAAGCTCCATAATCGGCTCTGTCACTTTGCGGGATACCAGCCAGATGACAAATATACCCAGCAATGCTGACCCCGTCCCCACATATGCGAGAAAGCGGTTTGCCAGCACTACGCTGTCGCGGATTCCTTCCAGGGGTGTCCGAAACAGAAAAAGACTTCCATTATCCAGTATTCCCCACATATCCACATATTCAAGGCTGGTCCTGCCGTCCGCCCTGCTATACATCTCATAGTTTTCATCAGCCGCCAGCAGTCTGCAGTTATCCGATCTGTCTTCTTTAAACAGGTAATCCAGAAGCAGACGGCGCATGATCTCGTAATCGTTTATGGAAATTTTGATGGCCTTGGTTTCCACATCCAAAAGAAGAATATTGATATTATATTTCCCACAGATCTTTTGAAATTCGATATCAAAGTCATCCGTTCTGATCGTGCCTTCATTAGACGCCTGATTAATAGTATGATAAACGCTCAGCATAACCTTCTTTTTATTGTTCAGATAATATTTCTCAAGAAATGTATTATTTATAAACCAGCACAGTAAAATGGTACCAGCCATCAGCGCACAGAATATCAGCGCAAATTGTTTTCGGATTGAATACTTCATAGTTTTTCTTTCTTCCGCTTCGACTTTATAACTTATTTCTACAATCGTTTCTCTCTATTTTATAACACTTATTTTCTATTATTTCCACTTAACAAGAGGGGGCCGGTTGAAACCGACGTCAACCAGCCCATGTAAAACTTGTTAAGAAACAACTCAAACTCCCAAAAACGCCCGCAAATACTGACTTATACATCTATCGCCCTTAACTGCTTATATCAAATTTGTACCCCATGCCCCAGATCGTCTTTATCAACTCACCTTTTTCTCCCATTTTACTGCGGAGTTTCTTCACATGGGTGTCAATTGTCCTGGCATCCCCAAAATAATCATAATTCCATACGTTATTCAGTATCTTTTCACGGGACAGGGCAATCCCCTTATTTTCAAGGAAATAGGTGAGAAGTTCAAATTCTTTGTAGCTCAAGTCCACGGGCTGCCCGTCAATACTGACGCTGTGTGCCGATTTATTGATCACAATGCCCCCTGCAGAGAGATTTTCTTCCTCCCCAAACTGGCTGGTCCTGCGCAGAATGGCTTCCACCCTCGCTACAAGAATTTTCGGGCTGAAAGGCTTGGAGATATATTCATCAACGCCAAGCTGGAATCCCTGTAATTCATCCTGTTCACCGGACTTGGCTGTCAGCATGATAATCGGGACTTTGGAATACTGTCTGATTTCCCGGCACACTTCCCAGCCGTCCATGACAGGCATCATGATATCCAGAATGATAAGGGCAATCTCCTTTTCCCTGTAAAAAATATCCAGTGCCTTTCCGCCGTCTTCCGCCTCCAGCACATCAAAATTACTCCTTGTAAGGAAGTCCTTTACCAGCTTTCTCATTCTGGATTCATCATCTACAATAAGAATTTTCAATCTGTCCATACTGCCCTCCTGAAAACCGATCCTCTGCACAAACGCTATTAGCAAAGGCTGATACGCCAATTCCTAATAGTATTGTAATGGAGAAGTATGTTTATTCTGTGAAATCTTCCTGCCACTTTGTAGCATTTTCCAATTCTGCTTCCTTCTGGCGTATTTCTTTTTCCCGGCGTGTCAGTTCCTGCTCCCACATGGCGTATTTATTTTCAATCTGGGTCTTGTAGTTTAAAATGTTGGGATTCTCGCTGTTTAGGGTGATCCAGAACATAGCCGCCACCAATATTACAAGAAGGATATTGATACACACAGATATTTTTATGCCCTCTCTTTTCTTCTGGTCCTGCGCCGGTTGTCCGGCAGCCCGTTTGAAAATCGCCTCCCCGTCAATCCCATGGTCAAAAACTACAAATAGGGGAATCGGCCTTATATCCTTTTCGTCTATGCCCATTGCCTTCAGCCTCTCCTGCAGTTCCCTTAGATATTCCCACCCCACCGGGGTTGCAAAAACTTTTTCGTCCAGAATCCGGTCATAAGCGGCCAGCATATCCTGTGCATTTTTTCCTTCTATTTTTTCCTCTAAATAATCTATCCGTTTTTGGTCCAGTCTTGCCCGCTCTGCATCCCCGATTGAATGAAAGCGGTATCCGCCTGCAAAAAAATCCTTTGTATCCGACACAATCCTTATCCTTCCTTATTTCGTGGCTTTTTAAGCCTTTTCCACTGATACTGATTGCATTATACCCTTTTGCAGTCCCATTATCAAATCTATTTTATATTTTTATCCTCTTTTCAGAAGCCAGTATACGCCGTATCCCGGTATATCCACACCTTTTGCCTGCATTTTTCTTCCGGAAAGCAGATCCGTGTATTCCCCGTCGTCCTCATTTATCCAGGCCGTCTTATCCTGCCCGCTGAAATTAAACAGGGCAACCAGCTTTTCCTTTTTATTTGCCCGGATAAGCCCTAAGACGGAATCGTCCCAGGTGTCTATGGTCCACACATCGGAATCAGCGCCAAAAACAGATACCTTTTTCCTGATTTTCTCCATTATTTCCAGCCCTGCAAAGATTCTCTCCTGTACGCTTCCTTTTTCTGCTCTCTTTCCGGCCAGCTCCCAGTTGAAATTTCCTCGGTGGAGGTACCGGCTGTCATCCTGTTTTGCCGGATTCTCATGGTAGGTATAGTCATTTACCTGGCCTACCTCGTCCCCGCTGTAGAGTACGGGAATTCCCGACTGGACAAACATGTAGGCATGGAGCATCAAATCCAGACACACCGCCTTTTCCAATGCCTCCTTATCCTCTTCTTCCTGTGCCTTCTCAATGCCGCATAGGGAAGCCGTAGTGCCGCACAATCTGGCATCCCCGGATGCCGGGTCGGAATTGTATAACTCGCCTTTTGCAAAGGAGCCGGGATACTGTCCGGTAAGGAAATCGTTCAGGTACTTTTTATGGCTTACCTCCCCAATGCCAAACTGCATCAGATAACGGTAGTCAAGTCCCCAGCCGATATCGTCATGGCACCTTAAATAGTTAAGGAACACATACGCTTTAGGCAGGCTGCTTACAATGTCCATCTGCTGTTTCAGCAGGCGGATGTCTCCTGTGGCAACACTATTCCATGTAGTAGCCATCGTAGTGACATTGTAAAGCATATGGCACTCCGGTTTTTCCACTGTTCCGAAATAAGGTACTACTTTCTCCGGCTCCATCACCACTTCCCCGAGAAGGATCACGCTTGGACACACAATCTCCCCTATCATGCGCATCATGCGGACAATGGTATGTACCTGGGGAAGATTCCGGCAGGAGGTATTTAACTCCTTCCAGATATAGGGAACCGCATCGATTCTCATAATGTCAATCCCCTTATTGGCAAGGAATAAAAAATTATACATCATTTCGTTAAATACTCTGGGGTTTTTATAGTTCAGATCCCACTGGTAGGGATAAAACGTTGTCATCACATAGTGTCCGATTTCCGGCAGCCAGGTAAAGTTGCCCGGAGCTGTGACCGGAAATACCTGTGGCACCGTTCTTTCATAAGCCGCCGGAATGGCATCATTGTCAAAGAAGAAATAACGGCTCATATACTCTCCTTCGCCAGCCCTGGCGCGCTTTGCCCACTCATGCTCCTCTGATGTGTGGTTCATCACAAAATCCATACACACATTCAGTCCTTTTTCATGGCAGGCGTCTGCAAGGCTTTCCAGATCTTCCATTGACCCCAGTTCTTTCTTTATCCTGCGGAAGTCTGCCACAGCATAACCGCCGTCCGAACGTCCCTCTATCGTATCGAGAAAAGGCATAAGATGAATATAATTTACATGACACTGTTCCAGATAATCCAGCTTTTTTTCCACGCCCTTCAGATTCCCTGCAAAATTGTCAATATACAGCATCATGCCCAGCATGTCATTTTTCTTGTACCAGGCGGAGTTCTTCTCTCTTGCCCCGTCTCTTTTTTTAAGGGACTGGCTGCGCCCAGTATAATATTCATACATTTTATCACACAGTTCAGAAAACATATCTGTATTCTGGTACAACTCCATATAAAGCCATTTCAATTCGTCCAGATGCTTTTGCATCCTTCTCTGGAAGGTACTGTCTGTTTTTGCCATCTCTCTCTGCTCCTTTTCTAATTTTTGATTCCTGCGAACCGGCTCATAGTAACAAACGCTGTCGCGCTTTACAATCTGGCTTATTGTAAAAATATACCAGTCTAAGATTACCGGTAAAGTAACCGGTAACTTTAGAAGTATACTAGCATAGACTTTTCTGTATGTCAATATGGTTTTCACGCAGGATTTTTCATAAAAATCCGCCGCCGGAGCCCAGGCCGCAGAGCTTCCCCTGCCCCACGGCCCCACCACAAGGACGGCGGGCTGGCAGCACCTATTTGAATATGGGGATAGCGGACTTGCGGTTTACACGGGGATACGAAGCACCTGTCCGATACTTAGGTTATCACTGCGCAGTCCATTAAGTCTCTTGATGGCATCCACCGTTGTGCCGTACCGGTTCGCAAGAAACCACAACGTATCCCCGGGCCGCACTGTATAGGTGATATACTGCTGTGTCTGGGAAACGGGGATCTGCAGTACCTGCCCGATGTTAAGGTTGTCACTGGTCAGACCGTTCAGCCTTTTGATTGCGTCCACCGTCGTGCCGTATCGGTTCGCAAGAAGCCACAGCGTATCTCCAGAGCTCACCGTATAATTAATCACATTCCCCGGATTTGGAGAAGGCAACGGGGATGGCGACGGTCCCGGATGCGGCACATTCTGGTTGATGCCCCGCCAGGTCTCGTACAGGGAATTCCATGTGTCACGCCCTACGATACCATCTGGCACAAGCCCCATTCTCTGCTGAAAAGCAACCACCGCCTGTTTCGTGCCACTGCCAAAGATACCGTCCTGCACAGGCGCAGGAATGCCCGGATAGTATTCTGAAATAACGTTCAGCAGATACTGCAGCGTAATCACATCCTGCCCGGCAGAACCCTGCCGGAGTACAGAAGAAGGCGGAACCGTTCCAATTCCCAGCGTATTTCCTTCACTATCCAGTTCCGCCAGTCTGGTTACCGCCGTATACAGCATAGATATCTTATACCATGTGGACTTTCCTACAATGCCGTCGCTTGCCAGATTAAAAATACTCTGGAATCTGGTAACGGCCGCCCGGGTGCTTTCACCAAAAAATCCCGGTTCGTCTGTGATTGTGGGAATAGCCGGATAATTTCTCCGTATCCTGTTCAGATAAGTCTGGATGGTCTGCACATCCAGCCCCCTGCTGCCAGTGCGCAGAGGCGTCCCCGGATAGGAAGACAACATGTTGGTCATAATATTTGTCTTAGCAATCTCAATATCATTGGGATAGTACGCACGCAGAATGCTAAGGGGCGTCTTCCCCTGATTGGCCAGTGTCACCGTTCCCCATTGGGACAGTCCCTGACAGGTAGCTGTTGTGCCATTGCAAAAGGAAGTGAAATACGGCGCATTCTGGCCTTTTCTGCGGACGTATTCATTAAATATCTGATCCACGATCCTGCTGATGGAATCGTAAATGGGACGACCGTACACAAATGCCTGATCGTACGCAGTGCTGTTCGTAATATCGAAATTATATGCCTTACTCCTATACCATTCCGTGTAGACCCTATTCAGTGCAAATGTAATAATGGCATAGATATTCGCCCGCAGCGCCGCCTCGGGCCAGGTAGGATAAATCTCACTGCTGGCCACATTTTTGACATAATCTGAAAAAGTTACCTGTACATTGGACGCGGAAGAAGCCGGGGTACCAAGATGAACTGTAATGGGATTTGGAATCACTACCTGCCGCAGCACATACGAGGTCTCCCCCTGGGTCGTTCCTTCCTGCCTGCGTTCCCCCGTCATACTGACCGCAGGCGCACCTACCTGAATCTGCGTCTGTACTTCTCTGCCCTGCTGCTCCTGCATTGGTGTGAGCATAAGGGGCAGAACCGCCGACTCCCCGTCATAAACCGGGATATTCGATACATAAACAGAATTAAACCCATCTGCCTGCGCCTGAACATTATAGCTGACAAAAGGCGTTCCCAAAAAATCCTGATTCAGGGAAAACCTCTTGTCCACTGTTTCCAGTGGAACACTCCCCGTCTCTCCGTTCTCATCCGTCCTCATCTCATAAACAGGGTTCTGTTCATCGTCCAGCACCGTGACCAGAACATTCCGCAGCGGAACTGCATCGTGGGCAGTCCTTGCCTGCATAGTTATAAAGCCGATAGCCATAACTCTTCATTCTCCTTTTCTATAAGCGATATACAGATATAGCTGCACATTCACTCCTATGCAATAAAGTATGACGAAATATGGCTGTCAGTTACAACATAGCCTATTATAAATATAGCATCTGGGCAAACGCTGTCATGCTCCGCGGGACGTCTTATTATAACAAAATGGCGGGGAATCCCCGCCATTTATCAAATCCTGCTAAGTTTTTATCAATTATATGCGCATCTTACTCTTCCAGAATCTGGATTATCCTCTGCAAATCTGAGATCAGCTCCCTAGAATACACTTCTGCTTCCCAGTATATCTGTTCTGCCCTTGCAAAGTCCTGCTGGTTAATCGCATCAATAACTTCCCCGCCAAATTTATGGAATCTCTGGTGTTTAGCCGCAAGACCGTCCCATATAGAAAGAATTTCCGGTATCTGGGGCGTTATTGCATAGTAAAAATGCCCGAATCCACACTTGGAAGAATCAAGCTGTAAGGGGATAATACTCCGGCTTCTCACCATCTTTTCCAGATTTTTAAGCCACGTCTGGTGGGCAGTCACCGCATTGCTCACCTGCTTGGCAAATTCGGAATTTTCTAAACGGAAGAAAGCATCTTTCGTCATGACACCCATCTGCTTTACTGTGCTGTCTAAAGTTTTTTCAATATCCACCACCGGCTCTGTAGCTATTTTCAGTTCCTGACTGACGGTGGTCATAAAGTCTGCACTTTCCCGCAACTGGTTTTCCATCTCGGTCATGGAGCTGCTTATTTCTTCGCTTAAGGCAGCAATGGTACTGATGGAATCGCTTACCTGTAAGACATGCTTTTTATTTTCATCGTTTAACCCCCATACATTCCCGATTTTCTCAGTCATGGCTTCCAGATTGCTTATGGTTCCGTTTGCACTGCTGGCGCTTTGCTGGGAAGCACCTTTGATCTCTTCTACAAATTCACTCATACTGGCTGTCATTTTCTGGGTCTCCACTGCCAACTCACGGATTTCATTTGCCACAACCGCAAATCCCTTTCCTGCTTCCCCTGCCCGGGCAGCTTCTATTGCCGCGTTAAGCGCAAGCAGATTTGTCTGTAATGATATGGTGTCAATCCCCGCAATCACTTCGTTCATGCGATCTATCACTTCAAGCAGATTATCCATGTCCTTCTGCATCTGGCGTGAGCCAATGATCGTCTCATCTGAGAGCTCCTTAATGTTGGTCAAATCACTTTGGGAAGTTTCAATTTTATTATAAACTTCCTCGGCTTTTTCTGAAACCTGAATAATCTTATTTGCAAGTTCTTCATGCTGACTGTTACCGTTAAAGTCCAGACCGCTATCCGATACTCCGAATATCGTTTCCGTAGCCCTCGTTACATTATTGGCAATATCAACAATTTTTTCTGTTTCATGCTGCATGGTCAAATCAAGGGAACTAATCTGCATAACTGCTTTGACATTCATTTCAAAAATCTCTGCAAACTGTTTTCTCGAATTCACCAGCCTCTGATACATGCCGTTTAACTCCGGCACTCCGGAATAATCATCTGCTTTCAATTCCGAAACAGCTCTCATAAGAACCGCTTTTCTCTTTCTAATACCCATCATGCACCTCTTTTCTCAGCTTAATGTATTTTCTTAATTTAAAATTATACATTACTTTTATAATAAAAAAATTTCTGTATATTTGCAACCTTTTTAAAATTTTATCTTAAGAATCTTTTAAAATATATGTTCGCCGGAAAGGAACCACTGCCCACAAAGTATGTTGTAAAACGCTGACTGAACTGCTACCTGGAACTGCCCTCAAAAAACAGGGCAATGGTTCCCGGCCCGGAATGGGCGCCTATGGTAGGTCCTATATGATTGATCATAAATTCTTTCATGCCGAATCTCTTTTCTATCTCCGCCTTCACATACTCTGCATCCCCCAGGGCATCTCCATGGCTGATAAATATCATGTCATTTGTGCCAGCGTATCCTTTTATCTTTTCTTCCATATAGTCCACCAGGGCGTTTAAAGATTTTTTGCGTCCTCTTACCTTGCTGATGGGAATCAGATACCCTTCATCGTCCACATGGAGGATCGGCTTGATCGCTGCAATAGTCCCTACCACGGCAGCCGCCCTGCTGACACGCCCTCCCCGGTATAAATGGTTCAAATCATCCACGGTAAATACATGGGTAAGATGGGGCACAAGCTGGTTTAAATAATCCGCCGTCTCCTCCATGGTTTTTCCCTGCTTCTTCATCTGTACCGCCTTGTGGACAAACAGTCCCTCCCCCATGGAAGCACATTTAGAATCCACCACAATAATATGTCTCTCCCCGTCTTCCTCCATTAGTTCCTCTGCCGCCAGCAATGCATTGCCGCAGGAGCCGCTTAAGCCGGAAGAAAAAGAAATATACAAAAGGTTTTTGTCCTCTTTCAGGAATGCCGTAAAATACTCCTTATACTGCTGGGGGTTTACCTGGGATGTGGTAGGCATCTTCCCCTCCTCCCGCATCAGACGGTAAAATTCTTTCCAGTCCAGTTCCTTATCTTTCCCATAAGAAATACCATCCATGATATAGTTAAAATAAACCAGGCCAAGCTGATTTTCCTCTATATATTGAAGGGGCAAATCTGCTGTAGTGTTGGTGATGATCTTAAATGAATCCATTTCCTGTTCTCCTTTTACTGTTTTTCAAATCATATTTTAACATCATCTGTATAAAATTTCAAACAAAACAAACGCTGCCACATTTGCCTTGACAGCGTTTGTAAAAAGAACGCAGATACATTTTGCACCTGCGCTCTTTTTGTAAAAAACCTCTTGCAGATCTATACAGATCATTCTCTCGACCCTGGTAGCCTGTACCGCAGAAGCCGCTTGGAAAGTTGTTTCAGATTAAAGGGAATCAACGGATACACATAGCTTTTTCCTGACACAGTCCGGTTTGTGCCGATTGCCAGTACCAGAAGAATGACCGCCCCGATATATCCCCATATGCCGAAAATAGCTGTCAGTATCAGATTAATGATACGCATAAATTTGATGGCGTAACTTAATTCATAGCTGGCCTGAGTGTAGTTGGCGATGGCCACAAACGCCATATACAGCATGACCTCGGAATTGAACCAGCCGCTGTTGACGGAAAACTCCCCAAGCACTAAAGCCGCCATGACACTTAAAGGAGTGCTTAGCATGTTGGGGGTATTGACCGCTGCCAGCCGGAGGCCGTCTATGGCCAGCTCAAGCAAAAGGAACTGCCAGACTAGCGGAATATTGGTGGTTTCCTTGACCGCTATAAACTCAAACCCTGCCGGAATCCACTCCGGCCTCTGCATAAGAAGCAAGAATGTGGGCGTCATAAAGTACGTCAGAATGGCAATCAGAAACCGCGACAGTCTAAGATACGTTCCCGTAATGGGCGGGAAATAATAGTCATCCGCCTCCTCCACAATATCAAAAATAGATGTGGGGGTAATCATTGCTGATGGGGAATTATCCACCAGGATCACAATGTCTCCCTCCAGAATCTGGGCGGAGGCAGTATCCGGCCTTTCCGTAAACTTAAACTTCGGGAAAGGATTATACCATTTCTTTTTATAGAGGCATTCTGCAAGGCTCTCCTGATTCATGGTAAGAGCATCCACCTGAATCTGGCCGATACGTTCCCGGATTTTTCCTAAAAACTCATGGTCTACCCGGTCATTCATGTAGCAGAGCACAATATCCGTCTGGGAGCTGTTTCCCGCGTGGAGCATCTCCATCCGAAGGTCTGCGCTTCTGATTCTCCGTCGTATCAGCGCTGTGTTGAACACGATTGTCTCCACAAACCCGTCCTTGGAGCCTCTTAGCACCTTGTCCTTCTCCGGTTCTCCCACACTTCTTGCCGGGTAAGTCCTTGAGTCGATCAAAAGGCACTTGTCAAAGCCGTCAACAAAAAGGGCAAACACCCCGGACATAATAAAATAAGTGATCTGGTCCCATTCATCCTGTAAGTCCACTTCCACATAAGGCAGGCTGGTCTTGGACATTTCATGGGCATCAGCAGGCATCTCCTCCTTTTTAATATCCATAAAATACTGTAACATTTTCTGCATCAGTTCATCCTTGCAGAACCCGTCAATAAAGTACATGCAGGCTTCTTTTCCGCCAATCTCTATCACACGGTATACAAGGTCAAAGCTTATATCCACCGATAAGTAATTGTTCAGGTAATTCATATTTTCAGAAAGGGACGCGCTCATCTTCTTTTTTTCCATAAAAAAACTCCTTCCGCACACCAATGCATTCTGTTAGCATTATGTGGCAAAAGGAGAAATTTTATACGGATTTCTTTATTGTTTTCCGGTGCTTCCAAAACCGCCTCTGTTGGCTCCTTCTAAAGAAGCCACCTCCTCAAAGTAGATTTTAGGCTGGTTTTCCACGATTCTAAACTGGCATATCCTGTCATTGCAGGATATATGGGTGTCTCTTACGGCATATACGGGCATGAACCACTGGTCGTTGTCGCCGCAGTAAGAGCAGTCCACCACGCCCTGGTGATTGGTCTGGATGATGCCGAAATTTTTAAAAGTAGAACTTCGGGGCACAATGTGGGCTTCATACCCTTTGGGAAGTTCCATGGCAATCCCCAAAGGAATAAGCCGGAATTCTCCCTGTTTCAAATCCACATCCTCCGCGGCACGCAGGTCGATCCAGTCGGATTTTCCGTCTATATAGGTCAGTTTATCTATTTTATCACTAATATATTTGATTTTTATGGTTTTCGTCATTTACTGAAATATCCTTTCTATGCATAGTCCCCACAATGCAGGACGGGCACCCGTATATCATCCTGCGCAAGAGTTTCGGGTACATTGATCACCCTCTGGTTGCTGCTTCCCTTCCAGAGTAATCTGCTGTCCTTTTTTTCTGCCTGGAATTCCCCGTCAACCAGCACGTCTATGTACCGGACGATGGGATCATGCATAATATTTTCCCAGCAGTCTCCTGTATACATCCATATCGTCTTATCCGGGTATCTTTCTTTTATTTCCATTATGAAATTTCTCACATCCATCCGGTTTGCCCCGTAAAGCGGGTCACCGCCGGAAAAAGTGATCCCGGAAATATAAGACTGGTCAAGCTGTTCGTATATCTCCTTTTTTGCCTCATCATCAAAGAAAAGCCCCCCGTCCGGATCCCACGTGAAGGGGTTCTGGCACTCCTTACAGCAGTGGGAACATCCTGAAACCCATAACACCACACGAAGCCCGTCCCCATTCAGCATATCGTCCTTTGTTATATTGTGGTATCTCATCCGTTTACATGCTCTTCCTTTCTGAAATTTCTGCCATTTTCGCTTCATTCAGCCGCGTATCCCCGTGCACTCTCGAGTAAGAGAGATAACCGTTCATC
This sequence comes from Lachnospiraceae bacterium, assembly GCA_009911035.1. Lineage (GTDB taxonomy): Bacteria > Bacillota > Clostridia > Lachnospirales > Lachnospiraceae > Suilimivivens. The sequence goes on from QXWO01000048.1 coordinate 15,496, forward strand.
CGCTCTATCTTGGTAAGGTTTTTGCTTCCACAGGCCGGGCATACATCCATTTCCAGCTCCTGATGCCCACAATCGTCACAGTACGCAAGAGATAAATTGACGCCCTCGTAAAATCCCATGTCCATGGCCCTGCGTATCAACGTCTTGATTGCTTCTATATTATAATCAATAGGATATTTTACATACTGGATTTTCCCGCCGTTGGAAAGCTCCCAGAAGCGGTATTCCAGATCCTGTTTCTGGATAGGAGTAATATCCTCCGTCACATGACAGTGGAAACTATTGGAAACATATTCCCTGTCGGAAACGCCTTCCACTATCCCATATTTCGCCCGGAACTGCTTCACCTGCAGGCCACAGAGGCTTTCCGCAGGCGTTCCGTAAATGGCATAAAGATTGCCGTCTTCTTCTTTAAATTCATTTACTTTCTGGTTGATATGTTCCAGCACTTCCAGGGCAAAGGCGCCGTCCTCCACCAGGGATTTGCCGTTGTAGAGCTCCTGAAGCTCATTAAAAGCCGTAATTCCAAAGCTTGCCGTGGCAGATCTCAAAATAGGCTTGATTTTGTCTGTCAGTTTTAAACGGCCTCCTAAAAATCCGCCTTCACAGTAGGCCAGGGGATTGGTGGATGCCCGCATCTCGCCCAGGTATGCGTAAGTCCTGATATGGAGCTGGCGGATCAGGTTCAGATAATAATCCAGCACTTCATAAAAATCACGGCTTTCCTGTTTGGCTTTTGCCAAAATCATGGGTAAATGGAGGGACACCGCGCCGATATTGAAACGGCCCACAAATATAGGGGAATCCATATCATCTGCCGGATGCATCCCGCCCTTTTCATACCATGGAGAAAGAAAAGCCCGGCATCCCATAGGGGAAATAACTTTGCCATACTGCTTGTACATGCTGGCAATATATCCTTTTCCGGTAAGGGAAAGCCAGTCAGGATACATGGTCTTTGCAGAGCACTTCACCCCTGCCTCGAACACGTCCTCCAAATCTTTGCCGGGACCGTGCAGGTTCTCATCATACAAAAATACAATCTTCGGGAACAGGACAGGCTTCTTACATCCTTCTTTCCCCTGTCCTTCCCTTCTCACATTCAAAAGGGAAATGGTGGCAAGGCGGGCAAACCGTCCGGTGCCAATTCCTGCCGTCACTGTGATGAAAGGATAGTCTCCCCGGCTGGAGGCCACTGTGTTAAACTTATATTCCCATCCCTGGAATCCCTGTTCAAATTCACGTTCCACATCGGCACAGGCTTCCGCCCTGGCTGCCTCATCATCCAGCCCCATGCGGGTATATCTTTCCAGTCCCCTCTGATAAGTCTTTTCCGCATAAGGTTCTAATATCTTGTCCACTTCCGGCACCGTAAAGCCTCCGTACTGCTGGCTGGCCGCGCTTAAGACAATGTCGCCGATTACGTCAAAGGCCACATCCAGGGTTTTCGGCTCATTGTACCAGATATTGCCCATCTCAAAGCCTCCGGTAAGCACGCTTGCCACATCAAAAAGACAGCAGTTCATGGTATCCCTTCTTGCTGACATATCATGAACGTAAATATAACCGTCCCTGCATGCCTGAATCTCCTCCGTGGTCATAAAAAATTTCTGGTAAAGCTCCTTATTAAACTGATTAAAAATAAGACTTCGCTTGGTGGATACTAAAGCGCTGTCCGTGTTAGCGTTTTCCTTATCTCCCACATACATGATGGACTGGCTCTTTTTATACACATCATCCATCATACGGACAAAGTCCTGCTTATAATTCCGGTAATCCCGGTAACTTTTGGCTACAATGGGCTTTACATTCTCAAGGGCGCTCTCCACGATATTATGCATGATAGGAATGGGAATCTGTTCCTGCTCCAGTTCGTTTACCTTGTCCACAACATACTGGCAGATATGTTTTTTTTCTTCATCGGTAAATTTTGTCAATGCCCTGTATGCGCTCTTTCCTACAGCATCAATGACTTTCTGTACATTGAACGCCTCAAGACTGCCATCTTTCTTAATGACCCTGACATTTTTCTCCGTTTTAAACAAATCTCCAAATTCCGCAGTATTTTCCTGCATATCGCTCATCCTTTATCCTCCATTTTCCACGCTCCCAACGATCTTCCTATCGCTGGAAATACATTGTAAAGCACTAAATATTGTATTTATTTCAAATCACCTATCAATATATGGTGGCAACATCTAGTATAATAAAACCTCATACAGATGTCAACCCTATCTTATCATTCCCGAAGCTGCAATCGCTGCCACTGCTTCCCGGATTTCCGAAACCGGCATGGTCAGCGCAAAGCGCACATGTCCCTTTCCCAGTTTACCGAAACTGCTTCCCGGCGTGCACAGGACCCCTGACTTTTCAAGAAGTTCCATGACGAATGCCACATCGTCCGTATATCCTTTTGGTATTTTCCCCCAGGCAAACATTGTGCCCTGGCTGTCGGGTATATCCCAGCCGATTTCCCGGAGTCCGCCGCACAAAGCATCCCTTCTCTCCTGATACCAGGCACATCTTTGTTTCACGCCATCGTCAGGTCCTTCCAACGCGGCAATTGCACCATACTGGACAGGCAGAAATGTGCCATAGTCGATCTGGGAACGGAGCTTTTTAAAATTCTGCACCAGATACGCATTCCCCACAAGGAATCCGGCCCTGGCCCCTGTGTAATTGTAGCTTTTGGACAGGGAATAAAACTCGATACAGTTTTCTTTTGCCCCCTCGAACTGTAAAATAGATTTTCCCACCTGGCCGTCATAAATGATATCGGAATAGGCATTGTCATGTACGATAATGATGTTGTGAGACTTTGCCCATGGAATCAGTTCTTCGTAAAAGCTGTCCGGTGCAATTTTACAGACTGGGTTCAAAGGATAAGACACGATCATAAACTTCGTCTTTTCGCAGGTTTCCTTGTCAATGGCCCCAAGGTCTGGAAGGTAATCATTTTCCGGTAATAGTTCATAAGTCCGCAGATCCGCCATGGCAAGGGAAGGCCCGATGGCAAAAATAGGGTAGCCCGGGTCCGGTACCAGTACCACATCCCCCGGATTGATCAGGGACAGCCCGATATGGGTAATCCCTTCCTGGGAACCGTATACATCTGTAATTTCCGATTCCGTAAGGGTCACATGGTAGCGCTCCTTAAAACGGTGTATCACCGCCTGGGTAAGTTCTGGCAGCATTTTAAGAGCATACTTATAATTGGCAGAAATTTTTGCTGCCTCCACAACCGCCTCCATGATATGGGGGTCAGTGGGGAAATCCGGCGTCCCTACTGACAGGTTGTAGACCTTTTTCCCTGTCTTTTCCACCTGTTCTTTCTTTTCATTGAGCACCTGAAAAATGCCCTCCTCATATTCCTTCATTCGATCAGCAGCCTGTATTTTCATTTTTAACCTCCCTATTGCCACAACCAGCAGGTTTGTGTCAGCACAAACTTACTGCGTAAATACTTAGTAGTTTCTCATAATGTTTTCCAGATAATCTATGTAACCTCTGCGTACATGCTCCGGCCCGGTAACGGTTATTTCCGCCCCCAGCCCGGTAAGCCATCCGTAAAACTGGCGGCTGACCGCTGCCTTTATCCGTACGCTGACCATCCCCTCCCCGGCCATGCGGATATCAATATCCTTGCCGAAGCGGTCCAGGATAATCCCTATCATATTTTCAGGAAGCCGCAATGCAACCGTCTCCTCCTCGCCGCCGAACATATTAAATGTCCTGTTGGTGTACGCCGCAATGTCAAACTCTCCAAATGCCTCAACGCCCTTACGCATTTCCCCGGGCAGTTCCGTGATCCGGCTCATCTTATCCACCCGGAAATGCTTGATGCGTTCCTCCTCATCGTCATAGGCAATCAAATAGTAGTTTTCGTCCTGCCACGCCAGTGCCCACGGGCTGATATGGTACTTCTTCCCCTGTCGTCTCGGCGTCAGCTCCTTTTTCACATTCCAGGAAAGATAGGTAAAGGTGACAGGCACATTGTCCTGTATGGCCTTGTGGATACGGTCCACATTGTAGTAAATGCTCTCGTTCTCCGTCTTCACCCGTCCGGCCACAAAAACCTGTCTCTGCAGTTGCTTCCCCTCATAGGGTCCTGCCAGCTTTTCTATCTTCGAAATCAGCTCCCGGGATTTTTTCTGGGTAATAAACCGGGACGCCTGCACTGCGTCCACCAGAAGTTTTAATTCCGGCAGCTCAAATTCCCGGCCTGCCAGATAATATCCGCCGCTGCTGCGAGACTTCACATTCACAATATCATAGCCAAAATGAATCAGACATTCGATATCATCGTAAATACTTTTCCGCTCTGCGCCGATTCCATATGCGGCAAGCTGGGATATCAGTTCCTGTGTGGACAGGCAGTGGGATTCATCGGACTTTTCCGTAAGGATTTTCAGCAGATATAAAAGCTTCATTTTCTGATTCGCGGATTTTGCCATCAGAGCAGTTCCTCCACTTCCCACAAGTTCTTAATCTCATAATCAATCTTAAGCTTAGTATGATTCTCCAGGCCTCCCGGATTGTACCAGCAGCATGCAACCCCGGCATTGTTTCCGCCCTGCATGTCGCTGGAAAGGGAATCCCCTACCATGAGAGCCTTTTGCCTTTTGAAGTCCGGTATCTGCCCGAAACATTTCTCAAAATACCTCCGTTCCGGTTTGGGATACCCGATCTCCTCCGATATGAAAATACCGTCCAGAATCTGGTCAAGCCCCGATAAACGGAGTTTATTCTGCTGGGTTTTAGTAACTCCGTTGGTCAGCGCATACTGGCGCACTTTCCCTTTGAGCTTTTTACACAGCTCTTTTGAATTGTCCTGGAAATAAAAAACTGACCCCAGCGCATCTTGATAAACAGACTGGAACTTCTCTACATCCACATCCTCCATGCCAAGCTGCCCAAAAAGGGTGACAAATCTTCCAGTCAGCAGGTCTGCCTTGGTAATTTTCCCAAGTTCGAAGCGTTTCCAGTATGAAGTGTTGATATCCGAATAAAGAGAGATGACCGTCCCATCCGCCTTTTTGCCAAACTGCTCAAAGCTGTAACACAACGCATACTCCTGGGATCTGTTAAAATCCAGCAGGGTCTGGTCAACATCCCACAAAATAATCTCAAACCTGCCCATGCAGCCCTCCTTTATTGCAAAAAGCGCAAAGCTGACTTTGCGCTCCTTACCACGACTATATCCCTAAACAATACACACGCCTGCTAAGCTCCTGCCTGTGTCTTTTCATTTCCTGCCTGACTGTTTTTATTTTTGCGCATCTTTATCCCCAGAAAGACTGCCACACCAGCAATCACCACCACAACTGCCATAAGCAGCAGATAGGAAAAAAAAGAATTAAAAAACAATACGAAATTACTCATACTCTCACCAGACCTTTCTTTATCATTAATAAAGGAATCAAATCCCCCAAATGTACATTGATGGGGATTCATCCTACATTATAATAGCATTGTGTCATTTCACAGTCAAGTCCGCTCCCTGCTTTGATGCCACACATCATCTATCGGGCCGTCCCGGGCCAGACACCGACAGCTGAAAAATCCGCCGCCATCTTCTCCGCCTTTTGTATGATGGAAGAATCATACCCCATAATGCCCAGAAGCCTGATCGCATTTCTGGACGCGGCCCGTCCCTCAATGATCTTATAAGTGAAGGAAATATCGTCCTTCTGGATTTCTTCTGTAAAATGATAGTTTCTATATATTTCCTCCAGCAAATGTGTCAGTTCAATGTCATGAGTAGCCGCAAAACACATACAGTTATTACCGGACAGGCTTAACAATATCTGGCTGGATGCAGCAATCCGCTCCACGGTATTGGTGCCCCTCAGCACCTCATCCACAAAGCACAGCACCGGAGCTCCCTCTTCCTTGCACAGATCCAGTATCCGCTTGATGGCCTTGATCTCCACCATATAGTAGCTGTCTCCTCCCTGCACATCGTCCCGAAGGCTCATGGAGGATGCAATGCGGAAAAGCGCGCTCTTATAATGCTTCGCAAGACAGGTGTGGATGGTCTGGGCCAGAATGCTATTGACAGCCATGGTTTTTAAAAAGGTAGACTTTCCTGACGCATTGGACCCGGTAATCAGCACGCTGGCATTGGTGTACATGTCATTTTTTACCGGCTCTTTGATCAGCGGATGGTACATGTCTTTGGTATCAATAGAATTCTCTTTTACAAATTCCGGAACACAGTATTCCTGCAGGGAGGCCCGGTAGGCTCCCACTGCAATCATCGCCTCTATTCTTCCTGCCACAGTAATCATCTGGTCAATGTCCTTAATATGCTTTCTCACCTCTGAAAGCATCTGATTAAATTTAATAAGGTCCAGATGAAAGCCCATCCGCAGATAATCTAAGAGCATATCCAGCGGATTCCCGGAACCGGACATCCTGTTGCCGGACATGACCAAAAAAGAACCATGTTTAAAGCTTCCCATAGAGGTACTGCTCATTTTTAAGATGGCAAGTTCCTCTTCCAGGACAGACGCCCTGCCGGCCTTGATTTCCTTCACAGCGTCAAGAAGCCTGAACACATAAGAAAAACTGACAATATAGGGATCTATTTTTTCCTTTTCCTTAAAATAATTTACATTATTATAGGCCAGTATGCCGAAGAATGCCACCAGCCCTAAGGGTAACTGGATAAACATAAGGGCCACGCTGGCAAGCAGTAATGCAAGGGACATGTAATGGGGGATATTGCTGCGCATTCCCAGATTGTCCAGATAATCCAGATAATCATAAATAGAAAATTTCCCCATCCTGCCCAGCCTGTGGAAAATAAGCTGATAAGCGACCCGCTCGCTGCTGTGTTCCGCAAAATACCTGATGATCTCCTCCCTGCGTCCAAGTTCGCGCTCATCCATGCAGGGGCACCGCAGCATGTAATAAAGATATTCTTCTCCCGCCGCAGAATAGGTAAAATTCATTTTTTTAAAGATTTCATCCATATTCAAGTCATTCCACGTAATATCATCGATATGGAATCCGTCTGTGTGCTTCAAAAAATAGTGGGAAATATTTTCAAATTGTACAGGGCTGTATTCCCTTTGCGGCAAAATACCATAATCCGTATACAGACTCTGTGCAAACTGCTTTTCTGATTTCCGGAAATCATAATACCCTTTCAGCAGGAAAGTCAAAACCAGCCCTGCCATTACCACCGCAAAAATTATATATTCCATCCTGACTGCTCCATTTAAATTTTTATCATAACAACCGGCCTTTATGCCGTCATACAAATGCATGTGCACCATGCACTCTCACGCCCGCGGACCAGCTTACCTGCGGCGCACTTTGCCAATCGTCTTCTTTCCCAAATGCTCTCTAAAACCGTCCTATAAAGAATGACGGTTTCTGACAGCCTCCGCTTTCCGGTAAATATCCTCCGGCTTGTCCTTCGTGTAAAAAGCACCTTTCTCATATAGGATCTTCCCTGCAATCATGGTCATGGCCACATTCTGCTTGCTTCCGCTGTAGACCAGATTTTTAGGGATATTGTGGACAGGCTGCATATTGGGCTGCATTAGGTCGATCATGATAATATCCGCCAGTTTTCCGGCCGCCAGAACATCAGCATCCTCAAGCCCCATGGCCCGGGCGCTGTTGACCGTTGCCATTTTTAGCACTTCCATGGCATCCACTGCTGAAGCATCTTTTTCTTTTATTTTTGCAAGCCCTGTCACCAGAAACATTTCACGGAACATATCAAGACAGTTATTGCTTGCAGGCCCGTCTGTTCCAATCGCCACGTTTACCCCTGCCTGCAGAAACTCCGATATGGGTGCAATCCCGCTGGCAAGCTTCATATTGGAGCCGGGGTTGGTCACAGCAGTCATCCCTCTTTTTTTCATAACGGCAATATCTTCCGGTGTCATATGCACACAGTGATAACCGCCGCCGCCGTAATCAAAGATCCCCAGCGAGTCCAGAAATCCCATAGGCGTCATTCCACAGCGCTCCACACACTCCTTTACCTCTTTTTGTGTCTCCGCAAGGTGGGTAAATACCGGCGCTTTGTATTTATGGGCAAGTGCCGCTATTTTTTCAAGAAGCTCCCTGGAGCAGGTATATTCCGCATGGAATCCAAGGATATAGGACTGGAGGGGGCTTTTCTTGTTTAGCTTCAGATACATCTCCTCCACCATTTCCGGGGACTGGCTGAAATTGTTCACTCCTCCTGCCTGCACACACCGCATTCCCATATGGTCAAAAGCATCCGCAATCGTCTCCGGCGTAAGATACATGTCAAAAGCCGCCGTTATGCCGCTGGTAAGGTATTCTAAAACCGCCAGCTTAGACAGGTGGTAAATATCCTCCGGCGTCATCTTCGCCTCTATGGGAAAAATCTTATGGTTCAGCCATTCATCTAAAGGAAGGTCATCCGCATAGGAACGCATAAGCGTCATTGCCGAATGGGTGTGGGCGTTCTTGAAGCCCGGCATCAAAAGATTTCCGCCGCAGTCCATCTCTTTGTCCCACAAAATCCCTTCATAAGGCAGGCTGCCGCAGGTTTCATGGGTATCCTGGCCATTTCCCACATAGAGGATTTTTTCATCCTGTATCCAGATTTCCCCCTCAAAAATTTCCCTGTTTTTCTCCATGGTGAGGATTCTGGCGTTATATAATCTTATGTTCATTGGATATCCTTTCAGGTTTTCAAATTATCAGGTCCGAAGCTTTCGGGAAGCAGTTCTTTTAAAAGGTGCATCTTAAAATCCCTTCCGCTTCTGGCTACAATCACTATAAATTCATCCGGGTCGGCAAATTCACGCAAAACCTGCCTGCACACGCCACAGGGGTAAGCATACTGGCTGATTTCCTCCCCCTTTGGGCCTCCTGCCACCGCAATGGCCTTGAACTTGCGCTTCCCTTCGCTGACCGCCTTGCTTACAGCCGTCCGCTCTGCACAGATGGAAGGACTGTAAGATGCGTTTTCTATATTGCAGCCAGTATAGATCCGCAGTTCATTTGTCAATACTGCTGCACCCACCATATACCCGGAATAAGGCGCATAGGCTTTCTTTCTGGCCTCCAGCGCTGAGCGCACCAGCTCCTGCACCGGAATATCTTCTTTTTCTATGATCGTATTTACATTCATGGCTGCTTATCCAAAATCTCCTTTCAGAATCCGGCGATCGCTTCTGTCACAAGCTCCCGGAACAACGGCGCCGCCTTGTTGGAAGCTTCCTGCACTTCCTCGTGGGTAAGGGGCTGGTCTGTCATGCCTGCTGCAAGGTTAGCCACACAGGAAATGCCGCAGATCTTCATGCCCATATGGTTGGCTGCAATAGCTTCCACCACCGTACTCATTCCCACTGCATCCGCACCAAGGCCCCGCAGCATTTTTATTTCAGCAGGAGATTCAAAAGACGGCCCGGTCAGCTGCACATAAACGCCTTCGTGAAGGGGGATATTGCATTCCCTGGCTTTTTCTTTTATGATTTCCTGCAGGCCCCGGTCATAAACCGTGCTCATATCAGGGAAACGGCATCCCAGCTCATCTATATTTGCCCCAATCAGAGGATTGGGTGCAAAGCATGAAATATGGTCTTTGATCAGCATAAAGCTTCCCGCCCCGAAAGAAGGATTGATCCCCCCTGAAGCATTCGTAAGGAACAGGACCTGTGCCCCCATCATCTTCATCAGCCGTGTGGGAAGCACCACATCGGTGATGGGATAGCCTTCATAATAATGTACGCGCCCCTTCATGCACACCACCGGAACCCCTTTTACATAACCAAAAATAAACCTGCCCTCATGGCCTGGAACCGTGGAAACCGGAAAGCCTTCAATTTCATTGTAGTCGATCTGTGCCTTCACGTCCATCGTATCTGCATAATTGCCAAGCCCTGACCCTAATACCAGAGCCACTTTCGGCTCAAAGGGAAGCCTGTCCTTTATACTCTCATAACATTTTACCACTTTTTCATATACCTGATTCATGGAAACCCTCCTAACAAACGCTGCAGCCCTCTGCGGGCCGGCCTATTGTAATAAATTAATAGCAATGCCTGCGGCGCTATTTCTAATAATAGTATCATAGAATTGCCGCTCCTGCAAATGAAGATTCCATTAACAGCACAGGAAATCCCATGACGCTTTATGCGCCTGGCATTTCCTGCGCTGTCCAAAAAGCTATATGATAATACAGACCATTCCCCCGTTAGAATCATTGACTATTTTCTGCATGGTTTCCTGGAGTTTCAGCTGGCTTTCATCTCCAATCATGGTAATTTTGCTGGTGATCCCGTCATTCACCATCTGTTCTACGGATTTACCGAAAATGTTGGTTTCCCATATGCCGGCTTCACTCTGGCTGGAATCGGAAATAAAACGAATCAAATCCTGCGCCTGTTCTTCCGAACCAACGATCGGCGATATTTCTGTCTCGATGTTGGCCCGTATCATGTGGATGCTGGGGCTTTCCGCCCGTATCTTTACGCCGAACTTGTTACCATGCTTTATAACCTCCGGCTTTTCCAGTCTGATTTCACTGCGTTCCGGCGTCACTACCCCATAGCCTTTTTGTCTCACCGAGTCAATGGCATGGAGGACTTTTACATATTCTTTCTTCATCTTGGACATTTCTTTCAATACGGACAACAAATGATATTCGTTGTCTATGTTTTCGCCCACCATATCGCTTAACATCTCATAATAGTAGGCATCATCCACATCCAGCCATACTTTCACGCACCCATCCGCCATGTCAATGCTGTCCATTTTACATTTTTTGATAAAAGGCCCTTCCAGCGCCACAGGCTTATTCTTTACATCCCGTATGCAGGTGTACTGATTCATGATCTCCTTTACCCGGCCGATCAAGTCCACTTTCATCTTGTGGCTGGCAGAGAGCATTTCCACCCACTTGGGCATATAAAACTCAATCATGGTAAGGGGGAACTCATACAAAATATTTTCAAGTATCTGGTTGATGTCATCCTTTTTGAGCTGTTCGCAGTTTACAGGCATTACGGAAACCTCATATTTATTCCCGATTTCCTCTGCAAGCCTTGCTGCCTCCTCCCCGTAAGGTTTTGCTGTATTTAAAAGCACAATAAAGGGTTTTTTTAACTTTTTCAGTTCCCGGATCGTGCGCTCCTCTGCTGCGGTATAGTTTTCTCTTGGGATATCCCCAAAGCTTCCGTCGCATGTGATCACAATGCCTATGGTGGAATGGTCATTGATAACCTTCCTTGTACCGATTTCCGCCGCCTGTGTAAACGGGATTTCCTCCGGGTACCAGGGCGTCTTTACCATCCGCTCCATATCGTTTTCCATGTGGCCGCTGGCCCCGTCCACCATATAGCCTACACAGTCTATCAGCCTTATCCTTGCCTCCACGCCGTCCCCAAGGGTAAGTTTCGCCGCCTCCTTGGGAATAAATTTCGGCTCTGTGGTTGTTATGGTCTTGCCCCCTGCACTCTGGGGCAGTTCATCAACGACCCGTTCCTTTTCATAAGATTCCGTCATATTGGGCAGAACCATCAGATCCATAAATCTCTTGATAAAAGTAGACTTTCCGGTTCTTACCGGCCCTACCACGCCTATGTAGATCTCTCCCCCGCATCTTAACTGGATATCTTTGTATAAATCGTATTCCTTCTTTGTATTCAAATCCATAAAATTACCCCTTCCATACTTAGTTAAATGTATGTGAAGGGGTATAAATTTATTACTGTTTCAAAAAAGATACAGTTCTTCTCCATGCTCTTTCAGCCATCTTTTATACTCTCTGTATCCAGGGCAGATGCTTTCCACCAGATTCCAAAAATCGGGGGAATGGTTCATATGCACCAGATGGCAGAGCTCATGGATAATCACGTAATCACAGACCGGTTCCGGGGCCATCAAGATCCGCCAGTTAAAATTCATATTTCTGTTGCTGCTGCAGCTCCCCCAGCGGCTTTTCTGATCCTTCACCCGGATATTCTTAAAATCCACATGAAGCACTGCTGCATATTCCAGCGCTTTAGCGTGAAACACTTCCCCAGCTTCCCTGCGGTACCATTTTTCAAGCTGCTCTTTTTTGTAGGAATAATCCGCCTCATAGGGCACCCACATAATCAGGCGTCCCATAAGGCATTTTACCTTTGCCCGGGTCCTGTCTTCCCGTATCACCGTAAGCGTTCTCTTCTCTCCAAGATAAAATAAAATATCTCCGTTTTCAAGAGAAAGGCACTCCGGTATTACCCGGACTTTCATTTAAAAATGACCCTGCGGAAGTTCTTCTTCCCTCTCTTTACGATGACTCCCTCTCCCATAAAGACATCTTTGCCAAAAGAAGCCCTGATATCTGTCACCTTTTCATTTTCAAGGGAAACGCCCCCCTGTTCTATGGCCCGTCTGCCCTCCGAGCGGCTCTGAACCAGCCCGGCCTTGCACAGGACGGCAATCATGTCAATGGCGCCTTCTGTAAAATCTTCTTCTGTCAGCTCCGTGGTAGGCATATCAGCCGCAGTCCCTGCGCTGAATAGCGCCCTTGCGCTTTCCTTTGCCCGCTGGGCTTCTTCTTCCCCGTGTACCAGTTTGGTCAGCTCATAGGCAAGAATCTCCTTAGCCTGGTTTAACTGGCTGCCTTCCCAGCCGTCCATTTCCTCAATCTGTTCCAGCGGCAGGAAAGTAAGCATACGGATACATTTGAGCACATCTGCATCTGCCACATTCCGCCAGTACTGGTAAAACTCAAAAGGACTGGTTTTGTCAGGGTCAAGCCACACAGCGCCCTTCTGGGTCTTTCCCATCTTTTTTCCCTCGGAATTGAGCAGAAGGGTGATTGTCATGGCATACGCATCTTTCCCAAGCTTCCTTCTGATAAGCTCCGTACCGCCCAGCATATTGCTCCACTGGTCATCTCCCCCGAACTGCATATTACAGCCGTATCTTAAGAACAGCTCATAAAAATCGTAACTCTGCATCAGCATGTAGTTAAATTCCAGAAAACTTAAGCCTTTTTCCATCCTCTGTTTGTAGCACTCCGCTGTCAGCATACGGTTCACGGAAAAATGAGGACCGATTTCCCTAAGAAATTCAACATAATTTAAATCAAGAAGCCACTCGGCATTGTTGACCATAAGAGCTTTCCCGTCAGAAAAATCAATAAAACGGCTCATCTGCTTTTTAAAGCATTCACAATTGTGGTCAATCGTCTCCTTGGTCATCATTGTCCGCATATCGCTTCTGCCGGAAGGGTCCCCAATCATCCCTGTTCCCCCGCCAAGCAGGGCAATAGGTTTATTCCCTGCCATCTGCAGCCGCTTCATCAGACAAAGTGCCATAAAATGTCCCACATGCAGGGAATCCGCCGTAGGATCAAACCCAATATAAAAAGTAGCTTTCCCTTCATTTATCAATTCTTTGATTTCTTCCTCGTCCGTAAGCTGGGCCAAAAGCCCCCTTGCCTTTAATTCGTCAAAAATGGTCATAGTTTCATCCTCTTTTCTTCTATTTATCTATACGCCTAGTATTCTATCCACAGCCGCCTTATCTTTCTTCCCGGAAGTAATTCTGCCCAAGGGCCGCCGGAAGATTTATCCGGCCCGACTTGCGCATGGAACTGATAACCAGTACCAACGCCGTAATAAGGAAAGGCAGCATATCATAAAAGGCAATGGGAAAAGGCAGTATGCTCTGGGGAATATAGTATTTGAGCACCCGCAGCGCGCCAAACACAAAGGAGCCTAAAATAGCATAGGCAGGCTGCCAGTTGGCAAAAATAACCAGTGCAACGGCAATCCAGCCAAGGCCCCCCACATTGTCACTGATCCATACGCCGCCGTTGATGATCATGGAGCAGTATACACCGCCGATACCGCAGATGGCGCCGCCCAATATAATGTTGATATATTTTATTCTTGTGACCTGGATGCCTGCTGCATCCGCTGCACCCGGATTTTCACCCACCGCTTTTAAATTCAGCCCCGCTTTGGTATGGTTCATATACCATGCACAGCCAATGGCAATGAAAATACCGATATAGACAAACGGACTGTAGGAAAACAACAATGGCCCGATCACCGGAATACTGCCAAGCCCCGGGACAGACACACCACGCATGGCAGCCGTAATATTCTCCGGGAGCTTCAATGTCCCCTCCGGGGTTTTATTCAATACAAAAATACCGATAAAATTAGCAAATCCAATGCCGAAAATCGTAAGCGTAAGCCCTGTCACATTCTGATTGGCCATAAAAGTAACGGTAAGAACCGCATAGATAAGCGCCCCAAAGGCTCCTGCCGTTGCCGACGCTAAAATGGCCAGAAGGAAATTATCCGAATAATATCCCACCATGAACCCGATACAGGCGCCGATAGACATCATGCCTTCCACACCCAGATTCAGATGCCCGGTCTTTTCCGTCAGTATTTCTCCCACTGTCCCAAACAGAAGAGGGGTTCCTGCCCCCACAGCCGCCACAAGAAATTTAATTACAATATCCATCCATCAGCCCTCCTTACCTGTCCCAGCATTCTTTTTCCTGAACTGGAACTGATATCTGACGAAAAATTCACACCCAAGTATAAAAAACAGAATAATTCCCTGCAATACATCGGCACAGTCTGTGGAAAGCCCGTAATTTGACTGGACCACACTGCTCCCTTTCTCCAGCACGCTGAAAAGGAAGGACACAATTAAAATGGAAAAGGGATTGAGCTGTGCCAGCCAGGCAACAATAATCGCCGTAAATCCCACGCCCCCTGCCACAGAAGCAGTCAGCGTAATATCCGAGCCTGTGGCCTGAATCATTCCTGCCATACCGCAGATCCCACCGCTTAAGAACATGGTGCGCAGCACAATCTTTTTGACATTCATGCCCGCATACCGTGCGGTGTCCTGACTTTCCCCCACTACGCTGATCTCATATCCCTGCTTGGTATATTTTATATAAACATAAACCACCGCCACAAGGATCAGGGCAATCAGCCATCCAAACTGTATGCCGAAAAGCTTGTCCAGCGATGCGTTCTTATCAAACCGGGCAATCTTCGGGAATCCCTGTGAACCGGGATCCATCCATGGACCGTCCCGCAGATAGGAAACAATGTGAAGGGCAATGTAATTCAGCATCAGGGTAAACAATGTCTCATTAGTGTTATACTTCACTTTAAAAAACGCAGGAATAAGTCCCCAGATGCCTCCCCCTATGATACCTGCCAGAAACATCACAACTACCAGTACCACATGATTCCAGCCAGAGCAGAAAAGGGCAAAAAAGGTGGCGCAGGTGGCCCCGAAAATGATTTGTCCTTCGGCTCCGATATTCCAGAACTTCATCTTAAAGGCAAGGGTGATGCCCAGAGAGGAGATCAACAGGGGAATCATAATTTTAACGGTACCCTGAAAAGCCATGACACTTCTGCAGGCACCGGAAATAATCGTTCCATATATGACAAAGGGGTTCTGGCCCACACAGCCGATAAAAATCCCCCCTGCAATCAGGGAAAGAAATACCGCCATCAGACGCAGCAGCGCGATTTTTCCGGCAGGCATCTCCGCTCTTTTAATGACCCGGGCTAAAGGTTCCCGCTGCCTGTTTTCTGTCTCTTTACTCATTGCGCTGCCTCCTTTCCCTTTTGCTCCATGGTGTTTTCCCCGGTCATCATCATACCGATTTCTTCCTTCGTGGTTTTCGATGCCTTCACGATCCCTGTGATCCTTCCATGGCACAAAACCATGATACGGTCGGATAATTCCAGAAGCACATCCAAATCTTCGCCAATATACATGACTGCAACATTTTTCTGCTTCTGCTCATTTAAAAGGTCATATACCGTATACGAAGAATTGATGTCCAGCCCCCGCACGGGGTAGGCGGTAATCAGCACTGTAGGGGAAGATTCTATCTCTCTGCCCAGCAGCACCTTCTGGACGTTTCCGCCGCTGAGAAGCCTGACCGGGGTTTCACTGCCAGGCGTTACGATATCCAGCTTTTTAATCAACCGGTCTGCCAGCTCCCTTGCCGGCTTTCTGTTAATGAAAGGGCCCCTCCCCTTCTGGTAGCTTTTCAGCAGCATGTTGTCCGTCATTCCCATAGAGGCTACCAGCCCCATACCAAGACGGTCCTCCGGCACAAAACTCATGCTGACGCCTTTTTCAATGATTTCGGAAGGCGTTTTTCCGAGAAGGTTCTCCTTGTTAAACAAAATCGCCCCCTGTTTTGCGTGCATCAGCCCTGCAATGGTTTCGCACAGCTCCTTCTGGCCGCTTCCGGCGACCCCTGCCACACCCAGAATCTCTCCCCGTCTTATATCGAATGAAATATCGTCAATGGCCCTGCTTCCGTCGGCCTTCATAACTGTAAGGTCCACAACTTTCAGTATGGTTTCGCATTTTTCCACTTTAGGACGCTCTATCTCAAGGCTGACCGGCCTTCCCACCATCAGCTCTGTCAGTTTCCGGGCATCGCACCCAGCCGTCTCTACCGTGTCAATACTCTTTCCCTTGCGCAGAATTGTGACACGGTCGCTGATGGAAAGCACTTCCTGCAGCTTATGGGTGATAATAATGATTGCACAGCCTTTCTCCTTCATTTTCCGCAGGATCTGAAAAAGCTTTTCCGTCTCCTGGGGAGTCAGCACTGCGGTAGGCTCATCCAAAATAAGGATCTCCGCCCCTTTATATAATACCTTAAGAATTTCAACTGTCTGCTTTTCTGATACGCTCATGTTGCAGACATACTTCTCCGGTTCGATTTCAAGTCCGTAAGTATGGCTGATCGCCTTTATCTTGTCACTGGTTATTTTGCTCTTTTCTTTCCTGCCTTTTGTCCCTAAAATAATGTTGTCCATGGCCTGGAACGCTTCCACCAGTTTAAAATGCTGGTGGATCATGCCGATGCCCAGGTTCATGGCATCCACAGGGGAATTGATTTTTACTTCCCTGCCTCCTATGAAAATCTCTCCGCTGTCCGGATGATAAATGCCGGAAAGCATATTCATAAGAGTGGTCTTGCCGGAACCGTTCTCCCCTAAAAGGGCGAGGATTTCCCCGTACTTTACATTTAAATCAATTCCGTCATTGGCTACTACCTGTCCAAAGGTCTTTGTTATCTTTTTACATTCGATTGCAAATCTGTCTTCTGTCTGCTTCGCCATCCGTATTCTCCAAATTAATGTATAACGCAAATTGTTCAAACGCCGACGCGCTCCACGAATCGGCATATGATGAAAAAAGGACGGTCATTTGTAATGGCCGCCCTTATGAAGCTGCTGTTTTTACTTAACTACCACATTTTTGAAATACCAGTTCATATTTCCAGTAATATCTGCGTCGCTTAATGTGCCGCCTTCTTCCCCTACGGTGCTCCCATCGTTGGTTTCAATCACGCCATCAAAGACATTAAAGCCTTCCTTGGTAATCTGCTCCCTTGCTGCTTCCACTGCTTCTTTTGTTCCCTCTGCGCAAAGGTCTGAAAGTTCTGCAATGTTTACAAGGCCGTCAGCCATGCCGCCGAAATAGTTTTCACCGGACCATGTGCCGTCAATAACGGACTGTACTGCCTGTGTATAATAGACAGACCAATCCCACATAACAGAGGTAAGAACTGCCCCCGGCGCATCCTTTGCCATATCGGAGTTATAACCTACGCCCCATACGCCGTTCTGCTCTGCCACAGTCTGGGGATTGGGGGTATCGCAGTGCTGTGCAATCACGTCACAGCCAAGATCTACAAGGGCCTGTGCTGCCTGTGTCTCACCTTCCGGGTCAAACCAGCTATTCGTTACTTTTACATATACTTCACAGTCAGGGTTAACGGAATATGCGCCCATGGCAAATGCATTCACCCCTCCGGTAACTTCGGAGTTTTCCTGTCCCATAGCCGCCACATAGCCTAACTTGTTGCTCTGCGTCTTAAGTCCTGCTGCAACGCCTGCCAGATATCTTGCCTGGTAAATCCTGCCAAAATAATTGTTAAAGTTGGTGCCATTGGACTTATAGCCTGTCCCATGGGAGAAAATCACCTCCGGGAACTCGTCCGCAAGGGCTTCGCAGGTATCCATAAAGCCCCAGCTTGTTGCAAATATAACATTGCAGCCTTCCTCAATACATTCCCTGATGGCATTTTCAATGGCAGTTGCATCCGTATCGTTTACATTGTTTTTGCGGACAATCTGGGAATCCTCCAGACCAATATTCTTCTGCATACCCTGAATTCCAAGATCATGGGTATAGGTATAACCGCTGCCCTCTGCCGGGTCTGTAATGTGAATAACGCCAACTTTGATATCTTCCTTTGCAATGGCCGGCATAACGCCCCCTGCTGCAGGCTCCTGTCCGCCATCTTCTACAGGTTCATCCACGCTGTCTGCGGTATCTTCCGCTTCTGCTGCGCTCTCTCCTTCCGCTGCCGGTGCCTTGGAAGCATCAGCGTCGCCTCCGCAGGCACACAGGGAAATTGTCAGGGCGCCTACAACTAAAAGACTCAATAACTTTTTCATACTTTTCCTCCTAAATTTTTGCTTAAAAGTTACTTTTTTACTTTATAACACTTTTCACTAAAGTTCAACAAAAATTTTTAATAAAAATTTAAGATTCTTATTTATTGAGCATCAGTTTTATCATTGCCTGGTTTAAGCCCTCCACGGTCAGCTTATACATGGGGAACAATGCTTTGATTGCCGTTTCCGCTTCCCGCCAGGGTGCATGGCCGGGAGCCATCTTGGGATTTAGCCACACCACTTTTTTGTAATGCCTCTTTAAAAGCTGCAGCCAGTCCCAACCTGCCAGACCGCCGTTGGGTCCCCTGTAATTGCCGCTGGTGGAATAAAGTTCCTCCGGGGCCATAGCTGCGTCCCCCACCACGATCACCTTGTAATCACTGTCAAGGTTGCGGAACATCCACTCTGTGTCGATCCAGTCCCCGTTCTCACATTCCGGTGTCTTGTACAGCTTGGAATAGATACAGTTATGGAAGTAATAGGTCTTTACATCCTTATAATGATTGGACTTGTGCACCGCCTGGAACAGTTCATTGAGCAGGGAGCTGAAAGGGATCATGGTTCCGCCGGAGTCCATAAGAAGCAGCAGCTTTACGGAATTTTTCCGGGGCTTGTCCATGACGATTTGTAAATATCCACCGTTATTGCAGGTCTTGTCTATGGTGCCGTCTATGTCCAGCTCGGTTTTGGGAATATCCAGTTTTGTGGAAAACTGGCGGAGTTTGCGGAAGGCAAGCTGAAACTGCCGGTTATCCAGCATTTTATCATCCCTGAAATCCCGGTATTTGCGCGCACCAATCACTTGAAAAGCGCTCTGGTACCCGGTGGTGCCCCCTACCCGGATACCGCCCATGAAGCCGCCCATGTTTCCAAAGGCGGTTTTTCCCATGCTTCCAATCCAGAAACTCCCGCCGTTATGTTCGCTGTCCTGATCCCGGAGACGTTCCTTGAACTTGGCTTCCACCTCATCCTTGTCAATAAACTGCATACCGTCCTGCTCATTCATGCGGTACCGCTCTTCCTCATCCACCATGTCGATCAGTTCTGACTTGTCCAGCCATTTCATCATATTTTTGGATATCTCGTTTTCCGACTGGATGTTCTTAAAAGTTTCCTCAAAAGCCAGATCAAATTTATCAAATTCCGTTTCACTTTTCACCAGTATCATTCTGGCAAGATAGTAAAACTGTGTCAGGCTGCTTCCGCACAGCCCCTTATCCAGTGCTTCCTGCAAAGTAAGCCATTCTTTTAAGGTAATATTCAGTCCCTTGGCCTTGCAGGTATAAAAGAAAGTTGAAAACATGCGCCACCCTGCCTTTCAGGCAATTTAATCCAGTTTCTGTCTTACGGTTTCCAAATCTTCGTCCTTTTTGACCACAACTCCAATAAATGGAAGCTTCGCCCTTATTTCGTCAGCGCTGATCCCGCCTATCTGCAGCGCATTGATCCAGTCTATCAGCTCCGAAGTGCTGGGCTTTTTACGGATATCCCTAAGCCCCCGGATATTATAAAATACTTCCATGGCATTTTTTAAAAGATGCGCCTCCACGTCGGGATAATGGGTCCGCACGATTTCCTCCATCAGTGTCTCGTCAGGGAAGTCAATATAATGGAAAATGCATCTCCTTAAAAAGGCGTCCGGCAGTTCCTTCTCCGCATTGGAGGTTATAATCACGATGGGACGTTGCTTTGCTTTCACCGTGCGCTTGGTCTCATGAATATAGAACTCCATCTGATCCAGTTCCCACAAAAGGTCGTTGGGGAATTCCAGATCTGCCTTGTCAATCTCGTCAATGAGCAGAATCACCTGTTCTTCATCCTCAAAAGCCTCTCCCAGCTTCCCAAGCTTGATATAATGGGCAATATCGTCCACGCCCTCTTCCCCAAACTGTCCGTCATAAAGCCTCTGGATCGTGTCATACATGTAAAGCCCATCCTGGGCCTTGGTCGTTGACTTGATGTTCCAGATGATCAGCTTTTTCCCAAGGGATTTAGCTACCGCCTGGGCAAGCATGGTTTTGCCTGTTCCCGGCTCTCCCTTGATAAGCAGCGGCTTTTGCAGGGCAATGGCCACGTTCACACTTGCCATAAGCTGCTCTGACGCCACATATTCATTTGTACTTATAAATTCCTGCTGCATTTTTAACCCTCCATTCTGGTTCTGCACCTGTCCTTCCCTCCTGCCCTGCGGGCCTGCGCAGACAAATGCAATCACTTTTCCCGACTACCAGGGAATTTCCACGCTGTTCTGATATAGCTGCCTTAAGTCAATATTTTCCACCTTTTTGCGCCGGAGCATCAGCTCTGTCACTGCCTCCGCCGCAGGCTTTCCTTCAAACAAAATCCTGTTTACCTGCTCAATAATAGGCACAGGCACCTGATACTTCCTGGCAAGCCCGTATCCGGCTTTGGCGGAGTATACCCCTTCCACCACCATCTTTACCTCTTTCATGGCTTCCTCCATGGTGGCCCCTTTGCCAATCAGCATGCCCGCCCGGCGGTTTCTGGAATGGACAGAGGCACAGGTAACAATTAAATCGCCAATTCCGGTCAGTCCATAAAAAGTTTCTATCCGGCCGCCCATATGAATGCCCAGCCGTGCAATCTCCGCAATCCCTCTTGTGATAAGGGCCGCCTTGGTATTGTCCCCATATCCTAAGCCGTCCGCCATGCCTGCTGCAAGAGCCACCACATTTTTAAGGGCTGCCCCCAGCTCAATGCCCAGTACGTCAGAGCTGATATATACCCTGAACACATTGCTCATAAACAGTGTTTGCAGATACTCTGCTGTCTCCTTGTCCTTAGCACCGACTACAATGGTAGTTGGAATCCCCTTTCCCACTTCCTCCGCATGGGAAGGCCCTGAAAGCACCGCCACATTTGCGTTGGGAATCTCCTGTTCTATGATTTCAGAAAGGGGCATCAGGGTCTGCTCCTCAATACCCTTTGCCACGTTGACGATTTTCTGTCCGTCTTTTACATAAGGCGCCAGCTTTCCTGCCGTGCTCCTTGTAAAAGGTGAGGGTACTGCCAGCACCAGCACGTCCCTGCCAGTTGCGGCCTCCTCAAGATCTGTGGTAAAAACCGTATCTTCCGAAAGAATGACGCCGGGCAGCTTGTCCTTCTGCTCATGAAATTCTTTCAGCATATTGATTTCTTCCTCCATCACAGACCACATGGTAACTTCGTTTCCATTGTTGTGAAGAAGCCATGACAGTGCGGTCCCCCAACTGCCGGCTCCGATTATTCCAACCTTTGCCATAGATTTTCCTGCCTTTCCCGCTCTACTGTTTGTTTTTCTTTGTAAGGTAAGTTTTTCTTTCTTCTCCTTTTATCAGGCGCATAATATTTTCACGGTGCTTGTAGTATGCCATGATGGTAAGCAGCCCCGTAAGCACATACATTTCATTTAAGACCTGCTGGCTGTGGCCGAATAGGCCCATCTGCCCGACAATCACCATTTCAGCCATCAATCCTGCATAGACCAAAAGGGAACCTAAGGACACATAATGGGTCAGGAAAAATGCACCGAAGAACAAAATCACCCCCATGGGCAGGAACATGGGATGAAAGGATAAAATCAGCCCCGCCGTGGCCGCAATCCCCTTTCCTCCTCTGAAATGAAGGTAAAAAGGAAAGTTGTGGCCTAAAATCGCCCCGGCTGCCGCATAGAGCCTTAACAGATAAATCTCCTCCGGGTGGCTTCCTGCAAATATTTTTCCGCAGATGACAATGGCAAGGATACATTTGATAATGTCTCCAGCCAGCACTATAAGGCCCGCTTTCGTTCCAAGGACGCGCAGGGTATTGGTGGTTCCCGCGTTTCCGCTGCCATGCTCCCGGATATCAATTCCGTGAAGCTTTCCATAAATAAACGCGGTCTGAAACAGGCCAAACCCATAACCAATTGCTAAACAGATTAAACGTTCCACTTTATTTGCTTTCCTTTCTCTCCCGAATGATAAATTTTAACGGTGTGCCCTTAAACCCGAAGGCTTCCCGAATTTTATTTTCAATGTATCTGGTATAGGAAAAATGCATCAGTTCCTTGTCGTTCACAAAAATCACAAAAGTTGGAGGTTTAACCCCTGCCTGGGTAATATAGTAAAGCCGGAGCCTTTTTCCCTTGTCGGAAGGGGGCTGCTGGAGAGCTACCGCCTCACTCATGATCTCGTTCAGCACACCAGTGGAAATCCGCATGGAATGATTTTCGTTTACCACATCAATCAGGTCATACAGACGGGGAAGCCGCTGCCCTGTGACTGCCGAGATAAATGTGATTTCCGCATAGGACATGTAGGAGAGAACTTCCCGGATCCTCCCGGTATACTGGTTCACGGTCTTATCGTTTTTCTCAATGGCATCCCACTTATTTACGGCAATAATGACGGCTTTCCCACGTTCATGGGCAATGCCTGCGATCTTGGCATCCTGTTCTGTTACCCCTTCCACCGCGTCTATCAGAAGGACTACAATATCCGCCCGCTCCACAGCGCCTACTGTCCGCACGATCATGTAGCGCTCTAATTCTTCCTTTACTTTATTCTTACGCCTTAGCCCTGCGGTGTCAATAAAAATATATTCTTTTCCGTTGTGTGTCACAGGCGTGTCCACCGCATCCCGGGTGGTGCCTGCAATGTCTGAGACGATTAGTCTGTTTTCCCCAATCAGTTTATTGATAAGGGAAGATTTACCCACATTGGGCTTACCTACAATGGCAACCCTTATCCGCTCGTCCTCCCCGTCAGCGCCTTCCCCCTCCTCAAAATATCCGACTACCTCGTCCAGCATGTCACCAATGCCAAGCTGGTTGGAAGCGGAAATGGGACGCGGCTCCCCGATACCGAGATTATAAAATTCATATACATCCGCCATATACTTATCGAAATTATCCACCTTATTGACAAGCAGTATCACAGGCTTATGGGATCTGCGGAGCATATCGGCCACCTTGGAATCCGCATCCACCAGCCCCTGCTTCACATCCACCATAAAAAGGATCACATCCGCTGTATCTATGGCAATCTGGGCCTGTTCCCGCATCTGGGATAAAATAATATCCCGGCTGTCCGGCTCAATTCCTCCGGTGTCAATCAGCGTAAATGCCCGGTCCAGCCAGCTTACATCCGCATAGATTCTGTCCCTGGTGATGCCCGGTGTGTCCTTTACTATCGAAATCCTCTTTCCTGCCAATGCGTTAAACAGGGTGGACTTCCCCACATTGGGTCTCCCCACCACTGCCACGATTGGCTTTCTGTTCTTACTCATGTATGCAACCATGTCCTTTCCAAAATCCAAATCCAGCCATCCTTCTTGTCAACCTTAATCAGATATTTTCTCCCAAAAGGGCGTCTATAAAGTCATATCCGCTTGATTTTACAATATCTATTTTGACTTGTAAAGCTTTTTCCATCTCCCCTACTGTCACATCGTCCAAAAACACGTCCTCTCCACTCCTTAAGGTATTCCGGGGAAGCAAAAGCCGCTGTCCAAGGGCTTTTCCCCTAAGCTGGCCGATGATATCATTTCCTGTTAATAGCCCTGCCACGGTTATCATCTCTCCGAAGAAATGATTGGTAATTTCGTAAACATGGATCTTTATCCCCGGCAGCAGCTCCGTAACCTCCCGGGCCATGCCACAGATATAGGGATAGGCAAGGACTCCTGTTGCCATAGACAGCTCCCCCCCGCCATTTAGCAATATTTCCTGTAAAAATCCCGGCTCTTTTTCCAGCCGCTTTTTAAGTTTCCCTAAGGCATCCTGGAATTCATCCAGCAAAAGCCTTAGCATTCCCACCCCGTTTTCCAACTGGAGATAGCCATCATAGCTCTCTTTTGGGGGAAGAGGCCGGCCCGCAAGGATATACCATTCATCTCCTGCATGGACAAAATGCGTCCCGTGCTTTTCAAAAATCTCTTGCTGGAAATCGTGTATCATGGCAAGCACTTTCCCCGCATCTTCCCGGGTAAAAGGTTCTAACGGATAAAGCCCTTCCCTATACCGTGAAAGTCCCACCGGCACAACAGACAGACTTTTGAGAACCGGAATATATTCCATAAGCTTTCTTATGCTGAAAGCAAGTTCCTCCCCGTCATTGACCCCTTTGCATAGCACGATCTGTCCATTCATGGCAATGCCTGCCCCGTACAGCCTGTCCGCCTTTTCAAGGGCTGTTCCCCCAAAGCGGTTGTTCAGCATCTGGCACCGAAGCTGGGGATTCATGGTGTGAAACGAAATATTGATGGGGGCCAGACGGTACCGGATAATCCTGTCAATATCCCTTTCCGACATATTGGTAAGCGTCACATAATTTCCCTGCAGAAAAGACAGACGGGAATCGTCGTCCTTGAAATACAGTGTGTCTCTCATGCCCTCCGGCATCTGGTCAATAAAGCAGAAAATACACTTATTACAGCAGGAACGGTACTCGTCCATTAGGCCGTTTTCAAAGACTAGCCCCAAATCCTCGTCTTCCTCCTTGTCCACCTCCAAAAGCCACTGCTCCCCGTCCGGTTTTTCTATTAAGATCTCAATATATTCATTTTCCACATGATACTGATAGTCAAATATATCGTCTATGGCCGCATCATTAATGGAGAGAAGCCTGTCCTCCGGCGCAATCTCCAGTTCTGCCCCGATGCTTCCCGGCGAAACCGCCTTGATTACATGCCCTGCCCGCTTTTTGTTATCACTCATAAATCACTTTCCTTACCAACATCTTTCCTGTTCTATTCTTCATTTATTTTACTAGAATTTTCTTGACGTGTCACTAGCATAATGATATAAAATAAAGTATATTCTACTATATTTACTTTCTGGAGGACACCATGCCTAATTTACGTGAACTTGAAGCAGCTATCCCTGTTGCCCCTCTAAAGCTGGTCGTTATGGATTCTGCTGCCGCACTCGGAAAAAGTGTTAACAACTATCTTGTCAATTTCAGAAGGGATATTAAAAATATAGCCAAAAATGACCCTGCCTTTGAAGGGTATGTGGCAGACAACTATATTCTTGACGCCGCCTGCTACCGTTTTGGTACCGGAGAAGGCAAAGCAGTTCTTTCTGAATCCATAAGAGGAAAAGATCTCTTTATTCTTGTAGACGTCTGTAATCACAGTATTTCATATACCATGAACGGTTATACCAATTATAAATCCCCTGACGACCATTATCAGGACTTAAAACGCATTATCGCCGCTGTCAACGGCAAGGCCCACCGCATCAGCGTCATCATGCCCTTTCTTTATGAAGGGCGCCAGCACAAAAGAAACGGCCGGGAATCCCTTGACTGTGCCTATGCAATTGAAGAACTCCACCACATGGGTGTCAGCAACTTCATTACCTTTGACGCCCACGACCCCAGAGTGCAGAACGCGGAGCCTTTATGCGGTTTTGACAATTTCATGCCGCCCTATCAGTTTATTCGGGCCCTGCTCCACACGGAGGACAGCCTTTTGATAGACAAGGATCACCTGATTGTCATAAGCCCTGATGAAGGGGCCTTAGACCGGGCAGTTTACTTTGCCAATGTCTTAGGAGTGGATACAGGCATGTTCTATAAACGCCGGGACTACTCCACCATTGTCAACGGCAAAAACCCGATCGTTGCCCACGAATTCTTAGGGGATAATATCGACGGAAAAGACGTCATCATCATCGACGACATGATTTCCTCCGGCGGAAGCATGATCGACACTGCCAGACAGTTAAAATCCATGAATGCCAAGCGTGTTTACATATGCTGTACTTTCGGACTGTTCACAGAGGGGCTGGAACGTTTTGACGAAGCCTACGAAAACTGCTATTTTGATAAACTTATCACCACCAACCTTACCTACCAGATACCGGAACTTAAATCAAGGCCCTATTATATGGAAGCTGACATGAGCAAATTCCTGGCCTCCATCATTGACTTCATGAATCATGATTCGTCCATGGCCAATATCTACACACCGACAGAAAAGATTCGTGAAATATTGGCAAGATATAATAACCGGGAAGAAGATTTTACATTTAGCGAGTAAAAACTAACAAACGCTGTCACAGTTTCCGTGGCAGCGTTTGTTATAAGATGGTCCTGGGCTGGCTTATCCAGCCTGACCGCTCTGGATATGATTTTCTATGCTTCATCCAGCATGGGAAAAATCAGGTTTACTTTAAACAGATCCCCGTCCATGACGATTTCAAATTTTCCTTTCATAGCTTCGGTCAGGTTCTTGGCAATGGACAGCCCCAGTCCGCTTCCCTCCGTAGTTCTGGACTCATCCCCCCTGATAAACCGCTCCGTCAGTTCTTCTGGATTTACCTTTAGGGGCTGGGCTGAGATATTCTTGACAGAAAGCATCACCTGCTTAAATCCATTCTCCTTTTCCAGAAATCCCAGGTCCACATAAACCCTTGTGCCGGAAAGTGCGTATTTAAAGATGTTGTTAAACAGGTTTTCAATCACCCGCCAGATTCTCCGGCTGTCCGCTTCAATGTACACGACACTTTTCGGCGCATGGAACACAAGATAAAGAGCCTTTTCCTCAAATTTTTCTGAAAACTCCCCTATAGTCTGGTTCAACAGCTCCACAAGATTTATCTTTTCCCATTGAAGCACAATATTGCCGGAAGAAATTTTGGAGGCTTCCACCAAATCGTCCGTAAGCTGTTTCAGCCGCTGTGATTTCGCATCCAAAACCTCGATATACTCCCTCACCTTCGCGTCATGAATATTTTCACGCTTAATCAAATCCACATAATTAATAATAGAAGTAAGAGGTGTTTTAATGTCATGGGAAACATTTGTAATCAAATCCGCTTTGAGACGTTCGTCTTTCATACTTGTTTCCACCGCCGTACGCACGCTCTCACCAATGCTGTTAACTGCCCGGGCCAGGATCAATTCGTCCCCATGCATACCACTCTCATCCACTTTATGGGTAAGATTTCCTTCGTTTATCAACGCAATTCCCTTTAAAATCATCTGCCTTGCAATGGCGGACCGGTACAGACCATAGCCAATAACGCCGTCTGCCGCCAGCAAAATCAGCAAAAGCAGTACAAAAATAACCGTATTTTTGGCGCTGCCCCTTAAAAGGGGCCCGAAAAGAAGGGCGCCGCCTAAATTCAACAGTACGAAAAGGCCAAAGGGCATAAATACCCTCAAAATAATATTGGAATGCCTGTATGCATATGCCGCAAAATCCTTTAACCCTTTTCCTGTTCTTCTTAAAAGACTGTCCCGCCAAAGGGTTTTCGCCTTAATTCTTCTCACGAAGCTGAAATAAAACCAGGCAAAGACCGCACTGAAAACAAGCGCTGCTGCCCCGGCCAGAAATATCAGCGTACTTCCCGGCATCGTGCGCCAGAACAGGTTCACAGCCTCCGCTATTGCAGCATACATGCCAACTACCACAGCACAGGCCGCCAAAGCCATTATTTCCGTAGGGATACGGTCCCTTGGCTGGAGCTTTACCACCCGCTCCCCGTCACGCCTGCCGCTTGTTCCTTCCCCTGCCGATAAAATTACCAGAAGGAATACATATACAGCCAGACACACAAAAGCCCCTAGCAGATACTGCCACACATAAGGCGCATAGCCGTGAAATCCTTCCGCTGCCTGATTAAAGCAGTCTTCAGCAATATACCCGGACCGCACTCCGATCATAATCTGGGTATCTTCCGGGTAAGAATAGTCGTACCCGTTTAAAACATAACGTACCGTGGCTTCTTCTATCTGGGTGTTGGTTTCGTACTCCATATCCCTGGCAGAATAGTAAAGATATTTGCCGCACTGCTCTGCCAGCATTTTCTTAAGCGCTATGGCATCCGCCCCGTCAGCCTCCATGTTGGTAAAGATCTGCTCCTCATCTCCCACCATTCTTCTGATAAAATACAGGACGTTTGACTGGCCGGAATCATAATAGTCCCTGTATCCCAGATATTCTTCATAATTGGTGTTCAAATCCTCTGCCGCTTTACGCACATTTCCGCAAAGATCATAATATTCTCCCCATGTGGACACATAGTCCTCAATGCTTTTTCCCTCCACTGTTAAATATCTGGCATTCATTATGGTGGCCTCTGCGGGGTCTCTGTCCGTCCCCTCCGGCCCTAAGGAATTGCCTGATACATTTACTACTTTCGTGGATTTGGCAATATCGGAATTCAGATATCCGGCCGTGCCGTGCCTGTAATCACTTAAATCCACCTGGGTGACGGTTTTGCTTCGGCTTAAAAATTTATCCGCTTCTTCCCCCGACAGATAGGCTTCCTCATAGCTGAAACCTGCCTGTGCCCACTTAATCAAATCCTCAAGATAGTAATCCGCCGTGATATATTCCGGCTGTATACCATTGTACCTATTGGCGAAGGCCGTCACATCCACTTCCTTTTTAGGATAAAATTCCCCGTCCTTTTCCATCTGTCCCCTTATAGTGCCATAACAGATAATATCCGACACACAGTTTCCAAGAAGGGAATTGAATACGCCGGACTCCTCAAAAGAACCGCTTTTCTCCTGCCCAATAAGACTGTACGCTGCCGGACCTTTTCTGGTATCCACCACAATATAAGAGCAGGAAAGAACTGTCACAATTAAAACTGCAGCCGCAGCCAGCAGAATGTGAAGCAGTACATGAACCGGCGCCATAGCCCGTCTCGTTTTCCTGTGTCTGTTTCTACCCCTTACTTCCTGTTCCTCTTGCGTCTTTTTCTGATTTTCCATAGCTGCCCCCTACTGCTTTTCAATCTTATAGCCCACTCCCCATACCACCTTTAAATATCTCGGCTCTTTCGGGTTTATTTCAATTTTTTCCCTGATATGCCTGATATGCACTGCAACCGTATTGTCTGCACCTATGGCTTCTTCATTCCATATGCTTTCATAAATCTGGTCAATGGAAAAAACTTTCCCCTGATTTTTGACCAGAAGAAGAAGAATATTGTACTCAATAGGCGTAAGTCTTACCACTTCCCCATCCACCGTCACTTCCTTGGTGTCATCGTCAATACAAAGTCCCCCTGCCGTAAAAAGGGCATTATTAGTGACGTTTAAATTGCCAAGCTGGGTGTACCTCCTTAAATTGGACTTCACCCGCGCCACCAGCTCCAAGGGGTTAAAAGGCTTGGTCACATAATCATCCGCCCCAATGTTCAGCCCCAGAATCTTGTCTGTATCCTCCGATTTCGCAGATAGGAAAATAATTGGAATGCTGCTATACTCCCTTATTTTTAAGGTAGCATGGATTCCATCCATCTTCGGCATCATGATGTCAATAATCAGCAGATGAATGTTCAGCTCTTTGAGCATCCTCAACGCCTGCTCGCCATTGTAAGCTTTATAAATCTGATACCCTTCCTGTTTTAAATAAATTTCAATAGCATCCACGATTTCCTTGTCGTCGTCGCAAACTAAAATATTTGTCATGTTCTCGTTCCTCTTCCATTATTATCAGCCAATTAAAGTAAAACATAAAAATGTTAAGGGTTACTGATGAAAAATTTTAAGACTTTCTTAAGATGATGTGCTTATTTTTAAGTTTTATCGACATTGGGGGAAATTTTGCGTATACTTGTACTTAAATCATACGTTTTCTAACTGTGATGATATCACATATTCTTGTCCGATAAAAGGAGAAATCGGCTAATACCGACTGCTTCCGATTTTAAAGATAAATAGAGATTCCCCGCGGAAATGCGTGCCGTTCGGTATTGGCAAATTCTACGAGGTTTCTCTACTTATAATAAGAATAATAATTATTTTGATCTACACTAAATTAAGGGGGTCCCTCGTTCTAAAATCAGCGCCACTTGTTTGAAATAAAGCTTATGTCCTTCATATATTTTCATATATATCAGAATCTATTCCATACAACGCTAAACAAATTTCTTCCGCTTTTGTTGCACATCTACATGCATCTTCTTTATCCTTCAGTTCAAAATAAACCTCTGCTATATTATGATAGTTCAGTCCAACTTTCCAAACATTTTCCCCAAATATCCTTATTCTTATCTCTAGCCTCTGCTGCATTATTGCAAAGCTTTCTTATACTTTTTTGTATCATGTACACATTGCCTATATTAGTTAAGACTCTTGCAATCAGAGAATGACCACTATTATATAACTGTCTCTTCAACTCCAAAGATTTCATATAATATTTTTCTGCACTATCTAAATTGCTATTTTTATTGCCATATTCTGATTGATAATGATAAACTCTCCCCAAATTATTATATGCTCTCGCTAAATCCCCAATTCTAGTGTAATGTATCATTGATAAATAATTCAATATTACTGGTTTGCCAAGTCGTTTCGTGATATGCTAATAGAAACGGCGGTGATTCCTATGGCAAGACCAAAAAAATACAAAATCTCGTTAACGGATGACGAACTTAAAATACTGAAATCCGTTATGCGTAAAAAGAAAACAACAAAAACAGTCCGGAACAGATGCCAGATTATCATTGATCTGGATGAGGCACATGGCAAAATTCTTACCCATGAATAGTCTGCTAAAACAAATTGTGTCTGTATGGCCACGGTTACCAATACAGTGAAACTTTATTCTGAAAAAGGGATTGAAGGCATCACTTCGCTCAACCGCAGTGTCAGCTCTGACCAGGCACGCCGGAAATTTGACGGACGCGCAGAAGCCCGCATTATCGAAATCGCATGCAGCCCCGCGCCGGAAGGGCATTCCCGCTGGACGCTCCGGCTGTTGGAAGAACAGGCAAAAATAGTGCTTGATGTCCCGGTCAGTAAAGATACAATAGGCAGGGCTTTTAAAAAAAAACTTCGACCTCACATGAATGATTACTGGTGCATCCCTTCAAAAGAAGATGCTGAATTTGTGGCCTATATGGAAGACGTCCCTGATGTTTATGAACTTCCATATAATCCGGCACACCCTGTGGTCTGTATGGATGAAAAGCCATACTAGCTGTTAGGGGATGTGAGAGAACCGTTACCCATGCGTCCTGGCGATGGCCAGAAAACCGATGCGGAATATAAGCGGAACGGCACCTGCAGTATATTCGCTTTCGTGGAACCGCTTGGCGGAAAGCATCATGTAAGCGTCCATGAACACCGCACAGCCATTGACTGGGCGCAGGAAATCCAATATTTATCCGATGTGATGTTCCCGGATGCCGAAAAGATTATGGCCATGGATAACCTTAATACCCATAAAGCCGCATCCCTTTACAAAGCGTTTCCGCCAGATGAAGCGGGAAGGATTATAAAGCGTCTGGAAATCCATTATACACCCAGGCATGGAAGCTGGCTTGACATGGCTGAAATTGAACTTAATGTAATGACACTCCAATGCCTGTCACGCCGTATAGATACAATCAGCAAACTAAAAAATGAACTGTCTGCATGGGAAACAGAGCGCAATCGTGATGAAGCTAAAATACGGTGACATTTCCAAACAGGTGATGCCAGGGAAAAACTGATATCACTTTATCCAATAATTTCATCTGTCACCTCATAACAGAGGAGGCAGATAAACTATTTATCAATGATACAGTACACTAGTACTTCGTACTCAAAATTTCTGTGTAAATTTCTGAGGATATTTTTTCGAGGGTACAGGTCAAAAAACGGAGGCGTAGCGGGCTACGTTGAGTATTTTTGACCTGTGCTATCGGAAAAATAGACCAGAATATTTATACAAGAAATTTGAGTACGGAGTACTAGAGCGTGTTTGAAAATTACTGGCCATTGGTCATTTTAACCATATCAGGATTGAAGCAAGGCATACGAATCCCATATAGGTGAAGGCCAGTTTATCATAACGGGTGGCAATGCGGCGGAACCCCTTCAGTTTGAGAAAGTATTTCTTTACTAAATGGCGCTCTTTATACAGCCACCAGTCACAGTGACGCTCAAACTTGGCTCCTTTTTTGGAAGGGATAATTGGCTCCCCTCCATTTTCATAGATATAGTCGATCAGCTTAAAACTATCATAACCACGGTCCGAAAGTACATTGCTTCCTTC
This sequence comes from Lachnospiraceae bacterium, assembly GCA_009911035.1. Classification (GTDB taxonomy): domain Bacteria; phylum Bacillota; class Clostridia; order Lachnospirales; family Lachnospiraceae; genus Suilimivivens. The sequence goes on from QXWO01000048.1 coordinate 47,949, forward strand.
TATATTTATGTGTTTCAGGACTGGGATGGCAAAATTGATGTCACTACGCTGTCCTTCGCTAAGCATCAGATAGACAGGATAGCCGTAAGCGTCTACGGCCGCATGGATTTTGGAACTGGCACCTCCCCGGCTGTGTCCGATTTCGTTTGGAGGCCCCCTTTTTTTGCTCCGGCACTGTGTTGATGAGCCTAGACAATTGTGGCATCCAGTGAAAGCTCATAAAGTTCGGCCTCAAGGCAGAGCACCCGGAAGATATTATCGAGGATCCCGTCATCAATCCACTTGCGGAAGCGGCTGTATACCGAATTCCAGGGGC
>QXWO01000049.1 GCA_009911035.1 Lachnospiraceae bacterium
AAAGGCGGGAGCAAATCTGTTTCTATCATACAGGTTTGCTCTTGTTTTGTATAGGTACTCGCTATCTACCGTTTACGTTATTTCTTTGGGGTTAGGACTCCTTTTATACATATTCAGTGGAATTAATACAGGCATCAAAGCGCCAGTTTATATATTTGCGTTAAAAGAAATTAATATTAAAAAGTTATTTCAATGGATGCTGGCGTCTCTGGTTGCAGTGACAGTCGGGGTTATGGCGGCGTCCCTGTTTTGGAATTTTGGAAAAAAGAGTATCGAAGATTACAGGGAAGGATTTTTATTTTCAGGCACACGATACAGTCTGGGATTTGCCCATCCAAATGTATTGCAGTTTTTGATGTTTAGTATTTTGTCTTATAGTTTGTTTTTGTACGGAAAGAGGATGACTTTGCTGCAATATGTAACTCTGGGAATAGGGTACGCAGCGCTTTTTGGGGTAACCTATTCCAGAACTGGATTTATCGCTGGAGAATTGATACTGATTTTAGCTTTTTTGCTTCGGTTTACTGATAAACAGCACTTAAACAGAGTATTGCTGGCAGGGTTTATTTTATTGATTGGTACATTTTTTGTATTTTCTTTTATTGTAGCTGCAGAAATCCGGGATGTGAAAATTATACAGATGATTGACCACATGATTGGCGGAAGGGTGAGTCAGCTTAACATTCATAGTGGTGATATGCAGTCTGCATTGCCCTGTATAAGTAACTGGCGGCTCTTTTCCTCTCATAGCAATAAGAATATGTATGATATGGGTTATGTGCAGATTTTTTACTATTATGGAATTGTTCCGGCGGCAGGTTATTTTGTTTTTCTGTTCAGCGCTTTTGGCCGTGCTGTGAAAAGGAAGGACAAGTTTGGATGTCTGGTACTGGCAGTATTCAGTATATATCTGTTTACGGAGTCCTTATATTTTTCCAATTACCTGACGCGGGATTTTATGCTGATGGCGGCGGCCGGAGTCTGGTTCGGGACAGAGCATTTGAGGATTGCGGAAAGGGAATGGGATTTCAATGAATGTACGGGCAAAAAGATATCTGGCAGTATTTAGTTTCTATACGGCGGTGAATATTTTTCTGCTTGCGAAACTGCGTATAAATGGAGATTTGAGAGCAGATTGTACACAGAACTATATTCAGAGTTTTCATATATGGGATTTTTTGATATTTGCAGTATTTTTTGGAGTTGTATGGACGGGGGGATATGCAGTCTGTAAAAAGGTCATGCCTTATCTGGGGCGGAAATTCGTTTTTTTGGAAGAAAATAGGAAGCAGGGAGTTGTGGACAAATATGTAAAATGGAAGGTATTTGGATGCATCTGGTGTGTCTGGTTCTTCTTTTTCCTCATATTTTACCCGGGAACAGCAATGAATGATACCATTTATATTTTGGAGGAGCCGTGGCTTTTAAGTGCACAGCACCCTGTTGTTTACAATTTTTGAATGAAACCAAGGGGGAATTTTTAAAGATTTGGACAGAGCTGTTTGTCAGAAATCCTGTAGTGTATGTGGAGGCACATATACTGAATACCTATGGCGTCTGGGGGATTGAGACCCGGAATGAAGAACAGTATTATTTTAAGGATATTTATGAGAATGATTTAAATTTGTATCAGAAGAGTCCTTTGCCGGAATGTATGAGAACTCTTTTTTATACCTATTATTGCAATCGATTTACGTATAGGTATTTAAGTGCCGGAACGGCTTTCTGGATACTGGCTGGGGAGGGCTTATATCTGCTTTACCAGCGGAAATACAGGCTGGCAGTGGTGTTAAGCCCGGTGGGAATGTTGTTTTTAAGTCTTTTGGCTGCATCTCCTATAGCTTTCAGCTTCAGGTATGTGTTTGTACTGGCTCTTATTTTTCCCTTTAGCATTGTCTGGCCTTTTATTGGGAGCAGGGAATAGAAATTTCTTTTTTATTGCAGGTGCATTGTGGTAAAATAGGAAAAGGATATCAGGGAAGTTTTATTTCCACATTTTTCAAACTATAATTAAGGAAGGGGAATCCAAATGTCTCCACATCTTTCCATTATTATACCAGTTTACAGGGTAGAGAAATATTTGAGCAAATGCCTTGACAGTATCGTAAATCAGGTAAAAGGCAGAGAAACAGAGATAATTATTATTGACGATGGTTCCCCGGATCGTTCCGGGGAAATTGCAGATAAATATGCGTTGGAATACTCTTTTGTAAAAGTGATTCATAAAGCAAATGCAGGAGTTGCGGCGGCCAGAAACACAGGAATTGATTCTTCGCAGGGGAACTGGCTGTACTTTGTGGACTCTGACGACTGGATGGCGGAAGGGGCAGTTGACATTCTGCTTGACAGGACAAAGAAAAATCCTGATGCGGATGTAATTCTGATGGATGCATGGAAAAATACAGGAGTGCAGGAAGAAGGATGGGAGCATTTCGGGGAAGAATTTTTTCTGGAGGGCAGACAGAAGATAAGCGGTCTGCAAAGGGGAGCACTTTATTTTCCGGGAACAGGCATGGAAACGAAAATCCCGCTGGCGGCGCCCTGGGATAAAGTATACAGAAAGAATTTTTTAACCGGCCATCGGATGGGATTCAGGCAGGAACTTAAGGTATTGGATGACATGGTTTTTAACATGGAGGTTTTTGGAGAAGCGGACAAGGTAGTCTATTGTAAGGAAAAAATCTATCATTACCGTTATGTGCCGGACTCTATTACGAACAGTTACAAGCCCGACCGCGTGAACCAGGACTGTCAGGTATGGAAATACTTAAGTGACTACATGGCGGAATATTTTAAGCGGGGCAGTCTGGACGAAAAAGGCAGGGAGGAATTAACACAGGCTTATTATTGCAGGATCATAAAATCATTCAGCATTTGCTGCAGGCTGTGCTTTTTTAACCCTCTTAATAAGGCACAGTTAAAGGAGAAAATACGGTATGTAAAAGAAACGCTGGACAGGGAACCATACCGTACAGCGTTTTGTGATGTGAAAATGGAAAAAGCTGAGTGGAAACTGAAAGCTGTAATTTTAATGGGAAGATGCAGACTGGCGGCGGGAATCTATGCACTGCACATTGCGCAAAGCTTTTTAAAGCGTGTTTGAAAATTGCTTTCCTTGCGATGTATGTTCCTTATAAAAGGCCAGTATTGCGTCAGCCAGGGCTTTGGCACTGCCCATCTCCACAAATACAGTGTCTGCATTTTGATGGAACAGCTCCCGGTTGGCAGGGTTATCGCCTAAAATCATAGGCTTCTTCATAGCCTTATAAATGTAGGCTTTGCCGGGGATGGTACGCTTTGCTTTGGCAATTTCTGCATGAAAATGTCCTGCAAGGCACAAATCAGCCTGTCCGATATACTGTGCAAGCTGTTCTTGGGGAAGCCAGTCTATATAAGCAATATTATCAGAAACAGGACAAAGCGCCTGCCTGCTTTTGTCAACATAAGGATGTCTGTTAAAGCCTGTCATCCGTTGCTTTTTTACCGGGCCGATAAAGTAGAAAAACAGGTTTTTATTCTCTTTTAAAAGTGTCATGGCTTCCAGAACGACGGAGGTTCCCTGTAAAGGAAGGACGCTGCCGAAATAAAGGACGATAAATTTATCCTTCAAGTGAGCCGGCCGGCAGTCTGGAAGGGGGTGGTAGATGGAAGTATCGGCATGCAGGTACAGGGAATATAATTTGTCTGGTGAAACACCGAATTCCTCCGCAAAATATCTGCCATGCGTGTTTGTATCACAAATTACAAAATCCGCGCAGGATAAGGTCATTCTGTCTATGAAGTGGAGAAAGTGTCCGGCGGCACTGCCGGGCTTTATTTTTTTCCGGTCATGGCACAGGGTATCATACATGGAGATAAAGAAATCGATGATAATATAATTCTTTTTAAATTTATACCGGAATAAAGGAAGAATCAACTGTGGGGCAAAGCCGATAAATACGGTGTCGAATCTGGCGGCCGATACTGTTAAAGTTGAGAAAAATACAGCAAGGAGCCGGAAAAAATAATGTTTATCTGGTGAGCCGATGACAGTGCAGGAGGAAGCCTGTTCTTTTATCAGGCGGATTTCCTGTGTATTTCGTATATAGTCCAGATTTTTCGTAGTGATGAACAGCACATTTTTGCCGTTAACAGCAGGAATCATAACAAGGGCCTCCAGTGTATGGGTGATTAAATATATATTTTATAATATAGCAGATTATTTTTCTGATGGGAAGGTACAAATACAAGGGTTTGGCGAGGGCAGTAAATAAGTATAGAAAACAGGAGGAATTTGTGTTATAGTATAGCGTAGAGAAACATGGTTTTTCAAGAGGTGAAACGATGTCCAGACATGTGAATAAGAAAGAGGAGTCTTGAGTGATTGAGCAGTTAAATGAAGAAGAAGCGGCTAGAGAAAGGCACAGACAGCGGATAGAGCAGATGCGGAGAAGTAAGCAAAGGCAGCTTTTATTCCGCAGCTATTTTAAGAAATTTGCACCTCTGGCGGCTGGCGGCATAGCGGTATGCCTTTTGCTGCTGGCAGGGAGCAGGCTTTTGCATAAGCCTTCCGGGGATATGCAGGAAAGCGCTGACAAGGCGGCATCTGGAACTGTGGATGAAAATACAAATGATACGATAAATGATATTACAAATGAGAATAAAGGCGGCAGTGCAGAGGGCATCAGAGATGACAGCCATAAAGTTGGTGTAAATGCAGGGCCGGAAGAAGAACAGGCGCCTTTAGGGGAGGTAGCAGGTAGCCAGACATCAGGAGCAGTTGAAAAGGAAGAAGAAATAAGCCCGGTTGGTAAGGTGATACAGGCATTAAAGGGAGAGGACAGACAGAAAGTATATACGGCAGAAGTGACGGCCGATACCCAGCCCATATGGGACAAGCTCCAATCGGGAGAGGAGTTTTACAGCGAGTATGCGGTGCTGGTCGATTTGGACAGCAATAACATACTCGCCCAGAAATATGCCAGAGACAGGATCAATCCGGCTTCCATGACCAAGGTGCTGACAATTCTGGTGGCGGCGGAGAATGTCAAAAATTTAAATGACACCTTCACTATGACCCTTGAAATTACGGATTACGGGTATATAAACGATTGCAGCAGCGCCGGGTTTGAGAAGGATGAAGAGGTCAGCATACTGGATTTGTTCTACGGGACAGTGCTGCCCTCCGGGGCGGATGCAGCGCTGGCCCTTGCAGTTTATGTGGCGGGGGATCAGGAAACTTTTGTGGAGATGATGAACCGCAAAGTTGAGGAGCTGGGACTGTCCGGCAGCACCCATTTTACAAACTGCGTAGGGATTTATGATGAGAACCATTACAGTACTGTCTATGATATGGCAATGATCATGGAGGCGGCGATTGCGAATGATTTTTGTAAAAAGGTCATGACAGCGCACACCTATACCACGTCAGCCACTTTGCAGCACCCGGACGGGATTGAGCTGTCAAACTGGTTTCTGCGCCGGATCGAAGACAAGGACACAGGGGGAGAGGTTATCTGCGGAAAAACAGGTTATGTGGAGCAGTCAGGGAGTTGCGCCGCCAGCTATGCAGTGGATGACAGCGGAAAGGGGTATGTCTGTGTGACCGCAAAGGCCAACAGCCCTTTCAGGTGCATCAGTGATCATGCAAAGCTTTATAAGCAGTTTGCGCAGGAATGAATTTTTAAACAGCGGAAACACGTAAAGTGCGGCGGAATGGAGAAAATTATGGATTTATTTGAATATATGCGCAGCACCAGTCAGGAGAAGGAGTCTCCTTTAGCGGCCAGACTCCGGCCCTCCACTTTGGAGGAGGTAGTAGGGCAGCAGCATATTATCGGAAAAGATAAACTTTTATACCGGGCAATCAAGGCGGATAAGATAAGCTCCATTATTTTTTACGGACCGCCGGGCACAGGGAAAACTACCCTTGCCCGGGTGATTGCCCATACTACCAGCGCAGAGTTCACCCAGATCAACGCCACGGTGGCAGGCAAGAAAGATATGGAAGCAGTGATCAAGACTGCAAAAGACAGTCTGGGAATGTATGGAAAAAGGACCATACTTTTCATTGACGAGATTCACCGTTTTAACAAAGGGCAGCAGGATTATCTCCTGCCCTTTGTGGAGGACGGTACCATCATCCTGATAGGAGCTACAACGGAAAACCCGTATTTTGAGGTAAATGGCGCGCTTATATCCCGGTCGGTTATTTTTGAACTGAAACCCCTTGCAAGGGAGGACATCAAGGAGTTGCTGCGCAGGGCGGTCTACGACAGGGAAAAGGGCATGGGTTCTTATGATGCGGTATTGGACGGGGAGGCCATGGAGTTTCTGGCGGATATTGCGGGAGGTGATGCAAGGCATGCGCTGAACGCCATAGAGCTGGGGATCATGACCACGAACCGTTCACAGGACGGGAAAATACATATTACGCTGGAGGTGGCGCAGGAGTGCATCCAGAAGCGGGCAGTGCGCTATGATAAGACCGGGGACAACCACTATGATACGATTTCTGCTTTTATAAAAAGCATGAGAGGGTCAGACCCGGATGCGGCGGTTTATTATCTGGCGCGGATGCTTTATGCAGGCGAGAGCGTGACTTTTGTGGCAAGAAGGATCATGATATGTGCAGCGGAGGATGTGGGGAACGCCGATCCGCAGGCTTTACAGGTGGCGGTGAACGCATCGCTGGCGGCGGAGCGGGTGGGGATGCCGGAAGCTCAGATTATTCTCTCCCAGGCGGTCCTTTATGTGGCCTGCGCGCCCAAAAGCAATGCCTGTGTAAATGCCATTGGATGTGCCATGGAGACGGTGGAGAAAACAGGAAACCTGCCAATCCCGGTGCATCTGCAGGATGCCCACTACAAGGGTGCGGCAAAATTAGGGCATGGCACGGGATATCTGTATGCCCATGATTACCCGGACCATTATGTGGAACAGCAGTATCTTCCCTATGAACTTGACGGGAAGGAATTTTACCATCCTTCGGGCAATGGTTATGAGGTTAAGATCAAAGAACATATGAAGCGGCTTAAGAGCAGGCAAAAATAATAAAACAAGAAGGAACAGAAAATCATGAATGGAGAAACCGGAAACAACGGTAAGCCGGATAAAAACAAATTTTTTAAGAAAAAGCATGTGAAAAAGGCATTACCGGACAAAAACGAAAGAGCCGGGATGAAGAAACTGGTAAAGGGACTTCTGGTCCTGCTGGGGGTGATGCTTCTTCTGACAGTGGGAGCGGTGGCATTTCTTCTGGCTATGCATAAAAACAGCGGGGGTGAGATCGCGGAAATCACCATCCCTGATATCATAGAAAGCGCGATACCGGATACGGCTGCCCAGGGGGACATTGGCAGCGGCGTTGTAGACCATATCGTAACAGCAGGGAATGCTGTCTGGTCTTCCTACCGCAAAAGGCCCGAAACCCATGAGGTCAGCGGCAGCGAAGCGGAGGACTTTGCGTCGGTTGAATGTATCATAGATCCTGACACAAAAAGGGTTTCCGTGACTGCTTCCGGGGACGGCGTGCCTAAGAGCGATGACAAATATTATTATCTTTTTGCCCTGAATACCTATGACAGTGCCATAGACCAGGGGAGCGAATATATTGCACGGGACTACAAGGACAATGTGACGAATATGACAGCGGCTTTAAACTATAACCTTTCAGGAAGCCGTCTTTTTAAAAAATTTGTGGTTGCGGTGAAAAAGGACGGGCAGTATATGCAGGTGGGGCGTCCTGCCTATATCACGAACCCGGAAGTGATTGCCAAGTATACTTCCGTTTATGTACAGCCTGCCTCGAAAAAAGGGCTGCTGGTGGATCCTAACAGACTGCGTGGAAATGAACTGGACGATCTGGGTGTCAAACAGGCAGCTTACAACATTCCTGTTGCCCGGCTGCTGGGGCCGTCCACCCATCCGGCGTATCCCACCATTCACTATACTTATAACGGAAAAACCTATACCATCAACGGACAGGTGGTTTCAGAATATGACCTGGTGTTCGGCACCCTTACTGCCAAAGGTATTTCCACTACGGCAATTATTCTGAATAATTATTCCTCCAACTATCCCCAGTTGATGCATCCCGACTCCCGCAGCGGGAGCACAGCCCCTTATGGTATGTTTAACGGGGCAGAAGAATCGGGCGTGGAGTATATGGCTATGATAGGTACCTTTCTGGCAGAGCGGTATTCGGATAATAAGCATGGAAAAGTATCCAATTGGATTATTGCCAATGAAATAAATGCCCGAAAAGAGTGGAACTATATGGCTTACACCGACATAGAGACCTATGTGGAGGAGTTTGCCCGGGGGTTCCGGGTATTTTACACCGCCATAAAGAGTGTAAGCAGCAGCGCAAATGTGTATATTTCCCTTGACCAGCAGTGGGACAGGGACATTAGAAATAATACCAACTACGACGGACGGGACATCCTGGACGTGTTCAACAGGAATATTTCTTCCAAGGGAAATATCGACTGGGGCGTGGCCCAGCATCCTTACAATGTGCCGCTTACAGAGACTAAGACATGGAAGGCGTCCAAGTATATTGAGAATAATGCAGGCTCGTCCATGATGAGCATGGCCAACATAGAAGTGTTAATTGATTATTTGAGACAGCCCCAGTTCCTCACCCCGGACGGAGAAGTGCGGAGCATATTGATCAGTGAGCTGGGATATACTTCCCATGCAGGGGAAGCCTATCAGGCGGCGGCCTTTGCCTATGCGTATTATAAGATAGCGGCCTATGATGAGATTGACGGTTTTCTGTTGAACAGAGAGACAGACGCAGGGGAAGAAGTGGCCCAGGGACTTGCATTCGGACTTAGCAATACAGGGGGGACCCATAAACAAATTTACAATGTGTTTAAATATATTGATACAGCGGAACATGCACAGTATACAGATTTTGCAAAGGATATCATAGGAATATCAGACTGGAATCAGATATTAAAATAAAATCAAACGCGGCTACGCCTGGCAGGACAGTTTATTTTAAAATGCAGCCAGGCTCCGCGGATCAGCCTATTGTAACAAAAGCCGGGTTTTCCCGGCTTTTGGCGTATTCGGATGTTGCGCAAAGAAAAAATGGAATGTCTAGAAAAGCTGGCCAATCAGGTATTGGTAGATTTCCTGGTTTTTGCGCTGCCAGTTATCGCAGATAGAGGCGGCTGTTTCCTCCAGGGGGACGGACAGGGTCATGTCAATCAGGTTGATGCCTTTGTCTTTTGCCGTTAAGTGGGCCTCGTATTCGCCGGAGGCGGATTTGTAGTAGTCTGCAACAATGGAGGCTTCATTGCGCAGTTTTATTTCATTTTCACGGAAGAAGTCATTGATATCAGTTTTGATACTGGGGTTTATCTGATTGCCGAAAAAGGCCAGTGTTTCTGCTCCCTCGTCTGTAAGGCTTAGGTGGGTGCGGCTGTGGGTGGAATGAGCAAGAACCAGTCCTGCGTCAATTAATTCACCGATGGCCTGCTGGAGGGTGAGGAAGTTGGTATACTCCTTTTCCAGAATAAATTCGCTGATTTGGGATTTGGTTAAAGGAAAGTCCGCCCATCTTAACATATAAAGAATAATCAGTTTATATAAAGTCAATGAATCGTGCATAAATTATCATCCTTTCACAAAACCGTAATATTGCATATGCAGTTTGTGGAATCTATATAGCGCATCCACTTTATGATGTCAGCCTGCAAAATGTTTTCCCTGAAAAGAGCCGCGCTTTTTCATCTCCTGATGCAGTGAATTCAGCACAAAACGCTTGTCAGCGCTCCAGAGAGGGAAAAGCAGCAGGGATTTCGGGGCATCGCCGGTTACCCGGTGAATAACGATACCGGGGCGGAGCCGTTCCAGACAGGCAATCAGCGTATCCAGATATTCTTCCGGGGAGGCGAAAGAGCCACAGCCCGAAGGCGTTTTCTTCCACATGGTTCCAAGGTCAGTGCCTTTCAGAATGTGGAGAAGCTGCAGTTTGACGCCCTGCACATTTTTTGTGTTTAGATAGTCCATGGAGGCAAGCATATGGGAAAGGTCTTCGCCGGGAAGTCCTAAAATCATGTGGACAATGACGGGAATATCCCCCTGCTCCAGCCTGCAAAGCCCCTCATCAAAGCAGGGTAAGGAATAGCCCCGCCGGATCAAGGAAGCAGTGGGCTGGTGGATTGTCTGGAGCCCTAGTTCCACCCATATAAATTTGTCAGGATATTCTTTTTTCAGGCGGATCAAAAGCTCCATCACTGGTCTGGGAAGGCAGTCCGGTCTGGTAGCAATGGAAATGCCTGCTGCAGAAGGCATGGAAAGAGCCGCCCGGTATATTTTTTCCAGATAAGGGACGGGCCCGTAGGTGTTGGTATATGCCTGAAAATAGGCGATGAAACGGCTGCCCGTTTTTTTGCCCGATAAGGCATTTTGGCTTATCCGGAAGGCTTCTTCTAATCTTTCTGAAATATTACCGGAAGAACTGTCCATACTTTCAATAGGAGCGGCAAAATCACCGCTTCCTCCCGCACTGCAGAAGATGCATCCACCCTTCCCCAGGGTTCCATCCCTGTTGGGACAGGAAAGACCAGCGTTCAATGCAACTTTATATAATTTTTCACCGTAAGTGTTTTTGCAATAAGCATCCAGGGAGTAGTAGGGCTTCCCGTGCCAGTTGACGGAAGTGGTCCGCTGAATCTGAATCGTGTTTTTATTCATGACAGAGCTTATTTAATATGGGATTTGACAGCCTGGGCAACAAGTTCTGACACCTTTGGATTGAAGGCTTCCGGCATGATGTTATCCTCATTTAACTCTTCATCCGGTACAAGGGAGGCAATGGCTTTGGCTGCCGCAAGCTTCATTTCTTCTGTGATCTGCGTCGCCCGTCCTTCCAGAGCTCCTTTGAAAATACCGGGGAAAGCCACCACATTGTTGACCTGATTAGGGAAGTCGCTGCGTCCGGTTCCGACTACCCTTGCCCCGGCAGCTTTGGCGGCATCAGGCATGATTTCGGGAACAGGGTTTGCCATAGCAAAAAGAATGGCATCCTTATTCATGGAAGAAACCATATCGGAAGTGACGATATTAGGAGCGGAAACGCCTACGAAGATGTCGGCTCCGGCAAGGGCGTCAGCCAGAGTTCCGGTCTTATTACTTAAGTTGGTAACTTCTGCCATTTTCTGCTGCATCCAGTTAAGCCCTTTTGTGTCCCTTGACACAATGCCTACTTTGTCGCACATGATAATGTCAGGAAAACCATAGGTGAGAAGCAGTCTGGTGATGGCGACCCCGGCACTTCCTGCACCGTTTACGACAACCCGGCAGTCCTCTTTCTTTTTGCCCACGACCTTAAGGGCATTGATGATACCGGCAAGGACCACGATTGCCGTTCCGTGCTGGTCGTCATGGAAAACAGGGATATCCAGAATTTCTTTTAGGCGTTCTTCTATTTCAAAGCATCTTGGAGCACTGATATCTTCCAGATTAATGCCGCCGAATCCGGGGGCTAAATAGGTGACTGCTTTGATAATTTCCTCCGTGTCCTGGGTGTCAAGGCAGATGGGGACGGCATTGACACCGCCGAATTCCTTAAAGAGCACGGCTTTGCCCTCCATAACAGGCATGGCCGCATAGGGGCCGATGTTCCCAAGGCCCAGCACGGCGCTTCCGTCGGAGACGACGGCCACTGTGTTGGATTTCATGGTATATTTGTAGGCTGCTTCTTTGTCCTGCGCAATCACCTTGCATGGTTCTGCCACGCCGGGGGTGTAGGCCAGGGATAAATCCTCTCTGGATTTTACGGGCGTTTTTGATATGGTTTCAAGCTTTCCATTCCATTTTTCATGGAGTAACAACGCTATTTCATTCGTAGTCATGGTAGTTACCTCTCTATTAGAAAATATTTTTAAAATTCTTTACCTATCATATAATATTTCGGACCTGTGTGCAAGGAATATGATACATCAAAATTGGGAAAAAGTAATTGTACAGTGACACTGCACAGGACAGTCAGTGGCAGGACGGTGCACCCCTGATGGCAGGGCCATCACATGAAAAACACTCTTTACACTGGAAAAAGTATATGTTATTATAAGTAGTAATAAAAACTACATACAGTGGTTATTAATAAACATATGAAATGGTTTCGGAGGTTATTATGAGTTATAAAATTGTGGCAGACAGTTGTTGTGAATTTCCCGATGCGTGGAAGGGAGATTCCAGGTATCAAAATGTTCCCCTTGAACTTATGGTGGAAGACGAGGTAATTGTTGATGATGAAACTTTTGACCAGGCTCAGTTTTTAAAGAAGGTCGCCGCTTCCCCCAAGTGTCCCAAGTCTGCCTGTCCCTCTCCGGAAAAGTATATGGAGTCCTATCAGACACAGGCAGAGAATGTATTTGTGTTTACACTTTCCGGCAAGCTGAGCGGAAGCTTCAACAGCGCAGAACTTGGCAAAAAGCTGTACCATGAAAAGTTTGGCAGTAAAAACATTTTTGTATGTGACTCGGAATCTGCAAGCTGTGGGGAAACCCAGCTGGCAATGAAGGCTGTGGAATGGTCAGAAGCAGGGCTGCCCTTTGAAGAGATCTGTAAAAAGCTTACAGAATACAGGGATAATATGAACACGTATTTTGTTCTTGATAATTTGGAGACGCTCCGCAAAAACGGACGTCTGTCCGGGGTCAAAGCAATGGTGGCGTCAACCTTAAGCATCAAACCTGTGATGGGGGCAGATAAGGGTGAGATCATCCAGCTTGGCCAGGCAATCGGAATTAAGAAGGCCCTTGCGAAGATGGCGGAGGTGGTGGCTAAAGAAGCGGTCCGTCCGGAAGAAAAAGCGCTCATGATTACCCACTGCAATTGCCGGGAACGGGCGGAAGGTCTTAAGGAAATGGTGCTTGCCAAAATTAAAGTGAAAGATGTGCTGGTTATGGATACAAGAGGCGTTAGCAGCATGTATGCCAATGACGGCGGGGTGATTGTTACTTTGTAAATTATGGATGCATATAGAAGACCACACGAACTGTGTCAGTGTGCGGATAGCAGACACAGGGGCGTATGGTCTTTTTTATTACAATAAGCTGTCTCGCGGAGCGTGGCAGCGTTTGTTGCTATAAGCTGTCTCGCGGAGCGTGGCAGCGTTTGTTCTTTCGCTAGATAAAGGAAATTTCCACAGGCGCATTCATAATTGCAGCAACAAGGATGATTTGCAGGATTAAGATAAAAGGCATTCCATAGACGAAGCTGAAATGTTTTGTTTTATGGCGAAAAGCATACATTCCAATAATGGAACCTATGCTTCCGCCGATAATTGCTACGATAAAAAGGGTTGCTTCCGGTATACGGAAGGCCCTTTTTTTCGCTTTATGTTTATCAATGCCCATGAGGGCGAACCCAATCAGGTTGATTGCTGCAAAATATGATGACAAAAGTGTGATTACATCCATAAAAGCAGTCAGCCTCCTAACTTTCCTACTTTTCCAGTTCGCCAAGTTCCTGCATTTTCATTGCCCGGACTTTGGTGGAAAGGCCGAACAGGTTAATAAATCCTTCCGCGTCATGGTGGTCATACAAATCTCCCGTGGTGAAGGATGCAATGCTCTCATTATATAAGGAATAAGGAGAGGTAGTACCGGCTTTGATGATATTGCCTTTATAGAGCTTGAATTTTACTTCTCCGGTCACATACTGCTGGGTGGAAGTGATGAATGCCTGGACAGCTTCCCGTAAAGGGGAGAACCATTTGCCTTCATACACGATCTGGGCCAGCTTATTTCCCATATCCATTTTGACTGCATAGGTGTCGCGGTCAAGAATCAGTTCCTCCAACTGCTGGTGTGCTTCATAGAGAATGGTTCCGCCGGGAGTCTCGTAAACACCTCTTGACTTCATGCCTACCACACGGTTTTCCACAATGTCAACGATACCGATGCCGTGCCTGCCGCCAAGTGCGTTGAGCTGGCGGATAATATCGGAAACCTTCATCTGCTCTCCATTGACGGAAACAGGAATACCTTTTTCAAAAGTCAGAGTGACATATTCGCCTTCTTCGGGAGCTTTTTCGGGAGTTGTACCCAGTACCAGAAGGTGCTCGAAGTTTGGCTCATTTGCAGGGTCTTCCAGTTCCAGACCTTCGTGGCTGATATGCCATAAGTTACGGTCGCGGCTGTAGCTTGAATCCGCAGAGAAGGGAAGGTCAATGCCATGGGCCTTGCAGTATTCAATTTCGGATTCACGGGAATCCAGTGTCCACTTTTCGTTTCTCCAGGCAGCAATGATCTTCAAATCAGGAGCAAGGGCTTTGATGCCCAGCTCGAAACGGATCTGGTCGTTGCCTTTTCCGGTAGCGCCATGGCAGATAGCGGCAGCCCCTTCTTTGCGGGCGATTTCTACCAGCTTCTTTGCAATAAGGGGTCTTGCCATGGAGGTGCCAAGGAGATATTTGTTTTCATATACGGCATGGGCCTGCACACAGGGCATGATATACTCGTCACAGAACTCATCTGTTACATCCAGTATGTATAATTTTTCAGCGCCGCAAAACTTTGCCCGTTCCTCAAGGCCGTCCAGTTCTTCGCCCTGTCCGCAGTCGATGCAGACACAAATTACATCATAATTAAAATTTTCTTTCAGCCAGGGGATGATTGCTGTGGTGTCAAGTCCCCCGGAATACGCTAAAACGACTTTTTCTTTCATAATTAACCTCATTTCTGCGCTGCCCCGAAGCCCGGCTTTGCCGGAACCGCTGCACACCAGAGCCTGTAGCGCAGCGCTGGCACAGACTCTTTCCGGCAGGAAGAACCTTTCATGCCGGATGCGTTCTATCTGACAATATACAACAAAGCTGTGGGAAATGCAAGACCAATCTTTGCATAAATAAAGAAACAATTTAGGGATTATTCTATAAAAATAAAAACATATTGCATATTATTCGATATATATGTATAATAATACAGCGTAAAAACTTTTTTACTTTATTATTGAGATTTTGGGCGGCAGATAGTATGATTGATTAGAGTATTTTTAAAACATGCTCTGGTATAAGATACAAGCAGGCGGCCGGGACATTACAAGTCTGAAACGCGAAGCAGGAGTTTTATCCGGCCGGTGTAAAGAACGCTGCTGTATGGAGGAAGATTATGAAAACGAAAATTTTTATTGATGGAAGCGAAGGCACGACAGGCTTAAGGATTCATGAGCGCTTTGCAGCACGGGATGATATTGAACTGATTACGATTGATTCAGAAAAGCGGAAAGACACCCAGGAGAGAGGGCGTCTGATCAATGAGTCTGACATTACTTTCCTGTGCCTGCCCGACGATGCGGCAAGGGAATCCGTAAGTCTTGTTAGAAATGACCATGTGAAAATTATAGATACTTCCACAGCCCACAGGACGGAAGACGGGTGGGCTTATGGGTTCCCGGAGCTCTCCGGCACCCACAGGCAGAAGATCAGGGAAGGAAAGCGGATTGCGGTTCCGGGATGTTATGCCACAGGATTCATCTCGCTTATTTATCCCCTGGTATCGGAAGGGGTACTTCCCAAAGATTATCCGGTTTCAGCCTTTGCCTTATCCGGCTACAGCGGAGCAGGCAAAAAGACCATAGGAGTTTACGAGGCCCCGGAGCGGGATAAGGAGCTTGACGCCCCGAGAGAATATGCCCTGACCCAGAAACATAAGCATTTAAAGGAAATGCAGAAAGTTACGGGACTTGCACGGGCGCCGCTGTTTTCTCCTATTATATGCGATTACTATAGCGGGATGCTGCTGACCGCGCCTTTTTATGCGGACATGCTGTCCGGCGGCCAGACGCCGGAGAAGGTACATGGGCTTTTGGAAGCGTATTATAAGAATGAGCCTTTTATAAAGGTAATGCCTTTTGGGAAAGAAGCGGATTTTGGCGGCTTCCTTGCGGGGAATGCCTGCGCGGGCTGGGATGGTCTGGAAATTTACGTGACGGGCAATGAAGACAGGATCTTGGTAACTTCCCGGTTTGACAATTTAGGAAAAGGCGCCTCCGGCGGGGCTGTCCAGTGTATGAATATTGTGCTGGGATGCAGGGAGGACAAGGGACTGAATTTATGAATAAATTGATACATGATACCACCCTTTACGAGGACATTCCAAGTAAAGAGGGGCGGCTTCAAAGAGAGATGGCAGTATATGAGCTTTTAGAAAAACTTTCCATACCTTTTAAGAGGATGGATCATGAACCTATGGCTACCATAGAAGCCTGTCAGGGCGTGGATGAGCTTTTAGGGATACATATGTGCAAGAATTTGTTTTTGTGCAATTCCCAGAAGACCATCTTTTACCTGCTGATGATGCCCGGGGAAAAGAAATTTAAAACGAAGGAGCTTTCAAAGCAGATCAACAGTGCAAGGCTTTCTTTTGCGCCGGAGGAATTTATGGAGGAGTTTCTCCACATTGCGCCCGGAGCGGTAAGCATCATGGGGCTGATGAACGACAAAGACAACAGGGTTAACCTGCTGATCGATGAAGATGTGCTGGGGGAGGAGTTTTTAGGCTGCCACCCCTGCGTGAATACTGCCAGTCTAAAGCTTAGGACAAAGGATGTGATGGAAAAATTCCTGCCCTTTGTAAAGCATGAATACCGTACGGTGCATTTGAAAGGTGAAGATGTGGAGTCTGGGCTGTGACCGCAGACACCAAATGCGCAAAAAGCAGCGCAGAAATGAGGAATTTATGAATATTAGGACAATGACCATAGAGGATTATGAAGGCGTGTACGCCCTGTGGATGAGTATTAAGGGATTTGCTATCCGCAGTCTGGATGACTCCTATGAAGGGGTGTCCCGTTTTTTAAAAAGAAATCCTTCATCAAGCGTGGTGGCGGTGGAAGAAGGGGAAATCGTGGGAAGCATCCTGTGCGGTCATGACGGGAGAAGGGGCTGTCTGTACCATGTGTGCGTCCATGAGGATCACCGTATGCGGGGCATTGGAAAGAGCATGGTGGTATACTGCATGAAGGAACTGGAAAAAGAGCAGATCAGCAAAGTGTCGCTGATCGCCTTTACGAAAAATGATATTGGAAATGCTTTCTGGAAAGAAATCGGATGGACCAGAAGGGAAGATCTGAATTATTATGATTTTGTATTGAAAAAGGAAAATATAGTCAGCTTTAACCAGTAAATCGTAGTTTACATAATGAAGTGCATGAATCATGGAGGAAGGATATGGAAATAATAACAGGCGGCGTGACCGCGGCGAAAGGTTTTGAGGCAGCAGGCGTTGCGGCCTCCATCAAGTATAAAAACAGAAAAGATATGGCAATTGTGTACAGCCAGAGTCCCTGTGTGCTGGCAGGGACTTTTACCAGTAATGTGGTGAAAGCAGCCCCGGTATTGTGGGATAAGAAGATTGTGGAGGAGTCTGCATTCGGTCAGGCGGTCATTGTCAATGCAGGGATTGCCAATGCAGGTACAGGCAGGGAAGGATATGAATTCTGTTCCAGGACGGCGGCTAAGGCAGCAGGGCTTCTGGGGATACCAGAGGATTCTGTGCTGGTGGCCTCCACGGGCGTTATCGGGATGCAGCTTCCCATTGACAGAATCGAGGCAGGGGTGGAAAAGCTGGTTGAGACAAAAGAAGCCGGAAAAGAGGCCGGAACCTGGGCGGCGGAAGCCATTATGACAACGGATACCCGCTCCAAGCAGGCGGCGGTGGAGATAGACATTAAGGGTGTGAAAGTCACTTTGGGCGGCATGTGTAAAGGTTCAGGCATGATTCACCCCAACATGTGCACCATGCTGGCCTTTGTTACTACGGACGCGTTGATTTCCAAAGAACTTCTGACGAAGGCTGTAAAAGAAGATGTGACGGATACATTCAATATGATTTCGGTGGATGGGGACACTTCCACCAATGATACCCTGCTGGTGATGGCAAACGGTATGGCACATAATGAGGAGATAAAGGAAGGAACGCCGGAGTACGAGGCGTTTAAGGAAGGACTTCACTACATCAACGAAAGCCTTGCCAAAATGATGGCAGGAGACGGGGAGGGGGCCACCGCTTTATTTGAGGTAAAGGTAACGGGGGCAGCCACGAAAGAACAGGCCCGGAAGCTTAGCCGCTCCGTAGTCGGTTCCAGTCTTTGTAAAGCGGCCATTTACGGCCATGATGCCAACTGGGGAAGGTTCTTGTGTGCCCTTGGATATGCAGGGGTGGATTTTGACCCGGAGAAAGTGGAGCTTTTCTTTGAGAGCAGGGCAGGGCGGATACAGGTCTATAAAGACGGCATGACTGTAGATTACAGCGAAGAAGAAGCAGAAAAGATTTTGTCAGAGCCGGAGGTAACGGTGCTGGCGGATATGAAAATGGGCAGTGAGACAGCTACAGCATGGGGGTGCGATTTAACCTATGACTATGTGAAAATAAACGCTGATTATCGCAGTTAATGCTCCGGGAGAGACGGGAAGAAAAGAGGTAAAAATGGATAAAGACATGCAGGAAGTATTGAAAAAAGCGGAGGTCCTGATCGAGGCCCTTCCCTATATACAGAAGTTCAACAGGAAAATCATTGTGGTGAAATACGGCGGTTCCGCCATGAGCAATGAGGAATTGCAGAAAAACGTGATAAAGGATGTTACTCTTCTTAAGCTGGTAGGCTTTAAACCAATCATCGTTCACGGCGGCGGCAAGGAAATCAGCCGCTGGGTAGGCAGGGTAGGAAAGGAAGCACAGTTTGTGAACGGGCTCCGGGTAACAGACGATGAAACCATGGAAATTGCGGAGATGGTTTTAGGAAGGGTGAACAAAAGGCTTGTGACCATGGTGCAGGAGCTTGGCGTGCGGGCCGTGGGCATCAGCGGCAAAGACGGCGGCCTGCTTAAGGTAGATAAGAAGTACGCAGACGGGCAGGACATTGGCTTTGTGGGGGAAATTAAGGAGGTCAATGCCAAAATCATTTATGATCTTCTGGAAAAAGATTTTCTTCCCATTGTTGCCCCTGTGGGACTGGATGATGATTTCAACACCTACAATATTAATGCCGATGATGCGGCCTGTGCGGTTGCCAGGGCGGTAGGGGCGGACAAACTGGTGTTTCTTACCGATATTGAAGGGCTGTATAAGGATATCAATGACAAAAGTTCTTTCATTCCAAGGATCACAGCTTCCGATGCAGAGGAGTTGATTGCAGCAGGGGTGATAGGGGGCGGTATGCTTCCCAAGCTTGGGAATTGTACCTCGGCAGTGAAAAATGGCGTAAACAGGGTGCATATCCTGGACGGGCGTATTCCCCACTGCCTGCTCCTTGAGGTTTTCACCAATGAAGGGGTGGGGACCATGATACTTAGGGATGAAGACAAAAGTGAAGTTTATGAAGTGGGAAAGTAAAGTGCCGGTTTCAGGGCAGGTGCAGAAATGAGGAAAAATGAATACGATGAAACAATACATTGAGGAAGCGGAGGCAGCGCTGCTCCACACCTACAACCGTTATCAGGTGGTTCTGGACAAAGGGGACGGCGTATACCTGTACGATATGGAAGGAAAGAAATATCTGGATTTCTGTGCAGGGATTGCGGTGTTTGCTTTGGGGTACAATAATAAAAGGTATAATGATGCGCTGAAAGCGCAGATTGACAAACTGATTCACACTTCCAATTATTATTACAATGTGCCTGCCATTGAAGCTGCCAAAAAGTTAAAAAAAGTTTCCGGCATGGACAGGGTGTTTTTCACCAACAGCGGCGCGGAGGCGGTGGAGGGCGCCATCAAGGCCGCCCGGAAATATGCGTATCTGAAAGACGGATGCAGGGACCATGAAATTATCGCCATGGAACATTCTTTTCACGGACGTACCATGGGCGCTTTGTCGGTGACAGGCAATCCCAAATACAGAGAAGCCTTTGAACCTATGATTGGAAATATCCGATTTGCACAAATGAACGATTTTGAAAGTGTTCTTGCTCAGGTGACAGATAAGACCTGTGCAATCCTGTTTGAGACGGTGCAGGGGGAAGGAGGCATTTTCCCCGCAGAAGAAAGTTTCATGAAACAGGTGAAGGCCCTCTGCGAGGAAAGGGATATTCTTCTGATCTTAGACGAAATCCAGTGCGGCATGGGACGCACCGGGTATATGTATGCCTGGCAGAAATACGGGGTGAAACCCGACATTATGACTACCGCTAAAGCATTAGGATGTGGTGTGCCTGTGGGGGCTTTCCTTATGACGGAAAAGACAGGGGCCGCTTCCCTTAAAAGCGGTGACCATGGAACCACTTACGGCGGGAACCCTCTGGCAGGAGCGGCTGTCAATATTGTGCTTGATTTATTTGAGGAGAACCATATAATAGATAATGTGAAAGAGACGGGGGCATATCTGGAAGCAGCGCTGGACAGCCTTGCGGCAGAGTATGCCTGCATCAAAACCAGACGGGGTGGGGGACTGATGCAGGGACTTGTGTTTCATAGACCTGTAGGGGATATTATCACAAGGGCTCTGGATAAAGGGCTGATCCTGATTAATGCCGGCACTGATATCATCCGTTTTGTGCCGCCTCTTATTATTACGAAAGAACATGTAGATGAAATGACAGCTATCCTTCGGGAATGCCTTCGGGAGGAGGCTTAAGCAGTTTTGATAACCAGGGGCCTTTTGACAGGCAGCAGTTTAAACGATAGAAACGGAGTGGATAATGAGTCTGAAAAGTAGACTGGCAGCAGTGGGAATTATAGCAGCGGCAGCGGCGGCAACATTTTTTATCGCCGGGTCAAACAGGGAAATCAGTGAAAAGAAGGAGGAGGCGGTGTTCTCCGGCGGGAAGGAGACGCTTTACCTCTGGTATACGGATGAGACTCTTACCTCCTATCTGGGAAGCGCGGCGGTGACATACAATGAAACCCATGATGTGAGAATTGTCCCGGTGCTGGAATCTGGGCTGGAGTATCTGGAAAAGATCAATCAGGTTTCCCTTGAAAACAATGAGCCGGATATGTATATTCTGAGCAATGACCTTCTGGAAAAAGCATATCTGGCAGGACTGGCCAGTGAGGTGGAGCCTTCCGGGGGCATGACCATGGCCGGAACCTATATTGGCACAGGACTCCATGCGGCATCTTATAAGGATAAGATCATTGGCTATCCTTTTTATTTTGAGACAAGCTCGCTTTTGTATAATGCTTCTTATCTTAGGGATATGGCGGTAAAAGAGCTGGAGGCGGAAGCAGACCTTGCGGAAGGGGAAGCATCCCAGCAGCAGGCTGACCAGGCGGTGGAATCCGTGGGGCTGGCCGGGGCGGCGACAATTCTTAGCGGCGGCACAGCCCAGACGATCACCAATGGAGAAGCTGACAAAAATGAGGAGGAGGAAGCAGACGCAGAATCGGGACAGCGGTTTACCCAGGAACAGATTGACGCGCGGGTGAAGGAACTTCTGCCTTCTACCATTGAAGATATCAAGGATTTTGCGGACAATTATGATGCGCCGGAGCAGGTGGAAGGCGTGTTTAAGTGGGATGTAACCGATATATTTTATAATTATTTTTTCATAGGGGATACCATCCGCATGGGCGGCGAGGCCGGCTGGGACTCGGGGCAGATAGATATTTATAATCTGGATGCCATCAGAAGTATGCGGGTTTATCAGGAATTGAGCCAGTTCTTTTCCATAGATACGGGGAAGATCGACTATGATACGGTGCTGGATGAATTTATGGCAGGGAAAATGGTTTTTACCATGGCCACAACCGATGCAGTGTTTAAACTGGAGGATGCCCGGGATGACGGCCTTTTTGCCTATGACTATGACATTGCCCTTACGCCGGACATCGATGAAACAACTAAAACCAGATCCCTGTCAGTTACAAACTGTGTGGTTATAAACGCGTATTCCCAAAACAAAGAGGCAGCCAATGATTTTGCCCGGTTCCTGACTTCGGAATACAACGATATTTTGTTTGCGAGGACAGGCAAGGTGTCTGCGGCGGAGGGCGTGGACTACGGATATGAAGCCCTTGAAAAGTTTGCGGAGGAATACAGGAGGTCTGTCCCCATGCCGAAGATGATAGAGACAAGTAGTTTCTGGATAAAGCTGGAGGCAGTTTTCTCCCAGATTTGGAACGGGGCTGATGCCAATGAAAAGCTGAAAGAACTGTCAGAGCAGATTATGACCCAGGTCACAGGCGCAGCTTATGAAGAGGAATATATTGAAGAACCAAAGGAAGAGGAAGAAGATACGGAGTATCTGGACGGGGAAGAGGAAGGACAGGAGACGATGTAACTACCTAGCCTGTGTCTTTGACTTTAACCTAATACCGTGCGAAAATAGGGGCCTATTCCCACATGGGAAGGGCCCATGCGGGAAAGGCATAGGTATAAAAATGAATAAATTTCCAGTCATATGGGCATGATGAATTAACGAAATGTGTTAAGGAGGCTTATATGATTGGATTTTTTATTGCACTTATTTCAGGAGCCCTGATGAGCGTTCAGGGCGTGTTCAATACACAGGTCACGAAATCTTCCAGCATCTGGGTGGCCAGCGCTTTTGTACAGTTTACAGCACTTCTGGTATGTCTGGGGGCATGGCTTGTTTCGGACCGTTCCTCCTTTGGAGCGTTGTTTAAAGTGGAGCCAAAATATATGCTCCTTGGAGGAACCATCGGCGCCTTTATCACCTATACTGTAATCAAAAGTATGGAACTTTTAGGGCCTGCCCGGGCTGCCATGCTGATAGTGGTGGCACAGCTATTCATCGCATACGTGATAGAACTGCTGGGGTGGTTTGGTGTGGAAAAACAGCCCTTTGAGTGGAAGAAAGCCATAGGGATGGCGGTGGCTGTTGCAGGAATCGTGATTTTTAAGTGGGAGTAGTAGGGACTGGGAGCGGCAGGGCCAGCCCTGATTTAATATTCGTCCTGCCGCTCAAAGGCTCCCACATTCCATAGTATGCGTTAAGAATAAATTATTAGGAGAAAATTAAGGTTAAATTAAGCGAGATTTGGCTTGTCAATCCCCGGGATTTACTTTACAATGGAATAGTATCGTTACAAGGGGCTTTCTGTTAGACAGAAGGAGTTAACGATGAATTGGAAATTAATAATTACCGTGGGAACACTTATGTTTACGTGTCTCTTTACGGGATGTCAGAGAAAGGGGCAGGGGGACCTGCTTCTTCCGGTATATGAAAGCAGTCCTGTGGAAGAAACACCGGGGCAGTCAGGGGATACGCTTAAGGAAGGTGCGCTGGAGGAGGCCGCCGGGGAGTCTGGAGGAACAAATCCGGTCCGGGAACCAGCCTCAAATGCCGGAGCAGGGGCACATCAGGCAGAAGAGCAGGAACCGTTTTCGGTAAAGGAAGAGGAGGAGCTGGTGGTACATATCTGCGGCGCAGTAAGCCGTCCGGGAGTTTATCAGGTGGAGGCTGGCAGCAGAATTTACCAGGCTATCGAGATGGCCGGGGGATTTTGTCAGGATGCAGCCCAGGACTATCTGAATCAGGCAGATGTGCTTGCAGACGGCATGAAAGTGTATGTGCCCACAAATGAGGAAGTAAAGGCACTGGGAGTGGAAAACAACTGGAAGGATTCAGGCAGTGTGCAGAAAGGGAGTTCAGGGGCAGAGGGACAGGAGCAATTGCCGGTGAATATCAATACTGCCGGGGAAGAACTTCTCTGTACCCTTCCGGGAGTAGGCCAGAGCAAGGCAAAAAGCATTATGGCTTACCGGGAAAAGAACGGCCCGTACCAGAAGATAGAAGATATTATGAACGTGGAAGGGATAAAGGACGGACTGTTCAATAAAATAAAAGACAGCATTACAGTGCAGTGAAAGGGTGGGAAAGTTAATATGGCGAAGAAAGTGCTGGTAGTTGATGACGAGAAGCTGATTGTAAAAGGAATCCGGTTCAGCTTAGAGCAGGACGGCATGGAAGTGGATTGTGCCTATGACGGAGAGGAAGCGCTGGAAATGATCCGGCAGAAAGAATATGACATTATTCTTCTGGATGTGATGCTTCCGAAACTTACAGGATTTGAGGTATGTCAGCAGATCAGGGAGTTTTCGACAGTGCCGGTAGTTATGTTAACTGCCAAAGGGGAGGACATGGACAAGATTCTGGGTCTGGAATACGGGGCGGATGATTACATCACCAAACCTTTTAACATTCTGGAGGTAAAGGCCAGAATCAAAGCCATTATCAGACGTACTTCCCCGAAACCCAGGGAAACGGCAGGAATAATAGAAAACGGCGACATGAAGCTGGACTGTGAGGGCAGGAGGGTCTATGCAGCCGGGAAGGAGATCAATCTTACGGCCAAGGAATTTGAACTTCTGGAACTCCTTGTGGTCAATGCCAATAAGGTGTACAGCAGGGAAAATCTTTTAAAACTAGTGTGGGGAAGCGATTATCCGGGAGATGTGCGCACTGTGGACGTACATATCAGAAGACTGCGGGAAAAAATTGAGCAGAACCCTTCGGAGCCTAAGTATGTGCACACGAAATGGGGCGTAGGCTACTACTTTGCCTAGAGCGTGTTTGAAAGCACAACAACAGGCACAGGCGGTCCATTTACGGTATGAGCCAAAACTGAAGGCGTGCAGAATTCCTGTTACTTTAAAGCTGGTATGAAAGGTACCCTATGGCTGAAAAAATTTTTAGGTTTATCAAAAAGAATAAAATTGGGCGGAGCCTTAAGGTCCGCCTGTTTATCATTATGTTTCTGATGGGAATGATTCCCAGTATCTTTATGCGGGCAGGGATTTTGGAAAATTATGAGAGCCGTGCCGTGGAGGTGCGTACCTCTGACGTCCAGACCCAGCTCCGTATCATTGCAAATCATCTGATTACATACAACTATCTGCAGGACAGTTCATCGGAAGTGATTGGTGCGGAATTAGAACAGCTCTCCAATCTTTATAATGGGCGTGTTCTTATAATCAATGAAAATTTAAAGATAATGAAGGATACTTACGGTATCAGCGAAGGGAAAACCATTATTTCGGAGGAAGTCATCCGCTGTATGAAAGGGACGAACACGGTCAATTATGATGCGGTCAATGGGTTCATAGAAATTACCCTGCCCATTATTGAGACGATATCGGCCCAGATGGCTACCCCGGAGATGCCGGAGGGGACAGAAATCATAAAGGGCGTGATGCTTACCAGTGTTTCCACGGACAGTATTGTGGCTACCATGGAAATATTGAACCGAAAGGCACTTATCGTTGAAATCATCATGGTGATCTGTATTTTTGCAATTGCCCTTGTGCTGGCGCAGATTCTGATACGCCCTTTTGACCGGATCTCCAAGGCCATCAGTGAAGTAAAAGACGGATATACCAATGACCCCATATCCGTGCCCGATTATCTGGAGACGGAACATATTGTGGATGCTTTTAACAGTCTGCTGGGACGGATGAAGACTCTTGACGATTCCAGGCAGGAGTTTGTGGCAAATGTCTCCCACGAGCTAAAGACGCCCATCACTTCCGTAAAAGTGTTGGCCGATTCCCTGCGGGGACAGACGGATATTCCTGTAGAGATCTACCGTGAGTTTATGGAGGACATTGCGGAGGAGATAGAGCGGGAGGATAAAATCATCAACGACCTCCTTGCGCTGGTAAAGATGGGAAAGTCAGTGGCCCAGATCAATATCAGTATGGTGAATATCAATGAACTGACGGAAATTATTTTAAAGCGCCTGCGCCCCATAGCAAGGAAAAAGAATATTGAAGTGACGCTGATAAGCAAACGCGAAATCATGGCGGAAGTGGATGAAGTGAAGATGTCTCTTATATTGACTAATTTGGTCGAAAACGCTATCAAATATAACCGGGAGCAGGGAAAAGTGGATGTGACGCTGGACGCTGACCACCAGTTTTTTACGGTGGAAGTGGCGGATACAGGTATCGGCATACCGGAGGAGTCTTTAGAACGAATCTATGAGCGTTTTTACAGGGTGGACAAATCCCACTCAAAGGAAATAGGCGGTACCGGGTTAGGACTGGCCATTACCCGCAACGCCATCCTGCTTCACCGGGGGGCCATCAAGGTAGAGAGCATTTATGGGGAAGGGTCAATGTTTACCGTAAAAATCCCCTTGATCAGGACATTAATATAAGGAGCGTATATGATTTCTAAAGGAAAAAGCAGTTTGGCCTTTCTGATTGTGCTGACAGCATTTATCGCCTGTGCATGCAGTATGCAGGGGGAATCAGCGCAGGGGGAAACTTATAAAGTATATTATGTAAACCGGGATGAAACGGCAGTCTTTTCCGTCGATTATGCCACAACGGCCAGGGATAAAGAAGAACTGGTGGCAGAACTTTTGGAACAGTTAGGAACGTCTTCCGAAAAGCTGGAATATAAGGCGCCTTTATCGGATTCTTTTCAACTGCTGGGCTACTCCATAGCGGAGGACCAGCTTGTGATCAGCTTTGATGAAAATTATAAAAAGCTGCCTGTTACCACGGAAGTGCTGGTCCGCGCGGCAGTTGTCCGCACTTTGACACAGATAGAAGGGATACAGTACATTTCTTTTCAGGTCCAGTCAGAACCGTTAACAGATGCATCGGGCGTTATCGGCCTTATGAGTGCGGATATGTTCATAGATAATGCAGGAAATGAAATTAATACTTATGAGAAAGTGAACCTGACCCTGTATCTGGCCAATGAACGGGGGGACGGCCTTAAGCAGGTGACCAGACCGGTCATTTACAGCAGTAATATATCCATGGAAAGACTGGTGGTAGAGCAGGTGATTGCAGGGCCTGCGGAAGGGGAAAAGGTATTCCCTTCCATTAATCCGGGTACGAAGATCATCAGTGTCAACGTAAAGGACGGTATCTGCTATGTGGATCTGGACAACAGCTTTTTGACCCAGATTTATAATGTCACTTCCGATGTGGCGATTTATTCACTTACCAATTCTCTGGTGGAGCTTGCCAATGTGAACAAGGTGCAGATATCCATAGGCGGCAGCACCAATGTAAATTACAAAGAAAATGTCAGTCTTTCCACTGTCTTTGAGAGGAATCTTGAGCTGGTGGAATAGGCAGGAAGGATGAAATTGATATGATAAAACGGCCTCTTGCAGCGGCCGCGCTTGGAGCGGCGCTGGTTTTGGCCGGCCTGGTTTTATTAAGGCCGCAGCCTTATGAGGATTACGGGGAAATTCAGGGAAAGACCCTGACAGTGACGGGAAAGGTATATAAAAAGGAAACTACTGTCAACTGGAAGGGTGAGGAAATTCCGGTTTTGTATGTGAAATTAGAAACTGCCGGCGGCCCGGATAGAGCCGGTAGGAAAGCAGATATCGGTCCGCCGGGGGAAAACGTTATATGCTATTTAAAATCCGGCCAGAAGGAGCCGGAAATCGGCAGCAGGGCAGCACTTACCGGAAAGGCTGCTGTCTTTGAGAGAGCATCAAATCCGGGACAGTTCGACGCATATTCTTATTATCAGATTTCTGGAATCTCTTACCGCCTCAATCAGGCAATTGTTTTAGCCAAGTCAGAAAAATACAGTAAGCTGGGGGAAGCAGGATACAGACTGCGTTTATTTCTTTCCAAAAAACTTAAGCAGTGCCTGCCAAAGGAGGAGGCTTCTCTGATGCAGACCATGCTCCTGGGGGAAAAGAGCGGCATGGACAGGGAGCTGAAAGCTCTTTACCAAAGGAATGGGATTGCCCATATACTTGCCATTTCAGGGCTTCACATATCCATGCTGGGAATGGGACTGTATAAGCTTCTTAGGAAATGCAGTCTCCCCCTGAAAGCATCCGCAGTTATCTCCACCTTAGTGATAATTTTTTATGGGATGATGACAGGCTTTTCAGTATCGGCATTAAGAGCAGTGTTCATGTTTGCCCTGCAGATGATAAGTATTTTGACAGAGCGCACCTATGATATGCTGACCGCGGCGGCTCTTTCGGCAGTTTTGATCATCCTACAGCAGCCCCTTTATTTGTTTCACAGTGGCTTTGTATTTTCTTTTGGCTGTGTATTGGGAATTGGCCTTTTGTTTCCGGTTCTCGTCCAGAGTAAGGATGACCAAAGCCGGATAAGAAAAGCCCTTTTGGGGGGCCTGGGAATGGCAGTGATCAATCTTCCAATTTATCTTTGGTTCTATTATCAGTATCCTGTTTATTCTGTGTTTCTAAATCTTTTGGTTCTTCCTCTTATGAGTCTGCTGATGGCAGCAGGTCTTATGCTGCTGTTAAGCCAGACGTTATTTCCTTTTTTATCCCTGCCCTTTGTATTTTTTGTCAGGGCAGTGTTGAAAATATATGAAGGGGCATGCAGGTTCTGTGACCGGATGCCGGGAAATCTCTGGACGCCGGGAAAACCCCGGATATACCAGATCTTCTTTTATCTGCTGCTTATGCTGGCGCTTGTTTTTTATGGAAAAAAGCTGCGCTTTAGGGTAAGGTGGTGTATTGCGGCGCTGGCAGCAGCCCTTTTTATCATTCATCCCAAAGGGGGGCTTGCGGTCACTTTTCTGGATGTGGGACAGGGGGACTGTATTTTTATTGAAAACGCCGGGGAGGGGAATTATCTGGTTGACGGCGGCAGTTCTTCGGTAAAAGGCGTGGGGGAATACAGGATCATTCCTTTCTTAAAATCTCAGGGGGCGTCTGTGCTGGATGCCGTCTTTGTGACGCATCCCGATGAGGACCACTATAGTGGAATCAAAGAGCTTTTGGAAATGGGGAGAGAGCAGGGCATAGAGGTAAGGAACCTTGTACTGCCTGATGTGGCAGAGGAAGTCAGAACCAAAGAGTATCAGGAACTGGCTCTTATGGCTGGAGAGGCCGGAGTGCCAGTTGCCTATATCAGTCAGGGACAGGAGATCCGTAATGGAAAACTCCGTCTTGCCTGCCTGCATCCTGCAAAGGGGTATACAGGAAAGACAAACGAATACTCCATAGTCCTGGCACTGACTTACGGTGATTTCAGCGCACTGCTTACAGGAGATGTGGAGGGAGCCGGGGAAAGACAATTGATAAATCTCTTGCAGGAAAAAGAGACACAGCAACGGGTGACCGTGCTTAAAGCCGCCCACCATGGGTCAGCAGGCTCCACACCGGAAGAATTTCTGGACTGTAGAAGACCCTTTTACGCTGTGATATCCTGCGGCAGGGGAAACTCCTATGGACATCCCCATGAAGAGCTGCTGGCACGGCTGAAAGAACAGGATATCCATATTTTTATTACATATGAAACCGGAGCGGTGCGTTTTACGACCAATGGGAGAAAGGCAGAGGTGTCCGGTTATCTGGAACATGTTAATTATAATGATTAGTCCCGCGAAGCAGCCCGGCGTTTGTCACAATAAGCTGTCTTGCGGCAGGATGGCAATGGTTTATGTTCTGGTCCCATAGTCATGGATTTCGTGAAAGGTGAAGCAGGAGGGTTGAAAAATTCACAGCCATGTAATAGAATGTTGTCAGCGGCAGGCAGAAAAAGAATAATGAGCAAAGGATATTGGCGTATGATTGATTTGCAGGATAAAAGTTACTGCCCCACACTGGAGGAAATCGGGGAATATGTGGGAAATGATGTGTTTGACGGGTTCTGTTCAGAGATCAGGGAAAAGTATAAATGCAGTGAAAAAATAGAATACAGCGCATGTAGCATGGAGAGAGGATGGAATGTAAAGTTCAAAAAAGCAGGGAAGTCTTTGTGCACTATGTATCCCAGAGAGTCCTATTTTACGGTGCTGCTTGTAGTGGGGCGGAAAGAAAAGGAGCCTTTCGAGAAAAGGATGCAGGAATGGACGGAAAGAATGCAGGAGATCTATAATCAGACGCAGGAAGGCAACGGACAGAAATGGCTGATGGTTGATCTGAAAGATAAGGACGCTTTGTACAGAGATGTGTTCCGGTTCATTGAAATACGCAGAGCAGGATAGGGATGTGCCTTCCCACAGGCGGGAGGGTAAAAGCAGGAGACAGGTATGCAGCGTTTGATGCAGGATATTAAGTCAGGACAATTCAATCATATTTATCTTTTGTACGGGGAAGAAGGGTATCTGCGCAGGCAGTACAGGGATAAGCTTAAGGAAGCGGTTATCGGTGATGATAATATGAATTATCACTATTATGAGGGAAAAGATATTTCCGTTGGGGAAGTTATAGACCAGGCGGAGACCATGCCTTTTTTTGCTGAAAGGCGCCTGATCGTTATGGAAAACTGCGGTTTATTAAAAAGCGGCGGGGAACAGCTTGCAGAATATCTGGGAAATCCTTCCCAGACAGCCTTTTTTGTGTTTGTGGAAACGGAAATAGATAAAAGGAGCCGTCTGTACAAAGTAATATCCGCTAAAGGCTGTGCAGTGGAATTTGCAGTCCAGGATGAAACTACTTTAAAACGCTGGGTGCTGGGCATGGTTAAAAAGGAAAATAAAAAGATTTCTGAACAGGCGCTTAACTTTTTTCTGGAGAAAACGGGAACAGATATGGAGAATATCCGGCGGGAGGCTGAAAAGCTGTTTTGCTACTGCCTTGACAGGGAAGCTGTCACGGAGAATGATATAGAAGAAGTATGTACTAAACGAATCGGGAACCATATCTTTGACATGATCAGCGCCATAGCCGACAAAAAGCAGAAAAAGGCATTAGAGCTGTACTATGAGCTTTTAGCCCAGAAAGAACCGCCTATGCGGATACTGTTTCTGATTGCAAGACAGTTTAATATGCTTTTGCAGGTAAAGGAACTTAAGGCCAAGGGATATCAGAACAAGGCAATCGGGGGAAAAGTAGGGATTCCGGGATTTGTTGCGGGAAAGTATGTGACCCAAAGTTCGCGTTTTGCTACAAAAGATCTGCGCCAGGCACTGGAGGCGTGTGTGGCTGCGGAGGAAGCAATTAAGACAGGCAGGATGAATGACAATATAAGTGTTGAAATGCTGATTATCCAGTACAGCAGTTGAAACAGGATGCGCTGTTTTCATGCAGTTCGAGATATTAAGGCGTAAGTTGTTTTACCGGAGCTGCTGTAAAAAAAGAGCACAGGATTTTTTAGAAAGGAAGGAAAATAGTTATGGGTATGATTGAAGAAGTACGTGCACAAATGATGGAGGCAATGAAAAACAGGGATAAGGACAGAAAGGACGCATTATCCATGCTGCTTTCTGCGCTTAAAAATAAGGCGATCGATAAGCGCAGCGATTTGACGCAGGCCGAGGAATTCGAGGTAGTGAAGAGGGAAATCAAGCAGACAAAGGAAACTATGGAGCTGGCGCCGGAAGACAGGTCCGATATTAAGGAAGCCTGCGCGGTAAGGCTGGCAGTATATCAGGAATTTGCCCCAGAGGAAATGAGTGAGGAGGCCATCCGTGTCCAAGTGACGGAGGTACTTGAAGCCCTTGGAATTGCAGAGCCTTCCGGAAAGGATAAAGGAAAGGTCATGAAAGAGCTTATGCCCAGGGTAAAGGGACGGGCAGACGGCGGACTGGTAAACAAAATCGTAGGAGAAATGCTTAGCTAATCATGAAAAGTCAACTTACTACTCTGTGCTACATAGAAAAGGATAACCAATATCTGATGCTGCACAGAATTTCGAAAGAAAATGATATAAACAAAGATAAATGGATAGGAATAGGAGGGCATTTTGAAGGAGATGAAAGCCCGGAGGAATGTCTTTTGCGGGAGGCAAAAGAGGAAACCGGACTTACCCTCACTTCCTACAGATTCCGGGGGATTGTGACCTTTTGTTCGGAAGGATACCAGACAGAATATATGTGCCTGTATACGGCAGATGCTTTTTCGGGTACCCTTAAAGAGTGCGATGAGGGAAAGCTTGAATGGGTGGATAAGGATAAGATATATGATTTAAATCTCTGGGACGGGGACGAACTGTTCTTTGACCTGCTTGAGAAAGAGACTGGTTTCTTTTCCTTAAAGCTGTGTTACCGTGCTGACGGGTTCTGGTACAGGGCTGTGCTTGACGGAAAAGAACTGGAGCTGCTTGATTTGTGTGACGAAAACGGAGTTTATGCAGGCCATGTAAAGGAAAGAACCATGGTGCACAGGGATGGAGACCGTCATAGAACGGTTCATATCTGGGTAGTCAGAAAGAAAGCAGACGGGCGTATAGACGTGCTTTTGCAGAAAAGGAGCAGGAACAAGGACTCCTATCCGGGATGCTATGACATTTCATCAGCCGGACATATTCCTGCAGGGGAGGAATACGAGACAGCCGCTTTGCGTGAACTTCGCGAGGAACTTGGCATAGAAGCAGGAAAAGAAGATTTGCGTTTTATCGGCATTCATGAAGGCTATATCGAAGATGTCTTCTGGGGCCGGGAGTTTAAGGACTACGAAATCAGCGCCGTATATCTGTATGAAAAGCCGGTCGAAATTTCCGGGCTTATATTGCAGGAGAGCGAAGTGGAAGAAGCGGTGTTCATGGATTATGAGAAAGCGTTTGAACAGATGCAGGACGGCAGCCTGCCTAACTGCATTTATCCCGAGGAATTTCTACTCATTAAAAAGGCACTGGAGCCGGGATTTATATCTGACGGTGTCCGGGTTGTTGATAAAATGTCATAATTGATTCAGGAACATGCTTGAAATATACAGAGGCTGGCAGGCTGTGTTGCTGTCAATCAGCGCCGCCGGCATAGGTGGAATCTTATAGGAAGGGAGGGAGAATATGACAGATACAGAACTGATTTTAAGCCGTCTGGGCGACATGCATCAGGATATGAAAAAGATGCATAGTGAGATAGCAGAGGTGCGAAGCGAAGTATCCGGGCTGCGGGAAGAGATGTATAGTGAGATAGCTAAAGTACGCGGTGAAATAGAGGAACTGCATGTGGAAGTATCAGATTTGCGGGATGAACTGACTGGCAAAATCGAAGGGATTCGCCAGGCGGTAATACGTGTGCGCGATCGAATGGATACGCTGGAATTTGCGCTGTAGACTGAGATTTCCAAGACATATGAGCTGGCGCAGGAGAATGCCCGGAAGCTAAGCAGGCTGGTATGTTATAAGGGAAAAATTATTCCAATGCCTGTATCATGACGGGAAGCGTTATAAGATTTAAAATGTTAGTTATCTGCGGAGTCATAAACCGTAGATGAAAGGTAAATTATGAAAATGAGAGAAGGGTAGCTGCCATTTACTTTTTGGGTGATGGCAGCTTTTTTTGTTGGCTAGGGGCATTGACAAATACCCATAGGGGGTATAATATATATACAATAAGATACCCGTAGGGGGTATAATGATAGCAGAAACGAGGTAATGAACATGAACCAGTCAGGTAATAATAGAGAGGAAAACAGGTGTAATTGCTGTCGTACGAAACATACACCGAGAACTATCGATCAGCAGAAACAGCTTCAGAACCGTTTGAGCCGTATGGCCGGGCAGTTAAACGGAATCAGCAGAATGCTGGAAGAAAACCGTTATTGCGGGGATATCCTGACACAGATCGCAGCGGTAGAAAGTGCTTTACAGAGTTTTGGATATGTGATTCTCAAAGAGCATATGGAGACCTGTGTGGTGGAGGAGATCAGAAACGGAAACAGCCAGATCATCGGGGAAGCCGTTGAACTGGTGAAGAAATTGAAATAGAATAAAAGGAGTTGAAGCTTATGACGAAACAAAAATATGCAGTAACAGGGATGACCTGCTCCGCCTGTTCTTCCCATGTGGACAAGAGTGTGAGGAAGCTGCCGGGGATGGGGGATGTAACGGTGAACCTGCTTACCAACAGTATGCAGGTGAGCTTTGATGAGAATGTCTGTGATGAGAATAAAATTATTGAGGCAGTGGAAAAAGCGGGATACGGTGCAAGCCTTATGGCAGTAACCGGGCAGGAAAAGAGGGGAGATGGGCCGGTGTCAGAAGGCAGCGGTACAGACAGAAGGACTTTCCCGGACAATGGAACCGTCAGCGTAAATGGCGCCGGCAGGGAAGAGGTAAAGGGCAGGAAGGAAAATAAGGAAATGAAGACAAGGCTTGCCATATCCATTGTTTTCATGATTCTTCTAATGGCGGTGTCCATGCATCACATGTTTTTTATGTGGCTGAACCTCCCGGTACCGGATTTATTTATGAAACTTTTTCACGGTAATGAAAATGCACTTACCTTTGCATTCACCCAGTTTTTGCTGACCCTGCCGATTATCTTTGTAAATCGGAAGTATTTCCAGACCGGATTTAAAACGCTGTTCCACTTAAGTCCCAATATGGACAGTCTGATTGCCATAGGCTCTGGGGCGGCCCTGCTGTATGGAGTTTTTGCAATCTACAGGATTGGTTACGGACTGGGACATGGGGATGATGTTCTGGTGGGGCGGTATGCTTCTGATTTATACTTTGAGTCGGCGGGAATGATTCTGGCACTAATCACGGTAGGCAAGTATCTGGAAACGCGCTCTAAGGGCAGAACCAGCGAAGCAATAGAAAAGCTGATGGACTTGTCTCCTAAAACGGCAATTCTCCTTTTGGAAAGCGGGGAGGAGAAAGAAATCCCCACTTGGCAGCTTTTGCGGGATGATTTGTTTATCGTAAAGCCGGGGAGTCTTGTACCGGTGGATGGTGTTGTGGTGGAGGGAACTTCCAGCGTTAATGAAGCGGCAATAACAGGAGAAAGCATTCCGGTGGAAAAGCAGCCCGGGGATTCCGTTGTATCTGCTACCATGAACAAAGCAGGGCGGCTGGTCTGCAGGGCTGTAAAGGTAGGTCAAGACACCACATTATCCCAGATCATCCGTCTGGTGGAGGAGGCATCTTCATCCAAGGCGCCAATTGCAAAGCTGGCGGATAAGATTGCGGGGATTTTTGTACCTGCAGTGATGGGCATAGCGCTGGTTACTTTTATTGTCTGGCTGGCAGCGGGCGGAGACTTTGAAGCGGCCATGTCCAGCGCCATTGCTGTGCTGGTGATTTCCTGCCCCTGTGCGCTTGGCCTTGCCACTCCCGTGGCGATTATGGTTGGAACAGGTGTAGGCGCCAAAAACGGCATACTGATCAAGTCGGGGGATGCCCTCCAGTCGGCCAGGGATATAGATACGGTGGTTCTTGACAAGACAGGAACCATCACGGAAGGAAAGCCCATTGTGACGGACGTATTTGGGTATGACAGGGAGCTGGATACAGACCAGATAATTGCTCTTGCGGCTGCTTTGGAAAAGCCAAGCGAGCATCCCCTTGCGGAAGCTATTGTGGGGGAAGCCGGGATAAGAGGACTGACGGTGCCGAAAGCTGACGATTTTCAGGCTGTTTTTGGGAAAGGCGTTATGGGAAGCTGTGGGGGAAAAAGGTGTCTGGCCGGAAATATAAAGTTTATGGAAGAAAATCACATTGTGGTTTCCGACTTGCAGGCCCAGGCCATAGCGGAATTGTCGGAGGAAGGAAAGACCCCTCTTTTATTTGCAGCAGGAGCAGAACTGTCGGCTGTCATAGGTGTGGCGGATACAGTGAAATCATCTTCTGTCAAAGCCATAAAAGAACTTCAGGAGATGAAAATAGAAGTGGTCATGCTGACTGGCGACAATAAGCGGACAGCCGGGGCGGTGCAAAAACGCCTGCATATCAATCAGGTTATTGCGGAGGTCCTTCCTGAAGACAAGGAAAAAGAAATCAGAAGACTTCAGGGGGAAGGCCGTAAGGTGGCAATGATTGGCGACGGCATCAACGACGCCCCTGCACTGGCAGCGGCAGACGTGGGGATTGCCATAGGGGCAGGAACAGATGTGGCCATCGACAGCGCTGATATTATCCTGATGAAAAGCCGGCTGACAGACGCCATAACTGCGATCCGTCTAAGCCGTGCAGTAATCAGGAATATAAAGGAAAACCTGTTCTGGGCATTTTTTTACAATTCCATCGGGATACCTTTGGCGGCAGGTATCTTTTATCCGGCATTTGGCATTAAGCTAAATCCCATGTTCGGAGCAGCGGCCATGAGCCTGAGCAGCTTATTTGTTGTGGGAAACGCCCTGCGGCTGCGGAACTTTAAGTCCCATGAAAATAAACATGGGTATGAAGTTTTAAAATCTGACGAAGTAAGCATAATTAAAAGAGAGGAAAAACAGGAGGAAAGAAAGATGAACAGAACAATGACAATTGAAGGAATGATGTGTGGACACTGTAC
Source organism: Lachnospiraceae bacterium (assembly GCA_009911035.1). GTDB lineage: Bacteria > Bacillota > Clostridia > Lachnospirales > Lachnospiraceae > Suilimivivens. The sequence goes on from QXWO01000049.1 coordinate 36,050, forward strand.
TGGAAGGGTCCAGAAGGCGCTGGAAGAAGTAAGCGGGGTTGAGAGTGTTACCATGAGCCTTGAAAACAAGACCGCCGAGGTGGTACTTGCCAAAACGGTAGAGGATGACGTACTTAAAGCGGCTGTCACGGAAGCCGGATATGAGGTGACGGAAATCAGATAAGCCGGGGAACCGAAAGTACATTAAGTTTAGAAACGGCAGCCTATGGCAACAGGGCGCGCTCTGGGTACCCGGAAGCATATAAAGGCCGCGCCGGATGTCCGGAGGTAAGAAGGACGAAGCATCCCAAACGTAAATTACAGTGGGGCGCATCCGGCGTAGCCTTTGTTGTTAAAGCTTAAAAGGCCTTTTTCACGGAAATTGCTTTCATGGGACACATTTCCTGGCAGCAGAAGCAGGAAATGCATCCTTTCCGTCTGAAGCTGGCCTTTTTATTTTCTATTTTTATAATGTGGGCAGGGCAGCTTTCTGCGCATTTGCCACACCCTACACATAATTCTCTGTTGAGCAGAGGATAGGATTTAAACAGGCGGCTGGCAAAAAAAACAAAGGGCTTTTGCAAGAATCCGGGAAGGGCGCTGGCAAAGTCCAGTTTTTTTGTGTCAGGCACTTGAAAGGGTGTAAGGTTATCCGGTACAGAATCCCCGGACAGTTCCATTTCATCCGGTCTGGCAAGTCCGGCTTCTACGGCCTGCTTTATCATTTCAATGTCCATGGGGTCAAGACCCATAAGCTTTGCCGCAAAATAATCCTGGGTGTAGAGATCCTTTGCGGCCAGAAGCATATATAAAGGATGGGAGGTTCCGCCAGTCGGCCCGTTACCTTCCATAGCGTCAATGGCGTCTATAATGGTAAGCTGGGGACTGACAGTCTGGGCAAGCTCTAGCAGCATACGGGAAAAATCCCGGATGTCCGGCCAGCGGTAATGCATCTGAGGCTTTTCCAGACCGGGAATGGTTCCGAACAGGTTTTTGATGCCGCCGGAATAACCAGTCATGGCATGGGTTTTCAGCTTACAAATATTTATCACGTAATCTGCTTCCAGAATGGGCGTAATAATATGGAAGGAATGATTGCGGAAACCTTCCTTACAGTTGACGGTACGCGCCGAAAAATCCTGATTCAGCACAGCTTCCGGCTCTAATTGTTTCATGCCGCATACATAGTAGACATTTTTCATATATTCTCCATTGTACAGACCGCCGGAACTTTCGGCTATGGTGATATTTTTGACTCCGTGTTCATTCAGCCAGCGGATAACCGCCTTTATGACAAGAGGGTGGGTAGTAGCGGGAAAGCTGGGATTTTTAGCCATCACCATGTTGGGCTTGATGACTACCTTTAAATCAGGACGCATATCTTTCCCAATATTTAAATCCTTCATGAACTTGCAGACAGCAGGGTAAATTAGTTCCTCGTTATATTCAGGTACATGGTATAGAGTCTGAATCATAGTGATCCTCCATTCTTGCTTCGTCTGCGAATGGAATACCAACATGGTCCGCCATGCGCAAACACAAATTTTTCTGGGAAAAAGGTATTTTTTACAGTAGTTCCCCTATGGCAGGATAAGCGGAGTGAAACGGCTCCTTTCCTGCTGAATTTATTTTACCATTGATTTATTTTTTTGGAAAGCTATATAGTTGCCTGCCGGCAGGGACAGGGAGTATAATGTTACTGCGGCTGTGAACCAATGCCATTAAGTTAAGAGGTAGCAGATAGAAACTAATGGGTCAAGGCCGTAATGAAAATTCAGGTACCTGCAAATAGTTTGTGTGTAATTTGGGTGTTTAGTGTATAATGATTCCGGCATGGAGGTTGAGTATGAAAATTGACAGACAAAAGGTTGTAAGAGTTTTTAACGAATATGTGGAAAATTATAACAGGCAGGATGAGAAGGTTCGCCTTAAAATTGAGCATACATACAGGGTCAGCAGGCTTTGCGAGGAGATTGGCGTCTCTCTCGGGCTTTGTGAGGAAGATCTTTCCCTTGCATGGCTTCTTGGAATGCTTCACGACATAGGCAGGTTTGAGCAGCTCAAGAATTACGGTACTTTCATAGACGCGCAGTCAATCGATCATGCCGGGTATGGAGTGCGGATTTTATTTAACATAAGGACGGTTCACGAAGCGTGCTGTCCGCTGGCAGCACGGGGGAAAATCAGGAATTTTCTGGAGGACGATGCGGAAGATGAGCTGATAAAGACGGCAATTGCCTGCCATAGTGCATATAAGCTGCCGGATGGGATTGATGAGAGGACGAAGATGTTCTGCCAGATTCTGCGGGATGCAGACAAAATAGATATATTGAAAGTCAATGTGGAATTTCCCCTTGAGGAGATATACAATGTGACAACACAGGAGCTTCATAGCTGTATGGTGAGCCGGGAGGTCATGGAAGCTTTCCGGGAGGGAGATACGGTTCTGCGCACCCTTAAAAAGACTACGGCAGATCATGTAGCAGGCCATATTTCTCTGGTCTACGGACTGGTTTATGACAAAAGTCTTGCGCTGGTGAAGGACCAGGGATATATTTATAAGCTGATGGATTTTAAATCGGATAATTCAATGACCAACAGGCAGTTTGAGGAGATTCGGGAAATAATGAACAGATATCTTGACAGAGAAAAGAGGTAAGAATGAAAGAGTACAAAAATTATATTTTTGACTTATATGGCACACTGGTAGATATTCATACAAATGAAGAAAAGGATTTTTTATGGAAAAACATGGCTGAAATTTATTCCATGATGGGGGCTTCGTATACGACGGGGGAATTAAAGAAACAGTACAAAAAGCTGGCCCGGGAAGAACTGGAGGTAACTTATGTATGGATGTGCCGCGAGTTTGGAAGCAGAAAACTGGAAAAAGAAGAAATAGAAATACTCATTGACAACGTATTTACACAGCTTTTCCGTGAAAAGAATGTGGAGGCGGCAAAGGAACAAATCTGGCAGACCGGCGTGGTCTTCCGGTGCCTTTCCACCCAGTATATCAAACTTTTCGAGGGCGTGCCGGAGATGATTTCACGGCTTAGAAAGGCCGGTAAAAAGATATATCTTTTATCAAACGCACAGCGCATGTTTACAGAGCCGGAGATGAAAATGCTGGATATTTATGACAGCTTTGACGGGATTTTATATTCTTCCGATGCAGGAGTCAAAAAGCCGTCCCTGTATTTTTACGATGCGCTGTTTCAAAAATACGGGCTGAAAAAGGAGGAATCTGTCATGATTGGCAACGAATATCAGGCCGACATAAAGGGGGCTTCCAACTACGGGATAGACAGCATGTATGTGTTTACCAGCCAGTCCGGCGCACAGCCCGGTTCCCTGCCGGAAAACTGCCGGATACTGAAAGAAATCGGGGAAGCCTTTATTGGCTGATCAATATAAACGACAGCTTTGTCTGCGATTTACTATAGCTGAATTATATCCATCTGTGCAGCGGCGTTCTTATTATATGGCGTTTGTACTGGTGGATTTTTTATTTACAATAAGCTGGTCTGCGGAGTGTGATAAGGGTCTGTCTCCTATGGGCAGTGAGTAGGCGGCTGTAAAGTGTAATGGCATTTGATAGTCCTTTTTATGGGACACATCATTTTGTATAATGGATTTAGATATAAATCAACTGCAACATAAAGGAGGAAAAGTTATGAAGAATACGGGAAGACTGACGGTCATGATAATTGTTACGGTAATGCTTGTCTGTGCGGCATCTCTTTGCATTTCCAGTATGGTATACAGCTAGCGTGTGTTTGAAAATATAGTTCCCCAAGTGCCTTTTGCAAGTTATTTGTCCCGATTTCAGATTATACAGTCCTCTATGCGGTCTTCATTTGGCAGAGCATTTATGCTCATAGTCTCCCACAAATTGTGACATACACCTGGCAGAGAGCAATTTTCAAACACGCTTCAGGGAATAAATAGGGGCAGGAAAGGGGAGAAGACCGACACATATGATGCTTTACTGCAAATAATTCCAGACAGATTTGCAAAAGAGGAATGACAACAGCTAAAGCTGGGATTATAATTGATATAGTTTTGTTTCCGCAGGCAGCAGCCGGGCGAAGGCGTCAGTACAGGCGCCTGGCTTTTGCGGAGAAGTTTGTATGCTGTCAGTTCCAAAGACTGCGGCAGATTGGAGGAGACTATGTCAAATATACCGTTACCCGGACAAATCTACAGGCACTTTAAGGGGAACCTTTACCGCATTGTAACCATGGCTGAACATAGTGAAACAGGGGAAAAACTTGTGATTTACCAGGCCCTTTACGGTGATTATACAGTTTATGCAAGGCCCCTTTCCATGTTTATGGAAAAAATAGACCAAAAGAACTATCCGGAAGCAGTTTCCGAATTCCGTTTTGAACTGCAAAAGGAGGTAATTGCAGTTCAGCCTGTGGATGCGCCTAAGAAGGAAGCTTTTGCTGATGGCGAAGAAATTGAGGAACAGCAGTATGGGCAGCGGGAGGATGCTGTCCGGGAAGAAGAACAGGAAGAATTAAATATAGACCCGCTTGTACTGGAATTTCTGGATGCCGGAACCTATAGGGAGCGCCTTAATATACTTGCGGCTCTGCATAACCGCATAACCGATGGGATGATTAACACCATGGCAGTGGCAGCCGATGTGGAGATTAAGGAAGGTGATATCGAAGACCGGTATCATGAACTGCGCACCTGCCTTCTTACTTTTGAAAAGTATGAATGCAGCCGGCTGAGATAGAAAATTTTTCTCATCCGCCAGTACATTCCGCGGGCGGAAGGAGAGCAGATATGATAGAGAACAGGCTTGTTATCGGAGTTTCTTCAAGGGCATTGTTTGATCTGACAGTTGAAAATGAAATTTTCCGCACACAGGGAGTGGAAGCTTACTGCTGTTATCAGGTGGAGCATGAGAAAGAACTTTTAAAGCCAGGGAATGGCTTCCGGCTGATAGAGGCACTGCTTAACATTAATAAAATTCCCGGACAGGAGGGAAGGGTGGAGGTCATCATCATGTCTCATAACAGCCCGGATACTTCCCTTCGGGTATTCAACTCCATTGCACATTACGGACTGGACATTTCAAGGGCAGTGCTGGCAAGCGGCGCTTCTCTGACACCGTATCTTGAGGCATTTTGTACAGATTTGTACTTATCGGCCGATGAACGGGACGTTAGTCTGGCCATTGAATGCGGGATCGCGGCAGGAATAATCTGCTGCGATGAAATCAAAACTTATGACAGCGGACAGGAAATTTCCCAGATTCGCATAGCTTTTGACGGGGATGCGGTGCTTTTTTCGGATGAATCCGAACAGATTTTCAGAAGGGAAGGACTGGAAGCTTTTGAGGAAAACGAGAGGCGGCAGGCGGAAAATCCGCTGAAACAGGGACCTTTTGCCAAATTTTTAAAAACGTTGTCGGATATTCAGAAAGAATTTCCGCCGGAACAGGCGCCTATAAGGACCGCGCTGGTGACAGCCAGATGTGCGCCTGCCCATGAACGTGTTATCAGGACGCTGCGGGCATGGAATGTGCGGATCGACGAGGCTTTTTTTCTTGGCGGGGCTGCCAAGCGGGATATACTGAAAGCCTTTGGGGCACATATATTTTTTGATGACCAGGCGGTACATACTGCCCTTGCGTCAGAGGTTGTGCCCTCAGCGCTGGTTCCATATAAGCCGGGGCTTGGGACGGAACACAAAGAAGACCCATAAAATATTACAGAATATGAGGAAGATATGGAATACGATAATATTAAGGAGGGGCATTTTCTGGAACGCCCGAACAGATTTATTGCCTATGTGGATATAGAAGGAAGAAAAGAGAAGGTCCATGTGAAAAACACAGGGAGATGCCGCGAGCTTCTGACAGAAAATGCACTGGTGTATCTGGATAAAAGCGGCCGTCCAGGCAGAAATACAGAATATGATCTGGTGGCGGTCAGAAAGGGAACACGGTTAATAAATATGGACTCCCAGGCACCCAATAAAGCAGTACAGGAGTGGCTGTATACAGGAGAACTGTTCCCGAATATACGTACTCTTAAGCCGGAAACCCAATACCGCAATTCCCGCTTTGATTTTTACGCGGAAACTCCGGATCATAAGATATTCATTGAGGTGAAAGGCGTTACACTGGAGCAGGATGGAATCGTGCTTTTTCCCGACGCCCCTTCGGACAGGGCAGTAAAGCATGTGGAAGAACTGATGGAGGCAGTAAAGGAAGGCTATGAGGCGTATATTATTCTGGTGATCCAGATGGAAGGGGTAAAATATTTCACACCTAATTGGGCTACCCAGCCGGAATTTGCCCGGGCGCTGCTAAAAGCAAGACAGGCAGGGGTTAGGATTCTTGCATATGACTGTGCAGTGACGCCTGTTTCCATGAGGATTTATAATCCGGTGCCTGTGAAACTTACAAAGATAGAAGAAGCATCAGAGCCTTTGCTTGCCTGGTATGATAAGGGCAGGAGGATTCTCCCATGGAGGGAAGATGCAACCCCATACCATGTATGGATTTCGGAGATCATGCTCCAGCAGACTAGAGTGGAAGCGGTAAAATCTTATTATGACCGTTTTATGAAAGCATTGCCGGATATCAGACATTTAGCCGACGCAGACGAAGAGGAACTTTTAAAACTCTGGGAGGGCCTTGGATACTACAACCGGGTCCGGAACCTGAAAAAGGCAGCTAAGATTATTATGGAAGAATATGGCGGTATGATGCCGGAAGAATTTGAGAAACTAATAAAGCTGCCGGGAATAGGAAGTTACACGGCAGGTGCAGTCAGTTCTATTGCCTATGGGCAAAAGGCGCCGGCAGTGGACGGAAATGTACTTCGTGTGCTTACAAGGCTGTCAGGAGATGGACGGGATATACTTAGACAGTCGGTCCGCCGGGACATTGAACAGGAACTGTATTTAAGCATGCCAAAAGAAAGGCCGGGAGATTTTAACCAGGCGCTTATGGAACTGGGGGCAATGGTATGCATTCCTGCAGGGACACCCCATTGCGGCGGATGTCCGTGGGAGAAACTGTGCACTGCCCACAGCCAGCACAGAGAACTGGACTTCCCTTATAAAACGCCGAAAAAACCTAGGAAAATTGAGGAAAAGACAGTATTGGTCATACGGGATGCGAGCCGGGCAGCTTTGAAAAAGCGGCCCAAAAGCGGTCTTTTAGCAGGAATGTATGAATTCCCTTCTTTAGAAGGCCACTTATCTGAAAGACAGGTTCTTGATTATCTGAAAGAGGAAGGACTATCAGTCTTAAGGATTGAACCGCTTTCCCCAAGCAAACATATATTTACCCATAAAGAATGGCATATGATCGGTTATGCGGTAAAAGTGGACGAACTGGCAGAAAAGAAGAACCAGAGCGGTATGATCTTTGCAGAGCCGGAAGATGTAAAAGAAAAATACCCTGTGCCTTCCGCATACAGCGCCTATCTTTATAAAATCTTAAGTTGATTCTTTTTAAAGGAGTGTTTATGATAGGGGTATGAAAATTCTTTGGAAAGCAGGAGTAATTAGAAAATGAAGCTTTTATCAATTACAGTGCCCTGTTATAATTCAGCGGCATATATGGAAAGGTGTGTGGATTCTCTTTTAAAGGGCGGAGAGGACGTGGAGATCATCATTGTGAATGACGGTTCTTCTGATGAAACACCAGCCATTGCTGACAGATATGCAAAAGAATATCCCACGATCATAAAGGCGGTGCATAAGGAAAACGGCGGTCATGGGTCTGCTGTTAATGCAGGAATAGACAGGGCGTCAGGGCTTTATTTTAAAGTAGTGGACAGCGATGACTGGGTAAAGGAAGAAGCGTATCTTAAAATTCTGGAAACCCTAAGGGAACTTACAGGCGGCGAGAGAGTGCTGGATATGTTGATCAGCAACTTTGTATATGAAAAAACAGGAGAAAACAGACATAAAGTAATGCGGTTTAAACATGCGCTTCCAGTGGATGAGATGTTTACATGGGAAGATGTAAAACATTTTCATAAGGGACAGTATATTCTGATGCATTCGGTGATTTTCAGGACCAAACTTCTTAGGGAGTGCGGATTAAAGCTGCCGGACCATACTTTTTATGTGGACAATCTCTATGTATTTGAGCCCCTTCCTTTTGTAAGGAATATGTATTATCTGGATGTGAATTTTTACCGTTACTATATTGGAAGGGAAGACCAGTCGGTAAACGAGGAGGTTATGATTGGCAGGATTGATCAGCAGATCACGGTCAATAAACTGATGATTGACTATATGATAGAAAACAAAAGCAGAATTACTGCTTCTAAAAGAATGTACCAGTATATGGTCAGCTACCTGGATATTATCACTACCGTTTCCTCTATTCTGCTGATTCGTTCAAACACAAAAGAAAACCTTGTAAAGAAGAAAGAACTTTGGGATTATCTTAAGAAAAAGGACTGGATGCTGTACAGGAAGCTAAGATATGGATTATTGGGACGCTGTATGAATCTTCCCGGCAGAAGCGGCAGAAAGATTTCTGTCGAGGGATATAAAATATGTCGTAGATTTTTTAATTTTAATTAGAAAGCTGTAAAGTATGCATTCATAGAAGATAAGACAACGGAGAGCACGCTCCGCGAACTATTCTTATTGATATAAGAATAGTTCGCGGAGCGTGTCATCGCTTGTTAAAATAATAAGGTGATTGGAGCTGTTTTATCTTACACCTGGCGTACCCTCTGGCGTTTCCAGCGATACCACTGGCAGTGCGCCACAATATCGGCCTGATATACAACAACATACATGGTTGCGGCCATCACGAAAGCCGTGAGAACATCAAACATGGAATGCTGTTTGATAAATACGGTCGAAAGTACGATGGAAACGCATAGTATAAAGGAGCCAGACCGTATTGCCTTATTTTTTGCCAGCTTCTGGCTATGGACTACAGCCAGATGGGCACCGATGGAATTATACACATGGATGCTGGGCCATAAGTTAGTAGGTGTATCCATATTGTACAGATGAGCCACAAGGCTGGAGAAAATATTGTCTCTTGGCATAATATAAGGCCGTAGATGATGTCCGTTGGGCCAGAGTGTGGATATAACCAGAAAGGCTGTCATTCCGGTAAACAGAAATACGCATGTTTTATAATATTCTTGCTTATTTTTGAAAAAGCAGTATAAAACCACTATGGATACATACCCGAACCATAGAAAATAGGGGATTACAAACAGTTCACAGAAGGGGATCATGTCATCGATTTTCATATGGATAATAGTATCAGGATGCACAACGGTTCTTTCCAGCCATGCGAACCAGACACAGTAAATAGCAGCATAAATAATAAGCGGTATAGCATGTTTATACCTTCCGTAGTATTTTTTCATAATATCCTCCGTTTCAGCTCTGCCCGCTAATTCGGGCATAAGCACAAATTTGTCTGTAGAAATTTTTAACAGTACTTCCTATCTTTTAAAAATGGCCTGCCGGGCAGACCTAATTCTAATCTATGATAAACGCAGTGTCAATTATAACAAATGCTGCTGTACCTGACGGGCCGGCTTATTATAATAAAAATTGCAGTTTGTTCCGTTCGCAGGTCAGCGTAATGGAACTGCTTTTCATCGTTACTTCGCCATCAGTGTGCACCCATAAAGGAGAGGATGTTTCCAGATGGACTTTGGATGCGGTATAATGGTCAATTCCATTAAAACGGTAATGATTCCCGGTAAAGGCTGTGGGCAGCGCTAAAAATGCAAGCCATTTGGGAATGTTTCCGATACAGCATACGTCAATAAGGCCGTCATGATCATTGGCACTAGGACAGAATTTGAATCCTCCGCCCTCATACTGGTGAATCATGCTTGCAACAAATAAAAATTTGGGCAGATATATGGGCTTTCTGTCGTCCAACGTAATCGTACAGGTAATTTTCCGGGCTTTAATTAGCTGCTTAAGGGCAATACTCAAGTAGGTCAGCTTGCCAAGCCCCATTTTATTTAAAATATTTTTAAAGGAGGAAGCAAGAGCTTCCTCACATACGGCGGCATCAAATCCAATGCCGCAGCTTACAGCAAAATACCGTTTTGTAAAAATTTCACTGCTGTGCTGTCTGGAAAATTTCCCTGAAAACTGTTCATAGGTAAGGTAGCCTAAATCCATAAGCACAGGTTTCTGACAGGACAAAATGCCGTCCAGAATTCGGACCGGATTCTTCGGCAGCCTTAGATCTCTTGCCATATCATTGCTGGAGCCGGTTGGAAGATATCCTATCAGCACGCGGTTGAAGTCGGAAATGCCCTGCAATACCTCGTTCAGTGTTCCATCACCGCCAAGGACAATCAGTTTTATGACAGATTTAGAGTCGTTTTTTAATAAGGAAGCCGTTAACTTATGGGTCAGTCTGATGACATGCCCGGCCGCCTTGGAAAAAAATACTTTATATGCAATTTTTCTTTTATCCAGAACCGGCCGGATCTGGGACCAGATTCTGGCTCCCCGGCCGGACTTTGAAGCTGGATTAACAATTATGTAATACATATTTTTATCCCTTTGAAATCTTTCACTATTTTAACAGTATTTTTATTATGAGTAAAGTTATTTTCATATATTCCGGAAATCTTAATGTTTACTTAAGATATTAGTCTATGCTATAATATTCAAAATTATTTGTCCAGCACAATAAACAAAATCTATGATATAGCAGGAGGAAAAATCATGTATTCACTTGATGAGGTAAAGCGTGTTGACCCGGAGGTCGCCCAGGCCATCGTAAACGAGCAGGAGCGGCAGAACAGCCATATTGAGCTGATTGCGTCTGAAAACTGGGTGAGCAAAGCTGTTATGGCGGCTATGGGAAGCCCTCTGACCAATAAATATGCAGAAGGGTATCCGGGAAAGCGTTATTATGGAGGGTGCCAGTGTGTGGATGAGGTGGAAAATCTCGCTGTTTCAAGGGCAAAAGAACTGTTTGGCTGTGATTATGCAAATGTCCAGCCCCACTCCGGTGCGCAGGCGAATCTGGCTGTACAGTTTGCCATCTGTGAACCTGGAGATGTGATTATGGGAATGAATCTTGACCATGGCGGTCATCTGACCCATGGAAGCCCAGTAAACATTTCTGGAAAATATTTCCACATCGTTCCTTATGGAGTAAACGATGAGGGCTTCATTGATTATGACAGGCTTAAGGAAATTGCATTGGAATGTAAACCTAAAATGATTATTGCAGGCGCTTCTGCATATGCGAGAACGATCGATTTTAAGAAATTCCGGGAAGTCGCCGACGAGGTGGACGCAGTATTAATGGTAGATATGGCCCACATTGCAGGACTGGTGGCAGCGGGTCTTCATCCAAGCCCGATTCCCTATGCAGATGTGGTGACAACTACTACCCATAAGACTTTGAGAGGCCCCAGAGGCGGACTTATTCTTGCCAATCAGGAAGCGGCAGATAAATATAATTTTAACAAAGCAGTGTTCCCGGGCATTCAGGGCGGCCCTCTGATGCATGTTATTGCAGCCAAGGCGGTCTGCTTCAAAGAAGCCTTGACAGAAGAATTTAAAGTTTACCAGAAGGGAATCGTGGACAATGCCCAGGCTCTTTGCAAAGGACTTATGAGTAGGGATATCAAGATAGTTTCAGGGGGCACGGATAATCATCTGATGCTGATGGATCTTACCACTTATGACCTTACAGGCAAGGCCGTGGAGAAAATGCTGGATGAAGCGCATATTACAGCCAACAAGAATACGATTCCAAACGACCCGAAATCACCTTTCGTTACCAGCGGTATCCGTCTTGGAACTCCGGCGGTCACATCCAGAGGCATGAACACAGAAGATATGGATATGATTGCAGAGGCAATTGCAATGATTGTCAAAGGAGGAGAGGAAAAGATTCCAGAGGCTAGAGCAATCGTGCAAAAACTGACAGACAAGTATCCGTTAGATTAATTGCAGCTGAACAAGAAAGAAACGCTGCTGCACTCTGCTGGCCGGCTCATTGTAATTAAAGACAGCAGCCTGGGGAAATTCCCGGCTGCTGTTTTTTGGTGTGCCCGGTGGGCACACGTTCTAACGGGTGAAAGTCCCCAATCCGCCCGGCAGTGGGAAGGATACAGC